>CAZYTX010000087.1:0-2073 GCA_964650485.1 uncultured bacterium | reverse complement strand
ACTAGAGGGAGGTCGCCTTGGCCCGCGCGCCGGTAAAAGATCTTCAGGCCTTCGACCTCGACAAAGTCGCCCCCGCTTTTGTGCTCCTCGATTATCTGCTCGGCGCTTTCCATGGGCGGCATTAGATATTTCTAATCTAAATATTTCGCGATGTCACCGGGGGGTTTCCTGAGTAACCCTCACACCAGCGGGTCCCAGGATATGTACTTGCCCGAGTAGTCCAGGGGATGGAAATGGGTGGCCATGGTGGGCTCCAGCATCTCCCCCACCTTCTCCGGTGTCCACCCCTCGCTGTCGTGGACAGACCTTACGATCCTGGGCTGGGAGAAGAGGAATATCTCCTTGCCGCGCACCCCGAACACCTGGCTGGTGATGTTCTGCGCGGCCTCCGATGCCAGGAAGACCGCGAGCGGCGCGATGTCCGCTGGGGTCATCTTCTTTATCTTCTCCACCTTCTTTTCCTGCTCGGGGTCGTCGGTTGGAATGGTTGCGATGAGCCTGGTCCATGCGAACGGCGCTATGCAGTTCGAGGTCACGTTGTATCGTGCGAGGTCCAGTGCGCAGCTTCTTGACAGGGCCACTATCCCTAGCTTTGCCGATGCGTAGTTGGCCTGGCCCACGTTGCCGATTAGCCCCGCGGTGGATGTGAAATGCACGAGCCTGCCCCACTTCTGCTCTCGGAAATGAGGGGCCGCGGCCCTGCTGCAAAAGAATGCCCCGTAGAGGTGGGTCTTGAGAACGCCGTCCCACTCCTGCTCGCTCATCTTGAAGAGTATGCGGTCCCGCAGTATCCCGGCGTTGTTCACCACTATGTCAATCCTTCCGAAGCTGTCGAGCGCGGTGTTTATGATGTTCCGGCCTCCTTGCCAGGAACCCACCGACTCGTAGTTGGCCGCGGCATCGCCGCCCTGCTCCTTGATCTCGCTCGCCACCTGGTCCGCGACCTTCACGTCGCCGCCTTCCCCGGACTCGTCCACGCCGGGGTCGTTGACCACGACCTTGGCGCCTTTGCCTGCCATGAGAAGAGCGATCTCCTTGCCGATCCCGCGGCCCGCCCCTGTTATGACCGCCACCTTTCCTTCCAGCATGATATTTTTCTCCTTTCCCGGAGCACCGGTCTCCAAGTTAGTTGTAACGAGCGTTATTCAACCGCACTAAAGCCTATTTGAATTTGGGTTGACAGTCAAGGAGAATTTCAGCATGGACATTGTACTACTGCGGCACGGGCAGTCCGAGGCCAACGCCCAAGGTCTTATCCAGGGCCGGACAGACTCGCCCCTAAGCAACGTCGGCCGCGAGCAGGCAATAAGGACCGCGGACGCCCTCCTTGACTTCAAGCCCTTTCGCATCTATACCAGCCCCCTTGCCCGGGCCAGCGAGACCGCCCAGATTATTAACAGGCCCCACAACGCTGAGGTCGTCATCCTGGACGAGTTGGTGGAGTTCGACCTGGGCGAGTGCGAGGGGCTTTCCGGGGAGGAGCTCATCGAGATGATACCCTCTTTGCCCCGTCGGATGGAAGAGGGGGTTCCTTTTCACCACCTGCTGCCCGGCGCGGAGACGGACGAAGAGGTGGACCTGCGGGCTGAAAGGGCGCTTCATGAGATACTGCACTCCGGCCTGCCCAGGTGCGTGGTGGTCTCGCACCTCGGCATACTCGAGCGCATCATCGTGGCCGCGGCCAGGAAGCACTCGAGCCGCGACTTCTCAAAAGACTGCGACTTTCCCCTTAAGAACTGCTCCATCACCAGGATGCGCATCCGTCCCCTGAACTCCATGCTCCTCACCGCCAACGACACCGCGCACATCGAGCCGGGTCATTGATAAGACCTTTGCCTGCGAGCAAGAAGCTGCTGGGAAGGCTTTTTTTCCGGAGCAGGGTTGAACCCTGCGCATGTTTATGTTTAAATCCATTGTCAGGGCTTTTAGCAAGCCCGGCTATTGGTAGGGGGGATTAGCTCAGCTGGGAGAGCGCCGCGTTCGCAACGCGGAGGTCGGGGGTTCGAATCCCCTATCCTCCACCAAGTAGTACTTGGAACCATATCGCCCCGGCTCCCTGCACGGCGCTTCTTT
>CAZYTX010000086.1:0-2741 GCA_964650485.1 uncultured bacterium | reverse complement strand
GGGATCGGAAGATTTTTTCTTAGCAGGCCGTGCCCGGAGTTATTGAGAAGTTACTGTAAGGCTCATCTGAAAACATCCTTCATGATCCTAAATTAAGACTCCCCTGGATGGTCCATCTATGGCTTCGAAAAAACCGTTTTTCCCGAACTTGCCGCGGCTAGTGCTTGAAGCTCCTCTCCCCTGTGAAGACCATGGTGGCGTCGTGCTCGTTCACCGCCTGTATGGACTCGAAGTCTCGCTCGCTCCCGCCCGGCTGCACCACGGCCTTTACGCCCTCGCGCAGTCCGACCTCGACCCCGTCGCGGAAGGGGAAGAATGCGTCGGATACCATGACCGAGCCCGGGAGGCCCCCTCTCATCTGTGCGGCAAGCCGCTCGAACTTACGTCTCTGCTTGGCGTTCTCCAGGGTGTTGAAGGGCACGCCCAGTTTCTCGAAGCAGAGCCTGTCCGCTAGCTTCCGGTATGCCTTGTCGCGCGCTATCTCTGCCACGCCCACCCGGTCCTGTTCGCCTGTTCCGATGCCAATGGTTGTCTGGTCCTTTACGTAAATGACCGAGTTGGAGGTCACGCCCGACTCGACCAGCCAGCCGAAGACTATGTCGTCCTTCTCCTTTTTGGTGGGCCTCCTGTGCACCTTGTAGACCACCCCCTTGTACTCGCACTCGGCCAGTCGGAAGTCCGAGGCTTTGCGCGCCCCGGGCAGGTATGACCACTGCACCACCTGACCGCCGTCAACCAGGGACTTGAACTCGAGCACGGGAGATGCCACGAACGCGGCCAGATTGTCCATGTTCTTTATCCTCATGACCCGGAGGTTCTTTTTCTTTGCCAGGATGTCCATGACCCCGGGGTTGTACTCGGGCGCGGCCACCACCTCGGCGTAGCGCTTTACGATCTCGCCTGCCGTGGCCTTGTCGCAGGCCCGGTTCAATGCGATGGCCCCCCCGAAGGCCGCGATCCTGTCGGCCAGGTCGGCCTTTATGTAGGCGTTCTTCAATGTCCTTGCCCTGGCCACCCCGCAGGGGTTGTTGTGCTTTATGATGACCGCGGTTGGCCGGTCGGTGAAGTAACGGAGGATGTTCAGGGCCGCGTCCACGTCGGTGAGGTTTATCTTTCCGGGGTGCTTCCCTGACTGGAGCAGGGTAACGTCCGAGGCCAGGTACCTGCCGGGCTTTATCATCTCGACCTCTCCCAGCACCAGGTTGCCGTTCACCAGCCGGTAAAGGGCGGCCTCCTGTGAGGGGTTCTCGCCGTAGCGAAGACCTTTCAACTCTCCAGAGACCTCCCAGCCCGCCTTCTCGTACACCAGGGTCTGCTTCTTCTTGCCGCTGTCGAATGATATCTCCATGCGGGGAGGGAAGTGGTCCCCCCGTATAGTGCGGTACATCTTCTTTAAGTCTTCGGCCATGCGGTCTCCTCCTTGATCGGGGTCAGTCTATCCTCGGGTATGCCTTTTTGGCGTTTGCATAGGTGCGGCCGGCCAGGAACTCCGAGATGGCCCGGTCGTAATCCGCGGTATGCTGGAAGGCTTTCTTGGCCAGCTCGAAGCGGAGCTTTAGGGTGGTTTTGCCTCCCCCCTTTTCGAGCTCCTTTATGACCCTGTCGTAGTCCGAGGGGTCGGTGACGCTCGCCACCCGGAGGAAGTTCTTGGCCGCGGCCCTGACCATGGTGGGCCCTCCTATGTCAATGTTGGCCCGGGCCTGCTCCACGGTGCCCCCCTTCCTGGCCACGGTCTTCTGGAAGGGGTAGAGGTTTGCCACCACCATGTCAATGGGGTCCGCGCCGGTGCGCTTCAAGTCGGATTTGTGAGACGTGTTGTAGGTCTCGGTCAAAAGTCCCAGGTAGACCTTGAAGTCCAGGGTCTTTACCAGCCCGCCCTGGGTCTCGGGCTGTCCGGTGTAGTCCGAGACCCGGACCAGCTTGCCCGCGGCCTTTTTGCCCAGGAGCTCGCGGATGCGAGAGTAGGTGCCGCCAGTGGATATGATCTTGAGCCTCGGGCAGCTCTCTACAAGGGCCGGGATGAAGCGGTCCAGGCCCGACTTGTCGGAGACGCTCATCAGCACACGCCTCACAGGCACCAGGTCGTCTATCCTCTCAACCACGTTCACCATCTCTATACTCTCCTTCTCCAGGCTTCCCCGCCGCGGTTCAGTCCATCCCACACTAGTAAATCCAGGGCCTGGAATCAAGCCGTCCCCGGCATTTTTCAGCCGATTTGCATTTGCTATATAAACGTAGTATATTAGATCGAGGGAGAGGGGAAAAATGACAAAGGTGCTTATTTACCGTCCACATGGCAGGAGAGAGTGCGCCGGTGTTGGCGCCTGCGGCGCGGAGTACTGCATGGCGTTTAACTGGGAGGACCTGTCAGAGCGGGTCAAAGAGGAGGACCCCAGCATGGTGATCCTTGACTCGGTCCCTTCCCATGCCACCCCCCTGCTGACAAAGCGCATCAGGAAGATCAAAGACATCCCGGTGATTTACCTGGAGGAGGGCTTTCACCGCGATAGCGATCCGGGGGCCGGGGACAAGGGCATGCCGGTGCAACATTGGTCCACGGATACTCCCCCGGGGGCGTCCTATATGAGCTCCTGGCAAAAGAGCGCATCGGCTCAGAGGAATGCGCTCTTTGATCAACAGGAAGACCCGCTGGAGACCGCCCGCCGCTTCATGGACGACAACTTCCGCTCGCCTTTGAGCCTCGCCCGCATCGCCGCGGTGGCTGGCATATCTCCTAGCTA
>CAZYTX010000085.1:0-2811 GCA_964650485.1 uncultured bacterium | reverse complement strand
GCCCTTATAATCATATTCGTGCTCCTGGGGTTTGTCTTTAGAAGCTACATCCAGCCTGTAATAATAATGACCGCTATCCCGTTCGGCATGATCGGCGCGCTGATCGGACACATCATAATGGGGTTCAACTTCGGCATCGTGAGCTTCATGGGGATTGCCGCGCTCTCCGGCGTGGTCATAAACGACAGCCTCATACTGATCGACTTCGCCAACCAGAAAAGGCGCGAAGGCACGGGCATCTTCCACTCCGCTCTCGATGCCGGCCATCAGAGGTTCCGGCCCGTCATCTTGACGACCTTCACCACCTTCCTGGGACTCTCGCCCATGATCTTCGAGACCTCCATCCAGGCCCAGATGATGATACCCATGGCCGTGTCTTTGGGCTTCGGCATATTGTTTTCAACCATGATCATCCTCCTGTTGGTGCCGTGTCTCTACCTTATCGTGGAAGATGTCAAAAAGCTCTTCACCCTAAAGCATAAACCCGCAGGGGCGGGAACCGGCACACTCCCGCCAAAAGACGAAACCGTTTGAAGGGTTCCTGGAGTCTCGCAAATACGTTCCTTAGAGACGCGGACATGATTGCGGTTCAATTTCTCAGAAAGTTCTCGATTGCGTACGCGCTCAAAGAAAGTCAAAGAGGCGGTATGCCATGCCTTGGGCTATCCCGTCCCGGCTTCGTTCAAAAGGACTAGACCTCGGTTTCCCGGGCAAGATTTCGATACTTACGCACAAAAAGCTAACAACCTCCAGATATGGAACGAGGAGCCATACGCTTTCCGATGCTCCTCCATGTCTAGCCTCCTTCTTTTTGAATGAACCTGGCGATGTCATCCTACACTGTATGTTTAACGGCCATATAGGCCAGTACCTCCACTTTCCCGTTCTATCCATCCTCCGTCTAATTTGTTGCAAATTGTAACAGACTGCTAATTTTTGTCAAGTAGAAATCGCCTTTTTCTATGTACGGGCCAACCTATTGACAATAAATAATTTTAACAGCCTGGACCGGAGCACCCGCCGGGTTCACGCCACTATGGAGTCCTTGACCTCCTGGCCTGCTGCCAGGGATGCCCCGGGGTATATTACGGAGTTCTTTGCCCGGGCGCCTTGTCCGACCTCGGCGCCCCTGCCCACGTACAGGTAAGGCCCGAGCACGCAGCCCTCATAAACTCTCGCGTCCCTGTCCACCATGACCGGGTGGACCATGGTTACACCCTGCTCCACCTTGGCGCTGGGATGAATTATGCATCTCCTGTTGTGGTCCAGGTAATAGCGGTGCATGGCCAGCAGGTCCTCAGTGGATGTGAGATGCAGGAACTCACCCGCCTTGATTGCGCGGCAGAACTCGTCCGACATGTCCATGAAAAGCGTGATCGCGTCCTGGAGCTCGTACTCGCCCCGGGGAGACCTGCCCACCGCGTCCAGGCAGTCCGCGAAGTCCTTCCTGAACACGTAGAGGAACTTGGATATAGCGTCCCAGCCGGTGGAGTCCCGGCCCGGCTTCTCCTTGATCTCGTGCACCATGTTTCCGCGCAGCCTGACACCAGCGGAGCGGTCCAGGTCTTTGGGCCCGAAGTCCGCGGTTGTCAGCACCGCGGGCGGCTGGTGCGCGAGGTGCGCGGTGATAAGCGTGGACAAATGCTGCTCCGGGAAGATGTTGTCGCACGAGGTGAGCGCGAAGTCCTGGTGAATATAGGGCCTTGCCTTCCACAGCGCGTGGGCCGTGCCCTTTCTCTGCTCCTGGAAAGCCAGCTTGATCTCTATCCTGTCCGGCCTGAAACCCTCTGCCCAGGAGATTAGCTGCTCGTCGTCAGGGCTTGTCACAGCCACGAACTCCCTGCACCCCACCGATGCAAAGCCCTCGACCACCCGCTGCACCACCGGCACCCCCAGGATGGGGGTCATGGCCTTGGAGTGCTCGAACCGCAAGCTCCCCAGCCGCGTGCCCCTGCCCGCGGCAAGCACCACTACCGTTATGGGAATCTCGATCATTTTTACACGGCAAGTTCGAGCTTCAAGGAATTACGCTCGCTGCTGACCAAAGGCTCAAATTCGTACTCTTTTTGCACTTCTAGGCAGTCAAGTAGATTCTGAACCTGACAAATCATTCAAGATCGCTTTTTCCAAGATTGCATTCGGAGCAAAGCTCCCCGATCCAAAGCGGCAGCAAGGGATATTCTTATTCTTTCCACGACTTACCTGTCTATGATTTCCGCCTCGCTATCTACATTATTATAATATCCTACCATAGCCTGTTCCACAATCGCACTTTTTAACCTCTCTTTAAATTTAAGCCCGCCCGCGGTCTTGCTCCAGCACCACTCCGCCCTGGCTGACAATGGATGGGATGAACACCCTGCCCTGGTCGTAGCCGTGCTTTTGCAGGGCCGCTCTCAGCTCATCCGCCACCCTCTCTTCGTCGCCCGGCCGGGTCATCATGAAGACCGAGCCGCCGCCCCCGGCGCCGGTGAGCTTGGCCCCCAGGGCCCCCGCGTCCATGCCTGCCCGGATCATGCGGTTGTTGGCCTCGCCCGCGCCCTCGGTGAAGCCGCAGTAGCGCATCATCTCGTCCACCAGCCGGTGGTTCTCGTTCATGAGCCCGCCGAACCGCTCCCAGTCAGCCTCCAGGAGCGCAATCTTGCCCTTCCAAGCGGTGTCGCCTATTAGCTTCATCACCCGCACCATGAAGGGCGCGGTCTCGTAATCCCCCTTGAACTGCTTGTAATCCTCCAGGTACAGCGCCCGCATGGGCTTGTGCACGTCCCCGGAGTCATGCTGCAACCCGGTCGAGCACATCACCAGGGGGAA
>CAZYTX010000084.1:0-4692 GCA_964650485.1 uncultured bacterium | reverse complement strand
AGGACTTGTTTTTGATGCCCGGCTGTAGCGACCGGGGACGACGCTTCAGGCGCCGCGTGAGAAAGCCGGGCTGACATCGAAGAGGGATGCAAAGGAAGCTGAGATGCCCGAGGGATTCAATAAAGACAGTGGTCCGCCACGGGACGGCAATTGGGACGGCGGACAAGGAGACCCTTTGGGAGCGGGACCGGGCGGTGTGTGCAGGTGCTTGATCTGCGGGTACGAGGTCCCGCACGTGGCTGGGCAGCCCTGCAACCAGCAGGTTTGCCCGAAATGTAAAACCACGTTGACCAGGGTTCACCCTGATGCGGAAAGGAGGTAAAAAGCTATGCCTTGGGGAGACAGGACAGGCCCGGCAGGGCCGGGACCGATGACAGGGCGCGCAAGCAGGGTTTGCACCGGCTATGACCAGGGAGCAGGAGACCGAGACCCTAAAAGGGCAGGCCGAGTACTTCGAGGACGCCCTGGACGGCATTCGCAAGCGGATCGAAGAGCTGGAGGCAAAGGCAGAAGAGACTTAATAAAGCTGTAAAAAAAAGAGCTTGCAGACACTCGCATGCGCGGAGACCGCAGGGGCTATGCGGCCCTGATGTTCTCCGTTAAGGAGGGTATGACTTTTATGAAAATTGCAGTGAGCGCTGAAGGGCCATCATTGGACTCCCCGGTTGATCCCAGGTTCGGCCGTTGTCCGTATTTCCTGGTGGTGGAGACCGAGGACCTTACGTTCGAGGCCGTCGAGAACCCCAACGTGTCCCTGGGAGGCGGCGCCGGGATTCAGTCGGCGCAGCTCATGTCGGAGAAGGGAGTGAATTACGTGCTTACCGGAAA
The DNA here is from genome assembly GCA_964650485.1 of uncultured bacterium. Classification (GTDB taxonomy): domain Bacteria; phylum RBG-13-61-14; class RBG-13-61-14; order RBG-13-61-14; family DATKZS01; genus CAZYTX01. The sequence continues at coordinate 3,864 of CAZYTX010000084.1, read as the reverse complement.
CTGCGGGCCCAATGCGTACCAGACCCTGTCCGCCGCTGGCATCGAGATCATGGTGGGCAACTCGGGGACCGTTAGAGATGTGGTGGAAAACTTCAAGAAAGGGATGTATTCATCCGCGGAAGAGCCCAGCGTGACAAGCCATTTCGGCATGGGTGCAGGAGCCCCTGGAGGGGCCCAGTCACCTGCATTCGGCCGCGGACGGGGCATGGGGATGGGCCGCGGAATGGGCATGGGCAGAGGAATGGGAGGCGGCATGGGCAGAGGAATGGGTATGGGCGGGGGAATGGGTAGAGGCATGGGAGGCGGCATGGGAGGATATCCCGGTCCGGGACAAGCACCGCCCCAGCCCGCCGGTCCATCATCCCGGCAAGATGAACGCGCCGTTCTCAAGGAGCAGGCCGAGACCCTGGCCCGGCAACTGGAGGAAATACAAAAGCGGCTTCAGAAGCTCGAGGGGAAAGCGCCCACCAGGACCGCGGCCCTGGTGAACCCCGACCTCTGCACCGGCTGCGGGGAATGCGTGGAGGTGTGCCCGACCGACGCCATCAGCTTGCAGCGCGGCAAGGCCAGGGTTAATGAACTCGAGTGCACAATGTGCGGGGCATGCGTAGACGTATGTCCCGAGGGGGCGATCACCTTGCCATGATCTCCATAAGGACAATAGCCGGAGAGCTCAAGTCTCACGTGCCCTTCACGGTTTTCGGCGCCTTGACCGGCATTGTCCTGATGTTCCTGGTGGTTGTTCTGGAGGTCCCGAGGACCGTATCCGGCTACGCGTTCTGGACGCTGCACCCGTTCCACGTGCTCTTGAGCGCCCTGGTGACCGCCGGGATATACCGGCTCCACGGCGGCCGCGGGATAGTAAAGACCGCGCTCATCGGCTACTTTGGCTGCATTGGCATCGCCACCATAAGCGACTGCATCATACCCTACCTGGGGGAGAGTCTGCTGGGCCTTCCCAACAAGGGGCTTCATATCGGGGTGATCGAGAAGTGGTGGCTGGTGAACCCCATGGCAATAATCGGCATCGCACTGGCCTATTACCGGCCGCACACAAAGTTCCCCCATGCAGGCCACGTGCTGCTCAGCACCTGGGCCTCGCTCTCCCATATGACTATGGCCCTGGGAGCGGGCTTCGACCTCATGATGATCGGGCTGGTGGCGGTTTTTCTTTTCCTCGCCGTGTGGGCGCCGTGCTGCACCTCCGACATCGTGTTCCCGCTCTTGTTTGCCGGAGAGAGCTCATTGAAAAACAACCCGCATGAAAAAAGCTCTGAAGATTCGACCCGGATGCCCGGGCGGCCCGGAAAGACACCCTGGAGGACCATGCTCCTCAGGTTTTGTGGTTCCTGGGCAGCGGTGTTCGGGCTCTCGGGCGGAATGGTCTGCCCTTTCTGCGGCCAGCCGGGATGCGCCGGCGGCGTGGCCGGCGCAGCGGTCCTGTCCACGGCTACGGCGATTTTAGTGTCAGCCTGGAGTAAACTCGTGAATAAAATTTCCCTGAGCAAAGATAAAAAAATTTGCCGGAACGAGCGGTAAAGGAAGAAAGAATGCCGACATACGAGTATGGATGCGATGGATGCGGGCACCGATTTGAGAGTTTCCAGGGCATTACCGAGGACCCGGTAAAGGTGTGCCCGGAGTGCGGGGGGACCGTCAAGCGCCTTATCAGCCAGGGCGCATCGTTCATCCTGAAGGGGAGGGGCTTTTACGCCACCGACTATAAAAGGACGCAACCCGACTGCGGCCGGGAAAATACGTGCTGCGGCAGGGACACGCCTTGCGAAAAGAAGCCCTGCGAGTAACAATGTCTTGCCAATGAGCTTGCATGGACTTGTTGAGAGGATCAGCCGTTTTCTCATGCCGCGCCTCGAGTGGATTCAGATCGAGGTCACGAGCTTTTGTAACGCATCCTGCGTCTATTGTCCGCGCACGGTTTATAAGGACAACTGGCTGGACCGGCACCTCCCGGTCTCGACCTTTGAAAAGCTGGCGCCCCTTTTTCCTAAAACCGGACTCGTCTTCCTCCAGGGATGGGGAGAGCCGCTCATGAGCCCGCATTTCTTCGAGATGGTGAAGATGGCAAAGAAAAGCGGGATAAAAGTGGGCACCGCCACCAACGGGACGCTCATAAACCAAGACTCGGCAGCACGAATGGTTGAAACCGGCATTGATATACTGGCGTTTTCGCTCGCCGGGGCCACGGCTCTCAATGACCGCTTCAGAAAAGGCGCTGAAATTGAGAAAGTCATGCACGCCATAGAACTTGTCGGCAGGGCCAAAGAGCAAAGCGGCCGTTCCAATCCGGACATTCATATAGCTTATCTGCTCCTGCGCTCAGGGATCGATGATCTCCGGGCTTTGCCTTCGCTGACTTCAGGGACCGGCGTAAGCCAGGTGGTGATAAGCACCCTTGATTTCATACCAGCGGAGGAGTTGAAAGGAGAGGCGATCATGCCAGCCAGTAAGTCCGAGTTTAACGAGATCACGAGCCTTATCGAGGAGGTTTCCAGGGAGTCAGCGAGAGCCGGGGGCGAGGTCTATTACCAGATATCCTCTCCCGGACCGCGGCGCCTCTCCTGCACCGAGAAGCCGCGGGAGGCCCTGTTCATATCCTCGGACGGCTCGGTGTCCCCCTGCGTATTCACCAGCCTCCCGGTTACAGAAGCCTCATGTTTTACGGTGAATCGAGTCGAGGAAGACACCTCGAAAGAATTGAATAAAGAGCCCGTTCACGGACTGGCATTCGGGAACGTTAATGCCGAGCCCCTCCACGTTATCTGGCGGAAAAAGGGTTACGCGACTTTCAGGGAGTCCTTTTTCAAGAGGGATGTGTCAAGGCCGTGCCTGGGCTGCCCAAAGCTTTACATGCATCAACAGGCCGGCGCCGGTTAATAATTATGAGACATGGAATAAAAACTGACTCGCCGAACATCCCGGCAATCAATCTGGCAGCCCTGTTTTTTACTTCAGTCGCGATCTTCGGTGTCTCGGTCGGAGAAAGAACGGAGGGTTCGATGAATGAAGGCGTCAGACTTAAGCCAGCGGACCGGGTCGTTTTAACCACGGTTTATGATAATTACGCACATGATCCCGGCCTGGTCACCGGGTGGGGCTTCGGGTGCGTTGTCGAGGTTGACGACCATGTCATCCTTTTCGATACGGGAGGCAGGGGTGAGCTCCTGCTCGAAAACATGGCAAAGCTGAAGATCAGTCCCTCCAGCATTAATGCCGTGGTCCTGTCCCATATCCACGGGGACCATACCGGCGGGCTCTCAAGCTTCCTCGAAAAAAACAAGGATGTCACCGTGTGGGTTCCACAGAGCTTTCCCCCCGAGTTTCGGATTGGAGTGGAGCGAATAGGCGCCAGGTGCAAGGAGGTCTCCGGACCTGCGGCTATTTTCCCCTCGGTCTCCACCACCGGAGAGCTGGGCACGGGCATCGGGGAGCAGTCCATGCTGGTCAAAACGTCAAAAGGCCTGATGGTGATCACCGGGTGTGCGCACCCCGGGATAGTGGAGGTGCTTGAAGCGGCAAAAGCTCAGACCGGGGAGGACGTATATCTTGTCATCGGCGGCTTTCACCTGGGTGGGGCCTCCGAGTCCAGGGTGGTGTCCATCATCAACTCCCTGAAGGAACTGGGGGTGAAAAGGGCCGCGCCCTGCCACTGCTCAGGGGAGAGGACGAGGGAGCTGTTTGAAAAGCACTACGGCAAAGAATATATAAAAAACGGCGGGGGAAAGGTGATTGTGGTTGAATAACCCTTATCTTACCTGGACTTGAATCTCCATTAATCGGTTGCAAAATGCAAAAGTCTGCCGATTAAAAGTGGCATATTGCATCAGTTGCCTGGTCCAATTCACC
>CAZYTX010000083.1:0-4766 GCA_964650485.1 uncultured bacterium | reverse complement strand
CTAGGCATGTTTTTCCATGGAGGGTGAACAGGTTTTGTAGGCGGGCCGACAGGAAACACTATGCATTTTATTCATGCCGAGGGCGGGAGTTAGGGCTGATGATTATAAGGGGAGGATGCCTCAGGGACGCGGCGAGGCGGGATCAGGCCGTTCCGGATGCGCCGAACAGCCTGATGCATGAGCGGACCTCGGCTCGGAAGGCCTCCCTGGCCTTCCTTAGGTACGGACCGGGGCTTATCTTGTCCGGGTTAGCGTCGAGGTACTCTTTCAGGCCCCTGGTGAAGGAGGCGTTGGTTCTGGAGCCTATGCTTATCTTCCACACCCCGGACTCGACGGCTTCTCTTAAGTTGTCCGTGGACCATCCTCCGGCACCCTGCAGGCTCACGTTAAAACCCCTCTGGCTCGCGAGCGATATTACAGAGGGGAAGAATCCGTGCGGGGGAGCCGGCCTGTGTTCGGGCGGTATCGCAATGGAGATGTTCTTTATGTCCAACTCTTCCAGTGCGGGCAGCTTTTGGTCCATGAACTCGTCTGTTCCCAGCTCATCGAAATCAACACACCACTCACAAAATACACCCTTTTCAGCAGCCATATCTTTTAGCTCTCGCGCCCTGGAGGCGAATTCCTTGGTCATTTGGGCCCGGGGGCTGGCCGAGAGTGCGAAGCCGCACTCGAGCGCGGCCTTTATGAGCTCGAGGTCCTGGGCCCTTTCCAGGATGATGGATGCCGGCACCGGCACCTCGCTCATGAGCTCGGCGGCCATTGCGCGGAAGGCCTGGAGGCCGGCGTGGAGGGCGGAGGGCTGGTCGATCGCTATAATAACGGGCGCCCTTTCCTCGACCGCTGCTTCCAGTATTCCCTGCACCTGTTCGAGGTTTGCGGCCTGGAAGGCTCCCAGCGCGCACCGTCCTGGCGAGGCGATTTCTGAGAGCTCTTGGATTTCAGCCCACATTTTCAAAAGTCTCCTTTTATTGGCGGCGTTTACACACTGTGCATAAAATACACTCTATTTATTATATCGAGTCCTTCCATGAAGTTCAGCCCACCAAGAGGATGTGCACGTCCATGACGTTGGTCCCGGTGGGCCCGGTCAGGACCAGGTCACCGAGCTGGTGGAAGAACGAGTAGGAGTCGTTTTTTTCGAGGTAATCGTTTATGAGAAGGCCTCGCCTTGCGGCCCGCTCTACAGTGGTGGAGTCCACGAATGCGCCGGCAGCGTCGGTGGGCCCGTCAATCCCGTCGGTTCCCGCGGCGAGGAGGACGGTTGCGGGTATCTCCTGTATCTGTTCGGCCGCGGCCAGCACCATCTCCTGGCACCTTCCCCCGCTGCCGTCGCCCTTTACGGTCACGAAGGTCTCCCCGCCGGCCACTATGCACGCGGGCGTCCTCACCGGCTTTGCGCTCTCGTTTATCTCCTTTGCTATGGCCGCGTAGAACTTGCCTATCTCCCTGGCCTCTCCGGTCACGCTGGACGAGAGCATCAAGGTGTGTCTTTTGAGCTTTTGCGCCTTCTGCTCCGCGGCCAGAAGGGAGAGCCTGTTGCTTCCGATGACCTGGTAATGCGCCTTTTTGAAGACCTCGGCTTGGTCCTCATTAGTTTTCTCGGTCTCCACGCTTGCCCAGAGCAGGTTTCGCACTGACTCCGGCAGGTCCTCCCATGCCCGCTTCCTCTGCAGCACCTCCATTGCCTCACGCGGGCCCGAGGTATCCGGCACCGTGGGCCCGCTTGCAATCACGTCCACCTGGTCCCCTATCACGTCGGATAATATCAGGGTGATGATGGTCGCGGGGTGGACCGCCCGCGCCAGCTTCCCCCCTTTTATCCTTGACAGCCGCTTCCTCACCAGGTTGATCTCACGGATGCTCAGCCCTGACTGGAGCAGCGTCTTTGTGGTCCTTTGCAGGTCGGTTATGCTTATCCCCTCGACGGGCGCGGCGAGCAGCGCGGACGCCCCTCCCGAGATCAGGCATACCACCAGGTCGCGGTCGGTGAGCGGTGAGACGAACTCTATCATCTCCTCCGTGGCCCTGATGCCGTCCTGGTCAGGGAAGGGGTGCCCGGCCTCGCGCACCAGCACCCTTTTCAGCGGCTCGGCCTGGTTGCGGCTGGTTATCACCAGTCCGCCCTCGATCCTTGGCCCCAGTGTCCTCTCCACCGCCCTTGCCATGCTCACCGAGGCCTTGCCGGCCCCGATTACAAAGATGCGGCGGAACTGGGAGAGGAAGTAGTCAACCTCACCCACCAGGAGCACGTCCCCCCGGAGCCGGAAATAGCGGTGCACCGCCTCCTCCGGGTCCGCGGCCAAAAGAGCTTCCCTGTACAGGGCATGGGCGACTTCCCGGAGCCCTTTCAGCTTGTCCACCATGCCGGGTAAAGCATATCTTGATTGCTTGCATATTGCAAAGCAAAAACAAGCAGGCTTTCATCCGCTGTCTCACGGTGGCGGGGGGTATCCAAGCTGTTTTGCCTTGTAGAAGCATTCCTTGCACTTTTCCATTTCCTTGGTGTGCTTGTAGGTGACGGCCAGGTTGTACCAGGCCAGGGCGTAGTCCGGGTCCAGCTTCACCGCCTGGCGGAACATCTCCTCGGCCCTCTTGAACTCCCTTCTGCCGGCGTGGATCACACCCATGTTGTGATGGGCCACCGCCTTGAAATGCTCGATGTCTTTGATCTCTATGTCCAGGAGCTTTATTATCCGCTGCCACTCCTTGTAGGAGTCCTGGCCCTGTTCAAACTTCTTCTGCGCGGCCTGGAACTGGGATATGGCCACACCCACCTTGTCGCCCAGGTCCTGGATGCGCACAGCCTTCCTGGACACGTCCACCCTGCCCAGGGCCTTCTTGTCATTTTTCCGGTTCATTTCCCCTTTTTTCAGCTTAACTCTTCCACTGCATCGGTAAGCTCGATCAGCTCTTCCTCGTCCCCGCCTGAAATGAGCTCGTCAAAACCCGGGACCTCGGCAAATGGCATCCAGGGCCCGTCCTCCACCTGGACCACTTCCTGGCCGGTTACGCTTCCGCTCTGGAGCAGCTCCTTTATGGTGTCAATCTTTACCGGGCCAAGCATGAGCCCGTCTGGATACCGTATCCTGTACCTTGCATCCGGGGGAGGCTCCTCTATAGGCTCCAGGTCCTCTATTATGTCCTCTTCTTCCTCTTCAGGCTCTCCCGCCTTTTCTTCATCTTCTTCTTCGCCAACCGGGTCGAACTCGGTCCCCACTTCCTGTGCAGGCACTTGCTCCTGTGGCTCTTCTCCAGGCTCCTGCTCCTCAGAAGCGACGGGTCCGGGTTCCTCCTCAGCAGAGGACCGCAGCTCGGAAAAGTCTATGATATCGGTCTGTGATTCCTGGTCAGGGGTTTCAGGGGCCGGCTCTGCTTCCGGCCGGGTCTCGTGCGCCTCTTTTTCCGGGGGCGGCTCAAGCTCTTGCTGGCCGGACTCTGGAGCAGGGGCCTCGGCTTGTTCCGGCGCAGGGATTTCATCAGGCTCCCGGCTTTCCGTTATTTCTCCAGGCCCTGCGGTCACCGGGGCTTCCGCTGTTTCAGCGGCCTCCCCCACGGCCTCAGGTTCAACAGGCCCTGCGGCTTCCGCCGGCTCTTCGGGTCCCTCAGGTTCCGGGGCTTTTGCAGCAGCTTGAGGCTGCTCCTCACGCTCCGGTTCCGGCGGTTCCGCGGTCGCTATTGATATTGATTCATCCGTCCCAGTTGGTTCCGTCGGCCTGGTGGTCGCTTCGGCAAGTGCGGAGACCTCCTCATCCTCCTGCATGCCGAAAGCGGTCATGAAGGCCTGGTCAATCTTGTCCTCCAGCCCGGAGGTGTCCATGGCCTCATCCAGCACGGGGAAGAACTCGGCCAGCTCAGGGAAGCTCATTAAGGGCTGGTAGTCGCCCTCGTCCTTTTGAACCTCCTCCGTCCCCTTGATGCGCTTCTCCCTGGCCAGCACGCCCACGGTCCTCAGCCTGACAGGCCCCAGCACCAGGCCGTCCGCGGTACGCACCGTGTACTTGGAAGGCTCCTCCTTTCCGGTGGCCGAGAGATCGGGTGACGGGCCGGCAGTGGAAGTGCCGTATTTCTCCCTGATGTTGGAGACCAGCGAGTCAATCCGGCACTGGTAGCATACGTCCTTGCCCTCTTTCGCGGACTTCAGAAACTCGTTGCCGCACTTTGAGCATTTGGCATGTACTGTGGCCGCACGGTCCTTGTCCGAGGTCTTCTCCGATGAGGCATCGATCGCGGCGCTGATCTTGTCGGGCGAGATGCTTATATTATTCCCGCACTTGCCGCACTTGAAGTTTACCGCCGAGGCCGGGCGTTTCTTTATCTTGAGCTTATATTTTTTCTGACACTTATTGCAGACTACTCTCATTTTTGTATAAAACATACCAGAGGCTGGCGCTCTTTTCAACACTGCCGTAAAGCCAGCGCCGCTGAAATTTTCACAAGCACCTGAAGTCAATGAAATCAAAGACTTGCCCTCAACGGCGTCAACCACGGCTTGATTTTTCGTATGCCCCTGTGTACGGCACCGTATACCCGTGTGTACGGCACTGTTTCCACGCGCAGTCGGCGCCGTTTCCCCGTGTAAACGCGAAAACACGCCGCCAAGTAGTACTTGGAACCATATCGCCCCGGTTCCCTGCACGGCGCTGCTTCGTGCACAATGGCGGGGCGGTTTGTAAGCAGGGACCCCCTGCCCGCCAAGTAGTACTTGGAACCATATCGCCCCGGTTCCCTGCACGGCGCTTCTTTGTGCACAATGGCGGGGCGGT
>CAZYTX010000082.1:0-5346 GCA_964650485.1 uncultured bacterium | reverse complement strand
GTTCCTTGGCGCGGCAGGCAGGCGCCCACACAGCAAGCTGTGTGGGTTACCCGTTGTGCACGAAGCAGCGCCGTGCAGGGAACCGGGGCGATATGGTTCCAAGTACTACTTGGCGGCGTGTTTTGGCGTATGCGGGTGGAAACGGCGCCGGCTGCGCGTGTAAACGGCGCCGTACACACGGGTATACGGCAAAGGCGAGTAATTTGATCGCGGCTGTCTTGCAAGTGCGCGAAAGAAAAGGGATTGGCTTGATGTTGACTTTGAAAAATCCGCTTCGTAAGATTTCGGCATCATTTTTTCCGGGAGGTTTCAGCCATGTCTCTTGATTTTTCTCTTACACCCGAGCAGGAGGCCATGAAGGAGTCGGCCAGGAAGTTCGCCGAGGGCGAGCTCTCGCCGGGCGCGATCGAGCGGGACTTGAGGGGCGAGTTCAACATGGAGGGTTTCAGGAAGTGCGGCCGGTTCGGGCTTTTGGGACTGCCAATCCCGCAGGAGTACGGCGGCTCGGGCGCGGACGTCATCACCATGATGGCGGCCATGGAGGGTCTGGGCAAGGGGTGCACGGACGGGGGTTTCATCTTAAGCCTTGGCGCTCACGTGTGCATATGCACCATACCCATATGGCAGTACGGGAGCGAGGAGCAGAAGAGGAGGCTCCTGCCCGGGCTGTGCTCGGGCGAGCTCATAGGCGCGTTCGGCCTGACCGAGCCGGGCGCCGGGTCGGACGCCCTGAACGTGCAGACCACGGCCAGAAAGGACGGGGGCCACTGGGTGCTCAACGGGACCAAGATGTTCATCACCAACGGCAGCATAGCCGACGTGGTTCTGGTGATCGCGAGCTCGGACCGGGAGAAGAAGGCCGCGGGTCTCGCCGCTTTCCTGGTTGAGAAGGGATCGCCCGGGTTCTCCTGCTCGCGCGAGCTGGACAAGATGGGCATGCGCTCGAGCCCGACCGCGGAGCTGGTGTTCGACGACTGCCGGGTGCCGGACGGAAACCGCGTGGGCGAGGTGGGCCACGGAGTGGGCGTGGCCATCGGCACCCTGGGCTGGGAGCGGGCCACCATGATCGCATCGGCCGTCGGCGGGCAGGAGCGGCTGATCGAGAAGTGCGTGCGCTACGCCCAGGACAGGGTGCAGTTCGGCCGGCCCATATCGAAGTTCCAGGCCATCCAGCACAAGCTCGCTGACATGAAGATGAACCTTGAGATGATGAGGCTTTTGGTTTACAAGAGCGCCTGGATGAAGAGCAAGGGGGTGGAGGACATGGCCTTCGCAGCCATCACCAAGCTGGCCGTGTCAGAGCTCGGAAGGCAGAACTATTTGCACGGGCTGCAGATTCACGGAGGATACGGGTACATGCGCGAGTACGAGATCGAGCGGGGCGTGCGCGACTCCATGCTGGGCACCATCGGCGCGGGGACCTCGGAGATTCAGAGGATGCTTATCGCCAGGAGCCTGCTTAAGGAGTGAGGCGATTTGAGGCGGGAAAACAGGTCAGTGTTGATCCGGGAGGGCGTCAGGTTTGGGGCCGCGCTCCAGCCTGCCAACCGCGGCGGCCACCGCGTCGCCCCACACGTTCACCGCGGAGACCACCGCTGCCAGGAGCCAGTTGCGGCCCAGCAAACCTGACTTGCTATCGGGCTTCTGGGACGACATGTTGATCCAGTTAACAGCACCAGGAATGCGGAGTCAAGCAATGCCGCGCCCTCCTTTGACAGCACCCGGCGCTGTGATAGAATCTGGCCGCAGCAGCGATTAACTTTTAATAAAAGTGTCTTGCGCGCTGCAAGGATGTAATATCTTTTCGGGAGGATTTTTCATGTCCAAGTATATCTGGGAGCCGTCCAAAGAGCAGATCGAGAAGACCAACGTGTGGAGGCTCATGAAAAAGCAGGGGATCGAGGACTACAAAGAGCTCATAAAGTGGAGCACTGATGACGTGGAGAGGTTCTGGGAGGCCCAGCTGGATGACTGCGGCGTTGAGTGGTACAGGAAGTACGACAAGCTCATGGACATGTCCAAGGGCTTCCCGTGGACAAAGTGGTTCATCGGCGGGAAGATCAACGTGGTGCACAACGTGCTCGACCGGCACCTGCGCGACGGTCACGGGGACGAGCTTTGTCTCATGTGGGAGGGCGACGACAAGACCCGCTCGATGATGACGTATGCACAGATGAACCAGGCAGTGTGCAGGATAGCCAACGCGCTCCGTGACGAGGGCATAGGCAAAGGCGACTTCATAGGCATCTACATGCCCATGGCGGCCGAGATAGTGCCGGTGTTTTTCGCCTGCATGAAGATCGGGGCGGTGGCCATACCGGTCTTCTCCGGGTTCGGGGCCTCGGCGCTCTCCACCAGGCTCTCGGACGCCGGCGCCAAGGTGCTTTTCACCGCTGACCAGGGCGTGCGCCGCGGCAAGGCGGTGCCTTTGAAGGAGGAGGCTGACCGGGCGGTTTCCGAGGTCCCCACCCTCCAGCGGGTGGTGGTGCACCGTCGCACCGGGAACGAGGCGCCCATGAAGAGCGGCCTTGACGTATACCTTGACGAATGGATCAAGGACCGGCCGGTCGAGGCTGCCACCGAGGAGATGGATTCCGAGGACATGTGCATTGTTGTCTACACCTCGGGGACCACGGGCAGGCCCAAGGGCACGGTGCACACCCATGCGGGGACGATCGCCCAGGCGTCAAAGGAGCTGGGCTACGCTTTTGACGTAAAGCCGGACGACTTTTTCTTCTGGGTCACGGACATAGGGTGGATGATGGGTCCCTGGGAGATGATCGGGTGCCAGTTCTATCGCACGCCCTACCTGGTATACGAGGGCACGCCCAACCATCCCGAGCCGGACAGGCTGTGGAGCGTGGTCGAGGACCACAAATGCACCCACCTGGGGGTGTCGCCCACGGCCATACGTCTCATGATGACCCAGCCCGAGGAGAACGTTGCCCGGCACGACTTCTCCAGCTTGCGGATACTGGGCAGCACGGGCGAGCCCTGGGACCCGGAGTCGTACAAATGGTTCCACGAGAAGGTGGGCGGGGCCCGCTGTCCCATAATAAACATCTCCGGCGGCACCGAGATCATGGGCTGCCACTTGCAGCCGTATCCCATTTATCCTTTGAAGCCGTGCACCCTGCAAGGCCCGGCGCTTGCCATGGACGTGGACGTGTTCGACGACCAGGGGAACCCCATAAAGGGCGGCATCGGGCACCTGGTGTGCAAGAAGCCGGCCCCTTCCATGACCAAGTCCTTCCTGAACGACGACCAGCGCTACCTGGACACCTACTTCTCGAGGTGGGAAGGGGTTTGGTACCACGGGGACTGGGCCCTCATAGACGATGACGGGTTCTGGTTTTTGCACGGCCGCTCGGACGACACCATCAAGATCGCCGGAAAGCGCACCGGGCCAGCGGAGATCGAGTCCGCGGCCAACCAGCACCCCGAGGTGCAGGAGAGCGCGGCCATAGGCGTGCCCCACGACATCAAGGGCGAGAGCGCAGTGGTGTTCGCGGTTCTGAGGTCCGGGACCGGGCCGAGCGAGGAGCTTAGGAACGAGATAACCACCCTGATTGTCGAAAAGCTTGGCAAGACATTGAAGCCGGAGAAGGTGCTGTTCGTGGGAGGGCTGCCAAAGACCCGGTCGGCCAAGATAGTGCGGGGGGCCATAAAGAGGAAGTACCTGGGCCAGGACCCGGGGGACCTCTCATCGGTGGAGAACCCCCAGGCCGTCGAGGAGGTGGCAAAGGCCAGGTGAGCATGGAAACAAGGGCCTGCACCGGCGTTTTCATATTCCTTTGAAAAAATGCAACGCCCGGGTAAATGCAGGCAAATCAAGGCCCCCTTGGAATACTGTTGTAGCCGGGCACCGACACCTTCCACAGGTCGGGCTTTATATTGTCGAAGATGACGTGAGCGCCCAGGAACTCTTCGATCACGTGGGCGTTGGTGCGGGTGTGCTCGCTGATCTCCGAGGTCAGAAATCCTCCGCCCGGGCCCAGGGCCATGGGCAAAAGTAGCTGGTCGGCAAGGTGCGGGTCCACCGGGGCCCCGCTGCGGGCGAACTTCTTCGCGTTACGGGCAGCCTCCTGCGCCACTCGCTCGGCACGCTTGCCCGGCTCCCCGAAGGAAGTGACAAGCGCCGTCAGTGCCCCCGCGCGGCACCTCACCATGACGGCGTTGCCAGGGCCGACCTCACCGGGCAGGGCCTCGATCTTCACTGAGCCTGGATCAATCTGGAGCCTCTTTGCAACCTCCTCCTGCTCGCGGAAGGCCACGTGCTCGGGAAGGTTGGTCACAAGCACCGTGACCTCCGGCCGGCCCCAGTCAAGCTGGTCCAGCCACTCGATGGGCTTACCCTTTTGCCAAGGCCCGACCTCGGCGCGGAGGGCCCCGCCGCCCTTGGGGTAAAACCCATGGCGCACAAGCTCCAGGGAGGCCGGGAGACCGAGCAGACGGGCAGCGGGAATGAAGCACTCGGAGATGAACTCCGCTGGCGGGGCCATGGGGTTGTGGGTGCCCCCGCAGAGCATGATGGTCGAGGGACCTTCCGCGGCGGCCAGCACCGGGAGCACTGTCTGGAGCACCAGGGTGGTGGAACCCGCGGTGCCGATCTCCCGGGAGTACTTTCCCGGCCGGGGGTCTCGGGGGCGGAAGGAGAACTCGGTCGAGCCTTTCTTGGCCCCTTGCAGCTCGCCGCCGGTGATCTTGGCAACGGCCCGGGCCGCGGCCAGGTGCTGGTTCAGGAGCCCTGGCTTGTCCCGGCCGGCACGCACCCCTTCCATGCGAAAGGGCACGCCCAGAACCGCGGACAGTGTGAGCGAGGTGCGCACTATCTGGCCGCCGCCCTCGCCGAAGCTTCCGTCAATGGTCTTCATTCAATGAACTCCCTGGCAGCACAGGATAGCAGTCCCTGGCGGTTTAATCCAGGGACGGAAAGGTACGGTCTGGTAAAGTGGCAGCAACAGCCCATGGCTCCACACGGCTCATAGCTTCACTGTCATTGTTTCACTTGACAAGTAAGGGAGCCCATTTTATCTTAGTTCCTGTGCGTGGGGCTGTAGCTCAGCTGGGAGAGCGCCTGAATGGCATTCAGGAGGTCGTGGGTTCGATCCCCATCAGCTCCACCAAGTAGTACTTGGGACCATATCGCCCCGTCTCTGTGCATGGCGTTGCTTGGTGCACAATGGCGGGGCGGCTTGTAAGCAGGGACCCCCTGCCCGCCAAGTAGTACCTGGGACCATATCGCCCCGTCTCTGTGCATGGCGTTGCTTGGTGCACAATGGCGGGGCGGCTTGTAAGCAGGGACCCCCTGCCCGCCAAGTAGTACCTGGGACCATATCGCCCCGG
>CAZYTX010000081.1:0-6370 GCA_964650485.1 uncultured bacterium | reverse complement strand
CTAGTGATAATCTTCATAGTCCACTGAGAACGCATCCCTTTCTGAAAAATAGAAAGTAATCCTCCAGTTTCCAGACACCTTTACTGACCAGCGCCCTTTCTTCTTCGGTTGCAACAGATGCAAGTCAGAACCGGGGAAGTCCATGTCTCTTATCTCCGCAGCCTGATCCAGTCGGTCTAATATTTCTTCAAGCCTTCCAGCATGCTTTGGCTGGATGCCGCTTTTATCACCTTCATAGAAAAATTCTTCCAAGCCTTTATGTCGAAAGGATATTATCATAGATTTAGTGTAACCTGTAGGGTAACAGCAGGCAAGTGCAAGAGTCTTAGTTTGTCTCAGAAGCGCGAAAAGAGAACGTGTACTTTTGCTTGTTAGACAGCTCGAAGAGATCTTCCCTGGTGAGCGCGGACACTATGTCGGACTCCTTCATGTGGTGGTCGCTGAAGGAGAGAATTGCGCCCGGCTTTAGCACGCGGCTGACCTCGCTGAGCACCCGGGACGGGCTTTCCAGGTGGTGGAACACGTCGTAGATGAGCGCCAGGTCAACCGAGTTCTCATCGAGACCGGTGTCGCAGTCCGATAAAATTGTATGCACGTTTTCAAGCCCTTTTTTACGGGCCGCCTTTGCCACGGTCCTTATTGCCACCGGGAGCACGTCCAGGGCATACACCTTGCCGGACTCGCCCGCCATCTTCGCCGCGGCCATCGAGTAGCTTCCCGGCCCGCACCCGAAGTCGAGCACGTGAAAACCTTGTCTTACGCCGGCCTCGGCAAGGAAGCGCCCGGGCGGCTTTACAAGGTCTCGGAACTTGAACCCGAAGGCCATGAACCGAAAGCCCAGGTCTTTTATCCAATCGCTCATGGGTATCTCCGATTAGCTCGCAAGGCTACTGTAGAATACTACGCACTTATTTTAAACTCCAAAACGCCCTGCCTGCGCCGGGCTACGGCAGGCAGGCAAGGCAGGAGGAGAGCGCCAAGAAGATGATTGTATGGAGGGCTATGGAGAGCTACCTGATCTTCCCCTGCCTTTTGAGCTTTATGTAGTGTCGCCATCCGGTGATGAACCAGGTTTTTCTCTCCCAGTCCGGCAGGTCTATTTTCACTCCGTGGGTCCGCTCGAGCTTTGCTATGAGGTAGTCCATCCAGTTGTCCACGGTGATTATCATCTTGGGCCATCTCAGCTTGGCCCTGCGCCGGCTCCTTTTTAAAAAGCGCCTTGCCTGCCCGCGGGTTATGCCCTCTGTACCGGGAGTTCGCCTGTACCTCCCGTCGGGCATGCTCTGGGACAGCCCCTCCTGCACCAGCCTCTCCAGCAGCTCGCCGTACACCCGGTTGTAGTAATGCTCGCCGGCGTTGAAAAGCTCCTCGATCTTGCGCTCGTCCTCCAGGCGCCTCTCAGCCATGTAGGACAGTTGCAGCACCAGCTTGAACAACTCCTGCTTTTGCATGGGCCGGTCCATGATGGCCGCGGCGTACCTGAAGGCCATCTCCGCGGCGGATGCCAGGCACCTGGCCACCAGCATCTTTGCCGCCTGGTTCCGCTGGTACACGCAGGCCACCTGCTTTGAGAGTCTTCCGAGCACGTACATGTCGGGCGCTTCCGGGCCGGTTGTCTTTATGAGGTGGTCCACGGAGAGGAGGTAATACTTGCACTCGCTCGCGCTCCCATCCGGCATCTTGAGAGTCACCCGGTAGAGGTCCGGTGGCAACACGCGGTGCATGAGCCTCTCAAAGCCGCCCCCGGCCGACTTGTAGGTGTCCAGTATCACGAAGAAGTCGCGGAAGCTGGACTGCTTCCTGGTTACGCTTGAAAGGAAAGAGCCGAAGAAGATCACCGCGACAAGGTTGCTGCCGAACTTTTCGCAAAAGTATTTTATAAACGTCTGCAGCTCGGGGTCGGTCTCGAGCTCGGGCGCCCGGCTCGATTGCTCCAGCGCCTGGTTGACCTCGCTCAAGAGGGAAGCGGTCACGCTCATGCCGCTCTCCTGGCCTCAGCGGCGGGCATCATAAACCCCACTGCCGGGCCGATACTGATCCTTATACCGGTTTCCTTTTCTATTGGGTACACCTCGCCGTCCAGTATATAGCCGGTGTCGGTCCTTGCCTCGATGTGGTCCACCTGCTCTATTATGTGCTTGGGATGGCTGGCCCTGCCCCGCATCAGGGGCCATGCGTTCCTTATGATCTCTTTCGCGTCCATGGCATTGGCCACGAAATGGAAGGCGGGCCTGCCGTTTAGCTCATGGGGGAAGGGCTTGAACCACAGCACCGGGTTCTCCAGGGCGCTGGCCGCGATCACCCTGACCTCGCCGTCCATCCATACGTCTTGGTTATGGGTGATCCTGGCCTTTATGGGCCGGAGTCGGTTGCGCTTGGAGGCGGACGGCAACAGGCCGGACAAAAGGCCCACCGCGGTGACCTTTATGGCGTCTTTCACCCCGGGCTGGGGGTTTTTATAGTAGTCGGCGAAAGCGCGGAAGAACACCCCGTTTGCAAAGGTGAACCCGTAATGGTCGCGGGCTCCCTGCTCGGTCACCCGGATCAGGTTCTTGTGCGCCACGTGCATGGACCGGCCCTGTTCGAGGTCGTCCACGTACCTGGAGAGCTCCCTTACAGGGTCGCTGTCCAGTCCCAGGTTGTGGCAAAGCGTGTTGATGGTGCCGCCGTGAAGGGGGATCACATCGGGCAGCGGCCCGGACCAGGTCTTTATGAGGTGGGTGAGAACTATCTGCAGGGTGCCGTCTCCGCCCAGGATGGCGATCCTGTTAATGCCCTCGGCCTGGATTTCTGCGAGGTCCAGGGGGACCTCTTCGGGGGAGCGGGTGACCCAGATGCGCTCCTTTGGCAGGACCTTTTCCCAGAAGGGGTTATCAGGAAAAAATTTCCTCTTGACCTTCTTGGCCTCGGGGTTCACTATCAGGGCTGGCAAATCCTTTTTTGCGTCCATGTCAAAAGCTCCCGCGTTTTTCAAAGGCCCCATGGGGTTGGCGAAAAAGCTTTTGTACCAAGAACTTGGAAATCCCCTCCGTGATCTCGCTCAGGTTACCTTTAAATTTTAAAAATCAATGTTCGATTGTCAACCCCCTGGTGGTCTCCTCCGGTGACAGCTTTTTCCGCTAAATGCCCCGAGGAGACTTACAAGCCGGTTTTGCCAAATGCGGTTCCGGGATGTATCATCAAGACCCATTAACGTCTTTTCCGGTCATGAGGTCCGATGAAGCTTATTATAAGTTATTGTATAGCCCTTATCGGGTCAATCAGGGCTTTTGCTGGTTGCGGCGCACTGCTTCTCGCGCTCTCGTTGCTGTTGAGCTTGTCCTGCCACGATGAGAAGGATGAGAGGCCCTACGGCCGCTTCCGCCGGGCCAGGGAGCCGGTCGAGCATAAAGCCCCTGCCAAGGACAACAGGGACGAGCTCTCGGCGCTGCCGTACCTCCAGGGTTATCATCCCCCTAAAAGCAAGACCTCTGGGGTGCTGAAATACGATAAAGACAGGGCCCAGCCGGGCCTGAACCTCGTGGTTTCCGCGCACGCTTCTGTTGTGGTTATCATGGACATGCAGGGAAAAGAGCTCCACCGTTGGAGCAAGAAGTTCACCGAGGTGTGGCCGGGCGAGCTTCCCTTTAAGGTGAGGCAGTTGCACAAGGAGTACTTCAGGAGGGCGCATCTCCTGGACCGCGGCGACCTGCTGGCAATATACGAAGGCATCGGCATGATCAAGCTGGACAAAGACTCCGGGCTTGTTTGGAAGAGCCAGTGCCGGGCACACCATGACCTCTTCGTGTTAGAGGACGGGAGCATATATACACTGACGCGCAAAAGGGTGGACGCGCACGAGAGGTTCAAGATAGATGGTCCCATCCTGGAGGACTTCATCACCCTTCTCGGCCCTGGCGGCGAGGTGATAAAAAGCGTGTCCCTGCTGGATTGTTTCCTGGACTCCGAATATGCCCCCCTGCTTGACCGGGTTCCGCGCAAGGGGGACGTGTTCCACACCAACACCATCGAGGTGCTTGACCGGGGCACCGAGCTCTTGCCCATGCTCCGGCCGGGCCATCTATTGATATCAGTATATCGCATGGACGCCATCGCCGCGGTTGATCTCGAAGAGGAGAGGGTCACATGGGCATTGACCGGGATGTGGAAGCGACAGCACGACCCTTATCTCCTCGAGAGCGGCAACATGCTGGTCTTTGACAACAAGGGACACCATACCGGCTCCAAGGTCATCGAGTTCAACCCCCTCACCCAGGAGATAGTGTGGGCATACAGGGACGGGCCCGGGCACGAGTTCTTCAGCAGCTCTTGCGGGGCCGTGCGAAGGCTCCCCAACGGCAACACCCTCATAGTCGAGTCCAACTACGGCCGGGCCCTGGAGGTGACCCCCCAAAATGATATCGTATGGGAGTACCAGAACCCCCACCGCGCAGGCGAGGACAACGAGCTGGTGGCAACACTCATGGACGTGGTCCGCATACCCCCCGGAAAGATCAAGTGCGACCGGGAGGGCTGCTTCAAGTAAAGCCGCGGCCCCTCTGCAAAGCGCCGCAACCGGCTTCCCCGCACCAGCCCGGTCTGTTATAATCATTATGGGAGGAGTGTTAAATGGAGGAAGAGATCAAACGCTTCGGCGTTTCCATGGAGGCCGGGCTGCTGGACAGGTTCGACCGCTACATCCACGAGCACGCCTATACCAACCGCTCGGAGGCCATCCGTGACCTGCTCAGGCGCGCGCTGGTGGAAGAGGAATGGGCACGCGACCGGAAGACGGTGGGAGCCATCACCATCGTCTACAACCACCACGTGCCCGAGCTCAACCGCAGGATCAACCAGCTCCAGCACGACTTTCAAGGACAGGTGATCGCCTCCATGCACGTGCACCTGGACCATGACAACTGCATGGAGCTGATCGTGGCAAGGGGCGCGGCAAAGAAGATCAAGAAGCTGGCCGACAGCCTCATAGCCACCAGGGGCGTGCTGCACGGCGCACTTACCGGCTCCACCGGGGGCGGGCATTTCAAGGCCGGGTCAAGGCCGGGACACAAACACGGACATACGCCCCGCGGCGCCTCCAGGTGACTCCGGCGCCCGGCCCTGATAGTATCCCCTCCAGGCCGGGGCCGTCCACGCCCCGGGCGGACCACATGCACTCTGGACGAAAAAGCATACTGGCCGCGACAATAGCGTCGCACGCCCTCACCCACGTGGCAGAGATGACCTTCCCCTCCACCGCGCTCCTGGTCACCATGGAGTTCTTCGGACAAAGGGGCGAGTACGCGCGGATCGGGCTTGCCACCTTCATAGCAACGCTGCTCTTCGGGGTCTCGGCATTGCCCTCCGGCTGGCTGGTGGACAGGCTGGGCCCGCGCAGGGTGCTGCTGATCTTCCTCTTCGGCACCGGCGCATGCCTTGCCGGGCTGGGCTTTGCCCCTTCCTTCGCGGTGTTCACCGCGGGGCTTGCCGGGGTGGGCCTCTTTTCCGGGCTCTATCACCCGGCCGGCGCCACCATGATATCTCTGGGGCTTGAAAAGCACGGCAGTGCAATGGGGGCCCACGGCATGGGCGGCAACATCGGCCTGGCTGTCACGCCTTTCATGGCCGCGGCCCTGGGCGAGGCGCTCGGGTGGCGCGCCGCCTACCTGGTGCTCGGACTCATGCCGCTGCTGCTGGGGCTTTTGGTGCTCACGGCCGGGATTGACGTGAGCGGGCAGGAGGGCGGAGGGCATGACCCGGAAGACAGCCGCGCACGACAGCAGGAGACCAGGACCGGGCTTCTGGTCCTGCTCTTTGCCATGGCCGTGTTCAACGGCATGACCTACCGGGGCCTCATGACCTTCCTGCCCGCTTACTTCGCAGAGAGCGTGAGGCTCTCATGGCTGCCAATGCAACAGGTCACGGTGGGCGGGGCCATGACCACGGCCATACTTCTTCTGGGAGTGGCCGGCCAGTTCGTTGGCGGCAACCTGGCCGACCGGGTGAACAAGGAGAAGCTCTTCACGTCCATATTCTTTATCACCTCTCCCATAATGCTGGTGGCGGGAATGACCGCGGACCTCGCCCTGGTGCTGGTCACCGGCCTGTTCGCTTTCCTCTACTTTGCAAACCAGCCGGTGGGAAACTCGATACTGCCAAGGTACAGCTCGGCCCGGGTGCGGGGCATGGTCTTCGGCTCGTTCTTCTTCGTGAACTTCGGGGCAGGCTCCATAATGAGCTGGATCGCCGGCGAGGTGGGGGAGCTCTACCGGCTCTCCAGCATCTTCGCGGTCTTCTCCGCATGCCTTTTAGTATCAGCGCTGCTGGGGCTCGCGCTGGTAAGAAAAAGCAAAGACCTTGCTTGACTCTTTTAAAGTTACGGGTAAATTACTAG
>CAZYTX010000080.1:0-6842 GCA_964650485.1 uncultured bacterium | reverse complement strand
AGGGACTGCACGAGCTATTCAAAAACGACCCTGAGCTTGCAAGGCACAAGCTCGCCGGGTTCGCGGACCTGGTTACGAGGCTCTTCCGCAAGGGCTATACAATAGTCGAGATGATGCCCGGGTGCAGCGAGGAAGAGGCCTGTTACGTTTTTAAAAAGGAGTTTTCCTGGTGAAGGTAGAGCGAGCCGAGGCCCTGTGCGTTAGGATGCCGTTAAAGTTCCCCTTCGAGACCAGCTACGGCCGGCAGACCGAGCGGGAGTCGGTGCTTGTGAAGCTTTACTCTGAAGGTCTTTGCGGCTGGGGCGAGGCCGCGGTGTCGGACTACCCTGACTACTGCCACGAGACCCCGAGCGTGGCCCTCCTGGTGCTCTCCAAGTACCTGTTCCCCGCGGTGGTTGGCCGCGAGTTCGAGGACCCGCTGGCCCTCTCCAGCGAGCTCGCGAAGATCAGGGGGTATCCCTTTTCGAGCACGGGCATAGAGACCGCTTTTGTTGACCTCTTCTGCAAGGCCGCGGGGGTGCCCGAGCACCAGTGGCTGGGCGGGGAGCGCACCCTTGTGCCCGCGGGCATAAGTCTCGGCATCGAGGACGACCAGGGGGTGCTGTTCGAGAGGATACGCTTGGCCCTGGACCAGGGCTACCAGAGGATCAAGCTGAAAATAAAGCCCGGCAGGGACCTCTCAGTGGTGGGCGCGGTGAGAGACAACTTCCAATACTTCCCCATGATGGTGGACGCGAACTCGGCCTACACCCTCGAGCACATGGACCGGCTGATGGCGCTCGACGGGTTCAGGCTCATGATGATCGAGCAGCCCCTTGAGCCCGACGACCTGGCGCATCACGCGGACCTGCAAACGCGCATCAAGACCCACGTTTGCCTGGACGAGTCCATCAGGGGCATGCCCGACCTCGAGGCCGCGGTGGTGCTGCGGTCGTGCCGGGCGGTGAACGTGAAGTTCGGCAGGGTGGGCGGCCTTGTCAAGGCCAGGGAGCTTGCAAGGTGCGCCATACAGGAGGGAATAGCGGTGTGGTGCGGCGGCATGCTCGAGACCGGGATCGGGAGGGCCCACAACCTGGCCCTGAACAGCCTCTCCGAGTTCTCCCTGCCCGGAGACATATCCGCGAGCGACCGCTACTGGGACGAGGACCTGGTAGAGCCTCCGGTGACCATGGAAGACGGCTTCATCGAGCTGCCACCCGGCCCGGGCATAGGGTACGAGGTGGTCGAGGAAAGGGTGAAAGAACGCACCCTGGCAAAGGAATCAATGTCCGCATGAGGAAAACCCGGGACCCTAAGCGCCCGGCTGCCAAGTAGAAAGAGCTCGCCAACCCGAAAGCAAACAACTCAAAACTCGCTCCTCACCCTCAAACCTGGAGAAGCGTAAACATTGCCGCCTTATCGTGCTATAATGCCCTGAAATGCCTGACCAGGTGACCATGCGCATCTACCGGGGCATAACCGTGACCCTGCTGGTGCTCCTGCTGGTGGCTATCGTACTGTTGGCGCCCGGCTTCTACATCTTCACCCACAAGTCCATGCCCCAGGTGCGGGGCGAACTGGTGCTGGAGGGCCTTGCGCAGCCGGCCCTGGTGATACGCGACAAGTGGGGCGTGCCGCACATCTATGCAAAGACCCGGCACGACCTGTTCTTCGCCTCCGGGTTCGTACAGGCCCAGGACCGTCTTTTCCAGATGGACCTGTTGAGGCGCGTGTGCCAGGGCAGGCTGTCCGAGTGGGTGGGCCGGGGCGCGCTAGGCTCGGACCGGCTGGCCCGGGTGGTGGGGTTCCATCGCCAGGCCCGGGAAAACCTGGAGCGCATCCCCCCGGAATCGAGGTCCGTTGTCGAGGCCTTCACCCGGGGCGTGAACGCGTACGCGGAGCGGAGGAAGGTCAACCTGCCGATCGAGTACAGTGCCCTGCCCGGAGGGTTCGACCCCTGGAAGCCCGAGGACACCCTCTCCATCGCGCTCTACATCGGGTGGGGCCTTACAAGCGACTGGCACACCGAGCTCTTGAGGCTGGGCCTTTCCGAGGAGCGGGGAAAGGAAAAGGCCTTCGAGATCATGCCCCCCTACAGCTCCAAGGGCCCATACATCATACCCCCGGCGGAGTGGCCCGGCACAACTCTGGGAAGTATGAGGGACCGGGACATCGGCAAGGAAAAAGCCGAAAGAGCCGCGCTCGGCCCCGAAAGACTGGCCGAGCTCTTCCGGGCGGATGAGTGCCTGCGCGGTTTCATAAGCTCCACCGCCTCCGCATCCAACTCGTGGGTGGTTGACGGCGCCATGTCAAGGTCCGGAAAGCCCATCCTGGCCAACGACCCCCACCTGGAGCTGACACTGCCGTCCATATGGTACGAGCTGCACCTGGCCGGCGCCGGCCTGGACGTCTCCGGCGTCACCTTCCCGGGCATACCTTTGGTGGTCCTCGGGCATACAAAGCACATAGCATGGGCCGCCACCACCACCCAGGCGGACATGGACGACCTTTTTATCGAGAGGGTGGACCCGGAAAACCCGGACCATTACATGACCCGCGGAGAGTGGCGCCCCTTCCAGGTGATCCAGGAAAAGATAAAGCTAAGGAGCGGGGAGGGGCACTCGTACGAGCCCATAAAGGTACGGGTGGGAGCGCACGGGCCGGTTATAAACGACGTGCTCGACCCGCCGCTGCACACCGACCGGGCCCTGGCGCTTTGCTGGACAGGGTACGAGTTCACCGACCAGGTGGGGGCCCTGCTCCAGGTGGCCCGGTCAAAGGACTGGGAGTCCTTCAGGGAGGGCATACACAAGCTCGGCTGCCCCATTCAGAACTGGCTCTACGCCGACATGGACGGCAACATCGGCTACATCGCCGCGGGGCTCTTCCCCGTGCGGCCTTCGCACGAGGGGACCTTTCCCGCGCCCGGCCAGGGCGGCTACGACTGGGAAGGGTTCGCGTCCCTGGAAGAGGTCCCCCAGGTGAAGAACCCGAAGTCGCATTACATCGCCGCCGCCAACAACAGGGTCATGCCCAACCACCTGGCCCCATACGTCATATCATGGAACTACGACCCGCCGTACAGGGCCATGAGGGTGATGGCCATGCTCGAAGAGGCAAGGGGCGAGAAGCTGACCGGGGCCGACATGACCCGCATGCAAATGGACGTGGTCTCCATGAGGGCGAGGAGGCTCTTGCCCGTGTTCCTGGAGACGCTTGAGAAGAAGCGCTCGCAGGACCCCGAGCTGGACAGGGTGTGGAGGCAGCTCGAAGGGTGGGACTGCCGCATGGAGGCCGCTGGCGCGGCCCCCGCTATATTCGCAGAGGCATACTGGCAGGCTTTCCGGCTCACCTACGAGGACGAGATGTCAGAGGAGCTCTTCCATAGACTGAAGAGCATCCAGCCCGCGGAGAACGCGTTCGACAACATCCTGGAGATAGGCGGCTCCGTGCTTTTCGACGACCGGCGCACCGATGAGGTCGAGACCCGCGAGGACGTGGTGCACCGGGCCCTCAAGGAAGCGGTGCGGGCTTTGTCCGAACTCAAGGGCGAGCGCATGAGCACCTGGGAATGGGGGGACCTGCACAGGCTTCATCTTACCCATCCACTGGGGGAGGCCGAGGAGCTCAGGACGGTGGCAAACTTGTTCCGCATAAACCGCCCCCCCCTGTCCCTTGCCGGCGGCCGCAACACCGTGAACAAGGGCGCTTACCCGCTGGGCGGCGACTACAAGATCAAGGTGGGCCCCAGCATGCGGCACGTGGTGGACTTCGGTGACCTTGACAATGCCACCCTCTGCTTCCCGGGCGGACAATCGGGCCAGCCCTTCTCCTCTCATTACGCGGACCAGGTCGAGCTGTGGAAGAACGGGAACCCCCACCCCATGCCCATGTCCATGCAGGCCCTGCAGGAAGCGGAGGAGTCCAGGCTGCAGCTCGTGCCCGCGGGCCACCTCGGAGGATAAATAGTGGAGCTGAATAAAAAGGTGTGGGCCATAGCCGGCGGGAAAGGGGGGGCCGGCAACAGTGTGCTCGCGGCCGGCATGGCCGCACACCTGGCCGAGCTGGGCTTCCGGGCTGTCTTGGCTGACCTCGACTTCCAAAGCCCCAACCTCCACACCATGCTGGGAATGGAAAGGCCCGAGGCCGGACTTTCAGATTTCATCGAGCGCAGGAAGGACTCGCTCGATGAGTGCGCGGTGCAGACCGGCATCAGTAACCTGAGGCTGCTGGCAGGGGTGATGGAGCCGGAAAAGGGGTCCTACCTGCGTTACCAGCAGAAGAGGCGCATCATGCGCGAGCTGCCACAAATGGATGCGGACGTGGTGGTGCTCGACCTGCCCGCGGGGGCGGGCCTCTCCCAGGTCGAGCTCTTCTCCGGGGCCCACGCCGGCGCCTTGCTCGTCACTCCCGAGCCCACCTGCATGGAGAACGCCTTTCGACTGCTCAAGATGATCTACTTCCATCAGGTGGCGAAGATACCGGGGTTCAAAGAGCTCTTAAGGCACATGCCGCCCGGGCCGGTGCATTCCACCGACTCACCGGTAAAGTTCTTAAAAGAGCTCGAGACCCTGGACCACGGCTGGTCAAAAAAGATCAGGAAAAGCATGGAGTGCTTCCAGCCGGCCCTGGTCATAAACCAGGCCCGCTCGGACAAGGACAGGGAGCTCGGGCACATGACCCGGCTGGTGATAAAGAGGCACTTCGGGATCGTGGCCCCTTTCCTGGGCGCGGTTGACTATGACGAATGCGTATGGGAGGCCGTGCGCGCCCGCCGGCCGGTGGTGGTCGCCTACCCCTACTCCAGGCCCAGCCGGGCCATCAGGCAGATCACCGAGAACCTGGTGTCGCTCTCCAGGAGGCCGCTTTGATCCCTGGTTTCGAGGAGCTTGACTACTACCAGTTGCTGGACGTCTCGCCGGGGGCAGAGACCGGCGAGATACAGGAGGGGTACCAGAGAATGAAGGAGGCCTTTGGCAAGGAGGCCCTGGCAAGCTACTCGCTCTACACCAACGAGGAGCGCGCTCACATACTGCGGCTGGTGGAGGAGGCTTACCACACCCTCATGGACCCGGGCTCGAGAGAGGATTACGACCGGGGCCGGGCAGAGAGGAACAGGGAGGCAGAGAACCGCCGGCATGCACAGGAGACGCTGCCTTTTGAGGCGGACGACGAAGAGCCTCGGGAGCATGCATCGGGTGACGTGGACCAGGACGGCGGAGAGGTCTGCCACGCATACGACGACCAGGAAACCATGCGCATGATGGCGGAGTACGCCATAGAGAGAAGAAATGAAGAAGAGGGAGCGGGGATGAATGAGCAGGGCATAAACGACCCGGACGCCCCGGCATCAAAAGACACGGAAGAGGGCAGCGGCGGCTACGAGGTCTCGGCCTCCCCT
The DNA here is from genome assembly GCA_964650485.1 of uncultured bacterium. Lineage (GTDB taxonomy): Bacteria > RBG-13-61-14 > RBG-13-61-14 > RBG-13-61-14 > DATKZS01 > CAZYTX01. The sequence continues at coordinate 1,462 of CAZYTX010000080.1, read as the reverse complement.
GACCGGGAATTCCAGGTGTTTGCAAGCGCCGCTGAAAAGGCCATGGCTGAAGGCGATGAAAAAGCCGCGGAAGACGCGTCAATGCAAGGGATAGAAGCGGAGCAGGTCTCCCGCGGAAAAGAGAAAGACGTGGACCGGGAAAAGGAGCATCTTTCAAAAAAGCCGGACCCCGAGCTCACAGGCCCCACCGGCGAGCTCTTCAGACAGGCCAGGCTCTACAAGGGACTCACCCTGGACCGGGCGTGGACAGTGACCAAGATACGAAGACCTATCCTGCAGGCCATCGAGGACGAGGATGGCGAGAACCTGCCCGCGCCCGTGTTCCTGAAAGGAATGCTTATAACATACGCCCGCTTCCTTGAGATCGAGGAACCCGAGGACGTAGCAAAAGGCTACCTGGAGACTATTGCCGGGCAAGAAGAGGGAGAGGACTGATTACTCATACGCGTGATGATCTTGTTCCGCGCGTCTCTTCAAGGCAGGTTCTCCAGGTCCTCCAGGTCCTTGTGCCTTCCCGAGGCCTTTTTATTGGCCTTCAGGTCTTCAAGGGAAATCATGTTCACGGGGATGCCGGAAGCGTCTATGACCTCTCTGCGCAAGTAGCACTCACGGAAATCCACGCCCGAGGCCCCGGTAATTATCTCGATCCGCACAGGAGGGACCCCCATGCGGATGATCATGTCATTCCGCGTGAAAAGGTCCGCATCCGCCTCCTCCATGCCGAAGTCCCGTAGGGCCAGCGCGGTCTTCTCCGCGTTCTCCTCGCTCACTCGTATCCAGATGTCCAGGTCCGCGGTGGCCCGGGGCCGGCTGTAATACCCTACGGCATAACCGCCGAACACCAGGTACTCAACGCTTTTTAAGTTCAACAACTTCAATAACTCTTTGAAGTCTGGATGTAGCTCTAGCTTCCCCATAGACCATCCTCCGGCAGACCTCGATCGCCTTCCAGCGCTCCCCGGGAGTGCGGGAGAGCCAGTAGCTCTTCTCGTCGCTCTCCTCGCCCAGCTTTGCGACGCTTATGCGCCTCTTGTCCAGGCGGGGCAGTTCATCCGCCATTTGCTTTAATCCCTCCTCTTGCGCGGCGCGCACCAAAGGCCGCCTTCAATACACTAATAGTATAGCACGGCCCCGGCCACGGTCAAGCCGGCTGCAAGTATAGAATACGAGCGCCCTCTGCAGCGGTGTGGCCCTTCCATGGCAGGGTCTTCTGTTAAATTGACAGCTTTTCAGACATTGACTAACATCAATATAGTAAGCTCAGTGGCTTGATAAAGGTAATGAGAGTCCGTTTTTATAATGATCCGGAGACAGGCGAACCACTGGCTGCTTATAGAAAGCGGAGAAAAAGGAAGGAAAAATCACTCTTGTCCAAAACAGGACCAGGAAAATTTACCACAAAGCTAAGCAAAGGCACGAAGAATTAAAAGGATCAGGAGGATTGATTCAAGGCCTTGGCAAA
>CAZYTX010000079.1:0-9294 GCA_964650485.1 uncultured bacterium | reverse complement strand
CACATCACCCGTAGGCTGGCGCCTACGTCTATTCGAATATAAACCCTTCGGGTTTTTAGCCTTTGGTCAGGGCTTGGAGGTTTTGGGAATCATCTTTCCAAGGGGTGCGCCTGTGACGGGACTTACCCTGCCTGTCTTTGCATGCCCGCACGCAGACAGGGGTCATACACTGTCGCTCTTGCAGAGTAATTCTTTTAGGCTTGACCCCTACCTCGAGAGCCCGATGTCCGGGCCGCGGGCCAGCGCTGCACCATGACCCGGGGAGGGGGAACACCGCCTTTAAAAAATTTCCCAAAGCCCCCGAATCTGCGTCCATTTCAAGTTAACGGGTCTCTAACCGCACCTGCCTGCCTCTCTTACAGAGGGGGACTCCATTTTCTCTGGACATACCCCTCTGTTTTTGTGCATTCAGACAGCACTCAGATATGCGCTTGACAAACTGGGGGCGGGTGGGTAAATTCGACATATAGAGAGTTTCAGAAACCACATGAAGGGCGAGGGTGAAAAACCTCTGATGGTGTACGTTGAAAAGGAGCCAGGAGGCGTTGCCAACCTGGCGGAGAAAATAAAAGAGGTGTCGGGATGAACAAGGGACACGGAAAAATATATTCATAAGGGGAGAACTTGTCGAGCAAAGAGGAGGAGAGCCAATGTTACACAGACTATTCTCTTGCAAGTCGGGCGTTTTGATTTCATTTTTTCTGATGGTGTCGTTAATGCCCGGATGCCAGAAGATAAAGCGGCTTTTAAAGAAGCCGCCGGAGGAGGTGGTCCAGGAGACCCGGAACGTCAAGATGTGGGGGTACGAGCAGACTGTAACCGTGGACGCGAGCCTTGAGGATGTGAACCGGTACCTGAGCGAATCGCCCGAGTCCCTGAGCATCGAGGGCGTGGAGGCGGGCGATGGCGGCCAGGAGCTGGGGTCAACCTTCCCCTTCAAGGTAAAAAGGATGGGGATCGAGGTCGAGGGTCCCATGATACTGGTGAAATCCGGTGAAGGGAAGCTCTGGCACGTATGGCACAACCCGCACATTTTCCAGTTGCAGCGCTGGGAGTTCAAGGAGATGAAAAACGGCTCCCGTATAACCTTTGTTGCCGAGACCGAGGTGATCGAGGCGCTGGAGAAGATGCCCGGGATTGACAAGATGGCGGAAAGAGTGCTCAAGGACATAGACCTTATGCTGGCGGGTGTCCAGGCCGAATTCGACCCGGAGCTCGAAGCGGCTGACTTTGTTGAAAAGGGCCTTAGAGGAGACAGCTACGAGAAGCTTTACAAGCTTCACGAGTCCAGGGTGTGGATTGACGCCTCCCCCGAGGAGGTCGAAAAGTGGATGGAGGAGAACACGGAGGAGTACATGTCAGAGTACGAGCAAAAAGGGGAATGTCCAACCGCCGAGGAGTCCTCCAAGCCAGTGCTGTATTGCTGCTACACCGCAAACTTCGGAGGGTTTAAAACCGACGTTCACACCTTCACCATAAACAATGAAGACGACAGGAGAGCCGGAAAGTTGTACTGGACCGCTTCAGGCATAGTTGGATGGCTTGAGTGGGGGCTGGAAAAAGCAGCCGGGGGAACTCTTTATTATTCATCCCTGGCCCTTGAGGTCCCCGGCGAGATGACCCCCCTGGGGGTTGAGGCCCTCATGGTCCTGGCCAGGGTCTCCAAGAACATGAAGGAGTCCATGCTCAAGGTCAAGAACGGGGTGGAGGGGGGAGGTGAGATATGAACACGCGATCATCAATATTTTTCTTTACCTTCGCAGCCACTCTGATAATCGGCATGGCCTTGGCCCCCGCAAATTCACGGGCAACGGAGACAATACTGGTGATCTCCTCAGATCAATCCAGGTTCACGGCGGTGGCCTCCGGCTTCCGGAACTCCTTTCCCGGTGAATTCCGGGAGATAAACCTCGATGGCGACGACAAGAAGCAAAAGACGGTGGGAGAGGAGTTGCAGGTCTCAAAGCCTTCGGTGGCAATAGTAGTCGGCGACCTGGCCGGCCAGATGGCCAAGTGGCACCTTGCCGATGTGCCGGTAATTTACTGCCACTCCCCCAGGGCCGCGGAGATCGAGCTGACCACGCAAAAGGCCGCGGGAATATACCACGAGTCCGACCCGGTCGAGCAGCTTAAAAGCCTGCACGATCTCTTCCCGGATAAAAATCGCATCGGGCTTCTTTACTCGCCGGAGTACACTCCGATAAACGAGCAGAGGATAATCAAAAAGGCGCGGGACTTGGGCCTCAGCCTGAAGATAGGGGCCGCTAACAAAATTGAAGAGGTGCCTGGAAAATTCCGGGAGCTGGTACCGGGTATAGACCTGTTGTGGGCGCTCACAGACCCGGTGGTAATATCAAAGCACAGCAAGAAGTTCATTATTATGGAGTCCTTCTCCGCCAAGGTGCCCACTTTCTGCGGGGATCACGGGCTGGCCTACGGAGGGGCCACCGCGGGCCTGGCGCCTGACTTTGAAAATGCGGGGAAGCTTGCGGCAGAGGAGGCCCGGGCTGTTCTTTCCGGTAAAATGCCGCAGCCGGGCACGGTGAGATACCCCGGGGGCAAGCTGGTTTTAAACACTAAGGCGGCCTCGCTTATGAGCGTCTCCTTCCCGCCGTCATTGGCGGCCAAGGCCGAGGTAATCGAATGAAAATAAAGGAGGGCAATCCCTCATGAGCTTTGCCCGTAAATTGAACCCAGGAAGGAGCCTGGGCACCAGAATTATTGTTTATCTTTTGGCGATGTTGATCATATTCGGCGTGCTCATGCGCTATTACGTGGAGCGAAACGCCGAGATGAGATACAATACCGACCTGGACCTTTACGGCAAATACGGTAAAAGCCTGGTCACAAAGTTTACAAGCGACTTCCTGTACGCTCTCATGACCGGGGACAAGGAGATGATCGCGAAAGAATCCGAAAAGGTGCTTGAAGATGAGATGGTCTCTTACGTGGTGGTATATGACGAGCGGTTAGAAAAGCTCTACGAGTCTCACAAGCAAGAGTCCTCGTACAATATCCCTCCCCCCCTGAAAGGGGGCGCCAGGCAGCAGCTTGTTACAAGGGAGATAAAGTCCGGGGGGGGGGCTTTCCTTGATTTCCAGATTACCGTTCGCAGTGAAGGAGGAGAAGAGGGGAAGGCCCTGGGCGTGCTCCGGGCGGGAATAAGCCTTGAGACCCTGCAAAGACAGCTTGAGCAGGCGCGGGTCCAGGGATACGCCCTTATAGGGGTGGTGCTTGTCCTGGGACTGGTGGTGGTGTGGCTCTCGCTCCGCTCTGTTCTGCCTCCCATAAGAAAAATGATGCAGGCCACTCAGAGAATCAGCCAGGGTGATTTTGACGTGGAGATCGAGGTCAAATCAAAGGATGAGATAGGCGTCCTTGCCAAGACCTTCAACCAGATGGCGTCCGATATAAAGAAACAGAATGAAAACATCACCGACGCGGTTAAGCTGCTCACCGACACCACCTCGCACCTCATGAGTGTCACCACGCAGCAGACCTCGGGCGCCACCGAGCAGGCAACGGTGGTCTCCGAAGTCGTAACCACCTCCCAGGAGATATCTTCAACCGCGGACAGGATAGCGGACACCGCCTCCGCGGTGAAAGAGTCCGCTGACAAGAGCTCGCAAGCCGCAAACAGCGGAAACGAATACATGGTGATGACCATAAACTCCATGGAGAACATAAGACAACACATGGAAAAAGCCATGAACCAGATATTGGAGCTCTCAAGCCAGGCGAACAGGGTGGGAAGCATAATTGACATTATCGAGGAGGTGTCCGAGCAGACGAATCTGCTCGCGCTCAACGCATCCATAGAGGCCGCGGGCGCGGGAGAGGCCGGGAGCAGATTCTCGGTGGTTGCAACGGAAGTGAGGAGGCTGGCAAACCGGACAATGGAAACCATCGAATCGGTCAGGAACATAGTTGACTCGATTCAAACCTCGACCAACAGCATGGTCATGCTTTCCGAGAACCAGCACAAGGCGGTGGAGTCGGGAGTCCAATCGGTGAGAAGCATGGGAGAGCACTTCGCGCAAATACTGGAGTTCGTGGACTCAACAAGTCAATTCGGAACCGAGATCAGCCATATCACCAAGCAACAGTCATCAGCCACCCAGCAGATGGCCTCCTCCATAAACGAGGTGGCCGACGCTGCCAAGGAAGTGGAAAACGGAGTAAAAGAAATAGAGTCCTCCATGGATGAGCTGAACAAACTGGCAAAAAGGCTGAATGCTCTCGTCATTTCAGATGAGAAGGATAAGTTTCAGGGTGCCAGTTATTAGAAGGGGCGGAGCTTCCCTTCCACGGCCTCCGAAAGACCTCAAGGCTCACGTCTACAGTGACTCCTGCCAGGAGCTATCAGCTTAACAGTTGAGAATCAAGGGAGTGAGTGGATGTTTTACAAGATTGAATCCAGGGGCAGGTATGGTAGAATTTGATGGAGGAGGACCATTTTTCATGACGCCTTCAATAAAGGAAAGCCTCTTGGCCCGGCTTGAGAGCCTTTCCCCGGAACGGCAGCGCCAGGTCCTTGATTCCGCAGAATCTTTGGGATCCAGAGGGGTCGGGGGCAAGAGCCTGCTCCGCTTCAGAGGACTCATCCCCGACGATGACCTAAAGATGATGTCCGCGAGCATCGAGGAAGCATGCGAAAAGGTGGACAAGGATGAATGGCAGATTCCTTTTGGACACCGACGTTATCATCGCTCTCTTTTCCGCTGACGCTGTAACCCGAGACCCTCATTTCAAAAGCGTGGAGGGTCTCAAGATTGAAGTGTGGTGAACCGGCCGCTGGCACTGACATACAGGAAAAAAGATTGGCGCTTAAGCACTGACGATCCCATTCTTCAACGGCAAAGGTCATCTCCGGGAAACCAATCGCGACCTGTACGGGGGCGGCATCCGGGTTCCTTTTGTCTCCAGGGGCGGACCGAGCCGTGAAGATTGACGGACAATGGACAGCAACATCATAATCCTCTCCCTTTTCGGGGGAGTGCTCCTTCTCCTCTACGGCGTGCACCTCGCTGGAAAGGGACTGCAGGGGTGGGCCGGGCCAAGGATAAGGACCGCACTGGAGACGCTCACCAGGAACAGGTTCGCGGCGCTTTTCACCGGCGTGGGCATAACCTTCCTGCTCCAGTCCAGCTCGGCCACAGCGGTCACCGTGGTGAGCCTGATTGACTCCGGCTTCATGAGCCTTGTCCAGGCCATCGGGGTGATACTGGGCTCGGGCATAGGCACCACCATCACGGTGCAGCTCATATCCTTCAAGATTTACGACCTCTCCCTGTTCATATGCGGGGCCGGGCTTCTGATAACCTTCCTGGTTACCGACGCCGCGAAGAAGAGACTGGGCGAGGGGATATTCGGCTTCGGGCTGATATTCCTCTCCATCAAGCTCATGTCCGAGGCCCTTACTCCCTTGAAGGACAGCCAGCTCCTCTACAGCATGCTCCAGGCCGCGGGGGACAACCCCCTGCTCGTGGTCATCATGGCCATGGCGCTTACCGCTGTCATACAGTCGAGCGCGGCAACCATCGGCATAGCCATCACCCTCTCCCTGAACGGCCTGCTGGAGCTGCAGGCGGCCATTCCCATAATACTGGGCGCAAACGTGGGCACCAGCGCCACCGCCATCATCGGGAGCCTGAAAAGCACGGCCTCGGCAAGGCGCGCGGCTTTTGCAAACGGCATCTACAAGGCCTTTGGCGTGGCCGTCCTGTTGATAGCATACCCGCTTCTGGACCTGTTCACAGACCTGGTTCGGCTGACCTCGGATGACGTGGTGCGCCAGATAGCCAACGCCCACACCATATTCAACGTGGTATTGGGACTTTGCTTCCTGCCCCTGGTGGGTCCCCTGGCCGGGCTGCTGGAGAGGTGGTTCCCGGAAAAGGAGGAGGAAGACGAGTACAAGCCCAAGTACCTGAACCCGGCAATGCTCAAGAACCCGTCCCTGGCCCTGGCACAGGCCACCAGGGAAGCCATGAGGATGGCGGAGACGGTGCAGGACATGCTGAAGATGAGCCACACCGCGCTCATAAACTGCGACCTCCAGCTCATCGAAAAGGTGGAGAACATGGACGACCGGGTGGACCTGTTGGACAGCTCCATACGCTTCTACCTCACCAGGCTCTCCAGCGAGAACCTGGACGAGGACGACGCCAACCGGCAGATGGAGATACTGACCTTTATATCGAACCTCGAGGCCATAGGCGACGTGGTGGACAAGAACCTGATGGAGCTTGCACGGAAGAAGGCCAAGAAATGCGTGCAGTTCTCCGAGGAGGGGCAAAAGGACATCGAGGACCTGCACAAGAGGGTGCTGGACAACCTTGAACTGGCCTTGTCGGCCTTCACGACCAGGGGGCACCCGCTCGCGGACAGGGTGTACAGGAACAAGGCCAGGATCAGGGACCTGGAAAAGGAGTATTACAAAAGGCACATAGACAGGCTGGAGTCGGGGCTATCCGAGTCATTCGAGACCAGCTCCGTGCACCTGGACGTGCTCACCAACCTGAAGAGGATAAACACCCACGTCACCAACTTCGTATACCCCATCCTGGACCAGGCATCGAGGTAGCGAGAGCTCGTTTAACCCTTAAAACCAATCAGTATAATATCGCCCTCTTTTTCTTTTTTTTAACGAAATCCTTGCAATTAACCGGCTCTTATGGTATAAATCAAAAATTAAAATAATAAAACTGCGCTGTATTTAAAATTCCAGAACCAGGCGTTTTGGAATAAACTGACCGAAAGAGGAGTGTGAAATGGCGAAATCGAAGACAAGCGGAGTGCTCGACCTGCAGCGCTACCTTGAAGACAGGGAGCAGGAGGTGAGGGAGCTGAGGGCCCAGGTGAAGAAGCTCCGAGACAGGCTGGACAAGGTCATCCCCGCAAAGCCGGGGAGACCCTCAAAGGAGCTGGAAGCAGCCCTCGCCATGGTCCGGGGAAAGAGCGTAAAAAAGACCGCGTCAAAAAAGACCGCGTCAAAAAAGACCGCGTCAAAAAAGACCGCGAAAAAACGGGGAAGGCCGGCAAAGAAAAAGACCAAAAAGACGGCCAAAAAACGCGGGCCGGGCAGGCCCCCAAAAAAGAAAACCGCGAAAGCCAAAACCAAAAAGCGCGGGCCGGGAAGACCTCCCCAAAAGAAAACCGCTAAAACCACGGCTAAAAAACGGCCGGGAAGACCCAGAGAATCAGCGGCCACAAAAACGAAAAGGGGACCCGGCCGTCCGAAGAAAACCGCGACCAAAACAAAGAGGGGACCGGGCCGGCCGCCCAAGTCAGCATCAGCCAGAAAATCCAAACCCGCGGCCCCGAGAAAAAAGCGCGGGCCCGGCAGACCAAAGGGGTCGAAACAAAGCGCCTCCAAGCAGTGAAAAAGTCTCCTCCGTAAAAACAAAACCGCGCGGCCCGGTAATGTGAGCTGGGGGGTTTGCACGAACAAGACCCTGTGGTAATATAAGTGCTGTCGGGACCTATGTGCGAGAGACTTGTAGCCTTAAGTTTCATGTCCGGGCAACCGGCGATGGAGGGCTTTGCATGCGTTATTTACCCCTTTTGGTTCTTGCGGCCTTGTTATTGGGCCTCATTGCAGGGTCGAACGCCGCGGGCGAGGACAAAAAAAAGACTTTGCCTGCGCCCTCCCCTTTCAAGTCCACAGTGCAAAAAGGACCCAGCAGGGCCGCTAACCTTGGGGAGGCGGTCAACTCATCCGCATCCGATTTCGGGCCCATAATCGAACCCGACGGCAACGCGCTTTACTTCACCTCCGACCGGCCCGGTGGAATGGGCGGCCAGGACGTGTGGCTGAGCAGGAGGGTTAAGGGCGAGTGGCAGGAGGCTGTGAACCTGGGAGAGCCCATTAACACGGGCGGCGACGAAGGCCCGGACTGCTTCTCACTTTCCGAAAAAGCCCTCTACTTCACGGCATGCGACCGTGAGGGCGGCCGCGGGGGCTGCGACATTTACGCGTCCTACCGGCTCCGGGACAAGTGGTCTAAGCCTGAGAACCTGGGTGAGCCGGTGAACACCCCGCACAATGAATCCAATGCATCCATATCATCCAGCGGCGATTTCATAATCTTCACCTCCGACCGGCCCGGCGGACTGGGGGGCCAGGACCTGTGGATCGCCCAAAGGGGCGAGACCATAAGGGTGCTGAGACCCGGCTTCTCCACCTCCGGCCGCTGGAAAAAGCCCAAGAACCTTGGCAAAAACGTGAACACTCCCGACTGGGAGGGAGTGGGGTTCCTTATGCCCGACGACCGCACCCTTTACTTCAGCTCCAGGGGCAGAGGGGGGCACGGGCTCGCGGACATTTTCAAGTCGGTGCGCAAAGAGGACGGCTGGACCAGGGCAGAGAACATGGGCGAAATAATAAACACCACGCGCGACGACATCTACTTCACCCTGCCCGGCTCGGGTGACCTGGCCTATTTCAGCTCCGACGTGTCCGGCGGACTGGGTATGGAGGACATATACTCCATTCCCATACCCCTCCTGATCCCGGAGAAAAGGCTGGTGGTCATAAGGGGCAAGGTGGTGGACGGGCGGTCCGGACGGCCGGTAAAAGCCCGCGTCAAGGTCACCCAACCATCCACCGGCGCCGTGCTGGCCCAGGTCGAGTCTGACCCCGCCTCGGGCTCCTTCCAGGTGATAGTCAAGGAACCAAAGGTGGAGATCGAGGTCAAAAACGAGGAGCACAAGGTTTTCAGCGAGGTTATGGACGCGGGCAAAGAAGGCGCCTGCTCCATGATCTTCCGGGACATCCGCCTGCAAAAGGAGCAGCAATAACACCGTGCAGGATATGCCCCACACGGCCGAGGCGGTTATCCTGGCCTTGCCCCTCATGGGAGTGGGGATCATGGCGGTGGCACTCATCGCCATTGGCGCCCACAGGGAAAGGTGGATCGCTCCGGGCGCCATACTGATGATACTGGCCGCAGGCAGCTTCTCAGCGGCGCTTGCCTACAGGACCGAACTCAGCGCATTCATGGACCGGCTCTCCGCTCCTCCCCCTGAAGAGAAAGCACGGCCCGTGGCCATGAAACACGACTATGAGCCGGCCGAAGAGACCCCTGCCCAAGAAAGAAAACCGGCAAAAAAGCCGGAACCAGAGCCAGAACAGGAGAGGGAACCAAGATGGATCCCGGCCACCGACGACCTGGAGCCAAGGGAGCAGCGGGGCAGGAGAAAGGTGGTGGTGGCGCCCGCCCGGAGAGAGGAGCCGGAGAGGAGATACGTTGCGCCCGAGCCAGCCCCCGCTCCCGAGCCGGAGCCGCCCCC
>CAZYTX010000078.1:0-10192 GCA_964650485.1 uncultured bacterium | reverse complement strand
GTCGCCCCGACCATTTTTTCCACACCTCAAAAAATGGTAAAGAAGGCGAGCAGTTGACCCCGTAGGTCCAGTTTCTCTGCTCCACCGGCTCCTCGTCCTCGTGGGTCTCGGTGGTATAGGAATCGAGCCTGAGGTCCGGCCGCCGTTCTGGATGTCGAACTCCTCGCATCCCGTGGGCATGGGGTTTATCTTGCTCACCACCGCGCTTTTGACCATATCGTGTGCGTTAAAGCCCTGGACTTCAAACCGCGGGCTTTTCTGATAGTATAGAGCCAGGGAAAAAACCATGAGCTTTTCATAACAAAAGTGTCAGGAGGAGGGTCATGCAGACGCTCAGGATGAAGTTCAGCCACCCATACAAGGAGGCTTCAAAAAAGTGCGCGAGGGAGGCCCTGTCGAGGGAAGATTACGACCCCGCGCGCCTGTTCAGGTGGGGCAACATGATGGCCATGTCAGTGCTAAAGATGCTTGAAGCCTGCGAGCGCGAGTTCGGCCAGGCCGGCCAAAAGGCCATGATTGACGCCATGGTCGGGGTCGGCAGGGACATAGGCAGGCAGATGCTCGAGGGGGTGGACATGCCGGATAAAGTCGAGCCCATCGAGTTCATCTCGTCTTTTGCGAGCTGGATCAACCGCGAGATTTACGCCTCCCCCGAGGCCCCCAGGATCGAGGACGAGGACAACTGCTCGTTCGACATACTGTGGTGCCCGCACCAGGACTCGTACAAGGCATTCGACTGCCGGGTGCAGCGCTACCTTGTACAGGGCATGATCGAGGCGTGCAGGGAGAAGTTCCCGGGCCGGGACTTCCAGGTAAAGGTGATCCAGACCATACCCGCGGGCGCGGAGGTGTGCACCTTCCGCATCTGGAGGAAGCAGCCGGGAGACAAGGACGACTGGGAGACGTACTCGGACTCGCTGGCGAAAAAGGCGCTCGAGAGGGCGGGAAACAAGTAGCGCCCTTGTTCGCACGCGAATCAAGATGGCGCCTGAAGGAGGGGACATGATAAACAGGAGGAGGTTTCTGGGATACGCCGCCGCGGGGACGCTCACGCAGGCCCTGCCGGGAAAAGCAGCAGCCAAAAAGAAGATACAGGAGGTCTTGCCGGGCAAGGAGGTGGAAAAACTCCTCCATGACCCGGAATCACTTAAACGCAAGCTCTACAAGGAAGCGGAGGCCATGTTCGAGAAGAACAGGGCCGACACCTCGATGGGACTCTTCCACATGCCCTCGGCAAAGACCTATCGCTCTTTCTTTGCCTGGGACTCTGGCTGGCACGTGATAGCCATGTCCAGGCTGGACCCCGAGCTGGCCTTCCAGGAGCTTGCCACAGTGTTCGCAACGCAGGCCCCGGACGGCCGCATCCCCCACGAGGTGCTGGCGCCGGAGCTTTCACAGCACTCCCTGGTCCGCGGCCTGGTGCTTTTCCTGCTCCGCAGGCAGTTCGATGAGCTCGACCGGAGCCATTTCATTGACCCGCCGTCATTCCTCCTGGCCGCGGAGCTCTTGTACAAAAAAACCAGCGACAAGCGGGTGCTGGGGCTGCTCCCGGCCATGGAGAGGTGCGCCGATTACCTGCTGGGTCCCAGGGACATGTTCGGCGACGGCCTGGTGTCCATCGTACATCCATGGGAGTCGGGAACCGACTCGGCGCCCGTGTTCGACAAGCCCATGGGAATAGACATAAACAGCCCCGCGGCCGCTCTCAAGTACGCGCGCAAGTACCCCGCGCTGCTCAACTTCTGCGCGGACCGCGACTGGGACCTGGAACGGCTGGCCCAAGAGAACCGGTTCGTGTTCGAGGACGTGGGCGTGAACTCGCTCACCGCTGCGGGCCTGCTCTCCATGTCCGAGCTTTTCAGGGCCGCGGGCAACTCTCATAAGGCGATGAAGTACAGGAGCAAGGCGAGGAGCATGGTAAAGACCATGGAGGCCATACTATGGGACCACAAGGAAGCGTTCTTTTTCCCCCGCTTTGACCTGGTAAGTCCCAAGCGCTCCAGGCGCAAGTGCCTTACCGGTCTCACCCCGCTGATCACCGGCCTGGTTGAAGAGGAAAAGGCAGTGCGGGTGATCGAGGAGAACCTGCTCTCCGGGAGGCATTTCAAGGGGCCGTGGCTCGTGCCTTTCAACTCGGTCTCCGGGCTGAAGGGCGAGGACATACCACTGGAGCAGTCGCTTTTATGGAGGGGCCACTGCATCTGGATCAACATGAACTGGATGGCTGCCCGGGCCGCGAAAAACTACGGGAGAGAAGACTATGCCAGGCGGATCACCAGGCTCACCGCGGGCATGGTGGCGCGCGAGGGGTTCCGCGAGTTCTACGACTTGAGGACAGGGGAGGGCGGCGGGGCCAAGAACTTCACCTGGCCGGCCCTGGTGCTGGACATGATCGAGGAACACGGCGTTTAAACGCCAAGCCGCCAAGGTCGCCAAGGAAGAAGAGGTTTTTTATTTATTTTCGTACGGGGCTTTAACGTGCCCGTGCTCAAAAAAGAGATTAAAAGAATCCACTCTTGTCCAAAACAGGACCGGGAAAATTTACCACAAAGTCGCAAAGGCACGAAGAATTAAAAGGATCAGGAGGATTGATTCAAGGCCTTGGCAAAGTCAACCTGGATTTGGACATGGCAAAAAAAGAGGGGTCAAAGACCCGGCAAGGCCTCCGCCGTGTACGTGTCGGACGCACTTTGTGCCTTCGTGGTTTCAAAAAAACAGTTTCGGGCCCCGGAGATTATTTTGGACAGCAGTGAAAAGAATCATTAACTTTTAAAACTTGGCGCTCTCTTCTTCCCTTGGCGCCTTGGCGTTTAGAAGATCATCCTGAACACCAGGGTGCTAGCGATCATGAGACCGATTACGATTGCGGTCGCTACTATGCCCCGGCCCCTTTCGGTCAAGGGCATGGCTTTTGCCGACTCCAGGGCTATCAGGGGATAGGTGAACCACAAAAGCCTGGATGCCTCGTAACAGATCTTGCCTGAAAGGTCCACAAGAAGTAAAAACACCACCAGCGCACAAAGCCAGTAGTCAACCTTGCCAGGCCTCCTTGGCGACAGCTCTTTGCCGCTCCTGATCGCGGCCAGCAGGAAGTACGCGGCCGCGGGCACGCCCGCCCACGCAAGCAGCTCGTAGGGGTTGAACCCTATCCACATCCAGGTGGCGACCCTGCCGGAAAGGGTGTTATTGAGGCGCCAGCCCTCGGTGATGGCCCTGTAAACCTCGATGTAGTCAACGCCCATGAGAGCGCCCAGCAACACGTTTACGCCCACGGCCACGCCGGCCAGGACGACCATGAAGGATATGAAAAGCACGGCCCGCTCTTTTATGGCGCTTCTCGATTTCCCGAAGTAAAGGATGGAAGCGCCCAGGTAGAGGGCGCAAAGGGGCAGGGCCGCGAGGAGCGCGGTGCCTATCCACGAGCCCGCTCCTATTATCACCCCGGCCGGCGCGGCCCTCCACAGCTCCCTCCTGCTCACCGCGGAGACCACCAGCCACAAACTGAAAAGTATCAGGGCGGCCAGGAAGTGGTCCAGCGTCGGGGTCTTGTGACTGAAGGCCGGCATGGCCCCGAAAAGCACCGCAGCCACTGCCGCGGCCCTGTCAGGCGCCGCCATCCTGCCTATGGCGAAGGTCAGAGGCGCCACCCCGGCCGCAATGCAAAAAAGTATGAGAGCGCACACCCCACCGGCAGCGGCCTCTGCGGGAGAGAGCCCGAACCTGCGGGCAGCCTCCTCCATCCGGGGCAGTGAGCGGACGTACCAGCGCGACGCCCCTGGGAAGCGCTCCATGAGCCTTACGGCCCCGTAGAAGCAGAGCACCGCGCCCGGCGGGTGGGTGCGGGTGTGGGTGGCCATGTTCCTAATATTCGATGGGAAGATCGCAAGCCACTGGCCAGGGTCCTTTATCTTCCTGGCGTCGGTGAAGTACGAGGTGTGGTCCGGCAGGTACACCCTGAGCGGCAGCTCCAAGAGACCCATCCTGTGCACCGAGGCCGGCCCGGCCTGGAAAGCCACGCCCAGCAGAAAAAGGGCAATGTAAACTCTTATCCTCCCGGCCCGCTCCCGGATGATGCCCTCCACCTGCATTGAAAAAAGAACCGAAAATGCGCCGGCAAGAAAAAGCACCAGCCCCGCCGCGGCAAGCCTCCCCGCCTCCCCGTGGTGCAGAACCGGCCAGTGGTACTCGGGCGTGCCAGTAAGCCATGCAGGGGTCTGCCATATGATGGCGAGATAGGCCGCGGTGACAATGAACACGCCTGCAAGGAAAGGTTCTCTTGCTAAGCGCTCCAGCCTGCTCGCCTTTGCCATGCGGCACAAAATATCCCTCCGTGGCCCGGAAGTCAAAGCAGGGGACACAGGATATTGACAAAACATCGCGGCTGATTAACACTTGTAAGGGCTTATGAAGCGGACAGTCGCTCCCGGCAGTTTTGCGTGAAAAAAGGAGGATTGATTAATGGCCCTTTTAGCCGTTGCTTTGCTCAGCGTTCTTTTTGCAGCCACCCACATAGGGCTTTCCCACGGCCGCATCAGGGAGGGGCTTGTAAAAAGGCTTGGCGATCTGGGTTTCCGCGCGGTTTACTCTCTTATCTCCATCGTGACCCTGGTGGGCGCCATCGCGGTTTTCTGGAGGTTTGGCGGGGCCATGGGCAAAGAGCTTTGGGAGCCCTCTTTCTGGCTCCTGGTTCCCGTGTATCCCCTGGTGCTCCTGTCTTTCGCACTCCTCTTTCTCATGCTCGCGAACCCCAGCCCCACCGGCATGGTGCCGGCCTCAATGGAGCCGAGAGGCGTGCTCCGAATCACCCGGCATCCCATGAACATGGGGATCGCGGCCTTTGCACTCGGCCACATGATGGCGAACTCCAGGCCGGGCGAGCTTTTCCTTTTCGGGTCTCTGTTCGTGGTCGGCTTTTTCGGGGCATATCACCAGGACCGACGCAAGGCCGCGGAAAAGGGTGAGGAGTTCAAGGCCTTCCGTGAGAGGACCTCGGTGCCGCCCTTTGCAGCCCTCATAAGGGGAAAGACCCGGCTGGAGCCGGGAGAGTTCAGCGCCGTGCTGCTCGGGCTCGCGGTCCTGGCCTTCGTGGCAATGCTCTTCCTGCACGCCAGGATATTCGGTCAGGCCCCTTATTGATCCCGGCAGCGGACAAAAAAAGAGGGACTTTGCAAAGCCCCCCTGCATGCAAAGACCGATCGGGCTCATTCCTTGCCTTCACTCTCCTTCAACTGTTTCTTGTCCTCTTCCTCATCGTCGGCCTGGGTAAAGGACTTCTTGAAGTTCTTGATCCCCTTGCCGAGGTTCGAGCCGATCTCCGGTATCCTGCTG
Organism: uncultured bacterium; assembly: GCA_964650485.1. Classification (GTDB taxonomy): domain Bacteria; phylum RBG-13-61-14; class RBG-13-61-14; order RBG-13-61-14; family DATKZS01; genus CAZYTX01. The sequence goes on along the minus strand of CAZYTX010000078.1, from coordinate 4,864 downwards.
GCACCGAAAATAAGGGCTAGCACCAGCAAGACCACCACTATTTCCCATGGACCTATGCCCTGAAACATGTCATCTCCTCCGACTGATTTCTAGCAATAATCTAGCACAGCACCGGCCCTGCCGCAAGCATCCCCTTTACCTAAGGGCGAGCACTGGGCACCGAATGCGAAAAATATATTTAAGCCTGAAAGGGCGGCACAATAAGAGGCGCCCGATCAGGATGTCGAATAAATCTTATGCCGGCCTTTCAGGCCTCCATTCTTTCACCGTCTCTTTCATAAAGCTCTCTGCCTCTGTCAATAGACAGCTTCTCTTATCAGGGGACCGCCTTCCCTGTATCAACCATAGACCTCACGCCTTCCACCCCACCGGGTCTGGAGCGGTGACCACCGGGGCCTTGGGCTCCTTCTCCTTCTTGTCTTCCTTCTTGCGCTCCTCCTCCTCCGCGGCCTCGGGTGTCTCCTTGGGAAGGGGCGGGAGCTCCTCGCCAGCCATTATCTTGTTTATCTCGCGGGCGTCCAGGGACTCGCGATCGAGCAGGGCCGTGCCCATGGCCTCCAGCTTCTCCCGGTTGTCCTTGAGCAGGGAGACGGACTTCTTGTGCGCGTCGGAGACGATCCTCCTCACTTCCTGGTCTATCATCTCCGCGGTCTTCTCGGAGTAGTCCCTGCGCATGGCCATCTCCTTGCCAAGAAATATCTCCTCCTCTTTCTGGCCGAAGGTAAGCGGCCCCATGAGGTCGCTCATTCCCCACTCGCACACCATCTTGTGGGCTATCTGGGTGGCCCGCTCGATGTCGTTCCCGGCGCCCGAGGTCTGCTCGCCCAGCACGAGCTCCTCCGCCGCCCGGCCGCCAAGCAATGCGATAAGGTCGTTCTCCACCTTTGTCCTCGACATGGTGTACTTGTCCTCGGTGGGGAGCTGCTGGGTCACGCCCAGGGCACGGCCACGGGGAATGATGCTCACCTTGTGCACCGGGTCGCTGCCGGGCACCAGCTTGGCAACAAGGGCATGGCCGGCCTCGTGGAAAGCGGTCAGCCTCTTCTCCTCCTCGCTTATCACCATGCTCCTGCGCTCGATACCCATCATCACCTTGTCTTTTGCGAACTCGAAGTCCTGCATGCCCACGTGCTGCTTGTCCTTGCGGGCCGCGATGAGAGCGGCCTCGTTGACCACGTTCTCCAGGTCAGCGCCCGAGAAGCCGGGCGTGCCCTTGGCGAGCACGTCCAGCTTAACGTCGTCCGAGAGCGGTATCTTCTTGGTGTGAACCTTGAGGATGCCGGCCCGGCCGCGCACGTCCGGGCTGGGCACCACTATCTGCCGGTCGAACCTCCCAGGCCGCAACAGGGCAGGGTCGAGTACGTCCGGCCGATTGGTGGCGGCCATGATGATCACGCCCTCGTTGGATTCGAACCCGTCCATCTCAACCAGGAGCTGGTTCAAGGTCTGCTCGCGTTCGTCGTGGCCCCCGCCCAGACCCGCGCCGCGCAACCGGCCCACAGCATCGAGCTCGTCCACGAATATGATGCAGGGGGCGTGCTTCTTGCCCTGCACGAAAAGGTCCCGCACACGCGAAGCGCCCACCCCCACGAACATCTCAACGAAGTCCGAGCCGGAGATGGACAGGAAGGGGGCGCCCGCCTCCCCCGCCACCGCCCGGGCCAGGAGCGTCTTGCCCGACCCCGGTGGACCAACCAGCAGCACCCCCTTGGGGATGCGGCCTCCAAGCTTGGTGAACTTGCGCGGGTCCTTCAAGAACTGGATTATCTCTTCAAGCTCATCCTTGGCCTCCTCCACACCGGAAACGTCTGCGAAGGTGGTCTTGGGCTGGGACTCGTTCAAGAGCTTGGCCCGGCTCTTGCCGAAGCTCATGGCCTTGCCCCCGGTGTTCTGCATCTGCCTTATGAAAAACACCATGAAGAACACCAGAAGAAGAATGGGAAGATACGTGAAGATAAGCTGTACTATCGGCGTCTCCTGGTCCTCCTCGTACTTCACGTTCACCTCGTGCTCGGAGAGCATCTTGAACACTTCCAGGTCAACAGGACCATAGGTGGAAAAGGACTCCTCCTCTCCAACCGCGTACTCGCCCTCTATCTTCTGGCCCTTTATGGTCACTTTCGAGACCTCGCCGGCTTTTACCGACTCAAAGAACTGGCTGTAGGGAATAGAGGAGGGCTCCTCCTCGCTCTGCCGCATGAACCAGTAAATGGCTATGAAGACCGTGAAGATGGCGAGCCAGACAAGGATTGATTTGGCGCCGCTGCTCAAATTATATCTCCTTAATCAAACTATGTTATCACTTATTGAACTCTTATTCAATAATATAAGCATGGTCCGGGGACTTACAAAAAGATTCAGGGGGATTGAAATAAAGAGGAGGGCTGCCTCCTCTTTTGGGGTCTCGATGGATCCATGGACGGTATCAGCCTCTGCTTTTACCTGTAACGAATCCTGGCAAGGGTCCACTGGGGGTTGTGGTTGGTCGCGTGATCGGCTGTCCCGCTACAGGAGGGGGTTGATCCGCTTTCCGCATCTCCCCGTCCATGGACCATCGAGCTCTTCGAGAGCATACCGTTATGCCGCCAAGGTTGCCCTCATATTCCATTCAACACTACCACATATTGTGTGTTTGTCAAGAAAAAAACACAATATAAAAGCACTTTTATTTAGTATCGAGATAAATGTGCGATATAATTGGATTTTGTGCTTTAGGTTTTGTAATGTAAATTACAATTCAATGTCAAAGAATAAAAAGACCCAAAATAAAAACGGCCACAAGGGGAGAAATCAAAAGGCCCTTGCCGAGGTTGGCTGAAATTTGAAGTGCGGCCTCAGCGTCCTCGGGACCTATAAGAACACCGGCAGCAAAGATCGCAAACACCGAGACAACCACGACAAAAGCCCCGATCCGCGACAACGGCCCGCACCGTCTGCGGCCCTCGCCTAGAAGGTCCGAGTAGAGCATGTATCTCTTTGCAACCCGCGGATACAAAAGCAAAAGTATGGGACCGGCCAGAAGGAAGGACACGAAAAAGTTGATGGCCACGATCCAGGAGCCGAACACCTGGAAAGGATAAAACCCCAGAAGCTCCACGCCCCAGCCCAGGACCCCGCCGCAGGCAAAGCAAGACACCAGCACCACCAACACGAACCTAACAGGAGAGAAGGCCGCTATCAGCGCGCCCGCCACCACGAAAGCGGCCCCGCACACCAGAAGCAGCGTAATCCCGGCCCCCAGCTCCCGGCCCCCGAAAAAAGGACCGAACATGCCTGCCACGTCAACCTTTCCAAAGGCATGCCCCACAAGGAGAATCGAAGCCCCGAAAAAGAGCGCACCCGAAACAACCCAGGAAACCGCACGCGCGCTCCTCTGCCACCCCTGCATCCGCTCCCCGAACTCCTGCAAGTAATCGAACACGCTCTTTCCGAAAAGAGCATCCCAAAGCTTGTACGGGATGTAGCCGTATGCGAAGTTCGCAAAAGCCCCGAAGATCGAGCCCGGGCCCAGCATGCCCCCCAGCACGTCGCCAACCACGTTGCCGAGCGCCGATCCCCACGCCCCCGCCGGCCCGAAGAGGAAAGAGAAAACTATGGGCAGCACAGCGGCCGGCCGGACCTCGGCAAGGCCCGGAAACACGATCAGAAACTTGAACGGGATCATGGCCGCTGCGTACACCGCGGCGCACACCCCCACCAGCACCACCAGCCTGGGCTCGCGCCACATCACCACCGCGTCTCTCATATGATCAAACCATCCTTCATGAACTCGGCTTCACAGCCCGCGCGCAACCAGCATAAAGTAAAATTAAGCCCGCCGCTACTTGACCTCGCCGCAAGAAAAGATATAACCTGGAGACCATGACAACAAAAGAACCAGCCCCGAAACAAAAAGCCAAAACCAGGCCCAAAACCAGGGCCTTCCCTTGCGTACTGATAACCATCGCCCTCACAACCACGGGGGCGTGCGCAGGAAAAGAAAAGACAACACCGCCCGCACCCCAGGAGACTCCGCCGATGCCACCTGCCGACGCTCCCGTGTACATACCCGACCACTTCCTGGCCGCCACACTCATGAAGACCCTGGGCACATCCAACGCACAGATCAGGCCCTCTCAGCTCATGACCATAACCACCATAAACGCGAGAAAGCGCGGAATCATTGAGCTCGAAGGGATCCAGCACTGCAAGAACCTTCAGTCCCTGGACCTCGCCGAAAACCATATCCATGACATAAGCCCCCTCAAAACCCTAAAAAACCTGCGCGAGCTCAACCTGGAAGGAAACTACATCCAGGACGTCTCCCCCCTCGCCGGGCTCACCGCAATGAGAAAGCTCGACCTGGCAAGGAACCGCATCACCTCCATCACTCCCGTCGCCAACATGAAGCACCTTAGATTCCTCGACGTCTCCAGCAACCAGATACTGTCAATCGAGTGCCTCTCAGGGCTCACCGCCCTCTCAGAGCTGCACATAGACAACAACAACATCGCTGACCTCGGGCCCCTGGCAACTAACTGCCAGTGCGGGGGACTCGGGCAAGGCGACGTGGTATTCATAAAGAACAACCCCTTTGACCGGCAAACCGTTTTCAGCCACATTCCATTCATCCAGGGAAGCGGCGTAAAGGTGATAAGGTAGCGACGGCCAAAGGAGCACCCATGCACAAGACCATTAAAATGGCGGGGCGGTTTGTAAGCAGGGACTCCCTGCCCTCGATAAGTCAAGAAATACGTAGCCTCCGGGGTTTTGGTTTCGGGTTCAGGGTTTGAGCAAGGCAAGCAAAAATGCCTGTTTTATTCGTAGCGTCTTTGCGCCGTGGCGTCAACAGCACCCATGAGCGGCCGCCGCACTCCCGAAAATG
>CAZYTX010000077.1:0-10711 GCA_964650485.1 uncultured bacterium | reverse complement strand
TCAAAAAAGCGAAATGAGAGCAAGCGCCGTGATACAATGGAACAAGGAGAACGAAATGGAGACGAAGCTGGAGCGAATGGAGGAAAGGATCAAGCGGATCAAAGCGGAACTGGCGGAGGTGGGCGAGATGAGGCCAGGATCGTTGACTCGTCAGAAGCGCGGAGAGGCCGGAACCTATTATCAACTGAGCTACACCCACATGGGGAAAGGCCGCACCGAATACATCCGGCCGGAGTCCGCCCCAGAGATCAAAAAACAGATCGCAAACTACCGACGCTTTAAAAAACTTACTGAAAAATGGGTCAACCTCGAGATCGAGCGCTCAAAAACCAGAATGGAGCTTGAAAAGAAAAAGGCGACTTGATAGGCTTAGAAAACGGTACTCTCAAGCTATGAGCAAGGAGGAAAAAAAGGGTAAGCAGGAAGAAATGCGCAAGGAGTATGACTTTTCCGGGGGCGTGCGCGGGAAGTATGCAAAGCGCTATGCCGAGGGGAGCAACGTAGTGGTGCTCGATCCCGACGTGGCCCGGCTCTATCCTGACGCCGAGTCCGTAAACCGTGCCCTGCGGGCCATAGCCAAGGCAGCGCCGGTGCAGGCAGAGAAGCGCGAGAAGTAGAATCATCCGGGCCGCGGAGAAGGAAGCGGTAATGGAGCGCGTTGACCAGGACGGGGCCCTACCGGGCTTTTCCGTGATGAACGTAAGCCGTCTTTCAAAGGACAAGCCCCTGGTGGCCGCAATCACGGCGTGTCGTGGACTATGAACTTTAGCACCGAGCCGCCCATCCTCACCAGGTCGCCGTGGATCAGTCGCGTGGTGCGTATTCGCATGCCGTTGAGCCATGTGCCGTTCTGCGATGCCAGGTCGGAGATGTAGACGTGCTCGCGCGAGTGTGTCTCGATCATGACGTGCTTCCTGGACACGCCGTGGTCGTCGAGCCTTATGTCCGCTTCCTCTCCCCTGCCCACGATCTCCCTTGCCTTTTCCAGCTTCACGAAGCGCGCCTTTTTAGGTCCGGTCATGAACTCGAAATAGAACTCCCGCCCCTCTGGAAGAGGAATCTCCGGCTCTCGCGATGCCCTGTCAACCTTTGTCTGGTCAATCTCGGAGCTCTGCTCGTCCTCCCTGTTCTCCAGGCTGAGCTCGGAGGGTCCCCCGGCCTCGGCAAAGAGGATGCGGGTCCTGCCGACCTTTATCTCGTCAAGGTGGGCGAGCTTTTCCTCCTCGACCTTCTCCTGGTTCACCCATGTGCCGTTGAGGCTGTCCAGGTCTTTCACCCACCAGCCGTCGTCCCTCTTCTCGATGATGCAATGCTCGCGTGACATGGACTTGTCGTCTATGGCAAGGCCCCCCCTCCTGCCGATGGTGATGGGGCCCTCGGAGAGCTTCTTGTGTATGCCCTGGTCGTCGCCCTCGATTATGGTGATGCTGGCCCCGGGCCGGTTCCACTGGAACTCCCGGGCGTCGCTCTTTGGCGGGGCCTCGGAGAAGAGCACGGTGGCCTCTCCCTTGACTTCCCCCTCTTCGGGCTCTTCTTTACCGGGCTCGGTTTCCGGTCTTGCCAGGAACACGTACAGGCACTGGGGGCACTTGAGGAGCACCTTTTTCTTTTCGGCCTCGTGATCGAGGTCGAGGATTGAGAGGCATCCCGGGCATTGCAATCTCATCTTTTTATCTCCTTTAGAGCATGAAGAGCAGCAAAAGCCCCAGGGCCGCGGCAGCTATTACGACCCACCACTTCCACTTTACCTTCTTTGTCTGTCTTGAAAGGTCCACTATGCGCGCGGTGCGCGTCAGGTCCTGGAAGATGTCGTCAATGGTGGAGGTGTGCGTGAGGCTGGGGTTGCTTGTGGAGCTTTGCTCGTGCTGCTTTTTCAGGCCCTGGGCCCTTATGTCGCCGGTCTCGCGGTCGCGCCTCTCCTCATCCGGCCTCTCTCCCAGGGACGCCTCGGCAATGGCGTAGAGCCGCTCGGCGAGCTCCCCGCCCGACTGGAACCTCTCTTCCGGCCTCTTTGCCAGCGCGGTGTTTATGAACAGGTCGAGCTCTTCGGGCAGCCCGGGGTCGTGCGCGGACGGCGGCACTGGCTCGTCGTGCACGATCTTGTAGCATATCTCGTTAATGTCCTCGCCCGGGAAGGGCTTCTTGAAGGTCATGATCTGGTATATGGACACTCCCAGGCTGAACAGGTCGGACCTTCCGTCAATGGCCTTTCCGGCGAGCTGCTCGGGCGACATGTAGCTGGGCGAGCCCACCAGCTTGCCCTCCTTTGTAAGCTCGCTCATGGGGAGCCTGGCAATTCCGAGGTCCATGATCTTCACCCGGTTGTCAGCCACGATCATGATGTTTGCCGGTTTTATGTCCCTGTGGATGATGGCCCTGGAATGCGCGTAATCCAGGCCGTGGCCCACCTGGGCGATGATGTCCGCGAGCTGGTAGAGGCTTATCTCCTTGCGCGCGGAGATCACGTCGCGCAAAGAGACCCCGTCCAGGTACTCCATGGCGATGAAGGGACCCTGCTCGGTCTCCCCCACGTCGTAGATGGTGACTATGCCCGGGTGCTGGAGCCTGCCCGCGGTCATGGCCTCCTGCCGCAGCCGCTTTATGAACTCCTCCCTCTTGCCGCTCTCCAGCCCGAAGGTCTCGGGTATGGACTTTACCGCCACCAGCCGGCCGATCACCGGGTCCCGGGCCTTGTACACCACGCCCATGGAGCCGCGGCCCAGCTCGCCTATGACCTCGTAGCGGCCGAAATTAATGCTTTCGTATCTTGCAGTCATCCTTTCATCGAGCCTGGCTTTGCAATCAATAATACGACAGATCAGAGGAGTCAATCAACCGCCTTTTGAAAAAACTTGGACGGGGTTATAGTATTTGTTTAAAAGGAGAGCTCGAAATGAGGGAAGTATACGTGATCGGGGCCGGCATGACCCGGTTCGGAAAGCACCAGGACAAAAACCTCAAAGAGCTGGTGCGCCAGGCTGTGGAGGCCGCGCTGGGGCACGCCGGCGTGGACAAGGAAAAGCTGGAGGTGGCCTCGGTGGGCAACGCCTACGCCGGCATAGCCACCGGGCAGGAGTCCATCAGAGGCCAGGTGGTGCTCCGGGCAATGGGGCTGGGCGGGTTCCCGGTGTTCAACATCGAGAACGCCTGCGCATCCTCGGCCACCGCTTTAATGGTCACCTGGATGGACGTGGCCCTGGGCCTGCACGAGGTCGGTCTTTGCCTGGGCATGGAGAAGATGTACCTGGAGGACAGGGACAAGCGGCTCTCGCTCTACTCGGCATCCATGGACCAGGACGTTATCGCCGCATTCAAGAAGATGGCCAGGCAGAGCGCATCCCAGGCCGCCGAGAAGGCCGGCAAAAAGGGGGACTCCGGGGGCAAACGCAGCATGTTCATGGACGTGTACGCCATGGCCTGCCGCATGCACATGGACAGGTTCGGGACCACGCAGCGCCAGCTCGCCGCCATAAGCGCCAAGAACCACTACAACTCGCAGTTCAACCCCTATGCCCAGTACCAGAAGCCCATGACAATCGAGGATGTGCTGGAATCGCCCGAGGTCAGCTTTCCCCTTACCAGGCCCATGTGCTCGCCAGTGGGGGACGGTGCCGCGGCCCTCATACTCTGCTCGGGGGATGCCCTGAAAAAGCTGGGGGCACAGAGGCCGGTGAAGATAAGGGCCCTGGCCCAGTCATCCGGGCGCGACCGGGGGTTTGACGAGCCGGACATAGGCGAGCTGGTGGCTGACAAGGCCTATGAGACGGCCGGGCTGGGTCCCGAGGACATTGACGTGGCAGAGGTGCACGACGCCACTGCGTTCGGAGAGCTCCGGGCCCTCGAGAACATGAAGTTCTGCAAGCCGGGCGAGGGCGGCCCGTTTTCAGAGGCCGGGCACACCGCGCTTACAGGCAAGAGACCGGTGAACCCCTCGGGCGGACTGGAGTCAAAGGGGCACCCGGTGGGGGCCACCGGCGCCGGCCAGGTCGCGGAGATAGTGTGGCAGCTCCGGGGCGAGGCCGGTAAAAGGCAGGTCGAAGGGGCGAGGATAGGGCTCACCGAGAACGGGGGAGGCAACATCGGGCTTGAAGAGGCCGCGCTGAACGTGGCCATACTGGAGAGGGTGTGAGAATGGCGAAGAAAAAGTACAGGCGGGTGGTGGCCCCGCCCGGCAGGGCGGGCAGGCCGGTCATTGACCTTGAAAAGTGCAGCGCTTGCGGCCGCTGCATAAGCATCTGCCCGCTGGGCGCCCTGGAGATGCCTGCACGCGGCGCCGAGCACGGCGCAGGCGGGAAGGACAAGAGCCCGGCCCCGGTGTTCTGCATGCGCATGGGCGAGAAAATGGAGGTGTCATGCTTTGCCTGCCGGGACTGCGAGGCCGTGTGCCCGGAGGACGCCATAAAAGTGGAGGGCACGGTTGTTATCGAGGACGGGTTCTACCGCTCCATGTTCCCGGACCGGGAGCTCCGGCCGCCCGAGCCCCTGGGACCCGGCAGGGACTACCCCGAGGTCGAGGACCAGCTTACCGAGGTTGAGAAGGTGATATATCGCAGGCGCTCGAACCGCATCTTCAAGAAGGACCCGGTGCCGAGGGAGCTGATCGAGCGGGTGCTGGAGGCCGGAAGATACGCGCCCAGCGCCGGCAACGGCCAGCCTGTCCGCTACGTGGTGATAACCGACCCCGAGCTGATCCAACAGATCGAGGACTCGTGCACCCCGCTCCTTGACCGGCTCTCCAAGTTCTACCGCGAGGGACCGGCGCCTGTGAAGGCCCTGCTCAGCCTGTGGGGCCTCATGAACCCCCAGGACATGGACATAAGGCCAATATACGCCATCAACGCACTTACCAGGCAGGGGTCCAAGCTGGCCCTCATGCACCACGCGCCCTGCGTGATCCTGGTCCTGGCCGACACCAGGGCAATAAGCGACTACAGCCTGGACTGCGGCATAGCCGGCCAGAACATGGTGCTGACCGCGCACTCGCTCGGCCTTGGCACCTGCTACGTAGGGCTCATAAAAAAGCCCGTCAACATGAACAGGAAGCTCAAAAAAAAGCTCGGCATAGAGTACCCCTATACCCTGGTCACGTCCATTGCCATGGGCTTTCCCAAGGTCAGCCAGGACAGGCACGTGACAAGGGACAAGACGCCAATCACCTGGCTGGAGAAGGGGCGATAGGGAAGGTTTGAAGGATGAGGGTTTTCATAATAGGAGGGCAGGACATGGAAGGAAATCTGCCAGAAGCTCGGGATCAACTACAGGACTGCCAGGAAATGCCTGCAAGACTGATTGCACTTGACAACAGTATATTACAATCTCCTTTTTATATCTTCTCCTGTTTTCACCACCACCCACCAATGACGAAAAAAGCGAAAGATTTAAATACGAGCAATGCCTTTCAAGGCCCTGTGGTGGAAACAATGCTCAGCAAAGCAATAAAAGGTCTTGAAAGCCTTCTCAAAGGCTCAGAAGAGGTTTCTCACAGGAATGTTGACAGGAGAAGCTTCCTCAGAGCAGGAGGGCTCGCAACTGCGCTTGCAGGGATGTACGCGTGCGGATGCGATTCTGGCGGAGGAGGCGGAGGCAGTGATAATACAACACCTTCTGACACAACACCTCCTGGGATGATTCAGGACCTGTATGCTTATGCTTCCTCACAAAAAGGAGAGAGTGTTTATGTGGAATTCACACAACCAGGAGATGATGGGTTTAACAACCTTCCAAAGCCGGAATATCTCGAAATAAGAGTTTCTGACGCGTCCATCAATAGTGAAACTGAATGGGACAATGCAGTGACAATGGCTGTTCTGTTTGAGGACGAGCTTGGAGGCGGAGGCTCATACTTCAGCAGGGAATTTGACCTCTCACAAATACAGGCTGTGGTTGACGCAGGACTGAACTCAGGAGATCTGTACTTCTCAGCAAGAGCATATGATGAGGCAAACAATGAAGGAGAACTCTCAATACCAGAAAATCCCGGAGAAGACCACGCATACATACCAAGCAAAGCAGAGTTTTATGTTGATAAATGGATAGATTCTGGTGGAGATATAAATCTGAATTATGATGAGTCAGTCCTTCTCATAAGAGGAGATGCTTCCAAAGGTGTTGATTACAATGCAGACGCTCTCGCGCAGATACTGATAAATACAGATGCACAGTCAGGTACTCCTTGGTCTGATTTCGCAACATGGGAAGATATCCGAGATTTACTATTACAATACACTGATGGTCAGCCAGTTACAGCAGACAATAGTGAGCTAATAGATGCATCAGATGCCACAAAGCTCAACAGTTTTATGAAATATGTCTGTGAAATCTTAACCTATAACCCAGGCTCAGGAAACTATGAATACAAAAGCCAGTCATTTAATGATCTAACCCAGCCTGAATGGGATGCTGTTTATGACATTCACAGAAATGCCCTTATCCAGATAGTTTCTGCTTTCTCTGAGAACTACGGCAATCTTGATCCCTCTCACAACCCTGATTGGTAGAAATATTTATAAATTTACTTCTTAATATGCAATATTTATGTTTAAAAAAGGAGGTATTTTACTATTCTTAGCACTTTTCACTATACTTATAAGTGCTTCCTCTTATGCTTCTTGTAATTATAATGGCATTTGCGAAAGGTATGGGGATTATGATGAGAATGAAGGAAACTGCCCACAAGATTGTCTCTCTGACCAATATTGTGGTGACGGTAGTTGCCAATCAACAAACAATGAGGATTGCTCTTCCTGTTCCGTAGACTGCGGCAGTTGTATGGGTGGCTCATGCAGTAATGATGGAGATTGCGCAGGCGATTTATTCTGCGGTTGTGATGATACCTGTGTGGAATCTGAGCCTGAATGCTGCACTGACTCTGACTGCGGCCAATACCAGAGATGTTCTTCTGGTGTTTGTGAGTTTTACTGCGGCAATGACCAGTGTGAGAGTACTGAGACTTGTGAGGCTGATTCCTGTTGTGGGGGTGTTGAGGTTGATTTCTCTTCTGATCCAGACAACTGCGGAGGATGTGGTGTTCTTGATTCTGAACACATATGCGCTGATGGTGAGGTTTGTGATGGTGGCAGTTGCACCAGCGAGTGCCCTCCTGACCAATGCACTGTTGGAGATACAAAGTGCAGTGGCGGCGGCTATCAGACTTGCGTTCAGGAGGGCGACTGTAATGTTTGGAGTTCTACTATTACCTCTTGCGATGATGGCAATCCATGTACTGTGGATTCCTGCTCTGATGGGAGCTGTGAAAACATTCCTGATGAGGGTGCTTCATGCGGAACAAAGGACTGCGATTATCTTGATGCTGAGTGCAGGGATTATCATGACGTGACAAGGTATTGTGATGGCAGCGGAAGCTGTGGTGACCCGGACTGTGACTCATACTCTGACACTCCAGAGGGAACGCCCTGCGGTGACAGCAAGGAGTGTGATGGCAGCGGGAATTGCGTTGCAGAGTCAGTCTGCGTTGATGAGTGCTTTCAGGGAAGCTCAAAATGCTCTGACCTCAACAGCAAACAGCTTTGCGAGCTTTCCGGGGATTGTTATGAGTGGGGCAGTATTGTGAGCTGCGGTGAGAACGAGGTCTGCTCTGACGGAAAATGCGTCTGCGCTTCCGGCTTTACTGATTGTGACGGTGTTTGCGTTGATTTAAGCTCTGATGAAAATAATTGCGGTGGGTGCGGCAATGCCTGCAGTGGTGTTGAGCAGTGCATTAATGGGGTTTGTTGCGCTTCCTGCTCACCTGAGGAAGCAACAGAGTGTTACAGCCAGACCTCTTACAGGAAATGCCTGGATATAGGAGGTGGCCTGTTGTGCTGGAGTGATCCTGTCAGCTGCGGTGCTGGAAAGGGCTGTGATTCTGGTGAGTGCGTTGACCTTTGCGGGAATGAGATCTGCAGTGCCGGCCTTGTTTGCTGTGACAGCACCTGCACTGATTTGAGCACCAATCCTTATCATTGCGGCTCGTGCACAAAAAACTGCAGAGGAGATGGGATGTATTACCTGACAGGCGCTTGCAGCGAGGGGAGCTGCACCCCCTGCCCGGCGGGATATAATAACTGTGATTTAGACCATTCAAACACCTGCGAGTCATTTTTTCCTGAAGACCCTCTCAATTGCGGAGATTGCTTTATAGTCTGCGAGGATAATGATCCAAACACAGAAAATCTTTGTGCAGCCTCTGAGTGCTGCTATAGGGAGCAAGGAAAGACATCAGAGCAGGGCCAGGAATGCCATGACAGCCTTGACAATGACTGCGACGGACTCATAGACTGCTCTGATCCTGACTGTGATGGTTTGGCCTGCGATTCTGGGAAGGTTTGTGATTACAGCTCAGGCCAGTGCGTGCTTGAGCAGTCCTGCTCTGATTCTGATGGTGACGGCTTTTATGATGAGAGCAGCTGTTCTCCTTATGATTACTGCCCCTCAACAGAGGGTTATTTCTGCAATGGCTGCCCCGAGCCTGATTGCGGGCAGTGCGAGGTGCCGGCCTGCACTGTTGGCAGCGGAGGGCCTTACTGCGAGTATAGTGAGGGGGCTTCCTGCAATGATGGTGATGAGTGCACTGTGAATGACTACTGCTCTGGCGGTTCCTGCTCCGGAAGCCTGAGGGATTGCGATGATGGCAATGCATGCACTTCTGACTCCTGCAATCCATCTACTGGATGCTCTTACTCTAACGAGCCTTCAACAACCCAGTGCGGCTCTGACATGTCTTGTGATTACACTGGCTGTGACGGGTGCACGAGAACAGGAACCTTGTACCGGGTTTTTGCATGAACTCTTCGCCAAAGCTCTCGGAGTTTACCTGTAAGCCTCGTTGCGGTGGGCGATTCTGTAGACCTTCACCAGCTTGCGCGGTTCATCAATCTGACATCATATCTCAAGAGCGCTGATCTTCGGCTCTCCTCTCAAAATACTCCCTTGCGGATACTGACTTGCCTTTCACCTTCTTGGCCTCCTCGATGAGGGCTATGTCAATCAGGTCATGTTTGAACTGCGGGTCTTTTACCGCCTTCTCGATAAAAGCCTCCCTCTCGGCATCATCCATTGCCTTGAATGCGGTGAAGAAGACCTCCGCGGTTGCCTGGCTTGATTTCACAGTATAACCTCCCGCTCATCTATTACCTGACAGGGAATATACATTTATTTTATTTATCCGGCAACTCCGGGACCTCTAAAAAGATATGTCCTTCATCCTGCCCACCGCATCCCTCATCCTGTCCTCGTCAACCAGGAGCGCCATCCTGAAGAACCCCTCGCCCTCGGGCCCGTAACCGCTCCCGGGCGAGCACATGATCCCGGCCTTCTCCAGCAGCAGGGTCACCCACTGCTCGGAGCCCATGCCCCGGGGCGTCTTGGCCCACACGTAGAAGGTGCCCATGGGCTTTAGGTACGATATGCCCAGGGCGTCCAGGCCCTCGAGCAGCACGTCCCGCCTCTTCTGGTACATCTCCCGCAGGGCCTTTACGTCCTCGTCGCCCCGGTTCATGGCCTCGATGGCCGCGGCCTGCACGGCCTCGAAAGCGCCCGAGTCAATGTTGCTCTTCACTTTGACCAGGCCGGCCACGGCCTCGGGCGCCCCGGCCGCGAACCCTATCCTCCACCCGGTCATGTTGTAGCTCTTGCTCATGGAATGGAACTCGATGGTGCACTCGAAGGCCCCCTTTGCCTGGAGTATGGAGGGCGGCTCGTAACCCTCGTAGGCGAGCTCTGAGTAGGCGTTGTCGTGGCATATGATGATGTCGTGCTCCCTGGCGAATGCCACCGCTTTTTCGAAGAACTCGAGCCCGCATGTGGCCGCGGTGGGGTTGTTCGGGTAGTTTATGAACATGAGCTTTGCCTTGTCGGCCACGTCCGCGGGAATGGCCGAGAGGTCCGGGAGGAAGTCGTTCTCCTGGAGCAGCGGCATGACAAAGGGCTCGCCGCCGGCGAACATGGCGCCGATCTTGTACACCGGGTAGGCCGGGCTTGGGACCAGTGCGATGTCCCCCGGGTTAAGATACACCAGGGGCAGGTGGCCTATGCCCTCCTTGGTGCCGATGAGGCTGGATACGTGCTCCGCGGGAGCGTCCACGTTGAAGCGCCTTTTCATCCAGGCCGAGGCTGCCTCCCGGAAGTCGGCCATGCCGGCGCTGGAGGGGTAGCGGTGCCGGGCCGGGTCGTGCAGGGCAGCCACCCCGGCCCCCACTATATGATCGGGCGTGGGCTGGTCAGGGTCCCCGATGCCAAGGTCTATAACGTCCACGCCCCGGGCCAGGACCTCGCTTTTCATCTGGTCCAGGCGAACGAAAAGGTAGGGCGGAAGCTTGTTTATGCGGTCCGCGAGCTCTACTTTCACCATGTGAACGTCTCCTTCATTGCTTCAGTCTTTTTACACCAAGGCCCGGAAGACACAAGGATATTCCATGCTGGAGCGGGGGCGTACATCCGGGGTCTTGACTAAAGACCCCGGGCGGGGGAACCGGATGGACAGGGGCGACCACAAAAGGGAGCATGCCAAGAGCAAGGGCTGCCAGGGCTTTGGATCAACCGCGAGAAGACCGGGGCGGTGAACCTGTGCGAGCAGGGAGCAAGCCCCCCGGCTTTAATGCCCTCGCGGCTGGATCAAGTTGACGCTCGGTAAAATTCAAACCCCCTCACACTGGTTTTTTGGTAGCGGGGCCTGGATTTGAACCAGGGACCTTCGGGTTATGAGCCCGACGAG
>CAZYTX010000076.1:0-11666 GCA_964650485.1 uncultured bacterium | reverse complement strand
CTTCCGTGGTCCTTGACGATGAGCTGCCTGAACTCCCTTTCGCCCTCGATCAGCGCCACTTCGCTTTCATGCACTCTCACGTTTTTGTATTTTCTTTTGGGGATGGGCAGATGGACCTTGTCCCATTCGCGCTCCGGGATTTCCAGGGCGTCCTCGATCAGCTTCTTGTTGCGCCTGCGCAGGGTGATGAACTTCACGCCGGCTTTGTCAAGCTCATATAGTACGTCATAGCGGGTGAGCTTGGAGTCGAAGACCAGGGTCTGGTCCACCACTCCTTTTAAGTCGAGCCAGTAATCCACGAACCTCTTGATCTCTTCGGAGGACTCCGCTCTTTTGATGTCGGCCCGGGAGTAGAGGAGGGCGTCGCTTTCGCCGTCCTGGGCGAAGAAGGTGTTGGCGCCCTTGATGGACTTGCCCCGGGCGCCGCACCACACCCGCTCCATGGAAGGCTCGTCCCCGAAATGGGGGATGGAGTGGAAGTCGAGGTTTATGGTCTTGCCTTGATAAAGCTCCGGGCAAAGGCCCTGGAGCCCGGCGATGATTTGCTTTTGGAACCGCAAAAGCACTGAAGCCTCGGTGCGACAGGAGTAGGTGCACATGTAGGTGGGCTTGGGAAGCACGTTCAAGCCCGCGAACAGGCCGAAGCCGCGGTCCATGTCATACTGCCGAATATGGCTGAGCCGCTCCTTGCCGACCAGCTTCGACAAAAGCATGGACAGCGCCGCCTGGCGGCTGCCTATCTCGCTTGACCCGGGAAGAGCGCATCGCTCCACCACTTCGAGGATGCCGCTTTCGAGGATGTAAGGCAAAAAGAAGAACACGCCCGCCACCTGGCAGTCGGCCCGGAAAGGCTCGAGCTTTTTCATGTCAAGCGAGGCCGAGCGATCGGGCAGCAAGGTCCCCTTCTTGCTGATCCCCCTCTCGGCAAAGGTCCGCCGTCTGAGCCTGGGCAGGCCCGTATCCGAAAGCGCCCGCTCCACCGTTCACACGGGTATACGAAAAATCAAGCGGTGGTTGACGCCGTGGAGCACAAGTGCCTGATTTTCAAGGGCTTTGCAAGGGGTGCACTTGGGGCGTGGCTTTTCCGGTTTCAGCCTGGTCCGAAAACGCACACCGGCGCGATGGAAAACACGGGCCCCGAGACGCCGGCTATACTGTTAATATCATGCGGGTTTTACGCACTTTATGTCCTGGATATCTCCCTTTGTCTTGTCGTTCCACTGGACCTGTACGGGCATGCCGGTCTCCAGCTTCTCGGGCTCTACGTCTTCCACGGGCAAGCATATGGTGGAGTCAGCGCCCTCGAGCTTTACAGCGCCTATGACCTTTGGCTTTTCCAGGTCCTTGAACTCGCCGGAGCCGTCGAGCTCCACGTATGCCAGTGTGAAGCTTTCAAGGGTTCCCTTTCCGGAGAGCTCCAGGTTATTGCTCTCGTCTATGGCGGTGTTACATTTGCCGCACCTGTTCCTTGGCGGGGCGTAGGTGTAGCCGCATCCCGGGCACTTGGATGCCAGGAGCTTCTTGTCGGCAAGTGCCTTTATGAATCGCTCCATCTGGGAGCCCACGGACCAACTGAACCCGGCGATAAAGGGTATGGAGCCTCCTGCCGGTACTATGCCTTCATACGTCTTTTCCATGACTCATGCCTCCCTGCACTCGCGCATCAGGTTGAAGTCTCGTCTTCTTTCAAGGGCTCGACCGCTTCCAGGTCGCTCATTGCGCCTTTTAGCTCCTCTGCCCAGACGGCCTTTACCCTCATGCCCACGTGGACCTTTTCCGGTTCGGCGCCCCTGAGGATGGAGTGGAAGTTGGAGTCGGAGCCGTCGAAGCGTACGAACACCGGTATGAGGACCTCGCCCTCGCCGATCACCCCGGTCTCTACCGGGTCCAGCCCGAGTATTTTGTACTTTCCCTTTTCGGCTGGAGGACTGATCACGAAGCTGGTGATGGTGCCCTTCTCGCTCACCAGTTGTCTCTTGTCCATCTTTATGTGGCACCTTCCACACAGGTTGCGGAGCGGCACTATCACCTTCCCGCATCCCGGGCACAAGGACCCTATGATGCGTTTTTCTTTCAGGTTATCTGTGAACTCCTCCAGCAGCCTGTTGCCCTTGTACTTGTACGCACCCACGTTCCAGGCGCCCTCGACCGCCATTGTCACCTGTTTCTCTTTTGGTTCCGCCATTTTCTCACCCCCTGGGAGAATCTCCGAGCACGGTCACGGTGATGTAGTTTGTCACGCCGCCCCAACCGTGAGCAACCGCGTTTTTAACGTCCTTTTTGACCTGGTGTCCCCCGGCTTTGCCCTGTATCTGCAGGGCGCACTCGAGGATGCGCTGCAGTGCCGACGACCCTATTGCATTGGTGGCGTTGACCCCGCCGGATATGTCAGTGGGGAGCCTGCCGTTTATGTCGGTCTCGCCCTTTTCCAGGGCGCGCCATGCAGTGCCCTCGTCGAAGAGTCCCAGCCTCTCGGCGAAGATGAGCTCCTGGCTTGGGAATGGCTGGTATATCTCTGCGAGGTCAATCTCTTTTTTCGGGTCGGTGATCCCTGCCTGGCTGTATGCTTTCTTTGCCGACATCCTGGCCCCCATCTGCTCGGAGGGGTCGAGCACGCCCACGCCGCCGTGGTTCTCGCTCTGCATCTGGTTCTCCTCGTCGGAGACGGATGCCAGCCCTTTAAGCCACGCCGGCTTTTTGCACCTTTGCTTTGCGAACTTCTCGGAGGCCACGATGATTGCCGAGGCCCCGTCGCTTGCCGGGCAGATGTGCCCGTACCTGAAGGGATGGGCTATTATGTCTGTCTTTGCTATGTCCTCCGGCTTGCAGTCGGGGTACTGGAGGTGTGCGTACTTGTTTTTGGCAGCGTTTCGCCTGTCCTTTGCAGCCACCATGTCGAAGTGCTCGATGGTGCAGCCGGAGCGGTGCATGTAACACCTTGCCTGGTACAGGGCCGCGCCCGCGGCCGCGCCCACCGCGGTGGTGGCCACCAGTCCCCTGAAGCTGATTCCGTAGTTGAGTGCGTGGAAGATGTTCGCCATGGCCACGTGCATGAGTCCGGTGGTTGCTCCCGGCTCCTTGCTGTCCGAGTGCTTCTCCCATGCCAGGGCCATGACCACGTCGTAGAGCCCGGAGGCCACCATGTAGAACGCGGCCTGTCCCACCGAGCCCCCGGTGGTGCCCCCGGTCGTCACCCTGAGCACGGGCTTGTTCTCGCCGCACACCCAGTCGCCCAGCCACAACTCGGGCTGTGCCACTCCTCCGAACCCCTGCATGTTGCCCACCACCAGTGCGTCAATCTCGCCTGGCTCGACCTGTGCGTCATCCATGGCGTTGAAAGCGGACTCGGAGACCAACTCTGCAAGGTTGACCTCTCTTCTCTTAGCCGCGTGCTTGGTCTGCCCGCATCCTATAATCGCGGAGTTTTTAAGCATTATTTCTCACCTCCCAGTACGTATACCGCGTTCTTCTGTGCGCAGGTCCCGAACTGGCCGTGCACCAGCGCACAACCGGCGCCCGGCACCTGGTACCCGTTCGCCTCTCCCCTGATCTGTTTTGCGGCCTCGACCATCCTTATCAGCCCGGTGGCGCAGACCGGGTCGGCGCCCAGTGCGCCCCCGCTGGGGTTTACCGGGAACTCGCCGTCAATGTCGGTGACCGCCTTCTCTATCATGCCCCTGCCCCCGCCTTCGCGGCAGAGCCCGAGCGCCTCGTAGATCATCATCTCCTCGTGCGCGTAGCGCTCGGTGACCTCGGCAAGGTCCACTTGTGCAAAGGGGTCGGTGATCCCGGACATTTCATAGGCTTTTTGTGCTGCGAGCTTCAGGGAGTCCATCCTTGCGAGGTCCCTGTCCCTGAGGTAAGGGTCGTGGCACAGTCCCACTCCCTGGACCCACACGGGCTTGTCAGTGATCTCGCGGGCCTTTTCCTCGGATGCCAGCACCAGTGCGCATGCCCCGTCGCTTACAGGCGACATCATGAGCTCCCTCACGGGGTCGTAATAGGGCTTTGAGCATAGCACGTCCTCCAATGTCACGTCCGGCATCTTACGGTGTGCATTCGGGTTCAGGGCGGCGTTTGAGATGTTCTTCGTCGCGACCATGCCCAGGTGCTCCTCCCCTGCGCCGCTGTTTTCCATGTACATCCTGGCCTGTAGCGCCGCCGCTGCCACGTCGTTCAACAGCCCCACCTGTCGGTCGAACAGGGGGTCCAGGGTGTACGTTGACACCTGGTGTGGGTTGAAGGTTGAGCCCTGGGTGTGTGCCTCGACCACGGCTACGTCGTGGGTGCCTGCGAGGATGCGCATGAGTGCGTACAGCATGGCCATGGTTCCATCCTCCTCCACCTTTGACTCATCCTTGAGGTAGGCACCCACGGCCATGCTGAGGAACACGTTGGATATGGTCCTTCCATCAAGGTAGTCGGTGGACGCGGTCAGCACGGTGTCCACCTGCTCGCGCAGGATACCGGCGTTTGCCAGCGCGTCTTTGACCACTTCGAAGACCATGTTCTCCCTGGTCTTTTGCATGTCGTGCTGGTGTTTCGACTGCGCGTAACCTACAATGGCTACTCTCCTTTGCATCTTACTCTCCTTTTCGATCCTGGTTTGATTCCAATCCGGGTGATATTAGTTCCGTATTTTATTAAGTTCTTTCAGGGCTTATCATTAGTAACAAATGTTATGGTTGATGTCAAGTTGAAATCTAGAGGTCAAGGTAATTTGAGCCGGGGCGGAGGAGCTTTCCCGGCAGCAGTCTCATTGCGGTGGTCATGATCTGCCTTGCCCTTTTCCTTTGCAGGTGCTCGGTCTCGATTCCGGAGGCCATCTCCAGTAGCTCGACCATGTGAAAGAGGTCCATGTTGAAAGGCATCAGCCTTTCCGCAAAGGAGAGCATGAGCAGGCACCCGTTGCAGTAGGTGGCCAGTGCCTGGGCCCCAGCCCTTCTTGCGTCCCTCAGCCTGGCGCCTCCCAGTCGCAGCATGTTGAGCGGGCTGTAACGGGGGGCCACGCCGGCAAAGCCGCAGCAGAGGGAAGTCCCGAAGAGTCCCTGCGGCTCGATAACCTCGGCGCCCGCGGCCCTGATGATCCTTCTGGCTTTTTGCGGCAGGTCCTGGCCCATCACCCTCACGTGGCACGAGTCCTGAATCGTGACCTTGAGGTTCACCGGTGTCTTTATATCAATCCTGCCTGCCTCGATCCTCTCGGAGAGCCAGTCAACCATGCTTTTGAGCTCGATGGGGACTTGCTCGCCCAGGTAAGCGGGGTAGACGTATCTGAACATGTTCATTCCCGCGGGGCAGTAGACTATCATCCTTGAGGGGTTCCTCTCCTTCCAGTGATGGAGCCACTTTTTCGCGGCCCGCTCGAAGGCCTCCATGTATCCGATCCTGAACAGGGGCTCACCGCAGCATATGCCGGGCGCGGCCGCTGGAGTGAGGTCAGCTAAAAGCGGGGAGTCTGCGATATATGGGTTCAGTATCTGGTTGCAGCCGAGGTATAAGACCTCTTTGCCTGATACGTCCTGTTCAAGTTTCTGGTAGAAAGATTTCTCTTCCGGTGTGAAATGCCTTTGCAGGGACGTCCACACGCCAGGCTCCGCCTGGGAGGGCATTGCCGCCCGCACGTGCGAAGGCAAGGAGGTGCCGGGCCTTTTCCTGGCCCAGAGGGAGAGTATTAGCCCGTGCACGTTTAGGCCGTTGGGGCAGGCCTGGTTGCATGCGAAGCACGACACGCAGGCCTTTAGCACCGGGGAATTGAGGTCTCCATCGTGGAGCCTTTTCACGTGCTCCTTGGCCTGGTCCTTTGTAAGGTGCAGCTCGGGGCACTGTGACAGGCATGTGCCGCAGAGCTCGCACCTTTCCGGGTCATATGCTTTCAGCTCCATTTTTTCATTCCGTGTAAATGATCTCGTTGAACGCCTGTCCGTGCACGGTCATTTCCCGGCCTTGGACTTCCATGTGAACGGCGGTCGGCGCGACCGAGCGGAAGAACCAGGGCTCTGCGATGAAGGTGTTGATTGCGAGCTTCACCGCCTTTGTGTACCACTTCTGCTCCAGCTTCTTTAACACGTCGAACTTCTCGGTGAGCTTGGAGCAGTCCATGGTGGCGCTTGCCGAGCAGTCGTCACCCACAAGCCGGTAATGGACCTTCTTGGGATAGGGCTTTCCGGACTCGGGGTCAACTTCCACGTCCTCCTCGATGACACGCACGTCCGTAAACGCGCAAAGCACCTCCTTGTGGTCGGTGATGACGGCATGGCCGAAGTTCTCCTGATAAGGCTCGGGCGTGGTGAAGCTGGAGATAAGCACGGTGTGGGTGTCGGAGTGAAACTTCATGTTGTGCCACACGTCCTCGAACGCGGCCGGGTTGGTAGCGGAGATGCTGTGGTCAATGTACCCCCACCCGGAGACCGGGACCTCCTCGCCGTTCACCGTGAACCAGCCTTCGACCTCGGGCCGGGGCGCGGGGTAGTTTATGTAGAAGAAGTGCCTGCCCTCGCGGCCGAACACGGCTTTGCCGTTTCCAAGCACTAAACCGGGTACCCGGTTCTTGTATTGGAGCTCCATTCCCAGGCCGTCCTGCGAGACCTCGAGGTAATAGCCTTGGTCGGTCTTTTTAAAGCTGTTATGCTTTATGCGAAGCTCGAAGTGGTCCTGGCTGGCTTCAAGGTCTTGGGGTTGGAAGTCTCTGTCCCGCACCAGCCTCTGGCTTTCGGGTGTCACTATGGTGAAGCTTATCCCCGGCTGCATGTGTTTGAGGCCGGAGTTCGACACCAGGATGTTCACGTAGCCGTAATAGCCCGAGTCGGTAATCGCTATGAGGAAGTAGTTCTCGTTGTACAGGAAGCCCTCCATGGGATGGATCTTCATGTCCTCCAAAGTCAGGGGATGGACCTCTCCCTTTGAGCCGTCGTCTTCCAGGAAGAGCTTTACCGGCTCCCCTCCTGAAGCGTACGCGGTCATGGCCATCAACAATGACACCAGAAGACAAGACCTGCAGAGCTTCATGCCCGAACCCCCTTTTTAACACAAGCGCACACTATCCTTGGCAGGAACAATAATACCCTTATCCCCGCGGATTTTCCAACCAGGCAGGTCCGGAACTTTTGTAAGATGGGTTTGAGACCTGTATGATTGAGTATTATGTTTTTGGAGGAGACGGAATGAAGAAGGCATCTTTACTTTTGCTCTCACTTTTCCTCTTGCTCGTTATGTGTTGCGAGTCGAGGGAGCACTCGATCATGCGCGAGAACGGCTACATCTCGGAGCACCCTCCCGAGGATGTTGCGCATTACTGGCGCGATGTCCCTTACGCGGAGGTGGAGGGAATGCCCCTGACCCTTGACGTGAGCGCCCCCGAGGGGCCGGGCCCTTTTCCGGTGCTGATGATAATCCACGGGGGCGGCTGGGAGCTTCACACCAACACCATCATGGAGGGCATGGCCCGCTACATCACCAACCGGGGCTACGTGGTGTTCAACATCAACTACCGGACCCTTCCCGAGGGCGTGCGTATCGAGGAAATAGTGGAGGACTGCATGGGCGCCTTGCTGTGGGTAAAGGACCTCGCGTCCGATTACAAGGGAGACCCCGAGAGGGTGGCAATCACCGGCGACAGCGCTGGAGGGCACCTCACCGCCATGATCGTGACCCAGGCGAACAACCCGGCTTTCACTCCCACTTACCGGGGCGAGGGGGATGCGGACCTTTCGGTAACCTGCGCGGCGCCTTCCTACGGGGTTTACAACTTCGAGTCCCTCTACAGGATCGCGCCCCCGGTTGTCAAGCGCTACATGGGAGAGTGGTACTGGAGCGCGCCCGGGAGATACGAGCTGCTCTCACCTGTAAAGCACGTGCGTGCGGGCCTGCCTCCCCAGCTCGTGATAGTGGGGAACCGTGATCCCCTGTACTGGCAGAATGTGCATTACGTGGAGCGGTTGAAGGAGGCAGGCTCTCCCGCGGAGCTGTGGGTTTTCAATGGCCAGAGCCACGCTTTCTTGAACAACTACTGGGAGGAGAAGGGGCGGCGCGGGTATGATCGAATCATCGAGTTCCTGGACAAGCACATGAAGTAAGTCCGCGGCAGGGCGCCTTCAGAGGCCGGGGCAATTGATATTAATGAATGAAGGTTGTCGGTGGAACGGGCCTAGAATATGGAGTCTGGTACTGTTATCCTGTCCCCGGGCTGTAGAGCTATATCGGGCTTTTTCCCTTTCTGGATGCCTTTGAGCTTTACGTTTGTGGTTTGCAGTGTCCCGTCGGGGAGCTCTCTTATCAGCCTTGTCCTGTTGGGCGCGGCCATGTCGGTCACCCCCCCGGCCTGGATAACCGCCTGGAGCACGGTGAATCCCGGCTGGTAATCAATCCTTTTTGGATTTCTCACCTCTCCCTCGACCCATACGTAGCCTATGCTTGTTGACTGGAAGGACTTGGTAGGCACGTAGACAAAATCACCCGGATAGATCAACGTATCGTATTCCCTCTGGCCCTCCTCAATCAGCAGCGTGAGAGGGATCTTCACGCTTTTCTCTCCTTTCAGGAAGTCGGGTACGTCCTGGATATCTTCCAGGTCTCTCTTCTCAGCCTCATTCTCAGGGTTGTCTTCTCCTTTTTCGTCGCTTGAATCTTGCGGGCTGCTCCGGCGGTTCTTCTCTTCACGGTCGCTCTGTTCTTTATTTTCTTCCGGCTTCTTGTTGTAGCCTCCCCGATATATGTAGGCGTAATTGCCCCTGCTCTCAGATACGCCTCCGGCCTGGGAGAC
The DNA here is from genome assembly GCA_964650485.1 of uncultured bacterium. GTDB lineage: Bacteria > RBG-13-61-14 > RBG-13-61-14 > RBG-13-61-14 > DATKZS01 > CAZYTX01. The sequence goes on along the minus strand of CAZYTX010000076.1, from coordinate 2,905 downwards.
GAGCTTCAGAAAGGAGATGCTGTTGGTGTCGAGCGTGTAGCTTCCTGGATTCATCACCGCTCCCTGGATCATCACCTCTTTTGAGCCGTACTCAATGACCTTGATTTCCACCACCGGGGCCCTGTAGTAGCCGTCGGCTAAAAGTCCGGTGAGTTTCTGGCGCACATCCTTTACCGTCAGTCCCTCGACGTGGACCTCGCCCATGAAAAAGAAAGGGATGGAACCGTAATAGGTGACCTCGACGGTCTGCTCCAACTCCAGCCGGCCTGCGGACCACACCCCTATATAGAGCTGGTCCCTTGGCCCAACGGTATAGCCGTCTACCTCTTCCTGCTGGGCGTAAAGCGGGAAGCTCAAGCTAAGTAAAAGCACTATTACGGGGATAAAAAGGTGTCGTCCCATGGCTTATAATCGAGGGATTTGAATCTTATTATTTTCCGATTAGTATGCTGGGCAACATCTGCACCCTGAAGTAAATTATATTTATCAAGGTGTCATATGAAAAGGGCGTGCCCGAGACATAGTCCTCTGGGCCGTCTATATTGGAATCTCGCATCTGGTAGGTGTATCCCCCCGCCACTGACAAGGTGCCTTCCCCGCCCTTCTGGAGGATGTCCCAGCCGATGTTGGCCCTGGCATTTATCAGGTTGTCCTTCCTGTCATCTTTCCAGCGGTCCTCGCGGTCGTTTTTCTCCACATCGTACAATACATACTTGTAGAGCCCGCTCACGTTGGCCGTGACCTTTGGAGTTATGTAATAGGTTAATGCCATCCGACCCGAGGTGTATTCAAACATCAGGTTCTGGCCATAGGTGTTTACGCCCTGTATGGCCCCCACGGTCACCTTGTACTGCTGGGACTCGCTGTAGATAAAGTCCAGCTTAACCACGGAGCCGGTGGCGTCTTCCAATTGAGGGCCAGCACCTTCCTCGGGAAGGTCGGTGTAGGCTTTATTGTATCCTCCTCCCAACCCCTGGACATACGCCTTGCTCGAAAACTTGTAGCGTGCACCTGCCATGGCCTGCAAGAGGTTATAGTCGGCATTATTCTGCTGCCGGTCAACCTCGTCAAAGTCTTCAAAGGCCCTGACCGCGTACTGTCCGTCCACGAGCCCCGTGATCCTGGGTGAGAATTCGTACTCGGCTCTTGCAAAGCCGCGGTGCTCGGTGCTGTCCGCCGGCTTTTGGGTAATATCATCCTCCGGCTCTTCAAAAACAAGGGTGTCATAAGCATACCTGATAAGCAGTGACGACTTGCCGCTGGGTTTCAGTCTCAGGTTCACCCCGGCCACGTTGTTGGTGTAGAGCGACCAGTAGCCCAGGGCGTCCGTCCCTGATCCGAAGACCTCTCCCAGGTCCCTGGTGCGGGTGGCCCGGTCGAATAATTCGAAGGTCAGGTGCTTGCTCAAGTACCTGTAGAGCACGTTGGCCTTCAGGGTGAGGGCGCTGAATTCGTTGGGGTCAATGTCCCTGTCCTCCAGGCTGCCGCCCCCGGCTATAAAGTGCTCGTAACCGGCGTCGCCTTCCATCGTTATACTGTGCCGTCTCTCCTTGTAGGTGAAACTCAGGCCCACCAGGTAGTTTATGTATTGCCCTATGGCCGTCTCATCCACCTGGTTTACGTCTTCGGCGTAGAGGTTATCGTTATAGTTGTACTTGATGCTCACCCTTGGCGTGGCTTTGATCGTGGCCGCATGGGCAATCCCGGAGCCTAAAAAGCACGTAGTCAAGATAACAGAAACAACTACGAAAGGAGCCAGGAGTATATTTTCTACCTTTTTTTCCATTGGTCTTTTACTCACTACTTGAAGCTTTCATCCTGAAGCCACTGCCGAGTCTCGTCTGCCTCATTTTCAACCTTTATAGCACATGGATCCGATACTTTCAAATAGAAAGTATCTCACTTCTCCAAGCGCAAAGATATCTTCCTTCCTCAGCTTTCCCGGATGAAAGTCCAGGCGGCCTTTACCTTTAGATGCGCCAGCAATAAGATTCTATGTTGCGCATCCCCCTCTCTATTATTCAAATCATGCCCTCTTTCGGGCCGGGACCCGTCCTTTGTCAGACTAAACATAAGCCTCGATTACGTTTCCAGAAAACAGTCCTAAAGATCATACACGCTTCCACAGTGTCTTGTCAAGCCCAAAAAGTATAAATCCGTTCCAACGCTTTATCGGGATTTACTCCCCCGGATTCAACCAAGACTTGACCCTTGCCCTATCTCCTTGTATTTCAGGGTTTTTCTCTTTTTATCAAAGCGGGAATCATTTGTCAAGAGCCCCCGGTAATTTTTTCTATCTTTTTATCGCAGCCCCCGCTCCGGTCCAGATCCTTATCGCAAAAGTCCCGATTACTTCAGCTCATGGCTTAGTGTCACCTCTGCTCCGGCTCCTCCAGCCACGGTAAGGGTGTACTCTCCACTGCCCAGAGTCAGCTTCTCCAGCGGTCCCCCCTTTTCATATGGCTTTTGGTCCTTGTACTTGCTCCACATGTAAATGATCTTTCCCCTGCCGTCCCTTATTGAAAAACCCACGTTTTCAGGAGGGCCTTCCCCGTGGCACTTCTTTCCCGGCAAAGGGCCTTTGACCTTGAAACCGAATGCGGTCCTTGCCTCGGGCACCTTGAAGGTGGCCGGCCTGGACTTGCATTCCGGGTCTATGCGGGCGGTCACGGAATGAGAACCTGTGTCATCCTCTGCAATGACTTCCCGGACCGATATAACCGCGACCATTAGAGCCGCAAGGCAAAGCAGTGCCACACTGACTCTGCCACTGGACTTTAGCTCCAAGCTCTTCATTGTATCCTCATTGAAAATGAGCACAACGAGCATAAACTGGTGACTAACCGTATCATAATCCCAAATAATGCGCCAATGTGAAAATGGCAAAAACTTGGTGCCATTTGCA
>CAZYTX010000075.1:0-11998 GCA_964650485.1 uncultured bacterium | reverse complement strand
ATGGGCAGCTCCATGCCCGGCGCGGCAGCCCCGTTCGACGTAGCGAGCGCGCGTAATCCGAGGTAGACTACGAGCGCGCCCCACATTGGCCACGTGTGGCCCGGCCCCCAGCCGGTGGGCCGGCTGTGTGCGATGACCACGGCCCACAGCGCCGCCGCCGAGGCCTGTTCGTGGGCCAGCAGCGCCAGCCCGAAGAGCAGACTCGCCGCGCCCCACCGGCCCCGCCGGCTGCCGGCCACCATGGCGCACGAGAGCAGGAGCGCGGCGGCCAGGATGTTGCGGTTCTTGACCCACGCCACCGCCTCGACGTTGGCCCAATGCAGCCCCATGAGCGCGGCGCCCACGAGCGCCGAGCCGCGCCCCAGCCCGAACCCGAGCCCCGCCCCGCCCCGCCCCCGGTGTCTCCTTCGTCCACGGGCAGCGGCAGGCTGGTGGTGAACGTAAAAGGACCGGTGGTGGAGACCTCGAAAAAGCCGGCATCGAATCCCCACATACTCATCATCATACCGGACAGCCGCAGGGTGGAAATCCTGAGTCCAAGCAGGATATCCGAGCAGCACCGGGACGATGACCCCCAGCAGAAGCTCCTGGCCGTCACATACTTCTGGGAAAACCTGAGCGTCACCTTTGACAAGCTGGAACCCGGCTGGCACGTGGTCATGCTGGATACATCGCTCCAGGACCCCAGGAGCCACCAGAGCATGATGACGGGATCGAGGGGGCAGACCGAGAACGACTGGAACGGCACGGTGGAGATCAAGGCCGGCAAGACCACCACCGTCACCTTTCACCAGAAGGACTTTTTATCCGGCAAGTTCTTGAGTCCAAGGAAGAGCATCAGGTAGGCGGGAACACGATCTTACCCGTCAATCCACGTACTCGAGCGCGTTGAAGAAGTAGCCGATCTCGAAGGCCGCGCTCTCCGGGCTGTCGCTCCCGTGCACCGCGTTATTCTGCACGTCGGCGCCGTACCTGGCCCGGATGGTGCCCTTCTTCGCCTTCCTCGAGTCGGTGGCCCCCATGAGCTTGCGCAGACGCTCGATGACATCCTCGCCCTCCAGCACCAGCACGATGCAAGGACCCGAGCTCATGAACTCTACAAGCTCGGGGAAGAAGACCCGCTCCCGGTGCACGTGATAAAAGCCCGCGGCCTGCTCCCGGGTGAGGCTCACCATCTTCATGGCCTTGATCCTGAAGCCGGCCCTTTCGTAGCGCTCTATTATGCCTCCCACTGACCCGGCCTCCACCGCATCAGGCTTTATGATCGCAAGGGTCCGCTCCATCAGGGCTCCTCCTTTCAGTGGACGTTATAGTCCGCGTGCACAAGGGATTATGAACCCAGACTGACACAAAAACGAGGGGAAAGGGCGTGCTATAAAAAAACCAGGACCCGCCTGTCAGAGGTTCTTGTCCACGAACTCTTTTAGCACTTCCTTTGGCTGCGCGCCTATGGCGGTGTCTTTCACTTCTCCATCCTTGAACAGCATCAGGGTGGGGATGCTCCGGATACCGTACTTGGCGGCTATCTCTCGCGCGTTGTCAACGTTGAGCCTGCACACCTTGAGCTTGCCCTCGTACTCGCCGGCGAAATCATGCACCGTGGGCTCCACCATCCGGCACGGTCCGCACCAGTCGGCCCAGAAATCAATCAGCACCGGGACCCCGGACTTCAGGGCCTCGCTCTCGAAGTTGTCGTTCGTGAGATCAATCACATCAGCCATCAACATCCTCCCTTACAGAAATTATTAATAAAACTATGCACTCTTTCACAGGAGTCAACCGCACGTCTTTACATACATTCATGATGCCAGAAGCTTGCCCGGGTTTCAAACGCGGCCGGGTCCGGCCGAGGTGCTTACAGGGGGGCCGCTTGCATACCGCCCTAACAATCGCTAGATTTAGACCATGCCGAAAAAAAAGAGATGCAGGACCAGTATCGTATGCACCATGGGACCGGCAAGCGACTCCCCCCGGGTGATCGAGCGGCTCCTGCGCGCCGGCATGGACGTGGCCCGGCTGAACTTCAGCCACGGCTCATATGAGGAGCACCGGCAAAGGCTCGAAAAGCTCCGGAGGGCCAGCCGCAAGCTGGACCTCCCCCTGGCCGTGATCCAGGACCTGGCCGGGCCCAAGATAAGGACCGGCGACCTTCCAGAGGGAGGGATCGAGAAGAAGCCCGGAGACACTGTAATGCTCTCCGGCAAAAAGCTTCCGCCCGGCCCTGATGTCATACCAGTGTCGTACCCCCGGCTGGCCCGGGAGGTAAAAGAAGGCGACGCTGTACTCCTGGCCGACGGGGCCATCGAGCTCAAGGTCTCAAGGGTAGAGGCAGACCTGGTGCGCTGCCGGGTAATTGTGGGAGGGGTGATAGGCTCAAGGAAGGGGGTCAACATAGCCTCGCAGGCCCTCTCCATCGAGGGGCTTACAAAAAAGGACCGCCAAGACCTTGCGTTCGCAATAAAGGAAGACGTGGACTTCGTGGCCCTGTCGTTCGTGAGGAGTGCCGCGGAGGTGAAAAGACTCGCCGACGTCTTAAAAAAGCGCGGCCGTGAGAAGCCGGTGATAGCCAAGATCGAAAAGCCCCAGGCGCTCGATAACATACAAGAGATCATGGACCATGCCCAGGCCATAATGGTGGCAAGGGGCGACCTGGGCGTGGAGATACCCCTGGAAGACGTGCCCGCGGTGCAGAAGTCCCTTATTTCCGAGGCCAACCTGGCTGGGAAGCCGGTGATCACGGCCACCCATATGCTGCGGTCCATGGTGAGCAGCAAAAGGCCCACCAGGGCCGAGGTCACCGACGTGGCAAACGCCGTATGGGACGGCTCGGACGCTGTCATGCTGTCCGAGGAGACGGCGATCGGCTCTTATCCCGTGGACGCGGTCAAGGTCATGGACAGGATCGCCCGGTCGGTGGAGTCGCACATGGCAAAAAAGCACGCCCGGCCGCAGCCTTATCCTTCCCGGGACCCGGTGCCGGACTCGATCAGCTACTCGGCAAGCCTCATGGCCGAGGACCTTGGCGCGCGCGCCATAATAGCGCCCACCAGGTCCGGGGCCACCGCCAGGAGGATCAGCCGATACCGGCCGGCCTCGCCCGTCATCGCACTCACGCCCGACAAGCGCACCGTGCGCGAGCTGTGCCTGGCATGGGGGGTGGCGCCAGTTTTCATGCCCGAGATCAAGAGCGGGGAGGACCTCACCAAGAAGGCGCTCGAATGGGCAAGGCGAACACTGAAGTTAAAGAAAGGCGACCGCATCATAATAACCTCGGGCGCCGCCTGCCAGACGGGGACCACCAACACCATACACCTGGAGGAGATCTGAGTCCCGCGACAGATGGATGCGGCGCCCCTCGGGTGTGCGACATATTTGGTGGTCATGCCGCACGGCGTGACTCCCAGTAGTCCTCAAAGTATCCAGACTCCGGGCAACAGCGGAGGGCGATGATGGAGTTGGCGCCCCGCACGCTCCAGTGCATGCCCGACTGCTTCAGGCGTTTAGCGATAACGCTCTTGCCCGTATTCATCTCGGCTACATCCATACCAATCTCCGGGAGGATTGCAGCCTGATTAACCGGACAGTAGTGCTCCAGGAAAGAGGCTGAAAGGATGGTGGAGCATGCCGCGGCGATCGTCGGGTTCTGTTCGTCTGTTTTATCCGAGATGGACTCGTGAGGAGCTGATCGCGCTCCTGCGGCGGCGGGTGTCCGCGCTTGCAGAGGAGACCCCCGTGAAAAAGGCATACCTGTTCGGGTCCTGGGCAAAAGGCAACGCCACCGTTGCGAGCGACGTGGACCTGCTGGTGGTCTGCGCCGGCCCGGCCGATGCAGAGGCCTTCCGCGCCATTAGAAAGAGCATAGAGGTGCGCGGGCTCGAGCTGCACCTCTACTCTGAAGAGGATTACGAACGCTCACAAAGCGTTGTCGAGCGCATGGTCCGCGACGCGGTTGCGATTTATCCTTGACCATATGGCGCTGTTCTTCCCGATTGCATCCGCGCGCTGCGCCCGCCTATTCCTCTCCCGCTCTCCACACCCTTCCCGGCTTCATGTAAAGAGCTATGCAGTCCCCGCAGGCCCGGGGCAGGGCCCCCGACAGTATCTCCTCCCTGGTGCGGGCGTACTCGGGCCCCTCCCAGATCTGCGGCAGCGGCGTCTCCAATACGTTGCCGAATGTGACCGGGCGGGTCTTCTCCAGCCCGCCGTCCCTCCTCATGAGCGAGCAGGGGTAGGCCATCGCGCAGCAGACCGAGACGTCCCCCGATGGGGTGATAAAGGGCATTGACAGGTCGAACCCGCCGCAGCCCCCCACCCGCTCAGGGTAAAACCTCTCCGGCTCCACCACGATGAAGCCCCCGGGCGAGTGCTCTTTTACAAGGACCATGGCATGGTCCAGGAGCGATCTGTCAAACCCGCTTTCATAGTACTCATGGTGCGTCACCTGTGAGAGGCCCCGCCCGGAGAACACGCCGGTGAGCTGCTGGAACACCACCCCGTCAAACCCGTGCGCGGCCACCATGCTCACGAAGTCCGGGACCTCGGCCAGGGCGTCCTTCCTGAGGAGGAAGGCGGCGAAAAGCAGGGGCCGCTCCGCTCCCGCCCGGGCCCGGGCCGAGGCCAGCTCGTCCAGCACCCGGCGCAGGTGCATGAAGCTCCCGGGGGGCCGCGCCGCGTTGTATGTTTGCTCGTATGCCGCGTCCATGGACACGCACACCGTGTCCAGGCCGTGGTCTATAATCTTCTGTATGGAAGGGGGTTCCAGCAGCAGGCCGTTGGTTGTGATGGTCATCTTTCCATGGAAGCTTTTGTTCAGAAGCTCGATGATACGGAAGAGCTCCGGGTTGAGGAAAGGCTCCCCCCAGCCGGTGAGGTCAATGGATGAGAGCCCGGAGAGATAGGGAGAGAGAGCGCCCGCAACATCGAGACCCATGAGGTCCTCCTCCGGCCGCTCGGAAAAGGAGCGCAAGAAGCAGAGCGGGCATTTTAGCTGGCAGCGGGAACTGGTCTCCAGCACCAGCCCCCTCATGCGGCCGCCCTGTGTCTTATCTTCCGCCATGCCATCCCCCGGTCAGTTGTCCCATCCCCCGGACAGCCACTCGGACAGCGGCATGGAGTCACCCAGCGAGCACGACAGCGTGCAGGCGGGACAGCACTTTTTCTCCACCCATTTGCGCATCTCCATGGCCTCCCTGCTCCTCCACAGCTCGGCCGGGTCCTCCTCCAGCACGCTGTGCATAAAAAGGTCCGAGGCCGCGGGGCAAGGGATCAGGGTGGCGTCCGCGTTTATGTTCACCGTGGTGTAGAGGGTAAGGCAGCGCCTGGGCCTGGGCCTTCCGAGCAGCACCCGCTTCGTGATCCCGTACTGGTAAGCAAAGGGGGCCGGGCATTGCGGCATGATCCTGTCCAGGAAGGATACGATCTCTTCTACCTGGGAGTAAGAGAACCTGAGTTCCTCTCCCATCTCCAGGTTGCGGTACACCTGGTCCGTGACCAGCACCGGGTTGAACATGGGCACTATGCCTTTTCCGCGGGCGTATTCCCAAAGGTCATAGAGCCCGCTCACGTTCCCCGGCTGCACCACGCAGTTGATCCCTATCTCTATCCTTTTTTCCGGGCGCGATCCTTTCATGCGAAGAAGCCCCTCGATAGTCTCCGACACCGCCTGGAACGCGCCCTCTCTCCTGCGCACCCGGTCGTGCACCTCGCCCGCCCCGTCAAGAGACAGGTGCACGAAGACACCCTGGGAGGCGGTCTCCGAGACCATTTGCGTGATCCGGTCCAGCACCCTTTGGGGGTGGAGCGCGTTTGTGGCTATTCCCAGCGTGGACAGGGAGGGGAGGGACTCTACCATGGCCCTGGCGACCAGGTTCAGGTCGTCCCTCAAGGTGGGCTCGCCCCCGGTTATCCACGCGGTCTCGACCTTTTGGAAAAGCGGGTTTGAGAGCACGCCTTCAAGCTCCTGCCCGCTTATCTCCGGGCCCCGTGCGCCCTGCTTCCAGATACCGCAGTGGGCGCACCTGCCGTCGCAGCGCAGGGTGGCGTTCACGCACAGGTAGCGGGGCCGCGGCAAAAGGAGCCTCCCGGCCCCGTAGTAGTTAATAAGCCTTTGCAGGTCATTCATGTGCTGAGCTTCTTATGCAGCTCGCGGTTCTCGAACAGGTAGCCGCACTCGTCGCACAGGCAGCCCTCGAGCGCTTGCGGACTCTCCTGGATGGCCATCATGCGCGCCCTCTGCTCGGCGTACCTCTCCGAGCGCCAGATGTCAATAAAGGATGACCTCGTAAGGTTCCCCATTATAGGCTCGCAGTGGCAGCAGGGTCTCACGTCCCCGTTGGGGTAGACCGCGGCAAAGGCGTAGCCGGCGTAGCAGGGCTGGTCCTTGTACAGGCCGCCCTGGTCCACCACCCCGGCGTCATCATGCGATCCCGCATAGCCCATGTAAAAGCCCTCCTGCCGGGCCTTATCAGAGTAGCGCTCCATATCCCCCAGGAACCTGTTGAATTCGTCGCCCCCGGCCCTGAGCCCCCTGTTAACCGACCGGCCCTGGAGCCTGATCTCCATGAGCGGCAAAAAGGTCACCGCGTCCGAGGCCGTGCTCCTTCCGATCTCGAAGACAGGCCCCACTTCGGAGGCGCTGTCTTTGGTGAGCACCACCGACAGGGTCACCCGGGGGCTGTCCGAGTCCCGCCCGTCGCGCTTGTTGGTGACCGCGGTCACGCCCTCCACTATCCGGTCGAACTCCTCCCCCGAGGCCCCCGGGTTGTGCCTTAAGTAGGTTTCCCTGGTGCCGGCGTTTATGCTCACGGTGAGGTTTTGCAGCCCCGCGCCCACGAAGAAGTCGGCGAAGTCTATAAGCCGTATCCCGTTCGTCACTACTGTGAGCTCGGCCTCGGGGAAGGAGTTCCTGAACTGGAACACCGCGGGTATGAGGTATCTGTAGAGCAGCGGCTCGCCCCCGGTTATGGTGAGGCGTTCGAGTCCTCCCAGGTGATAGAGGTCGTCTGCCAGCCGGTCAAGGAGCCCGCCTGGAAGGTCGTGCTCGTATGTGCAGAACCGGGGCGTGTACTGCATGAGAGGCGGGGGTATGGCGTTGAGCGGACAGAACACGCAGGATGCATTGCACCTTGGCGTGGGCAGAATCTGCACGTCCAATGGGCCTGTAACCGGCTCTCCCTTTTCTATGGACTCACGCAGAGCGTTTATCGAGCTTTTTCTGAACATGTCCCTTCTCGACTATTACGGGGAACCCGAACCCCGCGGTGTTGTAGTCCCGGTTCTCCCGGTCCACTGTGCGGGTGTGGAACTCGATGTACGCCTTCTTTCCGGCCCACTTATCGAGCGGTATCACCCGGTCGTGCCAGCCCCTGTGAGAGGGGTCCCCCTTGGGGTCCAGCACCTGGTGGAAGACCCGCTTCATTCTCCCGGCAAACCTTCCTATGCTTACCTCGAAGACCACCCCGTCTCCGCCTCCCTTGTCCAGCACCTGGGGGTGCATGGCCAGGCTGAAGCGGAGCTCCGCGTTCTCAGGCACCCTCAGTTTGTACCTTATACTCGCCGGCGGGTGTGCGCGCAACACCCTTCTCGCGTCCTCGCCCATCCAGAAGTAGTCCTCGCACACGAAAGCCGGGTCAGGGGATTCCACCCGCGCCTTCTCCAGCATGTCCACGAAGTCGAACCGGGGAGGGACGCCCGAGAGCTCGCGCAAAAGCCGCTTCCTGGTGCTGCACTGGTCCCGCAGCCGGATGAGGCGCTGGTGGGTGTGGTTTATGAGCCCGGCCGGGAACTCGGGGAGGGAGAGCACCGAGTCGGGCAGGAAGTACCCGTCAACCGTGCGGCCGGAAAGCACGCCCCGCTCCTTGCACACCTCGAAAAGGCGGGTGCCAGGATAAGGGTTGAAAACGCTCACCTGCATGTGGTCCGGGCACAAGCGCTCGTTCAGGCGGATGGTCTCCTCCGCGTCCGCGGGCGTCTCGCCGGGAAGGCCCACCATGTTGAAGGACCAGGTCTTGAGACCCACCTTCTCCGCCTGCTCGAACACCGATGCGATGCGCTCGGTCTGCATGGGCCGGTTCATGAGTTCTGACCTCACCCGCTCGCTCCCGGACTCGAGCCCAACCCTTACGATGTCGCACCCCGCGTCCTTGAGCATTCGCAAGGCATCTTCATCCACGGTCTCCACCCTCACGTTCACGTCGAAGGGAATGGAGAACTGCTCCGGGTAGCGCCGGCAGAACTCCTGCATAAAGCTCTTCTTCAGGGTGAAGATGTCGTCGTTGAACTCCCACTTCTCCACCTTGTAGCACGAGAGTATCTCCCTCATCTCCGCGAGAACGTGGTCAACCGAGCGCATGCGCACGAACCTGCCCTTGCCCTTGTACAGGTTCTTTATCCCCTCGTTGGCGCAGTATGTGCACGAGTATGGGCAGCCGCGGCCGCAGAGCATGGAGCACTTGCCCTCCTGGGCCTCCAGTATGTTCTCGAAGCGGAAGGACTCCCTGTCAACAAAAGGGAGAGAGTCCAGGTCCTCGATGAGCGGCCGCACCGGGTTCTTTATGACCTCTCCCCCCCGCTTTACCCAAAGGTTTTGTATGCCGGCGATATCGTTCCCTTGCTCCAGCACCTGCGAAAGCTCGAGCATGGCGCCCTCGCCTTCGCCTATGCATACCATGTCAAAGCAGGGCTCGGCTATGACCTCGGATGCGGCCAGGGTGGCGTGCGCGCCGCCGACTATTATTGGCGCGGCCAGGTCCTCTTTCAGCCAGCCCGCGTACCTTTTGGCCCTTTGGTACTGGTTGCTCACGGTGGATATGGCCACAAGCCGGGGGTCGAAATCTCTCGCCTGCCGCACGAGATCCTCGCGTCCGAGTTCCTGGTGCGCGTAGATAAGCTTTGGCATGTGCCCGGCCTTTTTCAGCACCGCGATCAGGGTGCCCACCCCGTGCTGGAAGTCGGGCGGGAGCATGGTGCCCACGTCAGGGTATATGAAGAGGACTCGCAAAGCTTTCATCTCCGGTGCGGCCCCGTGCCGCCGTGATCAGAAGTGATACTTCATGAACGCGGATATGGTCCTGTCGTAGGTGGCCTCACCCTCGCGGCTGAACATGCAGGCTGGAAGCTCGCCCATCTTCTTGTGGTACTGTATGCATTCGCAGCAGATACCTTTCCTGGGACAGGGCTCGTAGGTGCAGTTGCACATCTTCAGGTTCTCTTCCTTGCTCGGACAATCTTTCGCCATGATACCTCCTTGTCTTACCTGCTCGCTTCGCTCCTGCCTGCGCCGCGTTCCTTGACGCGGCAGGCAGGCGCCCACATAGCATAGCTATGTGGGCTACCCATAATCGTTCACGGGTGCCTGAGCGGGGTTCCCCGCATCCTCCTGTCCACTTCTTCGAGGATCGCGTTCACCCCCCGGTCAACCAGTGAGAGCTCATCAACCACCACCCGGGGCTCGGCCCAGCCGGCCCATGCGTAGTCAGTGTCCTTTGCCCGGGTGACAAGGCTTATGCGGGCCGTCCTTCCTGCCCATGCCGCAAGGTCAACTGAAGCCTCGACCCACGCGGGCTCTTGGCCCGTCCCGCCCGGGCCTATCTCCCGGCTCCAGACCGGCTCGTTGTCAACCGCCGCGGCAAAGAGCACCGGCGCCTTGCGCATCGGCCTTGCCTTTGGGTTGAGGCCGGCCCCGAAGACCAGCTTGGCCCCCGGGGGCACGGCCACGCTCCTTTGCACGGCAGCGTCCGGGTTCATGAAGAGCACCCTTCTTACGTCATTTCCCAGGGTGAACCTGGTCTCTAGCACCTGGCCCTTCCTCTGGGCAACGACGTCTCTTGTTCTAAGCCCGCTGATAAAATCATGGACGAGGTGATACCTTCTCGTCTCGCACGAGGCCAGGAAGTTTCCCGAGACCTCGCAGCCGAGCCTGGCCGCATTCCATATAATATCTTTCAAGGAGCGGTAAAGGCTTTTTTCTCGAGAAAACATGACTCTTGCCTGCTCGAGAAAAAGCCTTGGGAACCCTGTTAATACCGCCCTCTTTTTATCAAAGTATAGCACGCCGAAGCTTTTTTTGACCGTGTCCTGGTCCATGTATCCCCTGCGCAAGGCGTAGCGTACGGTCTCGGGGTGCGAGTGCAGGACCAGGGAGCCGGGCTCCAACACTATCTTGTATCCTGCGAGCAGCACGCTCTTTGCCCACAACAGGTCCTCGGCCCAGTCAACCTCGGGTATGGGGAACTCCCGGAGCAGGGAGCCCCTGCGGCAGCAGGACACGTCGTCGAACTCGCACATGGAGAAGCGCTCCTCCGGAGAGAGGGCCCAGAAGTCTTCGCCCTTCCTGGTCCGCCTTTCCTGGCGCTCAGTTGACCACGAGCGCCTGTGCCTCAGCCTGTACTCCTCCAGGGGACCGGCGCCTTGTCTCGGCAACTGCCTGGAGTATGCCCCGGCCACTTCCGGGTCCGAGGCCACCGCGTGGACCAGGCTTGCGAGCCATTGCTCGTCCGCCGGCACCGCGTCCGCGACCAGGTATACGAGATAGTCTCCGCGGGCCTCTTCCGACGCCGTCTGCCTGGTGCGGCCGTGCTGGAAGGAGCCGGCCGGTATACTCAGCACCCTGGCGCCCAGGTTCCGGGCGATCTCAGCGGTGCGGTCTTTGGAGCCCGAGTCCACCACCAGCACCTCGAATTCAAAGTCCGCCTCCTGCTCGTTGACCGCGCGCAGGCACCTTTGGATGTTTTCCTCTTCATCCTTTGCAGCCACGATCACTGATACCCGGGGGCGGCTCATCTCTTATTTTCCCTCAGCCCTTGTCCCCGGCATCCGGCTCCGAGACCAGGTCCTCGTTGAAGTGGCTGGCCCGGTTCTCGCGGATGCAGTGCGTGCAGAATTGCGGGAACTCACCCTTTGCGAGCGCCCGGCGAAGTGAGCGATAGCGAGGCCCGTTCCATATATCATCGAAGCTCTGCTCTGCCAGGTCGCCCATTGGCTGGATGGCGCCGCAGCATGTAAAGGCCCTGCCGTCCACCCTCACCCCGAAGGTAAGCCAGGGCTGCACGCACTTTCTGGCCTGCTCCGGGTGCTCCCGGGCGAACAGGTAATGTGAGGAAAACACCAGGCCGAGCTTGCGGGCCCTGTCAGACGCCTCTTTCAAGTCGTCAATTACCTTGGCGGGCTCCACCGCATGCTCGGCGTAGAACTCGTCGTACTCTTTGTCAAAGCAGTACACCGGGGTCAGAGGCTCGACCACCAGGTGGTTTATTCCAATGGAGGCTGCCAGGTCCGCGGCCTGTTTTATCTCGTGCGCGTTCGTATCCATGACCGTGAACTGCATGTTCATGTGGGGCACCCTTGAGCCGGCCTCTTCCTTCATGCGGGCCAGGCGCCCTACGTTTTCCATGACCTCCTCGAAATCCGCTCCCACCCTTATGCTTTCGTATGTCCCTTTGCTGGCCCCGTCAATGGAGAAGGATATGGTGTCAACCCCGGTGTCCAGCACCTGCCTTGAAGCCTCCTCCTCCAGCAGGGTGCCGTTGGAGTTGAAGATGACCTCTATGCGGCGGGACTTTAGCGCCTGCACTATGTGGAAGAAGCGCGGGTGCAGGAGCGGCTCTCCTCCCCCTGAGAGGAATGCCCGCGCCACCAGTGGGAGCGCCTTTTCGAGCTTGGGCAACAGGTCCAGGTCGAACAGGTCCCTGCGGTAAGGGTCCCTGGGCAGGCCCATGGTTGTGGGGCACATGGGGCAGCAAAGGTTGCATGAAGCGGTGGCCTCCAGATAGAGCACCGCGGGAAAGTGGTCCGCGTGCTCGCGTCCCTGTTTTACGGCTTGTCTCATGCGGGCGAGGTTTTCATTACGGGTCATGGTATTTTGGTTTGGCATGTTTGGAATACGATTATATTAGAGTATCAGAGACATTAAAAAGTGGCATGTGTCAATTTGGAAGATCTCTTCTTCACTCTTGTCCAAAACAGGACCAGGAAAATTTACCACAAAGCTAACAAAGGCACG
>CAZYTX010000074.1:0-12336 GCA_964650485.1 uncultured bacterium | reverse complement strand
GATCGGAAGATTTTTTCTTAGCAGGCCGTGCCCGGAGTTATTGAGAAGTTACAAATGCAAGCAATGACTTTTCTCGCACAGAGACACGGAGAACGCAGAGTATTTGAGTCTTTTTTCCTTGTTGTATATTATCAATACTCTCTGTCCTCCGTGTCTCTGTGCGAAACATGAATATTATTCTGGATAAAAGCCTTCTCAGGCCCTATCTTCCATGATCCGCCCGGCCATCTCCACCATTGGCGCCAGCGACTCCCCTATTCCCTCGTCAAAGTGCAGGTGCGCCACGTGGTCGTAGGGCGTCTCGTCCCGGTTGATTATGATCAGCCGGGCGCCGGCCCGGAGGGCCACCAGGGGGAAGGTGTTGGCCGGCGAGACCAGCAGTGACGAGCCGGCCACTATAAAGAGGTCGCACTCCTGTGAGGCTTTCATTGACAAGGCCATCTCCTTCTCGGGCATGGGGTCCCCGAAGTTGACCACGCTGGATATGACCCTGCCCCCGCACTCGCATTGGGGCTGTCCGTCCCGGCCCGGGTCGGTCCTGTAGCCCTTGCCGAGCTTTGCCTGGTCCCAGCCGAGCTCGTCCTTTGTGTACCTTTTGTCGCACTGCATGCACTTTAAGAGCGCCACGTTCCCGTGCAGCTCGGCTATGAGCCCGGGCTTGATGCCTGATTTGAGGTGCAGGTTGTCAACGTTCTGCGAGATGAGGAAGTGGGGCTTGCCCATTTCCTGGAGCTTTAACACGGCCTTGTGTCCGGGGTTGGGCTCGGCCTCGCCTATGCCCACCCTTGCCCTGGGAGGCGAAAGCCCCTTGTCGCGCCTGGTCCACACACCCTCGGGCCCGCGGTAGTCGGGCACGCCCGAGTCGGTGCTGATCCCGGCGCCGGTGAACACCACTATGCGCCCGGACTCTGCGATCCACCCGGCCCCGGTGATGATGCGCTCTTCCAGGCTCTGTTTTTCTGCCATGGATTATTTTTCCGGGCACTCCTTGCCGGTGATCTCTTTCCACAGCTCGCGCGCGTCTCGCTGGCTGACCTGGTTTGCCACCTTTTCCTCGGGGAACACCCCAGGGTCCTTTTCCAGGACCTTCTCGATGAGCTTCAATGCCTCCTCCTTTTTCTCCTCGCCGTAGTAGTTATAGATGAACCTCGCCTTGTACACGTAGTTGTCAAAGTATCGCGGCTCCCTTTCAATGGACTCGTTTATCTCGTCCACCACCTCCTGCGGGTCGTAGCCCACCATCTTGACCACCACCTTGGGCACCCGCACCAGTATCTCGGTCCACAATCTTCCCGAAGCCCCGTAGTAGTACTCGGGGTCCTGCTCGTCCACGTACCGGTCGTGCTTCAGCACCGCGGGGAATGCCGCGGCCTGGGAGAATATGGAGTTGAACTCCTCGGACGCGGCCCGGTTCACAGCGTACCAGTAGTGACCGCCCACTGTCTCCTTGACCTCGAGCGACCTCGCGGCGTACTCCAGCCCCTGGTTGTAGATGTCCTCCAGCCGCTCCTGCTGCTCATCGGTCTCCTTGGGCAGGTTGTCCCCGTAGTTCCAGTAGTAGCGGGAGAGATCGGTGAGGATGGAGGCGTTGTTTGGGTCTATTTTGTTGGCCTTCTCCATGAGCTCGATGCACTGCTTGTAGATCTCGGGATTTGACCCGCTCCTGTCCAGCTCCCAGGCCTTGTCAATCAGCTCCTGGGCCTTTGGGTCCTCCGATTGCGGCTTTGGCAGACCGCCGGCATAAGCCGCGGACACCAGGGCGACGCAACATAAAAGCGCAAGCAGACTGATACGTAACCTTCCCATTTTTCCCCTCCTATGGCTTCAGTCTATTATGCAAGTAAAAATAGCAGAGATGATTAATCCATATCAAGTCCGGGCAATGTCTCGCCGGTAAAATCAACTTTCTTTTGGTCTTTGCCTTTCACAGTTTTATAGTTAAATTTGTATCTCTTGTCTTGATGCATATAGTAGTAATCAAGGAGGGTGCCCCATGGCCATGAACCTGACCCAAAAGATTTTATCCCGGCATTTACGCGATGGCGGCCTGCGGCCCGGCGAGGAGAACGTGCTGGACATTGACCAGGTGCTGATGCAGGACGCCACCGGCACCATGGTGACCCTCCAGTTCATGCAGATGGGCCTTGACCAGGTCCAGGCGCCGTTCGCTATCTGCTACATAGACCACAACATGCTCCAGCTCGACTTCAGAAACCCCGAGGACCACCTGTTCCTTGAGAGCGCCGGCCAGAAGTACGGGTTTTACGTGAGCCTCCCAGGCAACGGTATCTGTCACCAGTTGCACGTGGAGAGGTTCGCCCGGCCGGGAAAGACCCTGGTGGGCTCTGACTCGCACACCACCACCAGCGGGGCCATGGGTTCCATAGCCATAGGCGCGGGCGGCCTTGACGTGGCCATGGCCCTTGCAGGACAGGGGTTCCATCTGGCCACCCCGACCGTGGTGGGGGTGCACCTCTCCGGTGAGTTCCCGGACTGGGTCTCGGGCAAGGACCTGGTGCTCGAGATTCTCAGGCGGGTGAGCGCCAAGGGCGGCCTGGGAAAAATATACGAGTTCACCGGGCCGTCGGCGGGAAAGATACCCGTCACCGGCAGGGCCACCGTCTGCAACATGATAATGGAGACCGGGGCCACCACCGGCATCTTCCCCAGCGACCACCAGACCAGGAGGTTCATGAAGGAGCAGGCACGCGAGCACCAGTGGGTGGAGCTGAAACCTGACAAGGCCGCGGAGTACGACGAGCACATGGAGATTAACCTCTCGGACCTCACGCCGCTCATAGCAAAGCCCAGCAACCCTGACAACGTGGCGCCGGTGGAGGAGGTCGCCGGTATCGAGATCGCCCAGGTGTGCACCGGCTCGAGCGTGAACTCGTGGTATGAGGACCTTGCTATACCCGCGGCCATCATATCCAGGGGAGGCGTTCGCCCGGGCGTGACCATGACCGTGTCCCCCGGCTCCAGGCAGATAATGGACAGGATCGCAAGGGCCGGCGTGCTGGAGCAGTTGATACACGGGGGGGCAAGGCTGCTCGAGCCGGCGTGCGGGCCGTGCGTGGGCATGGGCCAGGCCCCTCCCGAGGGAAAGCCGTCGGTGCGCACCATGAACAGGAACTTCCCCGGACGCTCGGGCACCAAGAACGACCGGGTGTATCTTGCAAGCCCGGCCACAGCGGGTGCGTGCGCCCTGAAGGGAAAGATCACAGACCCCCGCACACTGGGCCAGCCGCCAAAGCTGAAATGGGTAAAGCCGCATATAGACGACTCCATGATCCTTGCGCCCCCGCCCGGGAAGCAGAGGGCCAAGGTGGAGATCAGGTGGGGCAGCAACATAAAGAAGCCTCCAGCGCAAAAGGCCCTGCCAAAGAGCTTGTCCGGCAGGGTGCTGATCAAGCTGGGGAACAACATCTCCACCGGGTCCATGGCCCCGGACGGGGCCCTTGTCATGGCCGACCGGTCCAATGTCCCGGCCATATCCCGCTACACCTTCATGAAGGAGGACGAGGGGTTTGTAAAGCGGGCCGAGGAGTGGGGGGGCGGCTTCATCCTGGCCGGGGACAACTACGGGCAGGGGTCATCGCGCGAGCACGCTGCCATGGCGCCAAAGCACCTGGGTGTCAAGGGCGTGCTTGCAAAGTCCTTTGCACGCATCCACAGGAGGAACCTGATAGCCCAGGGCATGCTGCCCATACCCGTAGACGACAAGGTTTACAAGGCCATAAAGCACGGGGACCGGGTCGAGCTGCCCGAGGTGAGAAAAGAGCTCTCAAAGCTGCCGGCCAGGGTCACGGTAAAGGTGGACGGGGCCGAGTACAAGGTGGACATCGGGATCAACGAGTACGAGCAGAGGCAGCTCCTGGCCGGCGGGGCCATGAGGCAGGTGAAGATGAAGAGCAGGCGGTGATCAGTTGCTGGAGGCGCGGAGCAAAAATATAGTTACATTCCGAAAGGAGTGACTGTCCCTAACATTAAGCAGTATTCTAATTATTCCTCGGACCTATCGAAAAGCTTTTCCTTGATGTTGGCAGGATCGCGGGCGCAATGGAAGAAACCGTACACAATAATCTCGTTGCCTTCTATTATGTAATAAATTGCATAGGGGAATCTCCTGAGCAACCTTCGACGGAATCCCTTATCTATTTCAGGCGAAAGGAGGGGATAGCGAAGAACCAGAGAAAGAGCTGAATCGAACATCCGAAGAAATTCTTCTCCCAGGCCCCGGGCCTTGTTTTCGTACCATTCGTATCCTGCGACCACATCGTCCTCCAGCTCCGGAGAGAAGCGAAGGACGCATTTCATTTCCTTTTCTCGATCCTGTGTTTTAGCTCTTCCATGGAGAGGAGCCTTCCCGGATCAGAGTTGTGCCTCTTCAGTCTTCTTTCCAGCTCTTCCAGGTGAGACCGGGGGACAGGCACGCTCGATTCATCCGCGGCGATGCTGTCCCACAACTCTTCCACCAGCAGGATCTTTTCTGGCACGCTTAGCTGGTCAATCTGGGGAATGTCGTTCAAGCGCATTCTCGACTCCTTTCCATCATTGTATCAAGCCCTATGTCCGTTTCCGGCTTTGTTAAACATCATTATAGTATATTATCATTTGGGCTGCTCGCAAATCCCGGTTTCAACTCTACAGCCTCGCTGAAATAAATCAAGGAAAATCCATACGGAATCAGATTCTTCTCTCCAGGCTCTTTGTGAGGAAGTGGACCACGTCCTGTGCGTAGCGCATCTTAACGAGCTTCCTGAGCGAGGCCCCGGTCATGCCCCTGGCAAAGGGGAGCACGAATGCCGGGTCGAGGATGGGCGCTGGCAGTCCCAGGCCGGCGCCGCACTGTATGGTCATATCGGTGACCGTGGTGTAGCACTTGTCAATCTTTTTTATTTTGCGGGCGTTCTTGATATTCGCTTTGGCGCAGCTACCGAACATGAACACGTTGTTCCCGGCCGCGTCAATCTCCTTGTCCTTGCAGTTCCCGATTACGATGACCGAGGGCCTTGCTTTTGCAAAGGCCTCCGCGCCCGCGTACTGCTCGAAGCTTGCTAAAAACATCTTTAGGCCCATCACGCAGCCGGTAAGGCACTTTTCGCTCCCGTTCTCGCGGTACGGTCCCCAGAAGAAACGGATGGGTGATTGAAGTCGCTCGAGCTCCTTGTGCACGTCCTGCCAGCGATAGAACTCGTGGTCGTGCGGCTTTACCCGCTCGGCCTGCGCATCCACGTCTTGCAGGCTGTGGAGGTCCCCGGCGATCTTCACCTGGTCAATGCTTGACGGCCCGTACCCGCGCTCGATCGCGCGCTTTAGATAGGGCACGTCCTCCGGGGTCATGCCCAGGAGCCTGGCCCCCACCATGTCCACGGCCACCGGGTTCCTGCCCATCACCATCAGGCCCAGCTTGCGCAGCGTGGGGAATCCCTCGTTGCCCACGCCCACGTCCACCGCGTCCATTATCACGAAGTCGGGGTAGCCCGCGGAGAGCAGGTCCACGATCTTGTCGTTCAAGAGGAAGTCGTGGCGTATGGAGCGCTCGTCGTCCGAGCAGATGCCCACGTTGAGCTTTATGGTCGCGGTCATGTTTGACACGCAGTGGCACTTGAGCCTTGGCAGGTACACCTTGGCGTCGGCCCGGGCCATCTTCCTGGACACCCGGAGGGTGTCGTGCACCATGCCGCCTATGAACACCCGGTCGCGCGGCTCCTCGTCTATGCAGAACAGGTCAACCCGGGACTTTGCCCGCTTCCTTATGGCGGCTATCTCGTCGTAGTAGCCCGCGTACTTGTAACACATGCGGGTGGGGAACCCCACCGAGGAGTTCTCGCCCAGGTCCACCCGCGCCACCCCGGGAGAGTCTGCCAGGGCCAGCATGGACCCCCCGATGACCTCGGACTTTGTGCAAGCCTTGTTGCCAAGGAGCTCGGGCTTGTGGGCCACCACCACGTTGGGCTTTACAAACACATTGCCCGAGGGCTTGAACCCGAACTCTCGCATGCCCTCGGTCGCTATCTCGCACACAGCGTCACGGTCGTACTCCGAAAGACGCTTTATGTACACGGTGTTTACGAGGTCCTGGTCGGTCATGGCTGTCCTCCTGAAGACTGGTTAGTTGCCGCGCCAAGGATAGAATCTCCATAATTCTAATAGCATGCCAGCAAGGAGCTGACAACCTGTTTAAACTCCTTGTGGAACGATAAGGAGCGTGCAACTAAAATAGATACGTACTGGCCATGGAGATCGTAGAGCCACATGTCAGCCCCGAGCTCATCGCCCGGATCAAGGGAAACGTGATACAAAGACTCGGGTACGAGCCAGGCGCCGCGGTCCATGCCGAGGTGCAGGACCTGCTCGATGAGTTCGAGAGTAAGGCCGGCTCCCTGTTCAGGCCCAGGGGCGCTTACAGGCTCCTGCCGGTCGTGGACGCGGGCGACAAAGAGGTGCGGGTGGAAGACGGTCTTATACGTAGCCATATGTTCTCGCGGCTGTTGAGGGCCTGCCAGGGGGAGCGGCGCATCATGTTCATGATAGCCACCGCGGGCGATGAAAGTTGGAAGGACGCGGGACCTGACGGCTCCATCCTGGCCCAGTACTTTTTCGACTCTTTAGGCTCGGAGCTTGCCGAGCGGGCCGCGGACCTGGTGGAGGAGCATTGGAGGACCGAGCTCGATGGCCTTGGTCTCCAGGCCTCCCAGAGGTTCAGCCCGGGCTACTGCGACTGGGAGCTCCAGGGCCAGGGCCTTGTGTTCGATGTCCTGGACGGAGAAAAGGTCGGGGTGCGCCTGAACCCGTACTTTGTCATGAACCCTGCGAAGTCAATCTCCTCGGTGTCAGTAGTGGCGCGGGAAGTCCCTTATCCAGCCCCCTGCGTGTTCTGCAAAAAGGATTGCCCCTGGCGGAGAAGCGAGAGCATTATTGCATGAAGGCGGGGGCCACCGGCGCGCACCAGGGCAGGCGCAGCTTATCACTTTAGGCTTGCGGCGGTGCGTTCGGGAAGAGATTTCAAGCCGGTGAGCACCGCTTCCGCTTTCCCGGGCATTTGTGTTATTGACATCATCTTTTCAATGGCCGCGGGCGAGGCCTGGCCGGGTATCTCCGCGGAGTAGACCACCGTTACCAGGCTGCCGGGGCCGCGCCTTTTGACCTCCAGCTCCATGCCGGCCATCACGTCCACTATGGACCAGATGTTATGGGTGTATGACTTACGGACCGGCCGGTTCTCGCGGTTTGCCCTTGATAGTATGGTTGCCGGCGCCTTTTCATTGGCTTGGCCGTACCAGGATTCGCAGCAGGTAAAGCCCTTGGGGTCGGAGAGGAGCATGGAGGGATTGTTCTGACATTCCCCCTCGAGTCCGAGCAGAGGTATCAGTTTGTTCAAGCTGTCCGGGTCCTGGAAGATAGCGCTGATAACCTCTTTAGGCCGGGCCTCGACCCATATGGAAGACTCGTATCCCTGCAAAAAGGCCTCTGCTACGTGGCCCCGTGTTTCCCCCTGGATTGTCTTGTCCACGTCCAGGTCAGGGTCGAACCTGGCCTGCATGAATGCAAGAAGTATGTCCTGCTGCTTGGCTGCAACCTTTGTCACCTTGATGGGGTCCATGAAGTAGGAAAGGTACTTGGGAGCGCGGCCGATGCCAACAAGGTGCAGCCTGCTGCCGGTTTCGATGGGGGTGACCATGTATTTGAAAAGCACCCAGGCCGAGCCCCGGGACAGGGCCATGAACCATATCTCCCTGGCAGGCTTGTAAGAAAACGATGTGACCCTGCAGGGAAAGTTTATTCCAAAGGCCTTGAGGTTGAGGTCGAAGTACTCGCCAGGCCGGGTCATGTCCAGGTCGGGCTCGATCTTTACCACCTCGAGTTGAGTGACGTTACTTTTCCCGGCCATCATCTCCATCCAGGACACGTCCTTTACAAGGTAGTCTATGAACTCCTTAGGTGTGGCCTTCAAGTCAATTGTTACATCATACTCGTAAACCAGGATGGGATAAGACCTCTGCGCCACCTCCTCTGTGGGGCCCAGCAGACGCTTCTTCACGGACTCGCAACCGCTGCTAAAGACCGCAAGCACCAGAACCAGGTAAAAAATCAGCTCTCTCATCCCCACCTTTCCCTTCAGCCACAGCAGCAGTTGTTTATCAAGAGGAGTGAAAAGTTAAAAAACCCGTGTGCAGAGCGCTACTACATCATACAACTATTTTGTTTTGATTCAAGTGAAGACGACTTTACCCCGGGACCGCCGGGAGCGGAGCTTGGAAACTTCCAGCGCCTGCCCGTACAAGAGACGATACTGTCATGCAGCGCTGAACTCAGCAATCAGGCCTTGAGTCCGTACTTTTGTACCAGCTCCTTCCTCTGCTCCTCCGGCAGGGACCCCATGTAAGCCTTCCACCCCGGACAGAACCTTGTGTGGAACTTCCATATCCTGCCCAGGATGGACCTCGGGTTTTGGTCGTACCTTGCACGGAAATTACAATCGGCGCATCTGGGTTCAGCCATGTCCAGCCTCCTTTCATGGAATCATGCTCACACCCTATTATTGACAAGGCCGGGTATGAAGAATAACATAATCTTATTGGCCGGTTCAACACCGGCCGTAAAACCGGGCTCTCCCGTGTTTGGGCTCTTTACTCCGGTCTGTTTATGCCCTCGTAGCTCAGCAGGATAGAGCGACGGATTCCTAATCCGTAGGCCCCAGGTTCGAGTCCTGGCGGGGGCACCACTTTCAAAGCCTCTTACCGACACCCGAGAAGCAAAGAGCATGATAGAAGAGTCCAGGCGATAAGCCGCGCATTTTGTCATTACCGGCAATAAAGTGTAGAATTGTGATCCGGAAAGGATATATCCAGGGGATATGTTGTCACGGGTCAGAAGCGCAGCGGTCATAGGGGTGGACGCCATACCGGTGAACGTCGAGGTTGACCTTATACCCGGGTCCTTCCAGTTCGACCTGGTGGGCCTGCCCGACGCCGCGGTCAAGGAGTCCAGGGTGCGGGTGCGCTCGGCACTTACAAACAGCGGGTACCAGTTCCCGCTCGACTGCCAGATCGCGGTCAACCTGGCGCCCGCGGACGTGAAAAAGGAAGGCGCGTCTTATGACCTGCCCATCGCCCTCGGGCTCCTTGGCGCCACCGGCATGATCAAGTACGGGGCCATGACCGGCTATTGGGTGGTGGGCGAGCTCTCGCTTGACGGCCGGGTGCGGTCGGTTCCGGGCGTGCTCCCCATAGCGGTCGAGGCCTCGAAAAAGGGGTGCAAGGGACTGGTGGTTCCGTCGGCAAACTCCGCGGAGGCCGCGGTGGTCTCCGGGCTTTCCGTGTACCCGGTGAAGACGCTCTCCCAGGCCGCGGACTTCTTCCGGGGCGACATCGAGCTCGAGCGCGCGGACGTAAACCCGGACGAGCTGTTCATGCGCGCGCAGGAGTACGACCTGGACCTCTGCGACGTGCGCGGGCAGGATCACGTGAAGCGGGCGCTGGAGGTGGCCGCGGCCGGCGGGCACAACGTGCTCATGATCGGACCGCCCGGCTCGGGCAAGACCATGCTGGCAAAGAGGCTGCCCACAATAATGCCGGACATGGGGTTTGACGAGGCCCTGGAGACCACAAAGATATACTCGGTGGCCGGCAAGGTCACCCAGAAAAAGCCGCTTATCGCCACCCGGCCCTTTCGGCCGCCACACCACACCATCTCGGACGCCGGCCTGATCGGCGGCGGCCAGGTGCCAAAGCCGGGCGAGATAAGCCTGTCCCACAACGGGGTGCTTTTCCTGGACGAGCTGACCGAGTTCAAAAAGCAGGTGCTCGAAGTCCTGCGCCAGCCTTTGGAAGAGGGCCTGGTCACCATATCCCGGGCCATAGCGAGCATTACATACCCCGCGCGATTCATGCTGGTCGCGGCCATGAACCCGTGCCCCTGCGGGTACCAGGGACACCCGCAGCACTCGTGCGCGTGCACGCCCAGGCAGATACAGCTATACCGCGCCAGGATCTCCGGGCCCCTGCTCGACAGGATTGACATACACGTGGAGGTGCCCGCGGTGAACTACAGGGAGCTGTCAGGGGACGACGCCGGCGAGCGCTCGGGCGAGGTGAGGGACCGGGTGAACCGGGCCAGGTCTTTGCAGAAGGAGCGCTTCAAGAGGTCCGCTGCATCGTGCAACGCGGCCATGTCGTCGAGGCAGATAAGGAACCACTGCCAGGTTGACGACGAAGGACACGCGCTGCTCCAGCACTGCGTTGACCGACTGGGAATGAGCGCCCGGGCCCACTCGCGCATACTCAAGGTGGCCCGCACCATCGCCGACCTCTCCGCAAGCGGGTCCATCGAGACCAGCCACCTGGCCGAGGCCATTCAGTACAGAAGCCTGGACAGGACAATGGCATGAGGGCGGAGTTTTGGTGCGGCGGCTTGACGCCGCTTTTCGTAAGCCCCGGCTTGCCGGGGCGTTTAAAATCAGGCGGCCGCATGGTTCTGAGCTTTTAAGCATGCGCCTTTTCCGGCCTGCCTGTGCGGACACGAATATAGGGAAGCAAGCTTCCCGGGGCGGGATGCAAAGCGAAAGCAAGCTTTCGTACTCCAAAGCTGTCTTGCATCCAGGCCCCGGACTTAATAGAATGCATGATGACGGTCTTCGTGCAGGAGAGTGAACATGGAGATATGGGCTGATTATTTGATGGGCGCGGACATCGCCTTTACCGTGATCCTGGTGATCTCTTTGCTTGTCATGCTCTACGCCATGACGCTCATGAGCCGGGCCATCCGGCTCTTGCAGTACCAGGTGTCCGCGATCGAGAACGACCTTCGGCTGATCGGCGAGGAGATCAAGATGATGTCCGGCCCGGGGGGGGACGAGCCCAGGGCTGCGCAGTCTGTGGAGGACCTTTAAATGGACCCCTCGGGCGTGCATATCCTCCGGGTGTGGATGATCATATCCGCGGTGATCTACGCTGTGGGTCTTCTCAGCTTCATGTTCGGCCAGAACATGCTGATCGAGAACCTGAACCGGGCCTCGCGGCTGATCTTCCGGGAGCGGCTGCCGCTTGCGCCGCTTTCCACCGAGAAGTTCTGGCTGGTGCTCGTAAACTCCATGATGCTCATGCTGGTGGTGATATGTCTCTTCGTGGCCGCGGACGTGGAGCGCTTCCACGCCATGGTGGTGGTGCTTCTTTTCAGCAAGGCCTTCTCAAGCTCGCAGTACCTCTACCTCTTCCTCGTGCAGAAACGCTACTTCGCCTACCTGGTGGGCTTTCTCACCGACGGGCCGCTCTTTGTCGTCACATTGGTGATTTACCTCATGATCTTTTGATCCCGTTTGACCTGAAAGGAGACTGTAAAGATGGGCAAGTGGAAGATACCGCCCGAAAATGGGCACATGGACCTGGCGGACGGGGTGTACCTGCAGAACATGACCATGAAGGAAATACAGGAAAGGATAGACGAGTGCGACCTCGCGATCGTGCCACTGGGCTCGACCGAGAACCACGGGCCGGGCGCATGCATAGGCGAGGACACCTTTTTGGTCACCAGGATGGCCGAGCAGGTGGCAAAGGCCACCGGGTGCACGGTGGCGCAGCCCCTGTGGTACGGCTCGCACCCCTTCCACCACGTGGGCATGCCCGGCACCATCGTGGTCCCGGAGGAGGTATTCACCGGCATGGTCAAAAGCGTTATCGCCGGCCTCTGGAACATGGGCTTCAGGAAGCAGATTCTGCTCAACGGCCACGGCCAGGAGTACGTGATACCCACGGCCATTCACCAGTTCGCAAAGACCTACCAGGTGCCCGCGGTCATAGTGAACCTCAACTGGTACCACGCAATACCCGACCACTTCAAGACCGAGGACCAGGGAGGCCCCTACAAGACCGAATTCATACACGCCGACGAGGTGGAGACAAGCTGGGCCATGGCGCTTTTCCCGGAGATGATAAACATGGAGCATGCAAAGGACACCGAGCCGAGGGGCTACCTCCCGGACGGCCACGTTGACAAGGCCGGGTGCCTGCTCCACAGGCCCATTGCATGGTACGGCCAGGTGGGGCTCGGGCCGGCCGAGTTCTTTGCATACCCCGAGGGGTGCGTGGGCCGGCCCACCCTGGCTGACCCCGAGAAAGCCCGGCCGGGCGTGGAGGCTCTCCTCGACTACATGGAGAAGCTGGTGGGAGACATAATGGCAGCTTTTCCAGCGGGGCGACTGCCTCCTTCCGAGGAGCTTACGCAGCGGCCGAAGGAAGAGCTCGAGGCCGTGCTCAAGAAGCCCTTCTCCCCGGGGTGGAGGAGCCTGTACTCGCTCCATTACCCGCCCGCATAAAAGACGAGTGATAGACTAGT
>CAZYTX010000073.1:0-13519 GCA_964650485.1 uncultured bacterium | reverse complement strand
GCATAAAGCTCAAGGGATTGTACCCACAATTTCAATTGTGAACGACTACTAGTTAAAGCTGTCAACGGGACAATCTAGAGGGTTTCTTGTGTCGGCTCTTCAGGCCTTATCCGGCCTCCGGCGGGCGGGCCCCTCACACCTTTCCGTCTCACTGCAGCCGGACGCGGGGGTCGAGGATAGTGTAGACCACGTCAACCAGGAAGTTCATGGCCACTATGAGGGAGGTGTATACAAGTGTCACGCCCATGATCAGAGGATAATCGCGGTTTGTGACCGCGGTTATGAAGAACCTGCCCATGCCGGGCACCGAGAAGATCTTCTCCACGATAAAGGACCCTGTGACCAGCATGGCCACCAGCGGCCCGGTGACGGTGACCACCGGTCCCATGGAGTTTCTGAGCACGTGCTTCAGTATCACCCTGGCCCCGGAGAGCCCCTTGGCCCGTGCGGTCCTTACGTAGTCCTTGCCCAGCACCTCCAGCATACTTGACCGTGTAAGGCGGGCCAGGTAGGCCGCGGGCGCGAGCCCCAGGGTGAGGGCGGGGAGGACCACGTGACGGGGCGACTCCCACAGGGCCGGTGGAAGGAGTCGCAGCCGGTATGAGAACAGCCAGATGAAGAAGGCGCCCAGCACGAAGGACGGCAGAGCGATTCCCGTGGAGGCCCCGAGTATGGATACGCGGTCGAATATGGAGTCGCGCCACACCGCGGAAACCATGCCCGCGGACACGCCCAGCCCCACCCCGATGAGCAGCGCCAGCACCCCGAGCTGGGCGGACACGGGGAAGGTGTCGGCCAGGATGTCCGA
The DNA here is from genome assembly GCA_964650485.1 of uncultured bacterium. GTDB lineage: Bacteria > RBG-13-61-14 > RBG-13-61-14 > RBG-13-61-14 > DATKZS01 > CAZYTX01. Next base: position 12,711 of record CAZYTX010000073.1, on the reverse strand, counting down.
GACCCGTCTGTTGCGGTACTTGAAGCTGGGTCCCAGGTCCCCCCTTATAAGGTCTCGCATGTAAAAGAGGTACTGCTCGTGCACGGGCCTGTCCAGGTGGTACTTTGCCAGGATGTTCTCCTTGATCTCCGGGGGGAATGCCTTCTCCTTGTCAAAAGGGCCGCCCGGGACCACGTGCATGAGGAAGAAGGTTATGGTGGCCACGCTGAATATTACCAGCGCGCCCGAGAGGGGCCTGGTTATAATAAAACGTATCACGGCCCCTCCTCGATGATGTCGGTATCTCTGAGGTCCAGTATGTTTAGGCCGTTCAGGGGGAAGTCCTTGACCCGGGGCTTTACAAGCATGTTGATGGCGTAGGTGTAAAGAGGGATCACGGCCGCGTCGCGCCTGCAGAGGATATGCTGCGCCCGGTCGTAGAGCTCTTTTCTCTTGTCGGGGTCTTTTTCAGTTGCGGCCTCGCGCACCAGTCGGTCGTACTCTTCCGAGCCCCAGTTGGTGTGGTTGTTGCCGGAGTCTGAAAGGAACAGTGTCATGATGGCGTCGGGGTCTGGGTAGTCGAGAATCCATCCCATCCTGTATACCTGCGGGGGGTCGGTCTGCAGACGCTTGAGATACACCTTCCACTCCATGTTCCTCAGTCGGACCTCGATCCCGAGGTTCTCCGCCCACTGCTGCTGTATGAACTCGGCGATCATCTTGTGCGACTCCTGGGTGTTGTATGAGATGGTGATAGGAGGGAGGTCCTTTCCCCCGGGGTGTCCGGCCTCTGCAAGGAGTTTTTTTGCGGCCTCTGGGTCGAAGCCGAGGCCTAGCTCAGGGTCGGCCATCTTAACACCGATCGGTATAAGGGAGGGGTTGGGGACCTGGCCGCCTTTTAATATGCCCGGCAGCTCGCCCCTGTCAATGGCCATGGCCAGGGCCTTGCGCACCCCGGGGTCGTCGAGCGGCGGCTTTTGCACGTTCATGCCGTAGTAGTACGTTGCAAAGAAGGGGTGGTTCACGTACTGGGGGCTGTTCTGGTACGCGGGTATTGACGGCGGTGGCATGGGCTCGATGGCGTCCAGGGCCCCTGTCTGAAAGAGTGAGAGGGCTGTGGAGTCCTCGCCCACCATGTAGAACACCGCCTTGTCCAGGGGGGGGCTTTTCCCGTGGTAGTCCGGGTTGCGGGCGACGGTGATCCTGTACTCGTGCCTCCACTCGATGAGCTTGAAGGGCCCGCAGGTTATGATGTGGCCGGGCTCGGTCCACCTGTGGCCCCATCTCTGCACCACGTCCTCCCTCATGGGAAAGGTTGATATGAAGGTGGTGATCATGGGGAAGAAAACCACCGGCCGCTCCAGCTCGACCTCCAGGGTGCGGGGGCCACCGGCGCGTACCCCGATGGCGGAGAGGTCCTTTATCTCGCCCGAGTTCACCGCCTTGGCGTTTTTTACCACGTAGAGGAAGTAGGCATACTCGCCCGCGGTGTCGGGGTCGAGCAGGCGGCGCCACGAGTATACGAAGTCCTGTGCAAGCACCGGCCTGCCGTCGGTCCAGCGGGCGTCCTCGCGGAGGCGGAAGACGTAGCGCCGGCCCCCTTCGTGCGACTCCCACTCTTTTGCCAGGCCGGGCACAAGCTCGAGCTCCTGGTTGAACCTGGTCAGCCCCTCCATCAGGTTCCAAAGCACCCGGATGGAGGCGTTGTCCGTGGCGATGCTCCAGTCGAGGGATGGCGGCTCCGTGCCTATGTTGAAGCGCAGGGTCTTTTGCGCGCTCTCCTTTTCGTGGCACCCGTAAAGGAGGTGGGCCGCGGCCAGGACCGCGGCCAGGAGCACGGTCAATGGGAGGCGCCGGGTCCCGTACGTTTTCATTTGGGCGAGGGTCCTTGCAGCCGATCGTTGGCTCTTCTTATATCTTTTGAGTCCGGGTCAAAAGAGAGCGCCTTTTTGAAGTGAGCGCGGGCCTTGTCTTCCATGCCCCTTCCCCGGTAATACGACCCCATGAGCCAATGGTGCCGCGCCATCTGCTCGTCGGCCCGCTCTTTTCGGCCCGCGGCCCTCCACGCCCCTGCCGCCTGCTTCCTCAGGGTGGCGGAGTCGGGGTTAATCTGCAGCGCCCTCTCCAGGACCCTGTCAAGCTCCGTGTCCGCCCGGTCAACCGCGCTCCGTCCCAGGAACTTGCCCAGCTTGAGATACCCGTATGATGCGGCCCAGGGGTTGTAGCGGGCCTCCCACTCCATGAGCTCCTTGTATCTCGACATGTAAGACGACCCGCTGGTGTTTATGGAAACCCAGACCCCGCCGGTGAAAACCGTGACCACGATAACGGCCCAGGCCGTCTGGGGGAACGCCTTTGACCTGCGCGCGCGCTTTTGCACCATGAGCGCCATCCAGGGGAGATAAAAGAGGGACGGTATGGCGAATAGGTCCCAGTCCGCGGCAGGTCCGATCACCGGCCTCAACATGAAGAAGAAGGGCGCCAGCAGGACAGAGGCGGCCCCGGTGAAGGACAGCAGCACGTCTGCCTGGCCCTGCCCCGGGGTGTGCCCGGCCCTGCGGCCATAGAGCGCAAGTATGATTGAGAGCGGCAGCAGCAGGAGGGCTGATGGAGCGGCCAGTATCTGCTGGTTCAGAAACCCCCACAAATGATACCGGGAGAAGAGGTTTTGTGAGCTTACGAATATGTCGTCCATGCCGCCGTAGTGCTGGTCCACCATGGACGCCGCCATGTAGGCGAAGGCCGCGAGCGCCGCTGCGCCTGCCGCGATCAGGCCCGGCCGGGGTTTCCATATCCCGGCTCTTGCCAGGGCGTATGCCGTGGCCGGCGCCAGGAACACCATGAAGTAGTGCATGGAAACCAGTGCGACCAGGGCCGGGGCCAGGGACCAGGCAGGGGCTTTGTCTTTGCCCGCGGCCTCTAAAAGCAGCAGGTAGCCGTAGACCGCGGCGGCCAGCAGAACGTAGTTCTCCACGTAACCCAGAAAGAACACCGCGGTTCCCGCTCCCAGCATGGAGGTGAACAGGAAAAGCCGCTCGCCTCTGTTCGAAGACCTCAGGTCCGCGAGCTTCCATAAAAACCCCGCGGCCAGGGCCCCGGCCAGGTGGCTGGTAAAGCGCCAAGAAAACACGGCCTGGGTCCAGCCCGCCTTGCCGGGGAACAGGCCGGTCTTGTAGATGATGAGGTGGATCAAGAGGTCCAGGGGAGCGGGCCGCCCTTCCAGGCCCTTCAATCCCGCCAGGGTGGCCTCCAGCCTGTCAAGACCGTCACCCAGCAGGGGGGGCTCCACAACTGGCATGAGAAAAACCACGAGGAGAGTTGCGGCGCCCGCTGCCCAGGCCGACACGCGCCATTTTTCTTCATACCACCGCGACAGCACCGCCTTTCTGAAAAGGGGAGGGAAAAGCGCCACCAGGGCGCAGGCGGTCCAGACGATGACCTGCGCGTTGGTAAGGAATCCCAGGTGGTTCAAGCCCCATGCGCCGCTGTCTTTTAGAGACAGGTACAGGGCTATTACAAGGACCGCGGCCAGAGTGACTGCTGCACCGGACCTGCTCATCGCTGGGATGGGGCGGGGACTCCAGGCGTCTCCCCCTTCATGAGCTTTTCCATTCTGTCCTTTGCCTTCTTGCACAGGGGGTATCCCGGGGAGAGCTTAAGGCACTTGTCAAGCACCTGTCGGGCCTTTTCCAGCTCATTTTGGCCAAGCAGGAACCGGGCCCTGTAATAGTAGAGCTTTGGCTCGACCGGGTTTATCCTTATGGCCTGCTCGATGTATGGCAGTGCCTCTTTCTCCTTTCCAAGCTTGCTCTTTACAATGGCCAGGTTGACAAAGGCCTTGTAAAGCTCGGGGTTCAGCTTTATGGCCTTCAAGTAATGGTACTCGGCCTCTCGCAGGATCTCCTTGCTCCTCTCCTGGTCCTCTGTGAGCTCGGCCAGCCTCATGCGGGCGGAGGCCCCGTCGTTGTGGCTCTCGCCGTTCTCGGAGATGTTGGCCGCCCCCTCGAAGAATCGGATGGCCTTCTCAAGGTGGTGCTTGGCCTCCTCGGTCTCGCCCTTGTCGAGCTCGATATGGGCGTAGGTGTAGTTGATGGTGCCCAGGTTGTGCCAGGCCTTGTAGTAGTTCCGCTCCACCCTTATACCCCACAAGTATAGCATCTCGGCCCGGTTGAGACCCTTGACGTAGAGGTGGCGCAGGTTCTTTCCGATCTCCGGCGTGATCTTTCCGATGGGCACGTACTCGATGTACTCCTCCCGTAGCTCTTCTTTGTTGTCCAGGCCGTTCTCCCTTGTCACGTCGTAGCTTATGTAGTTATGGAAGTCCAGGTACGTCTCCGCCCTCTCCTCCTTGCTTATTTCCCCGTCCCGGGTGAACTTGCCTCCCGAGGTCAAATTCCTTCCCCCGCGGTAATAGGCATTGCCCAGGTCGGAGACCACCTGCGCCTTTTCAGGCGACTTCCAGATGCTGTCCGTCCACACGGTCAGGTCGGTGTGGAAGCTGAAGTTGCGGTTCACCGTGATCGCCGCCAGCAGGCCCAGCACCGCCACGGTCAGCGCCTGCACGGGCAATGGCCAGGATGTATGAGCCGCCCCCTTGCGAAGGGACATGTAACCCGCGGTGCGCTCCACCACCCCGGCCATTATCATGCACGCGCCCAGCGAGGGCAGGTAGAGCCGGTGCTCGTTCATGACCGCGTTCAGGGGTATGAGGCTGGTCACCGATAGGGTGATGAAGAAGTTTGCGATCACGAAGCTTATCATGGGCTGGCGCTTGTAAAACGCCACTGCCAGGGCACCCAGCCCGGCCAGGGTCACCATGGAGGGGAACACCCACCCGCCGATGATGGGGTTCTTGTAGAACTCGTCCGCGAGATTGAGAAGCCTCATGTTCTCGTAGCTGATGTTCAGGTGGAGGGGGAAGAACATGAGCCGGATGTAGGTGATAAGAACCCTGGACTGGACAAGGATGTTGTCCACCGGATCACGGTTGGGCTTGTCAACTACCGCGTGACCGAGCACGGCCTCCCTATACCCGAGGTAAGAGAACCATATCAGTATCACCGGGAGGTACCAGCATAAAAGGCGCCTGTTAAGCGGGACATCCTCCTTGTTCGAGGGGTAGACGAAAAGGAAGTCTATGACCACCAGAAGCGCCGGCATCACGAACACCATCTCCTTGCTGAGGAGTCCGAGGATGAAAAAGGCGAAAGCCCCTATTCGGAGACCCCACCGCTCGTGCTCGCGCAAGGAGCGGGCGAAGAAGTACATGGTGAGCAGCATGAACAGCACCCCGAAGGACTCCGAGCGGCAGTTGATGTAGTTCACCGTCTCGGTGTTAATGGGGTGTATGGCGAAGAACACCGCGGTGAGAAGAGAGAACCTGGGCCGGCCGGACAGGTGCGAGAGCCCCACGTATATTATCAGGGTGTTGGCCATGTGCAGCAGGATATTGACCAGTATCCAGCTCATGGGCTCGTACTTGCTTATCATGTAGTTGAAGGCGAAGGTGCACATGAGAAGGGGGCGGGGCATGGCCACCCCCGGCCTGGAGCTGAAAAGCTCCGGCTCATCGAAGTAGCGAAGGTAGAGCCAGCGCGAGTCCGGGTTCTTGTCCCACTCGACCCTGACCCCCAGGTTCTGCAGAAGAGAGTGGATGTCGTCGTAGTGGAAGCCGTTGCGAACCGAGTTCAAGTAGACCACCGCCATCAGGGCAACCAGAAGAGCTATGCCCAGGGGGTGCGCACGGGCAAACCCCGCAAGCCCCGGGCGCCAGTCGTCCTCCTTGATCTCAACGCCCGCGGCCTTCAATACCTCACGCACTTCCTTCACCGTTATACCCAGTTCCTTGGAAAGTTCCTTGATGGAACGGGATGGGTAGCTGCGCAAGATGTACTTCCGAGTCTTCTTGTTCATAACTTTCAGGTAAAAAAACTTAGCACAACTCTCCGTTTTTGGCCAGTAAAAGCAATCCGGCCCTTACCGGGGCATGGATCGCGCCCTATCAGTACCAGGCATTCAGAGGGGCGGCCCCCCTCCCCTGGACCTGGGCGAGCAGGAGAGCGAGTTCATGTCTTCGCTGGTGCTGCTGGCGGGGCTTTTGGGAGCGGGTCTGGCCCTGTGCTCGGGTGCCCTTAACCTCGGCTTCCCGGTCGCCGGAAGGGGGCTCCTGGACTTCCTCCTCGGAAGGGAGTAGAGACAGGACATGGCTTTGGCCAACAGGCCCCGATGACCTGACACCATCCCCTCTGGTTGGGGAGCCCGTTTTTAAAATGTTTGCATATCAAGGAGTTGCGGCAGGGCCTCAGCACAGCGGGATAGCGAAGCCGCCTCTATGGCGCCGACAAGTAGCGTTTTGCTATTTTTGATGGACCCGGAAGGTAGCTATTTACAAACGGTTAAGCCTTGCTGACCATGCTCCAGGCACGAAAGACCGTGGATGCAAAGGTGTTTTTAATGAAAAATAAAGACGACCGGGACAAGGAATAATTTTTGCTCCTTAAATAGGATGAGGGGTCTTAAGAGATATTTAGCTTAAGAAAGGGAAGATTACATGAAGAATATTACTTTGGGTGAAAAAACCTACTCTGTTGATCCTCAAGGCTTCCTGGTAGGCCACGAGCAGTGGGACAAAGACTTTGCAGAAAAAACGGCGCCCGAGGCCGGGATAAAGGGCGGTCTTACCAAGAAGCATTGGAAGGTTATTGATTTCATACGGAACTCATTTAATGAAAAAGGGGTCTGTCCCCTGGTCTATGAGACCTGCCGGGCAAACGGACTCTCGCTCACGGACCTTAAAGGTCTATTCCCCGCCGGCTACTTGCGGGGCGCGTGCAAGCTTGCCGGGCTGACCTACATGGAGGGGTATGTGAAGTACTCATGGCCGGAGGTCTCTTCCAAGAAGGTCGAAACACCCGGGGAGGCAAAGGTATATCAGGTTGACGTGCGCGGGTTTTTGCTTGATCCCACTCAGTGGGACGAAAACTTCGCTCTGCACAAGGCTCACGAGATGAAGGTGCCAGGAGGGCTTTCCGAGAAGCACTGGCAGATACTCTATTTTATCCGGGATTATTTTTATGAGAAGGGGGCAGTGCCCACCGTGTATGAATGTTGTGAGGCCAATCAACTGGAGATTAAGGACTGCGAAAGGTTCTTCCCGGATGGGTATCACCGGGGCGCGGTCAAGATCGCTGGCTTGCGGGTGAGGTAAGGTATGTTCTAATGCAAGTGGAAGCTTTTAAAGAGGCATTCCTGCCTGGGTCCGGCATGCAAGGAGAGAACCCATTTGAGCAACTGGCCGAAAAGTACGACCAATGGTTCGAGACCCCCAGGGGCAGGGCCATCTTTTCCGTGGAGACCGCTTGCCTGAGGGAGCTTATGAATGGAGCGGGAAAGGCGTGGCTGGAGGTGGGAGTGGGGAGCGGCCGTTTTGCACAAGCGCTCGACGTTCAGGAGGGTGTTGATCCCTCCCCGTCCATGCTGGAGATGGCCGGAAGCCGCGGGATTCTAGTCCGCAAGGGGGCCGGCGAAGAGTTGCCTTATCCTGACGATGTATTTGACGGGGTGCTGATGGTGACAACGCTGTGCTTTCTTTTTGACCCGGAAAAGGTCTTTGTCGAATGCACCCGGGTCCTGAAAAATAACGGCTGCCTGGTCCTGGGCATGATCCCTGCTGAAAGCAAGTGGGCAGAGCTCTATGAGCAGAAAGGTATCGAGGGTCACCCTGTTTATTCACGGGCCCGGTTTTACACCTCGGAAAAAGCGCTTTACATGGCATCGGCCGCGGGCTTTTACTTCGAGCGGGCGGCGAGCTGCCTTTTCACCGCGCCTGACCAACCATTGGCCGGTTCGATGCGAATTTCACCTCGAGCAGCTAAAGGAGCCGGCTTTGCGGGCATGAAGTTCATTTACGTGCCTGTGGCGGAATGATTGATCCCCAGCCTTTTCATCTTCCGGTATAGGGTGGTCTTGTGGATTCCAAGGTCATTGGCTGCCTTTGCACGGTTGCCGTTGTTGCGTTCGAGCGCGGACCTGATGAGGCGGGATTCCATCTCTTCTATGGTGAGGCTGGTTTCAACCGGCTGCCGGGCGGATTCCCTTTCATCCTGATATGATTCGCCGGACGCCAAGTAATGAGGGAGGTAATCAATGAGCAGGGGGCCCACCGGACAGAGCACGCATGCGTGCTCGATAATGTTCTCGAGCTCGCGGACGTTGCCCGGGTAATCGTAGTTCATGAGCACCTGCATGCAGTCCTTGGCCACACCGTTTATCTCCTTGCCGGCGACCAGGTTGTTCTTTTTTATGCACTGGTCCACCAGCAAGGGAATGTCCTCTTTTCTTTCTCGAAGTGGCGGCAACTCTATCTTGATCACGTTGATGCGATAGTAGAGGTCCTCCCGGAAGCCGCCTTCCCTGGTAAGAGCTTCCAGGTCATGGTTTGTGGCCGCCACGAAGCGCACGTCCGCATGCGCCGACTTTGTGCCGCCCAGGGGCTCATAGGTTTTTTCTTCCAGCACCCTTAATATCTTGGCCTGCATGGAGGAAGATATGTCGCCGATCTCGTCCAGGAACAGGGTGCCCTGGTCGGCTAGCGCGAACCTTCCCGGCTTTGATTTTGTGGCCCCGGTAAAGGCCCCTTTCTCATACCCGAACAGCTCGGACTCGAGAAGGGTGTCGGGCAGTGCCGAGCAGTTCAAGGTTATAAGCGGCTTGTCGCGCCTGAGGCTCAAGTTGTGCAGGGCCCTTGCCAAGAGCTCCTTGCCAGTGCCGGACTCGCCCTGGATGAGCACGGTGGAGTCGCTCCTGGCAATGGTTGGTAGCACGTCGAATATCTTTTTCATATTCAGGCTCTTGGAGATTATGTCATGGAAGGTGTGCTCCTTTTTAAGCTCCTTTCTGAGCTCTTCCACCAGTGACAGGTCCCGGAAGGTCTCCACCGCGCCTATGACCTCGCCCTGTTCGTCCCGCATGAGGGAAGCTGAGATACTCACAGGTATGGTGCCCTCGTTGGCGTTCTGGATGGTTATGGCAAGGTCAACCAGGGGCTTGCCGGTCTCCATGGTGAAGCGCAGCGCGCACGCTGTCCTGCATATGTTGGCCTTGAACACCTCGTAGCAGTGCCTGCCGATGGCCTCCTCCCTGGGAACTCCGGTGATCTCCGCGGCGGCCCGGTTGAAGCAGTTTATCCTGAAGTCTCGGTCAACGGTGAACACCCCGTCGGCGATGCTGTTGATCACGATCTCGAACCGCTCCGGGGAGAGGTTCTCCAGGCACAGCTTGCCTTTTCTTCTGGTAAATTTATTCACCAGTACTATTGTTATAACAAGTAAAAAGCCAATTCAAGGGCTGCTCGAAATAAAGGGGGCGCAAGCTTTTAGCATGGAAAGACTTCCGAGGCCATTTTCGGATACTCTAGTCTTTCCACGGAAAGGCGCCCCCCGCCGCGTGTTCATGGAGTAATACCCATTAAATCCACGCAGCTAATATTGTCATTTTATTGCTCACATATTCTTATGTCCGCTTGCTCCAGTATGTCCGGCACTATGTCCGTCCAGCCCAGGGGCATGAGGTGCACGCCCTGTATCATGGGCCGGAGCTCGCGAAGGAGCCTTGCGGTCATCTCCGCGCATTTCTTTTTGCGGTCCTCCTTTGCCACGGAGTTCATCTCCTTGATCCATGACTCCGGCACCTGTATGCCGGCTATGTTCTCGTTCATGAACTTGGCCATGGCCGCGGACTTGACCAGCACCATGCCGAGCTGTATGGGCCGGCCGAACCCGTCGGTCTTTTTTATGAACTCCTCGAAAAGCACCGGGTCGTAAACCGCCTGTGTCTGGAAGAACTCCGCGCCCGATTCGATCTTCTTCTCCATCTTCATGAGCTGCAGCTCCATGGGCTCGAACTGGGGTGTGACCACCGCGGCGATGGCCATGTCCGGCGAGTGGGTGAGCTCGTTTCCCACCATGTCGTGGCCGTTGCGCAGGCCGCTTGCGATCTTGATGAGCTGGACCGAGTCAAAGTCGAACACCGGCTTTGCCGCCTTGTGGTCGCCGAGCTTTATGTGATCGCCGGTGAGAAGCAGCATGTTGTCTATTCCCATTGAGTAGGCGGTGAGGATGTCGGACTGGAGGGCCAGCCGGTTTCTATCGCGGCAGGTGAGCTGGTATATGGGCTCGAACCCCACCTGCTTGAGGCGCATGCAGGCTGCGAGCGATCCCAGCCGCATGACCGCGCTCTGGTTGTCGGTCACGTTCACCGCCTGTACGCACCCCAGAAGGTGCCGCGCCTCCCGCACGCAGTTGCTGATCACGGAAAAGTCCCGGGGGATGGCCCCCTTGGCCGGGCCGACCTCGCTGGTCACCACGAACTCGCCTTTGTCAAACAGCTCGGTAAGTTTCATCGAATAACTCCTTTCAGATCAAAGCTCGGGTCATGCCGACCTGTCCACCACATGGTCCCCGGCCAGGGACCTGAAGGTCGCTTTGCTGCCCTCCATGGAGAGGCTCCGGGGTCTGCTCCACTTGGAATTGTCTTTGGGCTCCATATACTGTTTCATCATGTCCAGGCGCCCAAGCTTCTTCAACCGCTCGTAGATCAGTATCCAGCCGCAGTCACGTTCGGGGTCGACCTCGCACTTGCCGTCCTTGGCCCCGCCGCAGGGGCCGTTGAGCAATCCCTTTCCACAGATGGTCAGGGGGCACAGGCCGCCGGTGTACTCGACAATGCACTCGCCGCAGAGCGAGCAATACTCGGTAATGAATTCATCTTTTATGGTCTCGCCCCCGAATATGGTGTCGCATCCCGGGTGCACCTCGCCTCCATCGGTCGCGTCCATGACCGTGTGGATGCCCTGGCCGCATGCCAGTATCAGAAAAGAATCCGCCTTTTCAACTTCCTTCGGGTGCTCTTCGTTCAAAAGCTTTTTGGCCACTGCCAGCTTGCAGAGACTTACCCCGCTTTTAGAGCAGGCCCATCCGGTCACGCTCACGCCACGCTTCTCGAGGCGCTCGACCATTTCCCTGCACTCCGGCTCTCCTCCGGAGTGGCACTTCTCCGCGCAGTTCCCGCAGCCCACGACAAAAACTTTCTCCCCATCTCTCAGGTAGCCCGTAATCTCGTCAATGGGCTTCTGGATGGTTGCATGCATGGCAAGTCCTCCCTTCCCGGTTACTTATTAAGCTTCTGTAGTGCCTGTTCCGCCGCGATGGTGATTGGTTCCGCGCTGGGCTCGGAAGAGCAATCAGGGTTCCCGGCGCACATGAGAGTGGTCAGGTCTTCTATGGTCTTCTCTCCCAGGATCAGGGCATTGACCGTGTCAATCTCCTTGGCCGGGGCCACGTCGTCACTAATGATCTGGCCGCCGAGGAGCTTCTGGCTCTCCCTGTCGAACACCAGCTTCAATGTCCAGGGCTTCTTGCCCGGGATCATGTTGTGCTTGCTCCGGGAATCAACCGTCGCGCAGACGGTGTCGAAATTCTCCTTCTGCGCCCCCTCCTCGGTCAGCCCGGTGGCCGCGATGTACTTGTCGAACAGCCTGACCGCACTTGCGCCGGACACTCCCGGAAAGGGAATCTCAAAGCCGGCAAGCCTCTTGGCCACCAGACGGCCCTGGATGACCGCGGGCCCGCGCAACTGGATGGGCGCGGCCTTTTTAGTAACGAAATGGATGTTCTCTATGCAATCTCCCGCGGCCATGACATCGGGATTGGAGGTCTCAAGGAACTTGTTCACCTTTATGCCGAACCTGCCCAGCTCGAGGCCCATCTGTTTGGCCAGCTCCAGGTTGGGCCTCGCCCCCACGTTCATGAACACCATGTCCGCGGGTACGCTCTCGCCTGAGGCCAGCTTCACCCCCGAGACACTGCCGTCCTTTTCCAGGATTTTCGTCACCTTTTCGCCCATCAGGAGATTCAGGCCCTTCTCCTTCAGGTAATCCTGGACTCCAGCGCCCATCTCCGCGTCAATCATGAGCGGAAGCGGATGTCCTAAAAGCTCGATTATACTGACTTCGTACTTTCCTGGAGCGTTCTCCATCAGAAGGGTGGCCTGCTCCATGCTGATGAAGCCGGCCCCTATAAACGCCAGTTTGCGAACGTCTCTATCCTCTATGAACTTTTTTATGTTCTCGGCGTCTTTAAGTCGGCGCAGGGTGAATACTCCCGCAAGATCGGCGCCTTCAATCGGGGGCATAAAAGGTCTTGATCCCACGCCCAGCACCAGCTTGTCATAGGGTGTCTTATCCCCGCCAGCAAGAGTGACTTCACGCCTTTCCGGGTCCACGCTCTCCACCCGATCAATAATCGAGTTGATGCCATTGTCTTTGAACATCCTGTCGGGATTTACGATGGATTCGCCTGTGACCAGACCGGCCACCACGTGTGGAAGCGCTCACCTTACAATGAACCTCTTCTCCTCCCTGATCACGGTGACTTCCACATGGGGCATGAGTTTTTTCGTAAGCATGGCCGCGGGACCGCCCACTCCACCGCAACCGATAACCACCAACTTCTCGCCTTTTTTCATGTTACTTCCCTCTTTCTATGCTCTCTGGAAACTTCTCTATACTGCTGCTTCTCTAAGTTAACAATCAAGCATTATTGATGCCGATAGTATAAACAATGGGGTGATTTCATAATTCTTTGTTTTTTAATGCATTTTTTTTCGGGCCGGGAGTATCGGGTGAATTGGACCAGGCAACTGATGCAATATGCCACTTTTAATCGGCAGACTTTT
>CAZYTX010000072.1:0-15073 GCA_964650485.1 uncultured bacterium | reverse complement strand
GCCGCACCGTGGGCGCGGGAGTGGTCACGGAGATTCTGGAGTAACCTGGAAGCCGAGGAGAAGTAATGGCAGCGCAAAGGATCCGAATCAGACTCAAAGCATATGACCACAGCCTCCTGGACCAGTCCGTCCGAGAGATAGTGGACACGGCAAGGAGGACGGGGGCAAAGGTGGCGGGGCCTATCCCCCTGCCCACGGAGATCAACAAGTTCTGCGTGCTTCGCTCGCCCCACGTGAACAAAAAGAGCAGAGAGCAGTTCGAGATCCGCACGCACAAGAGGATAATTGATATTCTCGATCCCACCCAGGCCACGGTGGACTCACTGGGAAAGCTGGACCTGTCAGCGGGTATTGATATAGAGATCAAGCTCTAAAGAGTATCGAGGCGATGGTAATGGAGATGGAAGGACAAAAAGCCCTGGCGCAAGAGCCCATCATGATAGAGGTGATGGACCGCAACAGGAACGCGGTGGGACAGATGGAGCTGGACCCCAAGGTGTTCGACGCCAAGGTAAAGGCCCACCTGCTCCATGAGACCGTGGTCTATCAGGAAGCCAGGCACAGGGCGGGAACGGCGAACTCCAAGACGCGGGGAGACGTGCGAGGCTCGCGCCAGAAACCCTTCCGCCAGAAAGGGACCGGAAGAGCCAGGGCAGGGCAGCGCGGCTCTCCCCTCTGGCACGGAGGGGGGGTCACCTTCGGGCCCAAGCACAGGGACTTCGCAATCAGCGTGCCCAAGAAGATAAGAAGGGCGGCCTTGAAAGGAGCGCTTACCGACAAGCTGAGCCACGGCAGGCTGCTGCTGCTGGATGGGATAATGCTTTCGAGGATTAAAACCGCTGACCTGATAGAGCTTTTGGATGACCTTGAGATCAAAGACAGCGTCTTGGTGGTTATCGAGGACAAGGACACGAACCTGGAGCTGTCGGCCAGGAACGTAGAAGGGGTGAAGGTCATCAGGGCAGAGGGGATAAACGTCCGGGACGTGCTTTTGCACGAGAGCCTGCTGATGACAAAGAAAGCGGCCGAGAAGATACAGGAGGCCCTGAGATGAGCATCGGGCCTTATCACATTATAAAGCGGCCGGTTGTTACCGAGAAAACGGCGACCGGGGAGGACGCCTTGAACCAGGTGGTGTTCGAGGTTGATCCCAAGGCCAACAAGCACCAGATAAAGCAGGCGGTGGAGACCATATTCAACGTGAAGGTTAAAAGCGTGAACACCGCAAGGGTGCGGGGGAAGCCGGTGAGGAGAGGCTGGACCTTCACTCATAAGAAGGGCTGGAAAAAGGCCGTGGTCACATTGAGCGAGGGACAGAGGATCGACTTCTACGAGGGGTTCTGACTTTTTAAGTTGACAGGATAAAACAATGACTTTGAAGAAATACAAACCCATTACTCCGGGCAGGAGGTTCATGACCTCGGCCGAGTTCAGGGGAGCAAAGAACGAGCCCGAAAGGTCCCTGGTGCGCCCGCTCAAGAAAAGCGGAGGCAGGAACAACCAGGGCCGCACCAGCGTGTGGCAACGGGGCGGGGGTCACAAGAGACGCTACCGGATCATTGATTTCAGGCGCGACAAGCACGGTGTGCCTGCCCGGGTGGCCAAGATAGAGTACGACCCCAACCGGTCGGCCTGGATAGCACTGTTGCATTATCAGGACGGGGAAAAGCGCTACATACTGGCGCCGCAGCGGCTTTCGCCGGGCGAGAAGGTGGTGGCCGGCGATGGCGTTGACATAAAGCCCGGCAACCACCTGCCCTTAAGGAGTATTCCCCTGGGCACCATCGTGCACAACCTTGAGCAGAAGATAGGCAAGGGCGGGCAGTTGATAAGGGCCGCAGGGTCCTACGGCCAGGTGATGGCCAAGGAAAAGGAATACGCTCTGGTGAGGATGCCCTCCGGGGAGCAGCGCATGATCCACCAGGACTGCTGGGCCACGGTGGGACAGGTTTCAAACCCTGACTTTGTAAACGTTACCCTGGGCAAGGCAGGCAGGAAGAGGTGGCTGGGAAAGAAACCCGTGGTCAGGGGCATGTCCATGAACCCGGTTGACCATCCCCACGGCGGCGGGGAGGGGCGCAACAAGGGCAACCACCCACAGACGCCATGGGGCATGCTCACCAAGGGATACAGGACCAGGCACAACAAGAGGACCGACAGGTACAGAGTAAACCGGAGGAAAAAGTAGGGGAGGCGTGATGGCGAGGTCGTTGAAAAAAGGGCCGTTCGTTGACGAGCATCTGATGAACAAGGTGAGAGGGGCAAAGGAGAGCGGCAGTAAAAGGCCCATACAGACCTGGAGCAGGAGGTCCACAATACTGCCGGAGATGATCGGTCTCACCTTCTCCGTGCACAACGGCAAGAGGTTCATACCCGTGTTCGTGACCGAGAACATGGTGGGTCACAAGCTGGGAGAGTTCTCGCCCACCAGGTCATTCCACGGGCATTCGGCCAGCGGCGACAGGAAAGCCACCTTGAAAAAATAAATGCATGGAAGACCGGGGAAGAGGTTCACATGGCCGAAGCAATGGCGAGACTGAATTATATAAGGGTGAGCCCCCAGAAGGTGCGGCTGGTGGCCGGGACCATAAAGGGGAAGCCAGTGCAGGAGGCGCTCGCAATATTGGTCCATAGCGACAAGGCGGCCAGCAGGCCCTTGAAGAAGCTCTTGGACTCGGCAATAGCGAACGCGGGCGAGAACCACGACATGGACCCCGACGCACTGGTGATAAAGAACGTGCTGGTGGACCAGGGCCCCACCCTGAAGCGGTTCATGCCCAGGGCAATGGGAAGGGCCACCATGATAAGGAAGAGGACCAGCAAGATAACCATGGTGATCTCGGAGACAGGATAGGGAGGCGAAATTGGGCCAGAAGGTGCATCCTACAGGATTCAGACTGGGTTACATAAAGACCTGGGACTCCAGGTGGTTCACGGACAAGAAGAGCTACTCCGGGCTGCTTCACCAGGACCTTGCGCTCAGAGAGTACGTAAAAAAGAGGATCTACCACGCCGGGATATCGGACATGATCATCGAGCGGTCCACAAACAAGTGCAGGCTAAACATATACACGGCCAAGCCGGCCATAGTTATCGGCAAGAGGGGGCAGGAGGTTGACGTGCTCCGGGCCGACCTGCAGAAGTTCACCGAGGCCGAGGTGTTCATAAACATCCACGAGGTCAGGCCCGCGGAGACGGACGCCCAACTGGTGTCCGAGAACATCGCCCTGCAGCTCGAGAGGAGGGTGGCCTTTCGAAGGGCCATGAAAAAAGCCATCAGCCTGGCCATGAAGTTCGGGGCCCAGGGCATCCGGGTGCAGTGCTCGGGCAGGCTGGGGGGAGCGGAGATAGCCAGGAGAGAGTGGTACCGGGAGGGAAGGGTGCCGCTGCACACCCTCCGGGCGGACATTGACTACGGCTACACCCAGGCGAGGACCACATACGGGGTGATAGGAGTGAAGGTCTGGGTGTTCAAATCGGAAGTTTGGAAAGGCGGGGCCGTGCCCCCGGTGAAGCTGTAGGAGGATACGGATGCTGGAGCCCAAAAAACCGAGGTACAGGAAGGTACAGAAGGGAAGGGTCAGGGGCAAGGCCCAGCGCGGGAACACCCTGGCATTCGGGAGCTACGGTTTGCAGGCCACCCGTGGAGGGAAGATCACGGCCAGGCAAATCGAGGCCGGAAGAGTGGCGGTGACAAGGCACGTCAAAAGGGTGGGAAAGTTCTGGATCAGGGTCTTCCCGGACAAGCCGCTCACCAAAAAGCCGCTGGAGACCAGGATGGGCAAAGGCAAAGGCGCGGTGGAGCAGTGGGTCGCGCTGGTTAAGCCCGGAAGGATTATTTACGAGGTCGAGGGAGTGAGCGACCACATGGCCAAGACCGCGCTCAGGCTGGCCGGCTCAAAGCTGCCGGTGCCCACCCAGATAGTGGAGCGCGAGGAGATATGATGAAGCCGAGCGAGATACACGACATGACCGATGACGAGCTCGCGGCCACGCTCTCCGAGCTTGAGAGGACCGTGTTCAACCTGAGGATTCAAAAGGCCACCGGACAGCTCGACAATACCGCGGCCCTGAAAACCACCAAGCGGGACCTGGCCAGGGTAAAGACCACTATGCGCGAGAAGGGGCTCGAGGGCAGGGCGGCAAAAAAGACAACGGCCACGTACCTGCCTGTGCGGACACGCAGACAGGGAGGATACGAGACGGGAGTTTTGACATGAACGACACCGCTCCGACAAAGTCTTCCGACCGGAGGGGACATCGCAAGGTCCGCACCGGCATAGTCATGAGCGACAAGATGGAAAAGACCGCTGTGGTGCGGATCGAGCTTTTGAAAATGAATCCTATGTTCAAAAAGTACGTGCGGCAATGGAAGAACGTAAAGGCCCATGATGAGAGTAACGACTGCCGGCAGGGGGACAGGGTGCAGATAGTGGAGAGCAGGCCCATGTCAAAGGAAAAGCACTGGCGGGTGATGAAGGTTTTAGAGCGCGCGAAGTAATGTTTCCGAGAGGATGTTGTCATGATACAGGCGGAGTCAATGTTGAACGTGGCGGACAACTCCGGCGCCCGGAAGGTGGTGTGTCTCAAGGTGCTGGGGGGCAGCAGGAGACGCTATGCCCGTGTGGGGGACGTGATAGTGGCCTCGGTGAAGGAGGCCATGCCCGCGTCCAAGGTGAAAAAGGGCGAGGTTGTAAAGGCGGTGGTGGTGAGGACGAAAAAGGAAGTGGGAAGGCCCGACGGCACATACGTGCGCTTTGACGAGAACTCCGCGGTGCTGATAAACAACCAGCTCGAGCCCCTGGGAAACAGGGTGTTCGGGCCGGTGGCCAGGGAGCTTCGGGCCAGGCGCTTCATGAAGATAATCTCTCTGGCGCCCGAGGTCCTGTAAAGGGAGCGCGGCAATGCCAAGGTGCAATAAAATAAGGAAAGGCGACCAGGCGCTGGTAAGGACGGGCAAGGAGCGCGGCAAGAGGGCCAAGGTCATCCACGTGGACACCAAGTCCATGCGGGCCACCCTGGAGAAGCTAAACTTCCAGGTCAGGCACCTCCGGCCGGGCCACCCCATAGCCCCGCAGGGGGGCAGGGTGGAGCGGGAAAGCCCCATTGCCATGTCCAACCTGATGCTGGTGTGTCCCAAATGCAGTCAGCCCACAAGGCCGGGGTTCTTGAAGCTGGAGAGCGGGACCAGGATCAGGGTGTGCAGGAAATGCAACGAGCATATTGACTGAGGAGACAAAAAAGCATGGCGCGGCTCAAAGAGATATACGAAAAGCAGGTGGTGCCGGCATTGATGCAGGAGTTCAACTACAAGAACAGGATGCAGGTCCCCGCGGTCACCAGGGTGGTGGTCAACATGGGCCTGGGCATGGCGGTGCAGAACGTGAAGGTGATTGACACCGCGGCGGCCGAGCTTTCGCAGATAACCGGACAGAAGCCGGTGGTGACCAGGGCCAGGAAGTCAGTGGCCACCTTCAAGCTGAGGAAAGGCATGCCCATAGGGTGCATGGTGACACTGCGGGGGGCGATGATGTACGAGTTCCTGGACAGGCTGGTGAACGTGGCCCTGCCAAGGGTCAGGGACTTCCAGGGAGTGAGCCCCAAGGCCTTCGACGGGAGGGGGAACTACTCTTTGGGAATCAAGGAGCAGATAATATTCCCGGAGATCAACTACGACAAGATCGAGAGGATACAGGGTATGAACGTGACTATAAACACCAGCGCGGAGAATGACGAGGAGGCCAAATCGCTCCTCGCAAAGATGGGAATGCCCTTCCGCGCCTCCAGTTGAGGGGAGGAGCAGTTGGCAAAGAAATCAATAAGGGTCAAGGCCAGAAGAGAGCCGAAGTTCAGGACGAGAAAGTATAACAGGTGCCCGGTGTGCGGCCGGCCCAGGGGATACTACAGAAGATTCGACATGTGCAGGATATGTCTCAGGAACATGGCCAGGGAAGGAAAAATCCCCGGAGTGGTAAAGTCGAGCTGGTAGAATGGAGGAGTGGGCAAGATGATGACGGACCCCATCGCGGACATGTTGGCCAGGATCAGGAACGGCCTCCAGGCCAGGCATGCGACAGTGGACATACCCGCAAGCAAGATAAAAACCGAGATCGCCAGGATACTAAAGGCCCAGGGGTTCATAAAGAACTATAAGTTCATCCAGGACAACAAGCAGGGAATGTTGAAGATAACGCTCAAGTACGACGAGAACAAGAGGCCGGTGATAGTGGAGATGGAAAAGGTGTCAAAGCCCGGCAGGAAGGTGTATGCAAAGTCCGACGAGATACCGGAGGTCAAGGAGGGGCTGGGCGTGGCCATCGTCAGCACCTCCAGGGGCATCATGACGGATAAAGACGCGCGCAAGGAGCGCGTGGGCGGAGAGATCATCTGCACCGTATGGTAGCGGCAAAAGGGGAGACGAGAACATGTCCAGGGTAGGAAAGCTTCCAATCACCGTTCCCCAAGGGGTCTCGGTCGAGTGGAGCCCCCCTCTGCTCAAGGTGAAGGGGCCAAAGGGCGAGCTCAGCGTAGAGGTGAGGCCGCCCGCGGGGGTGGACGTGGCCGAGGAGGCGATAAATATCACCAGGCCCGACGACCAGAGGGAGAGCAAGTCCTTTCAGGGGCTTTACAGGTCGCTTGTAAACAACGCCGTGGCCGGCGTCAGCCAGGGATACGAGAAAAAGCTGGAGGTCGTGGGGGTGGGATACAAGGCCGAGGTGGCAGGGGACGTGCTCAAGCTGTCACTGGGGTTTGCGGCCCCCAAGAGCTTTGCCATACCCGAGGGCGTTGACATCTCCGTTGCCGGAGGCGTTATCACCGTGCAGGGCATAGACAAGCAGAAGGTCGCGGACGTGGCGGCGAGGCTCCGCTTTTTCCGCCCGCCCGAGCCCTACAAGGGCAAGGGAATAAGGTTCCAGGGCGAGCAGCTTCGGAGGAAGGCCGGGAAAGCCGCGGTGGGAGGCCAGACATGATGGGACCCCCTGGCCGCGTGTTCTTGCAAGGCGGTGGAGTATGCCTGTAAGGAAGTATGAAAGAAGGGTCGTGCGCCAGAGCCGGGTGAGGCGCAAGGTGAAAGGCACGGCCGACCGGCCCAGGCTGTGCGTGTTCAAGAGCACGAGCCATATTTACGCACAGCTCATTGACGACGCCGCGGGCAACACCCTGGCCTCGGCAAGCACGCTCTCGCCGGAGCTGAAAGGCAAGCTGAAAACCACCAGGGACAAGGAGGCTGCCAAGCAGGTGGGGAAGCTGGCCGCACAAAAGGCAAAGAGCGCGGGCATAGAAAAGGTCGTGTTCGACAGAAACGGGTTCCTCTATCACGGAAAGGTGAAAGAGCTCGCCGACGCGGCAAGAGAAGCCGGTCTCAAGTTTTAATCGGAGGTCAAAATTGGCGATCGAATCAGCCGAGCAGGAGATCGAACTTAAAGACAAGGTCATCCATATAAACCGGGTGGCCAAGGTGGTGAAAGGCGGAAAGAGGTTCTCCTTTGCCGCACTCGTGGTTGTGGGTGACGGCCGCGGGCAGGTTGGCATAGCCCTGGGCAAGGCCAACGAGGTGCCCGAGGCCATCAGGAAGGGAATCGAGAAGGCGAGAAAGACAATGGTAAAAGTCGGCCTGGTGGAGGGAGACACCATACCCCACGAGCAAATGGGAAAGTGCGGGGCCGCAAGGGTCCTCCTGAGACCGGCCTCCCCGGGCACCGGGGTTATAGCCGGAGGTCCGGTGCGCGCGGTGCTCGAGGTCACGGGAGTTCACAACATACTGACAAAGGCCATCGGCACCAACAACCCTCAGAACGTGGCCAAGGCCGCATATGACGCACTGGTGAGGATCCAGACCAGGGAGAACGTGGCCCAGCGTCGCAACAAGCACGCCGAGGAAGTCTGAAACCGGAAAGGACGTTTGAATGCCGGATTCCACCATAAAAATCAAACTGGTAAGAAGCCCGCACGGAAGGCCCAAAAAGCAAAGAGAGATAATCAGGGGACTGGGCCTTAAAAAGCTGCACCAGACAGTAGAGCGGCCAAATAACCGCGCGACCAGGGGCATGATAAAGAAGGTCATCCACATGGTGGAGGTTAAAGAGTAACATGGTCATGAGCCTTGCAAGCTTGAGCCCTGGAAAGGGAAGAAAGAAAAAGAAGAAAAGGCTCGGCAGAGGAGGGGCCTCGGGCAAAGGGACCACCAGCGGCAGGGGCACCAAGGGACAGAACGCAAGGTCCGGCACCGGCAAGACCCACCGGGCATTCGAGGGCGGACAGATGCCCCTGGCCAGGCGCATACCCAAGCGGGGGTTCAATAACCCCTTCAGGGTCGCGCGCGCCCAGGTGAACCTGGAGACCTTGAACAGGTTCCCGGAAAACAGCGAAGTGGGGATACGTGAACTCAAAGACGCGGGGCTGGTAAAGGGAAGAGACCGCTTCAAGGTGCTGGCAAAGGGCGAACTGGACCGTGCACTGGTTGTAAAGGCCAATGCTTTCAGCAAGATGGCGAAAGAGAAGATAGAGGCTGCGGGAGGAAAGGCAGAGGTGGTGGACTAAATGTCCGGTTGGACCAACATCGGAAAGATACCGGAGCTCCAGCGCAGGCTGCTTTTCACGGTGGCGATCTTCGCCGTTTACCGGCTGGGCGTGCACGTGCCCATTCCCGGCATAGACCCCGGGGCCCTCAAGGCCTTTTTCCAGCAGCAGCAGGCCGCGGGAGGCATGTTCGGGCTCATAAACACCTTCACCGGCGGCGGATTCTCCAACATGAGCATCTTCGCCCTGGGCATCATGCCCTACATAACCGCGTCCATTATCCTGCAGCTCTTGACCGTGGTTTTCCCTTACCTGGACCGGCTGCAGAAAGAAGGGGAGGTTGGAAGGAAGAAGATCACCCAGTACACCCGCTACCTCACCGTGGTGCTCTCCTCCCTGCAGAGCACGGGCATAGCATTCATGCTGGAGAGCTGGACAGTGAACGAGATACAGGTGGTGCCGGTCAAGGGGTGGGGCTTCAGGGTAATGACCATTATCACCCTCACCGCGGGCACTGCACTCATAATGTGGCTGGGCGAGCAGATCACCGAGCGGGGCATAGGGAACGGCATCTCGCTCATTATCTTCGCCGGCATAGTGGCAAGGATGCCGGCCGGCATCTTCAACACCCTGAACCAGTTCGCCACCGGCGAGCAGAACATCTTCTCTCTGGTGTTCGTGGCCGCGGGCATGGTGGCGGTGATCGGGGCCATCGTTTACGTGGAGAGGGCGCAGAGGAGGATATCGGTGCAGTACCCGGCGCGCACCGTGGGCAGGAAGATGTACAAGGGGGTAAAGACGCACCTGCCCCTCAAGGTGAACCCGGCAGGGGTCATTCCACCCATCTTCGCCTCCAGCCTGCTCATGTTCCCCTCCACCTTTACAACAATATTCCAGCAGAGCGAGAGCCCCTGGATGCAGTGGCTCAACCAGGCCCTCAGCCCGGTATCATGGCAGTACAACACCCTGTACGGTATACTCATAATATTCTTCACCTACTTCTACACCGCGGTGCAGTTCAACCCCATTGACCTCGCGGACAACCTCAAGAAGCACGGGGGGTACATACCCGGGGTGAGGCCCGGCCAGAACACCGCGGACTACATAGACAGGATACTCACCAGGATCACCACCGGGGGGGCATTGTACCTGGTGGCGGTGTGCGTGCTCCCCTCAATACTAATGGGCACGCTCAACATACCCTTTTACTTCGGGGGCACCAGCCTGCTCATCGTGGTGGGGGTGGCCATGGACACCGCGGGACAGATGGAATCCCACATGATCGCCCGCCATTACGAGGGGTTCCTGGGTCCAAAGGGCGCGAAGATCAGGGGCAGGCGGGCGAGGTAGGAAAAAATTATGCCTAAATTGGGCGATTCCTTATAAGCCCTGAAAGGGCGGAATTATATAGCCCAGGGAAAGCCCGCAAGGGCGCCGCCCTGGGAGCAGAGGAAAGGAGGAGCGGTGAATATAATAATGCTGGGACCGCCGGGAAGCGGCAAGGGCACCCAGGCCAAAAGGCTGGTGGAAAAGTACGGGATACCGCAGGTGTCCACCGGCGACATCCTGAGGGAGCACGTGAAGAAGGGCACTGACCTGGGGAAAGAGGCCAAGAAGTTCATGGACGCGGGAAAGCTCGTGCCCGACGACGTGGTGGTGGGCATGGTAAAGGACAGGCTCTCGCAAAAGGACTGCGACAAGGGGTTCATCCTGGACGGGTTCCCCAGGACCGTGGCCCAGGCCGAGGCCCTGGACAAGGACCTGGAAGAGATGCAAAAGAAAATTGACAACGTCATAAACATTGACGTGCCCGACCAGGAGGTGGTGGAGAGGCTTTCCGGGAGAAGGACCTGCAAAGACTGCGGCGCAATGTACCACGTGAAGTTCGAACCCCCGAAAAAGCAAGGCGTGTGCGACAAGTGCGGCGGGGAGCTGTACCAGAGGGACGACGACAACGAAGAGACCATAAAAAACCGGCTCAAGGTCTATCATGACCAGACCTCCCCCCTGAAAGATTACTACAAGAAAAAGGGGGTGGTCTCGGACATACCCGGACAGGGGGAAATAGACGAAATCACCCGGGCGGTGGTAAAAGCCCTGGAAAGCTGAGCCTTTGGGCGTTAACCTAAAGACAAAAAAAGAGATCGAGGCCCTGAGGGAGGCAAACAGGATAGTAATAGAGGTGCTCTATGACTTGAAGCAAAGGGCCGACCCGGGGGTCTCGACCATGGAACTCGAGAAGAGGGCGGCAAAGCTTGTCAAGAAGGCAAAAGCAAAACCCGCGTTCAAGGGATACAGGGGATACCCCGCGGTGCTGTGCGCGTCCATCAACCACGAGGTCGTGCACGGCATCCCCTCGGAAAAGCGGGTGCTCCAAAAAGGGGACCTTCTGAGCATGGACTTCGGGGTGGAGTTGAAAGGATTTTTCGGAGATGCAGCCATGACCATACCGGTGGGAGAGGTGGACCAGGAGAAGCAGAAGCTCTTGAGGGTGGGAAAGGAATGCCTGCAGGCGGCCATTGACGTCATGGCGCCGGGAAAGCACCTCTCAGACATAGCCTCCGCGGTCCAGGGACACGCGGAGAAGAACGGATTCTCCGTGGTATACCAGTTCGTGGGCCACGGGATAGGGAGGAAGATGCACGAGGACCCGCAGGTGCCAAACTGCGGGGCGCCCACTCCCGACGTCAAGCTGACACCGGGCATGGTGCTGGCTGTCGAGCCCATGGTGAACGCCGGGGTGGCGGACGTGGTGGTGCTTGAAGACGGATGGACGGTCATAACCGCGGACAAAAGGCCGTCCGTGCATTTCGAGAAATCAGTGGCCGTGACCGAGGAAGGCCCTGATATTTTAAGCGCATGGAACTTATGACCGGACTTGAACGGGTCCACGGCCGGAGAATCGAGCAAAGGGGTGTAAATGCCGAAGAATGATGCGATCCAGGCGGAGGGCACTGTAAAAGAGGCCCTGCCCAACGCACAGTTCAAGGTGGAGCTGGATAACGGTCACAAGCTGCTGGCACACATTAGCGGAAAGATGAGGATGCACTACATTAAGATAGTGCCCGGAGACAGGGTGACAGTGGAGATAAACCCTTACGACCCCGCCAGGGGAAGGATAACGTTCAGGAAATAAGGTAGCGTGCGGGAAAGGAAGAGTCGGCATGAAGGTGAAGGCGTCGGTCAGAAAGAGGTGCAAGGACTGCAAGGTCATAAGGCGCCGCGGAGTGGTCCGCATAATATGCAAGAACCCCAGACACAAGCAGCGCCAGGGTTAGCTGATCGGAGGTGTGTTAAATGGCCCGAATAGCAGGCGTGGACGTGCCCAACAAGCCCATCGAGGTGGCCCTTACCTATATCTACGGTATAGGCAAGACCGCGGCCCAAAAGATCGTGGAAGAGGCCGGCATAGACCCAATGGTAAGGAGCAACAACCTGGACGAGGAGCAGGTGGCAAAGATAAGGCAGATCATTGACTCGAAGTATACGGTCGAGGGCGAGCTCAGAAAAGAGATGAGCATGAACATCAAGAGGCTCATGGACATGGGCTGCTACCGGGGGCTGCGCCACAGGAAAAGTTTGCCCGTGCGCGGGCAGAGGACGCATACAAACGCCAGGATGAGGAAAGGGCCCAGAAAGCCGGTGGCGGGAAGGAAAAAGCCGCCCAAGGCAAAGTAGGAAACGCTTACCGAGAAGACGAGGATAGCACATGGCAAAAAAGAGGGAGAAGGGCAAGAAGAAGGTCAAAAAGCACCTGGACCATGCGGTGGCCCGGATACAGAGCTCGTTTAATAACACCATCGTGGCCATAACCGACCACCAGGGCAATACCCTGGCAAGCGTGAGCGCCGGGGTGGTGGGCTTCAAGGGCTCCAGGAAAAGCACGCCTTTCGCGGCCCAGCAGACCGCGGCCGAGGCTGCGAGGAGGGCCCAGGAGATGGGGGTGAGGAGCGTCGAGGCCCTGGTAAAGGGACCGGGCTCGGGACGCGAGTCCGCACTCCGGGCGCTGCAGAGCGCCGGTCTCAGGATCACCATGATTAAAGATGTGACCCCCATTCCCCATAACGGGTGCAGGGCCCCCAAGAGAAGAAGGGTGTAGAGGAGGTATAAAGTGGCGCGGTATCGAGAAGCGGTTTGCCGTTTTTGCAGGAGGGAGGGGCTCAAACTCTACCTCAAAGGCGAGAGGTGCTACACGGAAAAGTGCGCGGTGGACAGGAGGAACAAGCCCCCGGGACAGCACGGGGACAGGAGGCTCAAGTTCTCCGACTACAGGCTGCAGCTACGAGAGAAGCAGAAGGTAAAAAGGATATACGGGCCCCTGGAGAAGCAGTTCCGGCACTCCTTCGTGCGCGCCGACAGGATGAAGGGCATGGCCGGGAACAACCTGCTGCTGCTGCTGGAAAAAAGACTGGATAACGTGGTTTACAGGGCGGGGTTTGCAAGCTCCAGGAACCAGGCAAGGCAGCTTACAAGGCACGGGCACGTGATGATAAACAAACGCAAGGTCAACATTCCATCATGCCTGGTGGCCATGGGAGACGAGATAGAGATCAGCGAAAAGAGCAGGAACAAACCGGTAATAAGGCAGGCGGTGGAAGAGATTAACAAAAGGGGCGCCATACCCCGCTGGCTCGATGTGGACCAGGAGAACTTGAAGGCCACGGTAAAGGAGCTGCCGGCAAGGGAAGACATAACCATGCCCATTGACGAGCAGTTGATAGTCGAGCTCTATTCCAAGTAAATGAATATTATTCCTTTCACCAGGGAGGGGACCTTAATGCAGAGAAACTGGAAGAACCTGATAAAGCCAAGAGAACTGGAGATCGAGCAGGGATCAATGACCGAGTACTACGGAAAGTTCACCGCAGAGCCCCTGGAGCGGGGCTTCGGCATCACCATGGGAAACGCCCTGAGGAGGACCTTGCTGTCATCCCTGCAGGGCTCGGCCATAGTCGCCGTCAAAATTGACGGAGTGCAGCACGAGTTCTCAACCATCCCCGGCGTCACCGAGGACGTGACAGAGCTGGTGTTGAACCTCAAAGACGTGGTCCTGAAATACTCCGGCGAGGACACAAAAGTGCTGGAGCTTGCCAAGGAGGGGCCAGCGGAAGTCAGCGCCGCGGACATTCAGGCGGACAACTCCGTGACAATATTCAACCCCGAGCAGCACATAGCCACACTTGACAAGGGCGCCAAGCTGAAAATGGAGATGCGGGTGAGGACCGGCAAAGGGTACGTGCCAGCGGAGCGCAACAAGACCGAGGACCTGCCAGTCTCAACAATACCCATGGACGCTATATTCTCGCCCGTGCGCAAGGTGAACTACAGGATCACAAACGCCAGGGTGGGACAAATTACCGATTACGACAAGCTCATAATGGAGGTGTGGACCACAGGGACCGCCTCGCCCAGGGACGCCGTGGCATACGCCGCCAAGATACTGAAAGACCAGCTCTCCATATTCATAAACTTCGAGGACGCCGCGGACCTGGAAGAGGTCGAGGCCGACGAGGACGAGCTCTCCGACGTGGACCCCAACCTCTACAGGAGCGTGGACGAGCTCGAGCTTTCAGTAAGGGCCTCCAATTGCCTCAAGAACGCAAACATCAGGCTCATAGGCGAGCTGGTCCAGAAGAGCGAGCAGGACCTTTTAAAGACAAAGAACTTTGGCAGGAAGTCCCTGAACGAGATCAAGGAGGTCCTGGGAATGATGGGGCTGCACCTGGGCATGAAGCTCGAAAACTTCCCGGACCCGAGGTGGGAGAAGAAGTTCGCAAAGGGGAAATCGTGATATGCAGCACCGCCGCAAGACCAGGAGGTTCGACAGGTCATCGTCTCACAGGGAGGCCATGTTCAGGAACATGGTCACCTCCCTTTTAAAGCACGAGAAGATCGAGACCACGCATACAAAGGCAAAGGAGCTCAAAACCTGGGCGGAAAAAATGATAACCCTGGCCAAGAGGGGAGACCTCCACGCAAGGAGACAGGCCCTGGCCGTTATAAGAGAAAAAAACGCGGTCAAAAAGCTCTTCGAAGAGATCGCGCCCAGGTACGAGCAAAGGAACGGAGGATACCTCAGGTTGACCAAAACATCAGCACGACCGGGTGACGGAGCGCAAATGGCCATGGTAGAGCTGCTGCCAGAGGAAAAGCCCGCTCCCGAGCAGACACCCAAAAAGAAAACAAAGAAAAAGGCCGCAAAGAAAAAAGAGGCTTGAATATAAAAGCGGCTTGGTTACACTAAATATCGGACTTGCGAAAGTGGCGGAACTGGTAGACGCGCTGGGTTCAGGGTCCAGTGGCCTTACAGCCGTGGGGGTTCGACTCCCCCCTTTCGCACCAACGCCCTCACTCAACTACTACACGACACATCCGCCATGCTGAACGATAAGTTCCCCCGCCATAACCTTATCTGGGGGGAAAGCGTTCTTTGGCCGGGGCCGGTGGAGTGATCTTATTCACTCCGCGGCTATTGTGGCCGCGGACGTAAGGTCCAGCGCCGGGGCCCAGCGGCCCGATCCGCCGGAGCCGCACTCAGGATAGCCGGCCTTGA
>CAZYTX010000071.1:0-15423 GCA_964650485.1 uncultured bacterium | reverse complement strand
GCCGCACCGTGGGCGCGGGAGTGGTCACGGAGATTCTGGAGTAACCTGGAAGCCGGTATAAAGACTAAGGCTTTTAAAGGGATAGCGGGGGCGCTGTAGATGGCCAAGGAAGCAAGGATTATTATTACGCTGGCTTGCGGAGAGTGCAAACACAGGAACTATTCCACCAAGAAGAACAAGAAGAACACCCCGGACAAGCTGGAGCTTAAAAAGTATTGTCCCAACTGCAGGAAACATACGCCCCACAAAGAAACCAAATAAAGGGGGATGCGCGCCAGTAGCTCAACCGGTAGAGCACCGGTCTCCAAAACCGGATGCTGGGGGTTCAAGTCCCTCCTGGCGTGCCAATTGATCTGTTTTTGAAAAGGAGTGCTTGAATCAATGGTCCTGGACAATCAAAGAATTCTCATGTACTGGCTCTACGGGCTGGGGCTGGTGCTGGCCTATGTGCTCTACAAGTTCATCACCTCCGTCACCGAGCTTATAAGCACCCTGGCGCTCCAGGACCTCTTGCTTACCGGCTTCTGGGCCGAAGGGGGAGCGGCGCTTGTGGCGCTCGGCCTGGCCGCGGCCGCGGTCGAGTACACGCGCAGGAACGAGCGCGCCAACAAGTTCGGTGTGGAGGCCGTGGCCGAGATCAGGAAGGTCACCTGGCCGGGCTGGAAGGACGTGCGGGGCACCACCCTGGTGGTAATAGGCGTAACCTTCGTGGTTGCCGGCATACTTTTCGTGTTCGACAAGATCTATGACTTCATAATGAACCTTGTCTACTCGCTTGCTTGAGCCCTTTTTGGAGTTACTTAAGATGGCGTCCGACGAGATGAAATGGTACGTGGTGCACACTTACTCCGGCTTCGAGGAGAAGGCCAAGGAGGCCCTGGAGGAGCGGGTGAGACGGCGGAAGATGGAGGATTTCTTCGGCGAGGTCCTGATACCGGCCGAGGAAGTGGTGGAGCTGGTGGGCGGAAAACGGAAAGTCTCGCAGAGGAAGTTCTTTCCGGGCTACGTCCTGATGAAGATGATCCTCAATGACGAGACCTATCACCTGGTCAAGAACACGCCCAAGATAACCGGCTTCGTGGGCGGGACCAGGAACCCGCCGCCGGTGCCGGAAGAAGAAGCGCAGCGCCTCACCAGGATGATCACAGAGGGCGCGGAGAGGCCAAAGCCCAAGGACGAGTATGAGCGGGGCGAGGTGGTCAAAGTTGTTGACGGCCCCTTCCAGGGGTTTAACGGCGTGGTGGACGAGGTCAAGCCCGAGAAGAACAAGGTCAAGGTGCTGGTTAGCATCTTCGGCCGGCAGACGCCGGTGGAGCTAAATTTCATGCAGGTGGAGAAGGGGTGAGGCTCTAATCGAGTGACCCTGGACCACGGGCGGGAGTGAAGAAATGAAAAAGGTCATCGCCAAGATCAAGCTGCATATACCAGCGGGACAGGCCACGCCCTCACCGCCGGTGGGGCCGGCACTGGGACAGCACCAGGTCAACATCGCCGCCTTTGTGAAAGAGTTCAATGCACAGACCGCAAAGGACGAGCAGGGGATACTGACCCCGGTGGAGATCACCGTGTACGGCGACCGCAGCTTCAGCTTCATCACCAAGACGCCGCCCGCTTCCGTGCTCCTGAAAAAGGCGGCCAGCATAGCCAAGGGGTCCGCGGACCCCAAGAGGGAGAAAGTGGGCAGGGTCACCATGAAGCAGGTGCGGGAGATAGCCGAGCTGAAGCTCCAGGACCTTTCCAGCAAGGACGTGGAGTCCGCGGCCAAGATCATTGCCGGCACGGCCAGGAGCATGGGCATACAGGTCGTGGAGTAAAGAGCGATCGGGCCTTTGGGGGAGGGACCAATGGCGAGAAGGGGCAAAAGAGTTAAAGAGATTCGCGAGAAGATAGACAGGGAAAGGCTCTACCCGGTTGACGAGGCGCTCGAGCTCCTGGAGGGGTTCCAGGGCGCCAAGTTCGACGAGACCGTGGACCTGGCCATCAGGCTGGGCGTGGACCCGAGAAAGAGCGACCAGATGGTGAGGGGGACCGTGGTCCTGCCCCACGGGACCGGCAAGCCGGTGCGGGTGCTGGTGTTCGCAAAAGGCGAGAAGGAAAAGGAAGCCGAGGAAGCCGGCGCAGACCATGTGGGGGGCGAGGACCTGGTCAAGAAAATTCAGGAGGAAGGCTGGCTCGAGTTCGACAAGGCCATTGCCACCCCGGACATGATGAGCCAGGTGGGAAAGCTTGGAAAGATACTGGGGCCCAGGGGAATGATGCCAAACCCCAAGGTGGGGACCGTCACCATGGACGTGGCAAAGGCGGTCAAAGAGCTTAAGTCGGGAAAGCTCGAGTTCAGGGTGGACAAGGGCTCGAACATACACGTGTCCATAGGAAAACACAGCTTTGGCAAAGACAAGCTGAAGGACAATTTCAAGACCTTTTACGAGGCCCTGCTGAAAGCGAAGCCGGACGCGTCCAAGGGGACGTACATAAAGGCGGTGAGCATCTCAACCACCATGGGACCGGGAATAAAGATAGATCCCATGAGCTTGAGAGAGCTGGTGAAATAAAACGGAGTTCGTCAAAGACCGCAGGTCCTTCGCGTCAAACGGGCGAATGCCCGGCCTGCACAGACGTAACTTGCTTCCTCGCCTCCCTGCCTGCGCCGCAGCGCGGCAGGCAGGTTTCCGGGCCCTTATTGAAAGCGGTCCGGGCTTGAGAGAGCCAGGACAAGCGTGCGTTAGCATTGACGCGGAGGTCCGGAGCGGGGAAAGGAGGTAAAGGGCTGGCTTGAAAAGGGAAGAGAAAGAGCGGTTCGTGAGCTGGATGAGCGAGGAGCTTGAAAAAGCCCCCTCAGTGGTGCTCGCGGACTACCGGGGCCTTAACGTGGCCCAGGTGACGGACCTGCGCACCAGGTGCAGGGAGGCGGGAGTGCAGTTCAGGGTGGTGAAGAACACCCTCATGCGCATGGCAGCCAAAGACACGCCCATGGAGGGGGTGCTGGACTTCCTCACCGGACCCAGCGCCATGGCATGGCACCCCGAGCACCCGGGCGCGGCCGCGAGGGTGCTTGCCGAGTTCGCAAAAGAGAAAGGCAACGAGGCCCTCGAGTTCAAGGGCGCGGCCATAACCGGCCGGGCCATGTCCGCGGACGAGGTCAAGAACGTGCTTGCAACCATGCCCTCCAGGGAGGAGTTGTTGGCCAGGATGGCGGGGCTTATAAAGGCCGGGCCGCAGAAGCTGCACGGGGCCATTGCCGCCGGGCCGGCAAAGCTCGGGCGGGCGATGGCGGCATTGAAGCAGAAGAAGCAGGAAGCCGCGTGAAGCGAAACAAGAAAAAAAGATTTATCAGGACAAGGAGAGATAAAGATGGCGGAGATAACAAAGGAACAGGTTTTCGAGTTTTTTGACAAGCTTACCTTGATGGAGCTCTCCGAGTTCGTCTCAGAGTTCGAGGAGCGCTACGACGTGTCCGCGCAGGCCCCCATGATGATGGCCGGCCCCGCGGCCGCGGCCGCCGGGGCCCAGCCCGAGGTCGAGGAGCAGACCGAGTTCTCCGCGGTCCTTACCGACGTGGGAGAGCAGAGGATCAACGTGATCAAGGAGATAAGGGCCATCACCCAGCTCGGCCTGAAGGAGGCCAAGGGGCTGGTGGAGGAGCTGCCCTCTCCCATAAAGGAGGACGTGCCAAAGGAGGAGGCCGAGGAGATCAAGAAGAGGCTGGAAGGCGCGGGAGCAAAGGTCGAGATCAAGTAGGGCCGGAACCAGCGATGAGATGATCCGCTGTTTTGGCGGAAAGCGTACACCACTTCGGTCTGGAACAATAAAAAGGAGAGAGAATGGCCTATTTCGCCAACATGAAGAGGTTTCGCAGAAGCTTTGCCAAGATACCCAAGATCACCGACATACCAAACCTCATAGACGTGCAGAGGCAGAGCTACGAGAGGTTCCTGCAAATGACGGTGAACCCTGAAGACCGCACCGGCGACGGGCTGCAGGGGGTGTTCAACAGCGTGTTCCCCATAAAGGGGTTCAACGACATCGCGTCCCTCGAGTTCGTGAGCTACAGGCTGGAGGAGCCAAAGTACACGGTGGAGGAGTGCCGCCAGCGGTGGAACACCTATGCCGCGCCCCTGCAGGTGCGCATAAGGCTGGTGGTCTGGGACGTGAACGAGGAGACCGGGCTAAAGGCCATCCGGGACGTGAAGGAGCAGGAGATATACTTCGGCGAGGTCCCGCTCATGACCGAGAACGGGACATTCATCATTAACGGCACCGAAAGGGTCATCGTGAGCCAGCTTCACCGCTCCCCCGGGGTATTCTTCGACAACGACCGGGGCAAGACGCACGCCTCCGGAAAGGTCCTCTACTTCGCAAGGATCATCCCTTACAGGGGAAGCTGGATTGACTTCGAGTTCGACCATAAAGACATCCTCCACGTGCGCATAGACAGGAGGAGGAAGCTGCCGGCCACCGTGCTTCTCAGGGCCCTGGGCTACACCACCGAGGAGATACTCAACTTCTTCTACAAGACAGAGAAGGTCTACCTGGAGGACCAGGAAAGGATATACAAGTCCGTGGTGGATGACGTGCTCCAGGGACAGACTGTGACGCGCGAGGTCAGGGACCCCGAGTCCAGGGAGATCATCGCCAAGAAGGGCAGGAAATGGCGCAGGGCCAGCATCAGGAAGCTAAGAGAAGCAGGCGTTACCAGGATCCCGGTGAACGAAGACGAGCTTGCCGGCAAGGTGCTTGCCCACGACATCATCAACAAGGAGACCGGCGAGATCCTGTTCGAGGCCAACCAGGAGCTTGACCAGGAGAAGGTCCAGGCCCTTCGCGACAACGGCATATCCGTGTTCGAGACAATATTTTTCGACAACATCCGGGTGTCCTCGTCTCTTCGGGACACACTGCTGCTGGACAAGTCGCTCTCCCCGGAGGAGTCCAAGATAGAGATCTACAGGTGGCTCCGGCCGGGAGACCCTCCCACCGCGAGGAGCGCAACCTCGTTGTTCGAGAACCTCTTTTTCAACCCGGAGCGCTACGACCTTGCCAAGGTGGGCAGGCTCAAGCTGAACCACAAGCTGGGACTCTCCATACCCCTGGACGTGCACACCCTTACCAAGGAAGACATCATGGCCGTGGTCAAGTACCTCCTGGAGCTGAAAGACGGCAAGGGCGAGGTTGACGACATAGACCACCTGGGGAACCGGAGGGTGCGCTCTGTAGGAGAACTCCTGGAGAACCAGTTCAGGATCGGGCTGGTGAGGATGGCCCGTGCCATCAAGGAGCGCATGGGCTTCCAGGAGATCGAGACCATGATGCCGCACGACCTGGTCAACTCCAAGCCGGTGATGGCGGTGATCCGCGAGTTTTTCGGGTCCAGCCAGCTCTCGCAGTTCATGGACCAGACCAACCCGCTCTCCGAGGTCACCCACAAGCGCCGGCTCTCCGCACTGGGGCCGGGAGGGCTCACCCGGGAGAGGGCCGGGTTCGAGGTGCGGGACGTGCACCCCACCCACTACGGCCGCATCTGCCCGGTGGAGACCCCCGAGGGCCCCAACATCGGGCTGATAGCCTCGCTGTCCACCTATGCCCGGGTCAACCCGTACGGCTTCATCGAAACCCCCTACCGCAAGGTGGTCGAGGGACAGGTAATGCAGGAGGTCAACTACCTCTCGGCGCTGGAGGAGGAAGGGCACGTGATCGCCCAGGCCAACGCTCCCCTGAACGAGAACAACCGCTTTATAAACCAACTGGTGAGCGCGCGCGGAAGGGAGGGCGAGTTCATCCTGGTCCCGCCCGAGGAGGTGGACCTCATGGACGTGTCCCCCAACCAGTTGGTGTCGGTGGCCGCGGGGCTCATACCCTTCCTGGAGCACGACGACGCCAACCGGGCGCTCATGGGGTCCAACATGCAGAGGCAGGCCGTGCCACTCATACGCACCGAGGCCCCGGTGGTGGGCACCGGCATGGAGGAGGTGGTTGCCAGGGACTCGGGCGCGGCCTCGGTTGCCAGGCGCAGCGGGGTGGTGGAAAACGTTGACGCCACCAGGATCGTAATAAAGGCGGACGAGGAAGAGGTGAAGGCCGAGGGCGTGGACCACGGCGTGGACATATACAACCTCATAAAGTACATGAAATCCAACCAGGGCACCTGCCTGAACCAGAAGCCCGCGGTGAAGCAGGGGCAGAGTGTTGAGGAGGGGCAGGTCGTAGCTGACGGACCGGCCACGGACCACGGGGACCTGGCCCTTGGAAAGAACGTGCTGGTGGCCTTCATGCCCTGGGGCGGCTACAACTTCGAGGACTCCATACTCATCTCCGAGCGGCTCATAAAAGAGGATGTGTTCACCTCGGTGCATATCGAGGAGTTCGAGGCCACGGCCAGGGACACCAAGCTTGGAAAAGAAGAGATAACAAGGGACATACCCAACGTGGGCGAGGAGTCCCTCCAGAACCTGGACGAGAGCGGAATCGTGAGCATCGGGGCCGAGGTCTTGCCCGGAGACATACTGGTGGGCAAAATCACCCCCAAGAGCGTGTCGCACCTCTCCCCCGAGGAGAAGCTGCTCAGGGCTATTTTCGGCGAGAAGGCGGGGGACGTGAGAGACACCTCGTTGCGGGTGCCCCCGGGAGTGGAGGGCACTGTGATAGATGCTCGCGTGTTCTCCAGGAAAGGGGTGGTAAAGGACGAGAGGTCCAAGACCATCGAGGATGCAGAGGTGCAAAAGCTCTTCCAGGACAAGGACGACGAGATAAAAATAATAAAGGAAGACGTAAAGAAGAAGGTCCTGAAAAAGATAGGGGGAAAGAAGCTCCTCCACAGGGTCATGGACCCCAAGACCGAAAAGCAGGCGGCAAAGAAGGACGAGCAGGTGGATGGCGAGCTCCTCGACAGGGTCCGCATGGAACTTTGGCCCAGGCTCTCGGTCTCCGGCAAGGCCGACCTGGAGCTCGAGGTGGGAGCGCTGGTGGACAGGGCCATCGAGCGCATCGAGCTGGTGGAGAGGGCGGTGGAGCAGCGGATAAAGCGCCTGCAGAGGGAGGACGACCTTCCCCCGGGCGTGATAAAGATGGTCAAGGTCTTCGTGGCCATGAAGAGGAAGCTCTCCGTGGGTGACAAAATGGCGGGCCGCCACGGAAACAAGGGGGTGGTGTCCAGGACACTTCCGGAAGAGGACATGCCCTACATGGAGGACGGGACGCCCGTGGACATAGTGCTGAACCCGTTGGGGGTGCCATCGAGGATGAACGTGGGCCAGATACTGGAGGCACACCTTGGATGGGCCTCCCAGGGGATAGGCGAGAGTATTAACCGCATGATCGAGGAGAACTACGGGGTTGAGAAGATAAAGAAGAAGCTCACCTCGCTCGCGGGCTCGAAGAAGATATCGAGGCAGATCAACCAGCTCTCGGACCAGGAGGCGATGGAACTCGCCGGCTCCATGAGAAAGGGACTTTTCACCGAGTCGCCGGTGTTCGACGGGGCAAGGGAGAAAGAGATAAAAGAGCTCCTGGAGACCGGGGACAGGCCCCGCACGGCCCAGGCGGTGCTCTTTGACGGGAGGAGCGGCGAGCTTTTTGACAACAGGGTCACGGTGGGCTCCATGTACATGTTAAAGCTCCACCACCTGGTGGACGACAAGATACACGCCCGCTCCATCGGCCCCTACTCGCTGGTGACCCAGCAGCCGCTCGGGGGCAAGGCCCAGTTCGGCGGACAGAGGCTCGGGGAGATGGAGGTGTGGGCCATCGAGGCCTACGGCGCCGCCTACACCCTCCAGGAGCTGCTTACGGTGAAGTCGGACGACATAGTGGGAAGGAGCAGGATGTACGAGGCCATTGTAAAGGGCAGGCACGATTTCGAGGCGGGACTGCCCGAGTCCTTCAACGTTCTGGTAAAAGAGCTGCAAAGCCTTGCACTCGACGTCACCCTGCTGGAAAAGGTGGCGGAGTGAAAAATATAAGATTGACATTGAAAAGGATTCTTCCCCGTACAAGGAGGGTTTCACAGTGAAGGATTTAGCGCTTGGAATTTTCGAGAGACCGAAAAGCCCGCTCAGCTTCTCCGCGGTGAAGATATCACTCGCCGGACCCGACAAGATCGAGGAGTGGTCCCACGGCGAGGTGAAAAAGCCCGAGACCATAAACTACCGCACCTTCAAGCCCGAGAGGGACGGTCTTTTCTGCGCCCGCATCTTCGGGCCGATAAAAGACTACGAGTGCAACTGCGGGAAGTACAAACGCATGAAGCACAGGGGCATCACCTGCGAGAAGTGCGGGGTGGAGGTCATACGTTCCAAGGTGAGAAGGGAGCGGATAGGGCACATCTCCCTGGCCGCGCCCGTGGCCCACATATGGTTCTTGAAGAGTATACCCTCAAGGATAGGGTCGCTGCTCGACCTTACATTAAAGGACCTGGAAAAGGTGCTCTACTACGAGTCATATATTGTGATGGACCCGGGTGACTCCGACCTGGAGCCGGGAGAGGTCCTGCCCGAGGAAAAATATAACAAGGTGGTGGAAGAGGGAAAGAACCCCAAGGTGGGAATGGGGGGCGAGGCCATAAGGGACATGCTGGCCGCCATTGACCTGGAAGAGCTCGGAAAGAGGCTGCGCACAGAGATGCAGGAGACCAAGTCCGAGGCCAGGCGGACCAAGCTGGGAAAGAGGCTCAAGGTGGCCGAGGCATTCAGAAAGTCCGGCAACAGGCCCGAGTGGATGATACTTGAGAGCGTGCCCATCATACCCCCGGACCTCCGGCCGCTGGTGCCCCTGGACGGGGGGAGGTTCGCAACCTCTGACCTGAACGACCTCTACAGGAGGGTGATAAACAGGAACAACCGGTTGAAGAGGCTCATCGAGCTGAACGCTCCCGAGATAATAATTAGGAACGAGAAGCGCATGCTACAGGAGTCGGTGGACGCCGCCTTTGACAACGGCAAACGGGGACGAGCAATAAGCGGCCCGGACAAAAGACCGTTGAAAAGCCTCTCCGACATGCTCCGCGGCAAGCAGGGCAGGTTCAGGCAAAACCTGCTCGGAAAGAGGGTGGACTACTCCGGCCGCTCCGTCATCGTGGTCGGGCCCGAGCTCAGGCTGCACCAGTGCGGCCTTCCCAAGAAGATGGCGATCGAGCTTTTCAAGCCCTTCATATACAACAAGCTGGAGGAAAGATCGCTTGCAACGTCCATAAAAGCGGCCAAGAAGATGGTCGAGCGCGGGAAGGACGAGGTCTGGGACATACTGGACGAGGTCATAACCGAGCACCCGGTGCTCCTGAACCGCGCCCCCACCCTGCACAGGCTGGGAATACAGGGGTTCGAGCCCGTGCTCATCGAGGGCAAGGCCATACAACTGCATCCACTGGTGTGCCAGGCGTTCAACGCCGACTTCGACGGGGACCAGATGGCGGTGCACGTGCCTCTCAGCCTAGAAGCAAGGGTGGAGTCGCGCGTGCTTATCATGAGCACCAATAACATACTCTCGCCCGCAAACGGCAAGCCCATCATAGGACCCAGCCAGGATATAGTCCTGGGAATATATTACATGACCAGGGAGAAGCCATTTGTCAAGGGCACAGGAAAGGCATTCGCCACGCCCGAGGAGGTCAGGCTCGCATACGAACAGGGCGAGGTCGAACTGCAGGCCAGGATAAAAGTGAGGATCGAAGGAAAGGTTACCGAGACCACCGCGGGAAGGGTGCTACTCCGCGAGATACTGCCGGAGGCCGTGCCCTTCTCGGCCATTAACAGGGTCATGAAGAAGAAGGAGCAGGAGAACCTGGTCAACCTCTGCTACAGGGTCGCCGGCAACAAGGACACGGTCTTACTGGCGGACAAGCTCCGGACCCTGGGATTCGATTACGCCACCTACGCCGGGATGAGCATATGTGTTGATGACCTACATATTCCATCCAAAAAGGAAAGCCTGCTTGACCAGGCCTATAGCGCGGTCCGGGAGATAGAGGAGGAGTACCAGGACGGCAGGATATCCCCGGGCGAGCGCTACAACAAGGTTGTGGACAGGTGGGGCGAGGTCACGAACCAGATCGCGGACGAGCTCACCCTGGAGCTTGGCACCGAGAAGGTGCTTGACGACAAGGGCAACCAGGCCGAGGTGGAGAGCCTGAACCCCATATACATGATGGTGGACTCGGGGGCCAGGGGATCGCAGCAGCAGGTGAGGCAGCTTGCCGGAATGCGAGGGCTCATGGCAAAACCCTCCGGAGAGATCATCGAGACCCCTATCACGGCCAACTTCAGGGAAGGCCTCTCAGTGCTCCAGTACTTCGTTTCAACCCACGGGGCAAGGAAGGGGCTGGCCGACACCGCCCTCAAGACCGCCAACTCCGGGTACCTCACCCGACGCCTGGTGGACGTGTCCCAGGACATGATAGTGACCGAGGACGACTGCCAGGGCATAGACGGCATAGAGATATCAGCCCTGGTCGAGGCCGGCAGGATCATAGAGAGCGCCGGCCAGAGGGTGCTGGGTCGCACCGCGCTGGAGGACATCCACGATCGGCTGGGCAACGTGATCATCAAGAGGGGAGAGATCATCTCCGAGCAGGAGGCTGACAGTATTGACGAGGCCGGGATTGACCGCGTTCCCATAAAGTCGGCGCTTACCTGCAAGGCCCGTCGAGGCGTGTGCAGGGAGTGCTACGGCAGGGACCTTGCCAGGGGACACAAGGTGAACCTGGGAGAGGCCGTGGGAGTGATAGCCGCACAGTCCATAGGAGAGCCCGGCACCCAGCTAACCATGCGCACCTTCCACATTGGAGGCGCGGCATCCAGCAGGGGCGAGCAGTCAACCCACATAAACCACTACTCCGGCACCGTCAAGTTCGCCAACCTGAGCACGGTGCTGAACAAGGCCGGGAACCTGGTGGCCATGAACAGGAACGGCGAGATAGTGATCGAGGACGACCGGGGCATCGAGGTGGAGAGACACCCCATACTCTACGGCGCCGAGGTAAAGGTGAAAGAAGGCAAGAAGGTGAAGCCGGGGACCATGCTGGCCGAGTGGGACCCCTTTGCAAACCCCATTCTCACCGAGCTTGACGGCAAGATAAAGTTCGGCGACATAATGGAGAACATCACCATGCTCGAGCAGGTGGACGACCGCACCGGCTTCGCGCGCAAGGTCATAATCCCTTCAAAGAACC
The DNA here is from genome assembly GCA_964650485.1 of uncultured bacterium. GTDB lineage: Bacteria > RBG-13-61-14 > RBG-13-61-14 > RBG-13-61-14 > DATKZS01 > CAZYTX01. The sequence continues at coordinate 4,265 of CAZYTX010000071.1, read as the reverse complement.
CCGAGCTCAGGCCCCGCATATCAATAAAGGACAAGAACTCCGGCAAGACCCTGAAGCTGCCGGGATCGAACAACTTCGCCAGGTACTTCATGCCCGTGGGCGCGCACGTGATGGTGCAGGAGGGGGACGAGGTCTCCGCGGGAGACGTGATCGCAAAGATACCAAGAGAGACCACCAAGACAAAGGACATCACCGGAGGACTGCCCAGGGTGGCCGAGCTCTTCGAGGCCAGGAGGCCAAAGGAGCTCGCCATCATAAGCGAGATAGACGGGATCGTAAGCCTGGGTGAGGAGCAGAAGGGACGCCGAATAGTCACCGTCACCCCTGAGGTGGGCGAGCCAAAGACCTACCAGATACCCAAAGGAAAGGCCATCATCGTGCACCAGGGGGACTACGTCAGGGCCGGCGAGCCTCTCATGGAAGGCTCCGCGAACCCGCACGACATCCTGCGGGTGAGGCAGGAGAAGGAACTGGCCAAGTACCTTGTGGACGAGGTGCAGCAGGTCTACAGGCTCCAGGGGGTGAAGATAAACGACAAGCACATCGAGATCATAGTGAGGCAGATGCTCAAGAAGGTGAGGATCACCGACGCAGGCGACAGCGACTTCCTGGTGGGCGACGAGGTGGACAGAGACACCTTCGAGGAGGAGAACGAAAAGATAGTCGCGGCAAAAGGAAAGCCGGCAACAGCGGAGCCCAGGCTCCTTGGCATAACAAAGGCCAGCCTGTCCACCGAGAGCTTCATATCAGCGGCAAGCTTCCAGGAGACCACCAAGGTGTTGACCGAGGCCTCCATAGCCGGGAAGATAGACTACCTGCGCGGGCTCAAGGAAAACGTGATCATGGGAAGGCTCATACCCGCGGGCACCGGAATGGAGCGCTACAGAAAGCTCATGATCGAGGTGCCTGAGCTGGAGATGGAAGAGGAGGAGAGGGACCTGGCATGAAAAGGAGCACACTCTTGTAAAGACTTTTCCCGGACCTTAAAAAAACAAGCACAAGGGGTTGACTTCCATGCGGTTTTTAAATAAAATAGTTATTTTACGTAACGGAGAGTCGAGTTAAAAAAGATGCCTACTATAAACCAGTTGGTAAGGAACGCGCGCAAAAAGACCGCGAGGAAAACCAAGTCCCCGGCCCTGCAGAACTGCCCCCAGAAAAGGGGGGTGTGCGTCCGGGTCACGACCTTTACGCCCAAGAAGCCCAACTCCGCAATGCGCAAGGTGGCCAGGGTGAGGCTGACCAACGGGATCGAGGCATCGGCTTATATTCCAGGCGTGGGCCACAACCTCCAGGAGCACTCGGTGGTGCTCATCCGGGGGGGCAGGGTCAAGGACCTGCCGGGGGTAAGGTACCACATCGTGCGGGGGACCCTTGACACCCAGGGAGTGGCAGAGAGGAAGCAGGGCCGCTCAAAGTACGGGGCCAAGAGGCCGAGGTAGAAGGGACCGGACCGGGCGGGTAGAGCATTACCGGGTCCGGTCATTTATTGCGTGAACTGAGGGGTGCCGGAAAAATGCCAAGAAAAGGCGCGGTGGAAACAAGGGAGCTCATACCCGACCCTATCTACGAGAACGTGCAGATAAGCCGTTTCATAAACTCCATCATGGGCCGGGGCAAGAAGAGCCTTGCCGAAAAAATCGTGTACGGCGCCCTGGATATAATAGCGGAAAAAACCAAGGACGACCCCATAAAGACCTTCAAAAAGGCCATAAAGAACGTGGCCCCCATGCTCGAGGTCAAGAGCAGGAGGGTGGGAGGCGCAAACTACCAGGTGCCGGTGGAGGTCAGGTCAAGGCGCCAGGAAACACTGGCCATGAGGTGGATCATAAGCTACGCCCATGCCAGAAAGACGGAGCGCAACATGAGGGAGAAGCTGGCCATGGAGATACTGGACGCCGCGGAGAACAGGGGCAGCGCGGTCAAGAAAAAGGAGGACATGCACCGGATGGCGGAGGCTAACAAGGCTTTTGCCCACTACCGGTGGTGACATATAAAGCCGTCTTCTTTAAAAGAGCGGGCGGCCGGGACAATAGGTTTAATGATCCTGAATTTGAAAAAGGGAACCTGGTCCAATACTGAAGAAAGGGGTTGCGGGCGAAGAGTACCGTGGCTAGAGTCATACCATTACAGAGCATTCGCAACATCGGCATCATCTCCCATATTGATGCCGGAAAGACCACTACCACCGAGAGAATGCTCTACTACACGGGCGTCACCTACCGCCTGGGGGAGGTGGACCAGGGCACCACTGTGACCGATTGGATGGACATGGAGCAGGAACGCGGCATCACCATAACCTCGGCCGCCACCACCTGCTTCTGGAGAGATCACAGAGTAAATATCATAGACACCCCAGGCCACGTTGATTTCACCATCGAAGTCGAGCGGTCCCTCCGGGTTCTGGACGGGGCCATCGCTATTTTTGACGCCTACGGGGGGGTCGAGCCCCAATCGGAAACCGTATGGAGACAGGCGGACAAGTACGGGGTGCCAAGGATCGCTTTCGTCAACAAGATGGACCGGGCGGGAGCGGATTTCCAGCACGTGCTCGACATGATAAGGAAAAAGCTAAAGACCACCCCCCTGCCGATACAGGCTCCGGTGGGGGTGGAGGCACAGTTCGAGGGCGTGGTTGACCTTATAAGAATGACCGCGGTCATATGGGACCAGGAGACACTGGGGGCAAGGTACAGGGAATTGCCGGTGCCGGAAGCCATGCAGGAGGAGGCCGCCCGCTGGAGGGAGACCATGCTGGAGACACTGGCGGAGAATGATGAAAAGTTCATGGACCAATACCTGGAGGGAGAAGCGGTGACAGAGCACCAGGTGAGAGAGGCGCTCAGGAGAGCAACCCTGGAGCGCAGCCTCTTCCCGGTGCTGTGCGGCGCCGCGTTCAAGAACAAGGGGGTGCAGCCGCTCCTGGACGCGGTGATTGACTACCTCCCCTCCCCCCTGGAGGTGCCGCCGGTAAAGGGCGTTGATTACAAAACCGGAGACGAGATAAGAAGGAAGGCCGACGATGAAGAGCCCTTCACCGCCCTGGCCTTCAAAATGATGAACGACCCTTACAAGGGGACCATGACTTTCGTAAGGGTCTACTCCGGGCACTTGAAGGCCGGAGGCCAGGTGTATAACGTCAGCAAGCAGAAAAAGGAGAGGGTCTCCAGGCTGCTCAAGATGCACGCCGTGCAGGAGGAGGACGTGCCTGAGGTGTACGCCGGCGACATAGTGGCCATGGTGGGGCTGAAACACACCGGCACCGGCGACACCCTGACACAGCCCGGAAAGCCGGTCCTGCTCGAGACCATCGAGTTCCCCGAGACCGTGATGTCAGTGGCAATCGAGCCAAAGACCAGGGCCGACCAGGACAAGCTAAGCCAGGCCCTGAACAAGATGATGGTCGAGGACCCTTCTTTCAAGGCCTTCTTTGACGAGAACACCGGCCAGACAATCATATCCGGACAGGGCGAGCTGCACCTGGAGGTCATGGTGGGAAGGCTGTTCAGGGAGCACAACGTAAGCGCCAACGTGGGAAAGCCGCAGGTGGCCTACAAGGAGACCCTGACAAGGACTTGCGAGACCGAGGGAAGGTACGTAAAGCAGACCGGCGGCAGGGGACACTTCGGAGTGGTGAAGGTAAGGTTCGAGCCCCTAGGCAGAGGCCAGGGCATAGGTTTCGAGAACAAGATAAGGGGAGGGGCCATACCATCGGAGTACATTCCCGCGGTTGAGCGGGGCATCAGGGAAGCTTTGGAAGTGGGCGAGCTCGCAGGGTACCCGGTGGCGGACGTAAAGGCGACCCTGCTTGACGGAAAGTTCCACGAGGTGGACTCCTCGGAGATGGCATACAAGGCCGCCGCCGCGCTGGCCGTGAAGCAGGCCGCGCAAAAGGGCGGGCCCGTGTTATTAGAGCCCATAATGAGGCTTGAGATCATCTCTCCCGAGGAGTACGTAGGCGAGGTCTTGAAAGACCTGAACGCCCGCCGCGGTTTCATCCTGGGAAACGAGTCGAGGTCGGGAGCGCAGGTGTATCACGCCGAGGCCCCCCTTTCCGAACTCTTCGGCTACGTGAGCAACCTGAGGTCTCTTACCCAGGGAAGGGCCACGTACACCATGCAGTTCTCAAGATACGATGCCGTGCCCGAGGGCCTGAAGCAGCAGGTGTTGAAAAAGGTAAGAGGATATTGACAAAGCAAGGAGGATAAATCATGGCCAAGGAGAAGTTTAAGCGGACCAAGCCTCACGTGAACGTGGGCACCATC
>CAZYTX010000070.1:0-16059 GCA_964650485.1 uncultured bacterium | reverse complement strand
ACCCTCCATATTGGGATGCTCCTATTATATTGCATTACTTATGCAGATGTCAATAGGTGAGGAGTTGATGAGGACGACCTTTTTAAAGCGGTTCCTGGAGGCGTGGACGACCACGCAAACGGGTAACCCACACAGATTTTCCGAAATCTGTGTGGGCGCCTGCCTGCCGCGCCAAGGAACGCGGCGCAGACAGTAGCGAAGCGAGCAGGTCCATCTGCACAATTCATGGATATGCTATATTTGTAAAAGCACTTGTCCATCCGGGCCCCACCTGTCTGCGTGCCTGCCTGTGTGTGTTCGGACGCAGGCAGGCCAGGCACAGGCAGGCACTGATTTTAAGAAAAATCCGTGTGGGCCACCCGCCCTGGGCATGGGTCATTTTTAAAACCCCCTGTTACAATATGCGGCATCCCGCTCATAATTAAGCATACAACAGACCGGTGATAAATTCCAACGGGACGGCACCAAGACTTTAGGCACGCAAGCCTTCTCTCGTTCAAGACAACACAAACGTCTGCCTTGCGTGGTTTGCGAGCACGTCGGGCAGGTGTCGGTGGGGCTGCTCTGTGAGGACCAGGTATATTTCGAGCTCGCCCGAGCTGACCCTTTTCCGGTTCTTGTCGTTCATGTCCGCGTACCCGTCGGTTATGAGGATGATCTTTCGGAAGCGGTTTTGAGTGGCGTGCTCGATCACGCAGTCGAAGTCCGTGCCGCCGGTGGTGCGGACCCTGCCTGAGCGTATGTCCTCGATGCCGGCCTCGGCCACGGTGTTGGAGAACATGTAGATGGGATCTCCGATCAGGTCTGCGAGGTGGTACACCAGGCCGTAGATCATGGGCTGGTTCTCCTCGGTCGAGCCGGACACGTCAAGGTAGAGGTGTGGCTGGAGGTAGTCGAGGTCCCGGGTATAGACCGGGGGCTTCCAGAACACGGGCCAGAGTCCAAGGGCCAGCCAAAGGTTCTCGCGCCTGCCGGGCCAGGGCACCATGCTCCGCTCCGGCTGGACCATGAACGATTCAAGCGGGTTCATGGGGTCCGGCTCGACCGCTCGCCTTATCATCCTGATCATCTTGTTCACGTGCTTATGCTGGACCTCGACATCTATCTCGTCGTCCTTCTCATCCTCGGAGTAACCGGCTCCATATTCACCAAGCACATCCCCCCATCCGTCCATGCCCCCGGACTTGTCGCCGTGGTCTCCCAGCAGTATCACCTCAGGCGCCTCCGGGAATAGCGGCCGTATCCACTCATAGAGCTGCTCAACAGTAACCTCTTTGTTCCTGAACCATGCTCTTATATACCACCTGCTCAAGGCCTTTTCATCAGTCATTGCGCTATTAAATTTCCAAACCAAATCTTCGTCCAGAGGAGGAAGGTTCCTGACCAGCTTCAGGGCATCCAATAACTTCTGCTTAAAAGTGGATACGGCAGGCGGGCTGCTTTTTCCTTTTGGCTCCGGACATTCGAAATTCCATTTATATTCCCAGAGCGCAAACCCGGAATCTTTCTTTTCGCGACATAGATTGACAGGCGTTATCATAAGCACGTCAGGGAACAGCTCGCGCGCATATAGCTTATCGAACATTGGCAGGGATCCGGGAAAAAACATTTTACACAGGCGGGCATTGATCACTATGTCCTCGACCATGTTGGCCACCGCAAGATCAACCCGGTTGCGCAGGTCCATGTCCCTTATCGGGTCGCCCTGCACCTTGTGCATGATCTCGTGCAGGAGCACGAAGAGGACGTCGTCCGGGGTATCCAGGTACTTTTGCACGAAGTTCCGGGAGAAGCGGATCATGTACTTCTCGCCCGACTTTTTGATACAGGCGGTGTCAACCTCATCCGAGAATTTCACTGATGACACCCCGGCCAGGCTGGATAGCATCCACGCAAGCCGCGGGTCTTCCTTCTCCCAGGCCGCGTCCAAGGCGAGTTCCAGCAGATCCTTTTCGCTGTTGACCTTCATGGCGAAAACCTCCGGGGCCTGGTGAGCAATTGAAAGGACTCCCGCTCCGGTATTCTACTCACCGGGAACATCCTGCCGGCCTGGCCGGGGATGAAGATGCCCTTCACCGTGCGGGAGAGGAACCACAGCGCGGCCTCGGGCGAGTCCACCACCTCTATGCCGTCCGGTATCGGGATGGGGTAATGGGAGTCAAAGGCCAGCGCCGGGTTTGCAAGGAGCGGGTGCGGCGGCGCTTCCTGCTCGATACGTCCTCCTGTGGCCTTCACCAGTCTCTTGACCTCATCCCGCGGAGGCACGCGCACAATTGCGAAGCTCTCCAGGTGCTCGATCGGCAGGATGTCGAAATCGCACAGGTAGTACATGCTCCCCCGCTCGTCCAGGTCCGAGAGCAGCGCCGGGGGCAGGTCGTCCATGTGCCTGCACCACTCATACTTATCGCCGTCGAATGTCAGAACACCCGCGTATTCCACGTATGCACCGTTATGATGCTCGATCAAAGGCTTGGTCAACACGAACCTGGGCGCCTTATACCCGTTAATTTCCCTGAACTCCTCGAAGGCGAAGACTATATGATCAGGTATGAACATATTCAGTCTCAAGGCGAAAACCCGCTCATTCCCGCATGATACCTGGTGAAAGTCAGACTTCATATTGTCGTAGTACAGCTTCTGCAAGGGCAGGCTCTTTGGTCTTTCCGTAAAATATCTGGATTTTCTTCTGCGCTCTTCGTGGTCGAGAATATCCTCGATGACAAAGCGCTCCACCTTTCCGTCAATGGTGCGCGCCCTTGACGCAAGCTCCGAAAGCGGGCCTTCTGATTCAAAGTCAACCTTTTCCGCGATGAACTCGACGAGCTCGGAGATAGACCTGTAAAAGACCATCCCCTCATGCAAATTAAATTCATCACCGTTCACCTGGAAACGTATGGGCGCGGGGATCAGCTCTCTGTCCGAATCATTCCCCACGCAGTTCCTTCTCCAGTGGATGCCGGGCATCTCCAGCAGGCTGTTGCTGACAATCTCCTGCTTGAAGATCGTGTCCATGGGCACGTTAACCCAGGCGCACTCCATCACGTACAGTCCTGGTTTTGAATATACTTCCCTGAATGCGCTGATCCTCATGACAAGCCTCCCTTACTGTTCAGTATGCGCGAGACCTCCGCGGATATGTCTGCTGCCACTTGCTCGTCGATGTATTGGTTTCGCATACTTGCACCTTGGTCCTGCGACATACACCCGAGCCGGAACCCGAGGAAGGCCGCGGGCTCGCTGAGTTCAGCTCCCGAGTTATTTTTCAACAATTCCCTCAGCACACGGAAGATATTACCGAGCCTTTCCCCGCAATCGGCTCCAGACTCAATCATGGTGGATTCGAGCAAGAATCCCAGCACCCTGTACTGGTCGTCCGGCTCGAGCTTGAGCCGTCCATCGCAAACGGCTGTTGCCAGGCCGACCACAGCCAGGAGCGCGGGCGCCTTCTGCTCGGTGTCCTCCTGTGACCTTGCTCTCGACAGTATCCTGGTGAGTGCCGACTTCTGCTCCTCGGGCAGCATCTCTTTTGCCTTCTCTATGAAATCGTCCGCAGCCTTCATGGGGTCCGCGGAAAGCACGGCCACGGTCCTGGGCTTGCCGCCGTCGAGTGCGGCCTTGGCGTGGAAGTGCGCGCCCTTGATCGCGGTCTCGGCCATGCTCTCGCCAAGCGCGGCGAATGGCATGGTGAAAGACAGGCACTCCGAGATGGCTTCATCATGCGCAAGGAGCGACCTTTTAGCCACCCCGTTCTTCTCGGCCTCGACAGCGAGGTACGCCTGCAGGCTGCGGTGCACCATGCCCAGCCGCCGGCCGTCCAGCGCGATCTCGCGGCTTGCCAGAAACTGGTTCACAGCGATCACATAGGCAGAGAGCTTGTTGCGGTCGGTCGCGGAGATCCCGTTCGCGCGCTCCCTGCATGCCTCGATAAAACCCATAAGGTCCGCTCCTCTGGGATGGCGCCTCTTTTGCTTCCCGAGCATGGGGGCGTCGTCCTCGGAGACCTGTTGCACTATCCTGGACACGGCGTCGTTTTCCATCTCGCTCACCTCGGGCACAGGCACGACCAGTGCGAACCTGCCCGCAAGGGCCGCGTCCAGGGGGTGCGCGCCGATATACGTTGGCGGATTCATGGCCGCGATCACGAACTTGAGGCCGTCGAGGCCCTTGCCCATGATCCTGCGCGAGCGGATGACCTCCAGCCACTTGTTCTGCATGGACGGGTTGGCCCGGGAGAGCTCGTCCACCAGCACGAACTCCTTGCCCCAGATCGAGATTGAGGTGGGCACGTACTCGACCCGGCCGGAGGCGAGGCTCGACGGGTCCGGGAACCCGAGCACGTCCTCGAACAGGGCCTTGGACGCATCATAGGCCCAGAACTCCATGCCCATGGCCTGGGCGAGCCTATGGCACAAGAGCGTCTTGCCCGTGCCGTGGCTGCCGATCAGCAGCACCGGGTCCCCGGTCACCAGCCCGGAGAGCACCGCGCTCTCGACCCTCTCCATGCCGTAAATCCCCAGCTTCTCAAACATCCCCTTGCCTCCTTGCTTCCAGGTTTTTGAAGACATTGTAAACCCCCGCTTGCTCAACCGTTGACACCAGGGGTGACTACCTTAAAAACAAGCCTGGGAGGATATCTCAGGGGTCTATAGAAGTCTGGAACAAAGGGACCCCGTGCTTGTCGATTAGAAAGGTAGAAAGGAGTGGAGGAAGAATGACGGAAGATAAGTTATTCGAGAGTGAAACGGAGCGGTGGAAACGGAACCAGAAAAAACTGGAAGCCGAGTACAACCGGGACCGTGAGGCGTACTTCGACGTTATTATCCGTGAGGGCGAGTGCATGACCAAGGCGACCTTCAACCGGATACTCGACCATATCCAGCAGATGAAAGAGGAGCCTTTCGCCTTGATTACGGCTTTTGTCCCCAAGCGTGTAGCTGCACGGGAGCTTGGTTATGTGGACGATAAGGGGGAACCGGACCCGAAGGCCCTCCCGGATCAGGACCATCGAGCTTATAACAACAAGCACCAGAGCAAGCTTATAGGCGCGGTTATGAAAGATTACTCTTTTATCCAGCTTGAAGGTTGGTACGAGTACGAGGACGGTCACCGGGAGAAGGAAGAATCGCTATTTGTAATCGGTATCCCGCCTCAAGAGGCTCTGCGGCTCGGCAACAGGTTCAACCAGGAGTCGGTGCTGGTCGGCAGCAAGGACGGCATACAGTTGATCCTCTGCAAAGAGAGCGATCCCGGCAAGAGGATACTGATAGGCCAGACCTTGCAGGCTATGAACTTTAAGAAGGGATACTCGGTCTGGCGCAACCGTCCCTTCAGCTTTCAGCCGAAACTCCCGGATGCAGACACGATAAAATCAAAGGTAAGAACCGGCGTCCCCGGTCTGCAAAAGAAGCACGGGGGAGAGGAATACTTCGAGTGGACCGAGGACGATGAATACCCCAAGCTCCTCGGGCTCGGGGTGCGAGCCGAGAGCTGGGGGATGAACTATCTTTATCGGGACTTGGTTTCCAAGGCACTGCGTCGAAGGTACAGCGCAGAGTTATTGACGAGGGCTTTCGAGACGGGGGACGTTAGCATATTGCGAAGATAAAGGAGTTGATGAAGAATGACGATGACTGAAAAAGGAAGGGCAGCCATAAGGGAGAGGAAAAGACAGGAGCGAGAGGATAGCAAGCGCGAGTCCGAGTGGGATCGGTACATGACTCGATACCTTGATGTTATCATCCGAGAGGGGACGTGCATGACCGAGAGTTCCCTCAACCGGATATTTGACCACATCAGCAGGCGAACGGACGAGCCTTTTGCCTTGATTACTGTTTTCGTGTCCAAGCACGTAGCTGCACGGGAACTCGGCTACCTGGACGACGACGACCCGAACCCGGGCGCACTTCCAGATCAAGAGTGGCGTGCCTTCAACAATAAGCAACAGAGTAAGCTCGTCGGCGCGGTTATGAAGGATTACTCGTTCATTGAATTGGAGGGCTGGTACGAGTATAAGGACGAGAAGACAGGCGAAAAGAAAAAGGCCGCAGAGGAGACCTTGTTCGTGATCGGCATCCCGCCTGAAGAAGCCTACCGCCTCGGCTACAAATTTCTCCAGGAGTCCGTTCTCATCGGGGACGAGACCGGCATTTACCTTTATTACTGTCGTGGGGACAGTGACCACAAGCCGGGCACGAAAGAGAGGATAGGACAGAAGATTTCCACCCGGACCTTTGAGTTCGGGTATTCCGCATGGAGGAGCCGGGTCTTCAGCTTCCAGGACAGCCCTTTTGCGGGTCAGACCAGGAGACAGGCGAAGATGCAGAAGAGTCATGGGAAGGTTCGATACGGCGGCAAGCTCGTTGCCTTTGATGAGTCCGAGGAAGAAGATAAACCAAGGTTCCTGGGCCTCGGCATAAAGCCGAGGAGTTGGAATCATAACTATAGTCTCAGGCAAGAGATAGACAGGTTGCTGAAGAGGAAGTACGGCCCCGCTGCAGTTCGTGACGCAATCGATACCGGCGACGTAAGCCTGTTGCGGAAATAGTAGAAAACAACAGGAGGGGAAAATGGAAGGTTTGGCATTGAGGATTGTTGCAGTCATTTTCGTAGCTGCATTGGCGTTCCTTCTGCTCCGGGAGATTTTCTGCTGGCACTGGAAGATTACGCCTTTCGCGGCGAGCTGGATGCATTGACCCGGCGCTCGCCTCTGCTTACCGATCCTCCGAAGAAAAAATGATCGCCCGGGTACCCCGCCCATGCTACAGCAAGGCCTTGAGATCGGCGAACATCACCGGATCGTAAACATGCCACTCCAGGGCCTTGGGAAGCGGTTTGAGCTTCTTTCTGATGCCGGACCAGAGGCGGGGGGGGTTCGCAGGCTCCGCCAGTTTCCTCTCCGCCAGGAACTCGAACCAGGGCGGAATGGCCTGGCAGAATGTCACGGCCTGGTATGGCCTTGACCCCACGAAGGGGAGATGATTGGCCAGGAACCGGTCCACGCTTTTAGGGTCAGGGAGCAATAGGGGAACAGGGCTGGTTGCGGATTTTGCTTTGCGCTCATCATCCTGCCTTTCCCGCCAGGATAAATACTCGCAAATCTCGTCTTGAGCCATCCGGCCCCGCGGGCGAGGCCATCCTTTATTATGATGGAGAAAATAGTTAAAATCCAAGGAAAGGAAAAAGATATAGTCATTCCGTTCAACCTCGGGGTCCTCAACTACCACGGTTTTCAATCTTTGCTTTTCTCTGCCGGTCGAGTGCAGGACAATTTTTTTCAGCCTTTCCCTGTCCCCGTCATAATAGGGAAGGATCTCCTCCAAAAAGGCAGGGTCCTTCGGGTCGAGGTCAGGATCTTTCTCCAGGTGTTTATCGAGAACCAAACATAAACACATGTCTTGAAACTCGTCAATCCCGAACTGCATGATCTCGGAAGAGTCCTTGATATGAGGCCAGGCTTCCGGCAGAACCTGGCGCAGCACATAGGTGCGATTATGGTATTGGAGCCGGTATATCATCCGGAAAAATTCATCTGTGGCCTTGTCCGGCTCCCGGGCCATGGCTAAGACGGGCGTGAGCAAGTCACCGTCCTCTTGGAGCATGGCATTGCCCGCCCGGAAATAATTCATCCACCCGGATTCGCTGGTATAGGCCTCGGGCTGAAGCTCCTCTATCCTTCTGATGATTTCATCAAGGTCCTTTGCCCGGCCCGCCTTTTGAAGGGGGACTAACAAAGCATCCACGAGCATAAAAGCCAGCTCCCCGTCAAAACCGGGCTCATTCTCGATCACCGAAAGCGCCATCCTGATCTTCTCATCCGGCGAGGCATCGCCAAGTTCATCCCAGAACCGCTTCCACCGCTTCTGCTCTTTCGACATCCGCTTCTCTTGTTCCCGCGCCATCTTGCGCAGGCCGGCGTCGGAGAAGTCCAGGCCCGTGCCGAAATCATCGTCAGCAATGGCGTCATCATCAGGCCTTGATTCATCATCCGCCACGGACACGCGCCTTGCCGACTGCTCATCCTTTTCCAGGCAACACTTCTTGTACTTCTTGCCCGAGCCGCACGGACAGGGATCGTTACGGCCTACTTTCAAAGCACCTCCTTTCTCATATTCTTGTAAGTGTAAACGCCAAACGGTCAACAGTTGTCAAGCCACACCCGGTAATCCTTCACCGGCAGATAATTCGGAGATTTTTTATCGGCAACCTCCAAGTCGCAAAGCGGAAATTTACGTCCCCGCCAGCCATGTTTAATCTTGACTATGACGCCCATTAACTCGTTGACTTTTACAATCCCCAAGACTTTCACTTCATCGCCCTCCCGGAAGGGACCGCGTTCCTGGAACTCGTCAACCCTTGCCTCGAACGGAGAAGAAAGAACTTCATTAAGGTGTTCCTTCCAGACATTGAGCACCTTCAACCTGTCATTCAAGTCGGAGTGACCTATTACCTCCAGTATTCGATCTCCTGCTTCGCCCAGTGAAAATAAAGAACTCCAATTTGCCATCTGTCCTCGAATATTCTGCGCTTCCTCTTCCGAATCCCGCGGGCGGGCCGGCTCGACTTCATCAATGTATAAAGACACCCGCGTATAATCAAGACCTTCAACCTCAGACTCTCTGATATAATCAATTGGCGTCGCCTCCAAGGTGATGCTGTCCCATTCAATATCAATCAGAGTTTTGCCTCCTTTGATTTTTTCAATGCTTATTACCCGGCCCTGCCAACCGCCGATACAGATACCTTTCGAGTCGGGAAGCTTCACATCGCGCTTGATCTTGACAGAATCGCCCTTTTCAATATGGTGTGCCGAATCCGCCATTTTACTCCTTTCAACCAGTTCCGTTTATCGAACGACATTAATCGGGCAACACAAGCAATCGGATCACTTGTTAATAAACCTTTGCCGCATTAAAGGAAGGCGATTTGACTGCCCCACCTTGATAACGAATATGAAAAAATCCCTGCCGTCAATACATCTCCCTGGATCAATTGTCACCCGCGGCAGCCTTTTTGGCAAGGCTTACATCGAATCTGATCGCACCGGCCTATTTGTTTCTGCCTGTGCCGTCGCGTCAGACAGGGCGGACGAGCGGATCGCGGGGCGAAAGCTTGATCAAATTTTCGCTGATCGCTTTCGCGCCGCGCCTCTACGGACAGTCTTTGACGCCGCGAAAAAGCGAAGGCCGCTTTCTCGCCCCCCTATACCGCGACTAGGTCCTAAAGAGCTCTCCGATAAAATGGAATCACATTGAATTGCACGATCTTCGGGAAGACCAAGAGGAAGCCCTTTGGGCCTGGCGTGACGCTGGCGGAAGGGGAGTGATAATTCTGCCTACCGGCGCGGGCAAGACCGACGTTGCCTTACACGCCATGGCCAGAATGGAGAAGCCCACCCTGGTGGTGGTGCCCATCCGGGACCTGATGTACCAGTGGCATCGCCGCATCCTTTTTGGTCTGGGCTACGATGCCGGGATCGTGGGCGACAACCTTTACAACCTGAAACCGGTCACGGTCACCACCTACCACAGCGCGGCCATCCACGGCGGCGAGATAGGCGACCGGTTCCAACTGGTCATCTTCGACGAGGTCCACCATTTGCCGGGAAGGTTTTTTCGGGAAGGCGCTTTGACCTGCGCGGCGCCTTTCCGCATGGGCCTGACCGCCACCTTGGAGCGGCCGGACGGAAAGCATGGAGACCTCGATTACCTGGTGGGAAAGGTGGTCTTTGTTCAGAAGATTTCCGAGGCCAAGGGAAAGACCCTCGCGGATTACGAGGTGGTGAGGATACCGGTGGCGCTCTCCTCCGAGGAGCAGGACTTCAAGATGGAGAACATCGGAGAGGAGCCTATCTTCTCGGAGTTCATCATCGAGAACCCGGAGACCGGCGGCAGGTACCGGGTGGCCATCCGGGGCGAGACTCCTGGTGGCAACTACTGCTCCTGCCCGGACTTCTCCATCAACACGCTGGGCACCGGAGAGGACCTGACCAAGGCGCTTTCTTCTGCTTGGTCTATACCTTGGCGGCAAGCAAGGGCGGAGAGTCATCCCTGGAGTATGCAAAGTACAATCACGGGCTCTTTACCTGGGCCATGCTGGAGGGGATGGAGGGCAAGGCCAACTATGATTCAAATGAATATATCAGCCTGATAGAATTGTTCAGCTACGTGGCCAAGACGGTCCCGAGGCTCACAAACGGAAAGCAACATCCACATTTCGACGTCTCAGGCACGGATATGCCAATCGCCAAAATACAAAAGTAAATCTGGACGTAATACCTTATCCCCGCACCATACTCATACCTCCCGCCTCTTTGCTCATAAATCTTTTAGCTGAATACTGACTCAAAGGCGACAGGGCTCTACCTCGACCTCTGCACCACGTAGTCGGCAAGCTGGAAGAGGGCTTCCTTTGCGGGCTTTTGCGGGAAGGTGCCGAGGCTTTTCTTGGCCGCCTCTACGTGCCTGCGGGCGCGGTCCTTTGAGAGCTCCATGCCGCGGTTCCTTCTTATGACCCTGATCGCCTGATCGAGTTCCTTCCTGGTGCGGCTCTTCTTATTGAACATTCGCTTTATGGCCTGCCTGTCCTTCTGGGATGCGTTGTGGAAGGCGAGTATGAGGGGCAGGGTGGCCTTTCCCTCCATGAAGTCCTTGCCCACCGCTTTGCCCAGCCTCTCCTGCTCCGCGGAGTAGTCGAGCAGGTCGTCCGTTATCTGGAAGGCCAGGCCCAGCCGGTAGCCGAACCTCTTCAGGGCGCTCTGCTTTCTCTTGTCCGAGCCTGCTGCAATCGAGGGCACGTGGCACGCGGCCTGGATAAGCAGCGCGGTCTTGGCCCTTATGATCTTCTCGTATTGGTCCTCGGACAGGTCCACCCTGCTCTTCTGCGCAAGCTGGTAGGCCTCCCCCTCGGCCATCTCTATGGCCACGTCCGAGATCAACTTCATCACCTCCCGGTTCCCGCTCGCGAGCATCAGTGAGAAGGACTTGAACAAGAGGTAGTCGCCCACGATGATGGAGGGAGCGTTGCCCCATTCCCGGTTCGCAGAGGTTGTCCCCCTCCTCAGGTCAGCCTCGTCTATTACATCGTCGTGGAGCAGTGTGGAGGTGTGTGAGAACTCCATGCCCGCGGCGTAGTTTATAAGCTCCTTTTTACGGCGCATGCCCACGAGCTTGCCGGCAAGCAGCGTGAGCAGCGGCCTGAAGCGTTTGCCACCGCTGCCCAGGATATGGGAGCCTACGTCCAGAACCAGCCGGACCTCGGAACGAGCTTCTCTGGAGAGCACCGCTTCGACCTCGGAAAGCTCGCGTTGGACCAGGTCGGCGCCCGGGAGTGGTCTGCTTTTGTTTTTACTCATGGACCTCGCCTGTGCGGGACAAGGCCATATTGTATGCATGAGCTTTTTAACAAGTCAAAAAACGGGGTTCACGGAGATTCAGTATTGACCGTTGAAGGTCGCATGGAATAATATTATGATCACTGATGGGTTTTTACATAAGGAAGGCGCTCACAAACGGGCCGGTCAGGCTGAACCTGTCAAAGGGCGGCCTTGGTCTCAGCGGCGGTGTGACCGGCTTCAGGGTGGGCATGAGCCCGCGCGGGCCGTACGTGCACGGCGGCCGGCACGGTCTGTATTTCAGGAAGTACTTCAAAGGTTCCGGCCAGAAGAGCGCAGGGAGCGCAAGGGGAGGCGGAGAGGTTCCCAAGGTCGAGCGCATGGTGAGGGCGGACATCTACGAGGCAAAGCAGGTGCACGATAAAGTCCCGGCAAAGTCGAGTGACCCCTTGCGGGTGAGCCCGGCAAAGCACCAGTCAAGCAGGTCGCTCGCGGTGCGCTCTTCCCCTCCGGCATCGTAAGCCCTGCCGCTATCTTTTCCGCGGCCATGACCACTATGTTCTGCGCCCTTTTCCTGGAGTCCTTGTCAATCCTGGGGTCGCAGGTGGCGAATACGCCCGTGACCGGGGCCTTGGCAGCGGCAGGCCCTGAGCGTGAGAGTCTTTTCGGCTTTGCCATTTTTGTCCTCCCCTGACAAAACCATCAAAACACTTGCCTGAAGAGTCCGGGTTATAGTATCGTGATCGAGCAGCAGGGGCAAACGTGGAAGACACCCCTTTACAACCGTATCGTCTTGACCGATAATATGTACGGGGAGAGGAGATGGCTGAACAACTTGTCAATGAAGAAATTGTAGCCAACATGGAAAAACGGCTGGACGACCTGCGCCTGCAGTTCGAGCAGTACTTCATGGGCAGCCGCAAGAGGGTCCCGGAGCAGGAGAAGACCTCGCTGCAGTTCCAGCTTCGGAAGCTGTCCAACCAGAACATACCAAACACCAAGCTGCGATTCCGCTTCCAGCAACTGGTGTCCAAGTTCAACTCCTACAACCAGTACTGGATGCGGAACCTGCAGAAGATCGAGGCCGGGACCTACAAGCGACCCAAGCCGGAGATAAGCTCGGGCACGGTTGACAAGGTTCCCGGACAAAAGCCGCCTTCACAGAAAAAGGGTCCCTCCAAAGGCGGCGAGGCCGAGGTTGACAAGCTGCACAAGGAGCTTATGGAGGCCCGGCGCCAGCTAAACCAGTCCACAAACGTATCAAAGGAGAAGCTGGAGCAGACCATCAAGAAACAGAAGCCCGCTCTCCAGGAAAAGCACAAGGGAAAGAAGGTGGAGTTCAAGGTGGTTGTGGAGGACGGCAAGGCCAAGGTGAAGGCCACCCTTAAGTAAGGTTTTACGGTTATCCTTGCATGAAGAACCCGAGGAACATGAAACAGGTCGAGCTGCTTTTGCCAGGGGAGAAGGTGCTTGACCGGCTCAAGTTCCGCTCCTTTTACCGGCCGGGCCTCTTGGTGCTCACCGACAGGAGGATACTGGTGTCCGGGCATACGGGCGCCCTGGGCAACCAGTTCACCCTGCTTCGCGGCAGCATGGTCTCAGGGTTCCCTTTGGAGGAGTTCGAATCGTTTATAATAGGCACGGGCAAGAGGCCGCTCCTCTTGCTCCTTGCCATAGTCCTTGCTATCGGCGGCGGCGTCATGCTCACCGCGCCGTGGGCCAGGTCCGGGGGAATGGCTGTGCTCATCCTCGCACTGCTCTCACTGATCGCCTGGATAGGGTGGCTGCGCACCTTTATCACGGTGAGCTCCAGGGGTCTCAAGATATCCGGCATGGTCAAGCTGTGCGAGGCCGTGGTGTTTCTCGAGCGCATGCAACTATCCGCGGCCGCGGCCAAGGCCGGTAAGACCAGGGAAGAAATAAGGGCCGCGGCACTCTCCTCGGGTCTTCCCAGGCCGGAGAAAGCACCCGATGGCAAGGACCTGGTCCCCAAAGAGGACTGGGCCTGCGAGCGGGAACCGCAAGGCCGCTCTGTCTGAGCTCATTCATTCCCGGTTTTATTGTCCCTCATTTTTCTTCGCGCCATCAGCGCATCAACAATGCTCCATATCCATATTACCGCTATGAGCATGAGCAGCCACCAGTTTTGCAGGTAGGCCTCACGGTGCACTTGGCTTACCGTCTCGGGATTTATGCGCATTCGGGAGAGGTCTCCGGAAGGGACCATGCTAACGTATACGAGCGCGAAAATCCTGGCCGCGAGCCACAGCACCAGGCCGATTACAATGACCATGAAGAGCGCGCCCCAGACCCTTTTGCCAAGAACCCACTGGCCCAGGCCCGGCAGCACCAGAGCAGAGTAAAACACGGCCTTCCTTGCACCGCGTGTCTCAGCCCCTTGCTGCATTGGTCCTCCCCGGGCTCACAGGCCCTTTGTCTTGGCCTCCTGCCAGAGCTCCTCCATCTCATCCAGGGTGAAAGACTCCAGCTTCCTCCCAGACTCCATGGCCTTCTCTTCCATGTAATTGAAGCGCCTTACAAACTTCTCGATAGAAGAGCCAAGCGCGCGCTCCGGGTCAAGGTCCATGAACCTGGACAGGTTCACAAGCACGAACAGGATGTCGCCGAACTCGTCCTCCACGTCCGCCCTGGCGCCGCGCTCGACGCTGTCTTTCAGCTCCTGCCACTCCTCCTCGAACTTCGAGAGCACCTCCTCCACCCGGGGCCAGTCAAACCCTGCTTCCGCCGCGTTCTCGGTCAGCCTGCGCCCCCGCAAAAGCGCCGGCAAAGAGCGCGGCACCCTGCCCAGGACGCCGTCCTTTGCCTTTTTGCCCTCCTCCTGCTTGAGCCGCACCCATCTCTTCCTCACCTCGGCCGAGTCTTTAACATGGGCGTCACCGAACACGTGGGGATGACGCCGGGTCATCTTATCATGGATGCCCTCGATCACGTCCCCCATCTCGAACAGCCCGCGCTCGGAGGCTATCTCGGCCTGGAACACTATCTGGAAGAGCAGGTCCCCGAGCTCCTCTCCCACCTCCCCGGGGTCACCGCCCTTTATGGCGTCCACCAGCTCGCAGGCCTCCTCCATTATGTACGGGGTGAGGCTCTCCGGGGTCTGCTCCCGGTCCCACGGGCATCCCTCCGCGCTCCTGAGCGTCTTCATGAGAGCGACCAGGTCGTCCAGGCCCGGTCTTTTTTTGTCGTAAACCATTAACGTCCGCACTCCTCTTTAAAAACAGCCTAACAGCGAACAGGGCACATGCAAAATAAGTAAGATGTCCCGCTTGTTCTTTTGCATGGATCGTGCTACTGTTTTACTGATAGCTTGTCGATGGAGGAAGGCCATGGCCAGGACCAAGGTTTCGCCCAAGTACCAGATAGTCATACCCAAGGACATACGGGAGTCCATGAGCATAAAGCCCGGCGAAGAGGTCGAGGTGATCGAGCTTGACGGGATCATCGAGATAGTGCCAATCAAGCATCCCGGGCGCCTCAAAGGCGCTCTCAAGGGAATTGACACCTCCGGGCTCAGGGACCCTGACCGGCTATGAAGAAAAACCTCGTGGATTCATGCGGGTGGCTGGAGTACTTCACCGGAGGCAAGAACGCGAGCTCCTTTGAGACTCCCATCAAAGACTTGAAGAACCTTGTCGTGCCCACTATCTGCCTTGCCGAGGTGTTCAAAATCATCTACAGGGAGAGGGGACGGAAAACCGCGCTTTTGTTTATAGCCTCCATGCAGAAGGGCGAGGCAGTGGAACTCGACATCCCCATTGCCTTGAATGCGGGAAAGATAAGCGTGGATCACAAGCTGCCGCTCGCTGACAGTATAATCCTGGCCACCGCCCGGGCCTGCGACGCCAAGCTCTGGACCCAGGACAAGCACCTCAGTGAATTCAGTGAAGTGAAATACTCGAAGAAGTCATAAAAACTTTGCAGCACTCCTCTCCCGGCGAGATTGCTGTGTAACTCATGCTTGCTCTTTTGCACTGTTCGTGCTAATATCAAACCCGTAATTTGTCCATGGAGTAAGGCCATGGCCAGGATCAAGGTTTCAGCCAAGTACCGGATAGTCATACCCCATGACATCGGGGAGTCCATGGACAAATCTCCAGGGGAAAGGCCCAGGTGATCGAGCTTGTGGGGATTTTCGAGCCCGCGACCATAAGACACCACGGACGGCTCGGTAGCCTCTCAAGTGAATTGACATCCCCCCCCCGGCCTGAGAGCCCCTGGAAGGCTGTGAAATACATCATGGTGGATTCGTGCGGGTGGCTGGAACACTTCACCGGCGACGCCGGCGCGTTTCTTTGAAGCGCACCTGAAAGATTTCCGGGACCTGGTCGTACCGACCACCTGCCTTGTCGAGTATTCAGAATCATAGGCTGTGAAAAGGAGGTTTAGGATGAAGAGATTGAAAAGAGGCAAGGGGTTTCTTTTATTCGCCATCTGCGCCGCGTTCTGCATGATGCTTTTCCTCGGAGGCGGTAGCAGCGACAGCAGCGACAGCAACGGGGGAGATACCAAACATTGCACGGATGACGATTACCCTTTGTGGTGCCCGGACGTGGGGGTGTGCTGTACGCGGGGGCATCCGTACTACTGCGATGGGTACTGCTACGAAGAAAAGCAGAGCGGTTGCGCGCAGTATGACACTTGCCGCGCTGAGTAAATAGTGCCTGTTGCGAAACTTTGAATTTGGTTTCGCCAAGCGGGAAGGAGAGGGG
>CAZYTX010000069.1:0-16710 GCA_964650485.1 uncultured bacterium | reverse complement strand
GGTCGTATGCAACGAATGCATATTTTCCGAACTGCACCTCCAGGGCAACACGGTCTTTTTCCTAAGGTGAAGAATGATTATATCTCGATCTTGAAAACACCTGTTTCATCATAGTCTTGACGCATTTTCTCTCGTAATTCTTCCTCTCTTTTATAAGCAGCATCAATATTATGAAAAGCCTCAACAGATTCGGGAAATCCTCCCCATACAAGAATATAAGGAACTTCTAAATAAAGAAGATTGTGATGCCATCTACCGCGAATATGGCCTAGACATGGCCCCTGCAGACAAAGGAATGTTAACCGCAATGTTTTTACTTGCAGAAGAGATAAACTTTGAAAAAGCACTGCTGTCCAAAATAATCTCCGGGATCCGAAACCGTTTTTTTGAAACCACGAAGGCACAAAGGGCACTAATTTAAAGAAAGGAATCTTCTTTGCCTCCTTGGCTTTGTGGTAAATTTTCCTGATCCTGTTTTGGACAAGAGTGATGGCGAGGAGTTTTTGCTTTTGGCCGGGGAGGAGCATTTCGGCCCGGTGTGGTTCATACCGGGCTCGAACAAGGCAAGGTACCCGCATTGCAACTCGGTGTACATCGAGGGGCCGGGCGTGCTGGTGGACCCGGCCTCCGACCGCGAGCGCCTCATGGAGCTGAAGAAGGGCCCGGGCGTGAGCGAGGTGTGGCTCTCCCACTGGCACGAGGACCACTTCATGCACCTGGACCTTTTCGATGACGTGCCCTTCAGGATCACGGAGATGGAGGCGCCCCCGCTCGCGGACCTGGACGAGTTCATGCGCTGGTACGACATGGACGTGGGCGACCAGGGCGAGTGGTGGAAGAGGGTTTTAAAGGAGCAGTTCCACTTCCGGCCCCGCAAGCCCGGGGGGTATCTTCGCCCGGGCGAGCGTATTGCGCTGGGGCCGGTGACCGCCGAGGTCATACACGCTCCCGGCCACACACCCGGGCACCTTGCATTCTTCTTCCGGGGGCCGGACGTGCTCTTCCTTGCCGACTACGACCTTACCAGGTTCGGGCCCTGGTACGGCGGCCGGGACTCCGCCATAGAGGACACCATAAGCTCGGTGCAGATGCTGAGAAGTATCGAGGCGAAGGTGTGGATCACCGGGCACGAGCCCGCGGAGAAAGCCATCATGAAAAAGCACCTGGAGCGGCTGGTGAGCTCGGGCAGGGCGGTAAAGAAGGGGGAAGCGTACGCACCCGCGTGAAAAGTCGGGGAATTCGAGACTTATACTCTTGTGTTTTTCATTCGAAAGGGTCATGACCGCCAGGTGGCGGAGATCCTTATAAAGCGAAGGAGCAGCGAGGGTAGCTGCCTCTTGTTGGGGAAGAGCTTCCAGATGCGCCACAGCCTCCACGGGCTCAAGTAGAAGCGCAGGAACGTCCTCTGAACCATTCTCTTGAGCTCCCTGGCCGGGACCTCGGAGAGGTCGGTCCGGGGGTCGAAGTAATGGAGCGCTTCCGAGTGCTCGGGGAGCGCGAACCCCATCTGTTTTGCCTGCTCGAAGAGCTCGGTACCCTCGAAGGGGGTCACGAACCAGAAGTTGGCCGAGTGCAGCTTCGAGCGCAGGGCGTAGTCCATTGTCATCCTGATCTCCTGCCTGGTCTCGCCGGGGAACCCCACCATGAAGAAGCCGTCAACCATGATGTCCATTGCGTCGGTGAGCTCGATCACCTTTTCGAGCTTTTCAAGGTCCACGTTCTTCTTTATTAGCTTCTGCAGCCGGGGGGACGCGGTCTCCACCGCGTACGTGATCCTGTATGCGCCTGCGGCCTTCAGCTTCTCCAGGGTGGGCCGGTCCATGATGTCGCCCCTGATGCCGTTTGGGAAGGACATGGAGAACTCCAGGCCGCGCTCGATGATGCCCTCGCATATTGCCGCCACCCGCTTGCGTTCGAGGTTGAAGCAGTCGTCCACGAAAACTATCTCCCGCACCCCGTGGTCCCTTTGCAACTGTTCAAGGTCGCGCAGCACCGTCTCCGGGGACTGGGAGCGGTATCGGGCCCCGAAGATGCGGTGGCAGTATGTGCACCTGTATGGGCATGCCCGTGAGGTGGAGAGCGTGGCGTACTCTTTGTGCACGAAGGTGGTGCCGAAGCGTGGCAGTTCCCAGTAGAGGGAGAGGTCTACAAGGTCGTACGCAGGCAGGGGCAGGGAGTCCATGTCCACGGCCTGCTCCCGGGGAGGCGCTATATGAGGGCCCCCCTCTTTGCGGAAGCCCACGCCCGCGAGCTCGTCTAGAGGCTCCCCCTGGCCCAGCCTCTCAAGGAGCTCGGTAAAGGAGAGCTCGCCCTCGCCGCGCACCACGCAGTCAATGTTTAAGTCCGAGAGCGCCCTGACCGGCGCGGTGGTGGGGTGCGGCCCGCCGGCCACAACGGGCAGGTCCGGGCGGCTCTTTTTCACCAGGGCGGCTATCTCGGACATCGCTCCGGCCTCGTAGCTCATGGCCGATATGCCGACCATGCCGGGCTGGAAGTCGAGGACCTCTTCAGCGGCCTGGTCCGGGGTGAGGTCCCGGGGCGCCATGTCCACGAGCTTTAGCTCCATCTCAGGGTCATGGTCGCGCAGGTATGCGGCCAGGCTCATGATGCCGAGCGGCGGCGAGTAGTGCTGTCTTACGCTCTTGTGCCCCGCCCTTACCAGTGCGACCCTTTTCAGGGGGAGGCTCATTTCTTCTGCTTTCCCTCGGGCTTTGCAAACCTGCTTTTTATTCTCTCGAACAGGCCGGGCTTCCTTGGCTTCACCGGCTTTGGCGGAGGAGGGGTGCTGCTCTTGGCCGCGGCTGCCGGACTCTTTTCAGGCTGCACCTGCTTTTTAGGCGCGGTCTTCTCCGGCGCGCTCGGGGGCGGCGGAGTCTTGAGCTTCTTCTCTCTTGTCACGGTCGAGCCCACCACCTGCTGGGCCTCCTTGCGTGGCGCCGGCTTCTTTGGCTTTATCAGGTCTTTCTTGTAAGTCTTCTGCAAGGAGCTCGACACCTGCAACTGTCCCTTCTGCTCGACGCCGGTGTCAGGGTCGCGCGCGGCCACCGCTAAAATCCCCTCGGCGTCAATGGTGAACACGGCCTCCACCCTGGCCTTGCCCCTGGGCGCGGCATGGATGCCCTTGAAGATGAAGTCGCCTATGAACTCGCACTCGGACACGTTCTCCGAGTCGCCCTGCACCACCTGTATCTTCAATGAGTCCTGGTTGTCCTTGCCCGTGGTAAAGGTCTTCATCTTCTGGTTGGGCACGGATGCATTGCGCTCGAACAGCTTCATGACCTTGCCGTTTGGCAGTGCCAGTCCCAGGTTGATGGGGAGCACGTCCAGAAGCTGGATGTCCGAGTCCCGGTTAATGATCGAGTCCGCCATGATGGCCGCGCCCAGGGACACGGCCTCGTCCGGGTGGATGTGCTTGGAGGGCTGTCTTCCGAAGAACTCGGCCACCATCCTGGCTACGGCCGGCACCCGGGTGGAGCCGCCCACCAGGAGCACGGCGTCGAGGGCGTCCTTTGTAAGAGAGGCCTCGGACATCACCTTGTCGCACTTTTCCAGGGTGCGCTGTATAAGGGGGGCGATGAGCTCGTCGAACTTGTCCCTGCCAACGGTCACGTCCAGGTTGAGGGGGCCCTCCGGGCCCACGGCGATGTAGGGTATGTTTATGCGCGCGTTGGGAAGGGTTGACAGGTCTATCTTGGCGCGCTCGCACGCGTCCTGGACCCGCTGGTGGCTTAAAGGGTCTCTCAAAAGGTCAATCTGGTGCTCCTCCATGAACTTTGCGGCCACGTACTCGGTGAGCTGGTTATCGAAATCCACCCCGCCCAGAAAGGTGTCCCCGCCTGTGGCCTTGACCTCGAATATGGTGTCGCGCAGCTCCAGTATTGACACGTCAAAGGTGCCCCCGCCCAGGTCGTACACCGCGGCCTTCTGGTTGAGGCCCTTGCCGTAGCCGTAGGCCAGGGCCGCGGCGGTGGGCTCGTTTATGATGCGGAGCACCTCGAGCTGGGCGATCCTGCCGGCGTCCCTGACCGCCTGGCGCTGCCGGTCGTTGAAGTAAGCCGGCACCGTGACCACGGCCCGGGTGATCTCGCGGCCGAGCATGTCCTGGGCCGTGTTCCTGATATGGTCAAGTATAAGGGCCTGGATTTCCTCCAGGGCGAACTCCAGGTCCCGCAGCCTGACCAGGGGGGCATGTTGTTCTCCCTCGGTGATGCGGTACTTGAAGTGCTTTTGCACCTGTTCGATCACCGAGGAATGGATGTCCCGGCCCACCAGGCGCTTGGCCCCGTACACCGTGTTAAGGGGGTTGACCAGGTTCTGGCGCTTTGCAGCCTGGCCCACCAGCAGGTTGCCCTTGTCGTCAACAGCCACGATGGAGGGAATGGTGTAGCCGCCCCCGGTGTCGGATATGACCCGGGGCCTGCCGTTCTCCACCACCGCGGCCACCGAGTAGGTGGTGCCGAGGTCAATGCCCACGCATGTATCTGTTGTCATCTTCCTGAAAACGCCTCTCTCATAAATTAATAATACTATCAACCCTTATAACAACCTGTCAAAAAAGATGCCGCACCCGCTTCATGCCACGGTTGAATTTTCACCCGCCATGTGCCACAATTCAAGCCACGCCATGAAAAACGACAAGGACACCAAGCAGTTCCAGCGCATGCAGCGGCTGCCCCCCTACGTGTTCGCCACGGTGGTGGAGCAGATGATGAAGGAGCGCCGCTCGGGCAGGGACATCATAGACCTGGGCATGGGCAACCCGGACATCCCCACTCCAGGTCCCATAGTGGAGAAGATGAAAGATGCCCTGGACAACCCCAGGAACCACCGCTACAGCGCCTCCCGGGGCATCAAGGGCATCAGGAAGGCCATATGCGACTGGTATGAGCAGCGCTTCGAGGTGGAGCTGGACCCGGAGAGCGAGGCCATCGCCACCATCGGCGCCAAGGAGGGGTTCTCGCACCTGGCACTGGTGGCCCTGGGTCCGGGCGACGTGGTGTTCGTGCCCAACCCCTGCTACCCCATCCACTCATACGCGTGCGTGATCGCGGGCGCGGACGTGCGCAGCATACCGCTCAGCGAAGAGCTCGACTTCTTCGAGCAGCTCCGCACCGCGGCCCGATACACCTGGCCTCTGCCCAAGATGATCATCTTGAACTTCCCCCACAACCCCACCACCAGGGTGGTTGACCTGGACTTCTTTCACAAGGTGGTGGAGTTCGCAAAGGAGAGAAAGATCTGGATCATCAATGACCTGGCGTACGCGGACGTGGTCTTCGACGGGTACAGGGCCCCCAGCCTGATGGAGGTCCCGGCCGCCAAGGAGGTGGGGGTCGAGTTCTACTCCATGACCAAGGGCTACTCCATGCCCGGCTGGAGGGTGGGCTTTGCCGTGGGCAACCCGGTGCTCATACAGGCCCTGGCAAGGATCAAGAGCTACCTCGACTACGGCATATTCCAGCCCATACAGATCGCGGCCATAAAAGCTTTGAACGAGTGCCAGGACCAGCCCCCCAGGATAGCCGGAATATACAAGAGCAGGAGGGACGCCCTCGTCGAGGGGCTTTCACGGGCTGGCTGGGAGATCGAAAAGCCCAGGGCCACAATGTTCGTGTGGGCCAGGATGCCTGAGAAGTACCAGGAGAGGGGCAGCCTCGAGTTCAGCCTGCAGATGCTTAAAGAGGCACAGGTGGCGGTGAGCCCGGGGGTCGGCTTCGGCGAGGTGGGCGAGGGTTTTGTCAGGTTTGCACTGGTAGAGAACGATCAGAGGATAAAGCAGGCCACCCGGGGCATAAAGAGGTGGTTCGAGCGGGACGGAGGACTGTAAGGAATTTTTCAGTTATCAGTGTTCAGTGATCAGTTGACGGATAACGGACAACTGACCACTGATAACTGACTGCGGAGGAGAGATGTCAAAGGTAGGCGTGGGTCTTGTCGGCTACGGCACCATAGGCCAGGGTGTCATAAAGCTCTTGAAGGAGAACAGGGAAGAGATCAAGGCCAGGCTGGGCGCGGAGATCGAGCTTCGCGGCGTGGCTGATATAGACGTTGCCTCCCCCCGGGAAGTCAAGGTCAAGAAGGGCCTGCTCACGAGCGACCCCTATAAGTTGATCAACGACCCGGACGTGCCCGTGATCATCGAGCTGGTGGGCGATTACCCGGGAGTAAAGAAGATGATCCTGGACGCGCTCGAGGCCGGCAAGTCCGTGGTGACCGCGAACAAGGCGCTGCTTGCAAAGCACGGTGACGAGATCATGAAGACCGCTCGCCGGGCCGGGCAGGACGTGTACTACGAGGCCAGCGTGTGCGGGACCATACCCATCATAAGGGTGCTGCGGGAGGGGCTCTCAGCCAACCGGATCAACGGGGTATACGGCATAGTGAACGGCACCTGCAACTACGTGCTCACCGAGATGAGCGCCGGCAGGGGCGACTACAAAGAGATCCTGGAAAAGGCGCAGGAGGAGGGATACGCGGAGCGGGACCCGGCCGCGGACGTGCACGGACACGACGCCGTGCACAAGCTGACCATACTGGCAAGGCTGGCCTTCAGTGCGCCGGTGTCCATAAGCAGGATTCACAGGGAAGGCATCACCAGGATCACCTCCGCGGACATAATGGCGGCCAGGCACCTGGGCTACTCCATCAAGCTCCTGGCCATAGCCAAGAGGCGCGAGCACGGCATCGAGGCCAGGGTGCACCCCACCCTCATACCCGAGGGCCACCCCCTGGCCGCGGTCTCGGGCGTGTACAACGCGGTGTACGTTTGCGGTAACTTTTCCGGGCCCACTCTGTATTACGGCAAGGGAGCGGGCCGCGAGCCCACCGCGGCCGCGGTGGTTGCGGACGTGATCGAGCTTTGCCGCAGGGTTCTTGACAAGGCCCCCCCGCGCAGGCTGCCATTCGGGGCATTCCAGGACGACTTTTCACCGGGCGTAAGCCTGCTTTCCATGAAGCGGGTGGAGTCCGAGTACTACCTCAGGCTCAGGGTGGCTGACCGGCCTGGCGTGCTCTCCAAGGTGTCGGGAGTGCTCGGCCGGCACTCGATAAGCATACGGTCGGTGATCCAGCGCAACCAGAAGCGCGGCCCGGAGGCGGCCATTGTTATCATGACCCACAAGGCCCTGGAGGAGCGGATGAGCCGGGCGCTGGGGGAGCTTAAGAAGCTCAAGGTGGTCAAGGGCTCGGTGCACGTGATCCGCATCGAGACCGAGCTTTGAGCGGGCCGGAGAGGGCGGCATGCACTGGCAGGGAGTGATTGAAAAGTACTGGGACCTCTTGCCCCTCGAGAGGAGGGACTGCATAGTCACGCTCTACGAGGGGGGCACCCCCCTCATACCCGCAAAGCGGCTTGCCCAGCAGGTGCTGCCCGGCATCGAAGTGTTCCTCAAGTTCGAGGGACTGAACCCCACCGCCAGCTTCAAGGACAGGGGAATGACGGTTGCCGTGTCCAGGGCCCTGGAGGAGCAGGCCAAGGCGGTCATATGCGCCAGCACAGGGAACACTTCCGCTTCAGCCGCGGCATACGCTGCCCGGGCCGGACTCCTTGCCTTCGTGCTCATACCCGAGGGGAAGATCGCCGCTGGCAAGCTGGCACAGGCCCTCATGCACGGGGCCAGGGTCATGGAGATCATGGGAAACTTCGACCAGTCACTCGACATAGTGCGCAAGGTGTCCGAGAACTTCCCGGTGACACTGGTGAACTCATTGAACCCCTTCCGCCTGGAAGGGCAGAAGACCGCGGCCTTCGAGGTGTGCGACCAGCTAGGCAGGGCGCCCGACCACCACGTCATGCCGGTGGGGAACGCCGGCAACATCACCGCATACTGGATGGGATACAAGCAGTACTATGAAAACGGCGTGACCTGGTCCCTGCCCCACATGAACGGGTTCCAGGCCGAAGGGGCCGCGCCCATAGTCCGGGGCCGGCCGGTGGAGTCCCCCGAGACATTCGCCACCGCCATCAGGATAGGAAACCCGGCCTCCTGGAAGCGGGCGGAACAGGCCCGGGACCAGTCAGAGGGAATAATCGAGATGGTCTCCGACCGGGAGATCAGGGAGGCCTACTTTCTGCTCTCATCCATCGAGGGGGTCTTCTGCGAGCCGGCCAGCGCCGCGGGCATAGCAGGGCTCATGAAGTACAAGCAAAAGATGGGGCTGCGGCCCGGCCAGACCGTGGTGTGCACCCTCACCGGCCACGGGCTCAAGGACCCGGCCTCGGGGAGGGAGACCGGCGAGGAATTGTCGCCCAAGAGGGAGCGGCTGCCCGCGGACTATAACGCGGTAGTGGAGGCGATGGGTTTCTAGGCAAACCTTCAGGGCCCGGAATTAGGGATGACATAATAAAGGGTGGCGCATACGGTTGCCTGCAACAGTGTGCGCAGACCCGAAGGGGCTGCAGGTGCAAAGCTCACAACTCATTACTCAAACCTAAAACCCTTGGAATTTGCACCTGGCTGCGCCCCGCAGGGGCCACCCCGCCCGATTGCCCGCCTTGCCTTGCTCACACCTTGAGATTGACAACCTGGAAATAGTTGCCAGATTAATTTCTAGACGGTTGTTTTCTTGAAAGGGGAGGTTTACATGAACGAGCCCTCGAAAAAAGTGGAGTTTTACGCGCTTTCCACCTGCGGCTGGTGCGCCAGGACCAGGGCCTGGCTTGACGAGCATAACGTGAGCTACGACATAACCTACATGGACACCGCGGCGCCGGATGAAAAGGACGCGGCCAGGTCCCGGGCCTTGCAGTTCGTGTCCAGGCTCTCGTTCCCTCTGCTTATCATAAACGACGGTGAGGAGGTCATCCAGGGCTACAAGCCGGAGAGATACAAGGAGGTGCTGGGTTGAGTGAAGAGGCTGATCTGAAAGATCGGGCCCGGGCCCTGGTGGAGCGTCTTGAATTCGAGGCCGAGGCGGGCGGGTATCACCTTAACCCTGACACGGAGTTCACACTGGGCCTGTGCGAGGGGCTGGTGAAGAACATTGACCGCTACGGGTACATGGGATGCCCGTGCAGGCTCATGGAGGGCGACAGGATCGAGGACCTGGACGTAATATGCCCGTGCGACTACCGGGACCCGGACCTTCTCGACTACGGCTGCTGCTTCTGCGCGCTCTACGTTACCAGGGACGTTGTGGACGGCAAGAAGGAGGCAGGGTCCATCCCCGAGCGCAGGCCGGAGAAAGAGGAGCGCATGGAGGCGGCAAAGCAGAGGCGCAAGGACCCGGCCGCGTCCGGCCTGAAAAACTGGCGCTGCAAGGTGTGCGGATACTTGTGCTCAAGGGAGAAGCCGCCTGACGAGTGCCCGGTGTGCCACGCCAGGATGGACAGGTTCGAGAGGTTCGCCTGGCCCGCCAGGTAGAACCTGGAACCGTATCGCCCCGGCTCCCTGCACGGTGCTGCTTTGTGCAAAATTACGGGGCGGTTTGACGGGTGGCCCACACGGATTCTGATCCGTGTGGGGCGCAGCCAGGGCCCCTGTTTTGAGGTATGATGTTTGAGTATAGAGATCAGGGATTTAGACCTGCAGCCCCTTCGGGTCTGCGCATACGGTTCCAAGGAACGTATGCGCCACCCGCCGGCATTGAAAAAATTCCACGGCTGCGGTAGTGTGCCTTATATTCACAGGGCAGCCCGCATATGTGTGAGCTACCCAATAGAAGGAGGAACCCGTGATGACTACCCTTGCATCCCTTTTGAGCTCTTCCGAGGTGAAGCTCGATCAGGTCACCGAACACCTCAACGGCATGAACCACCCGGAAAGGCTTGCCCAGGTGACCGCGCTCAACAAGAAGCAGCAGATAAAGCTGTGGGAGACAGCCCTTGGGTCAAAGCCCTTGTCGCTCGACTACCTTGTGCCTTCGAGCGCGGGCCCGCTCGCTCCTTATCCATTCGAGGGCAAGAACTCGCTCCCCCTGTTCACCCGCTTCCGCAAGGTGTTCTACCTTGACGGGCAGAGGAACGTGTGCGGGTACAACGACTCGCCCGCAGGCTTCATTGTCGGTCCCGGCTACTTCATGTGCCAGATGAACCCCAAGGCTGAAGTCGAAATACAGATTGACTACACCCGCATCCCATCCGAGCACCCGCCCGGCTGGCCGGAGATCAAGTCAAACGACGTGTTCCCCACAAAGTTCGTGTACGGGGGCACCAAGGACAACCTGAGGTGGGTGTCAAAGGACGTGGCCATAGGCAGGGCCTTCAAGATGGGGGAGGAACCCATGCCCAACTGGTTCGTGCTCTGCCGGGCCCAGCCCGCGGCCGGGGACACCCAGGCCGCGGCAGCCTCGGAGAAATAAGCAGGGTAGCCTCATAGGTATTTGCTATATGGGAGCCGTAATCCAAAGGCTGGATACGCTCAGGCGCAGGATGAATATAATGGATGGAATAAAATGAATAAATTAACAGGCCGTGCTCTCCATCCTGCTCGCTTCGCTCGCGCACACAGGCAAGCTGTGTGCGCTACCCGTTAGAAGGCTGCGTCGCGAACTTAAAGGCAATGCCCCGATCCGACAAAGCCCTGGTCATGCTGGTGCACGGGTCAAAGGACCCCGCGTGGATGCAGCCCTTTTACGAACTCGCGGCAGAGGTGCGGGAGGCGGCCCCCGGCGCCAGGGTCGAGATAGCATGCCTCCAGTTCTGCGAGCCCTCACTTGCCGACCGCATCAAGGAGCTTTACAGCTCGGGCGTGGGCCACGTGCTGGTGGTTCCGATGTTCATCTCCGGCCTGGGCCACGTGCTGAAGGACGTTCCGGCTGAGGTGGGGCGCGCAAAAGAGCAGTGCCCCGGGATCAGCATCAGCGTGTCCCCCGCCCTGGGAGAGCTGCCCCGGGCCAGGGAGGGCTTTGTAAGGGCGATTGCAGAACTGGAAAATGGATAATAGAAGCAAAGATTTTTATCGCACAGAGAACACGGAGTTTTTTTAGTTTCTCATCCCCCCGCTATGGGCGGAAAGATTTCGAGCCGGTCCCCAGGCTCGATCACTCTGTCATTTCGAGCCCGGGCGGAGTTTACCAGGGTGAGTATCCTGATGTCGGAAGGAATCTTTAGGATCTCGAGCACCTCGCCCACGGTGGCGCCTTCGGGAGCTTCTATCATATCGGAATCTCCGAGTGCGTCCTCGGGCAGGACGTCCCGCAGGTTCTCGAATATCTTCACCTTGATCTTCATAATACCTTAAAACCTTAACCAGATAGTCTTTCCAATGCGCCGCAGCGTGGTTGCGTCAAAAAGCATCGCCTCTCTCCTCAGCCCTCAAACCTCTTCAAGCGCCGGCAGCAGCACCCTTACCACCGCGCCTCTTTCTCTGCCGCTCTCGAACTCGATCCTTCCACTGAACCCCTCGACAATTGACTTGCATATTGCCAGTCCCAGCCCGGTGCCCTGGTCCGGCGGCTTGGTGGTGAAGAAGGGGTCGCACAGGCTGCCCACTATATCATCTGGTATTCCCGGCCCGTCATCGCTCACCTCCACCCACACCAGCTCTTTGCCGTGCCTCCTCACGGAGCCGGTCTTGAGCCTGACCCCTCCTTTGGCCTTTCCGTGCTCTTCGGAGAGTGCGTCCCTGGCGTTGCTCATAAGGTTTAAGATTACCTCCTCCAAAGAGAAGGGGTTTGCCAGCACCCGGGGGACCTCGGGGGCGAGCTCGAGCTCCAGCACAACGCCCCTTGATTTCAACTGCGCGCCGATCATGCCCAGGCTGTCGGTCACCACCTTGTTCACGTCCACCGCAGAGAGCGCAAAGCTCTCGGCCTCCCGCGCGAACATGCGGGTGTGCTCGATCACGTGATGCATGCGCTCGGCCTGCTCCATGATGATCCTGGCGTTCTCGCGCACGTCCTTTGCATCCAGTTCCCAGCCCCTTGAAAGACCGGCGAAGATGTGCTCGGCCAGCCCGTGCACCCCCTGGAGCGGCTGGTTGAGCTCGTGCGAGATACCCGCGGCCATCTGACCCAGGGACCGCAGCCGGTCCGCGTGAACCGCCTGGGCCCGCTGCCGTTCGAGCTCGTCCTTGGCACGCAGGGCGTCCTGCTCGGCCTGCACCCGCTCGGTGGCGTCCACCAGGTAGAGCACCAGGGCCTCCACCTCCCCTTTCTCGTCTTTTACAGGTATGAGCGACCAGTCCCAGAAGGTCATGCCCCGCTCATGCTGGTCGGGATGGTCGAAGGCCTTGGCAGTCACCGTGTACGGCTCCCCGGTCTCGACCACCCTCCTGAATATGCTTTCGTTCTCCGCGTGGGGATAGACCTCGAAGTGGTTTAAGCCGATGAAATCTTCGGGCGCCCTGCGGCCGGCCTGTGCATAGGCATTGTTTACCCGGATGAAGTTAAAGTCCCGGTCCATGTAGGCTATCATCACGTGGGAGGTTGCAAAGAAGCTCTCAAGCAGGGCGTTAACGTCCTGGAGCTTCTCCTCGGACCTGCCCCGCTGCTCGATCTCCTCCATGAGCTCCCGGTTCGCGCGCCGGAGCTCAGCGGTGCGGCCCTCCACCAGCTCCTCCAGCCGGTCACGGTGCTTTTTAAGTTCTTCCTCGAGCCTTTTCCTGTCGGTGATCTCGTGTGCAACCACGTTGATCCCGATCACTTCTCCGGCCAAGTCCTTCAAAGGCATCCAGTGCTCGATCCACGTCCTTAAAACGCCCGGCTGCGTCTTGGTTGTCCCGCTGAACTCGATGTCGAGCACCGGCTCGCCGGTTTCGAATATCCTCCTGTGCAGCTTTTCGGCCTGGTCCGCCAGGGCGGGCACGACTTCTCGCACCGTTTTCCCGATGTGCCTGGACGCCGGCACCCCGTTGATCTCGGCCATGCGCTCGTTGATGCTTTGGTAGCGCAGGTCTTCGTCGAACACGCACAGACCCGCTGGAGCGGACTGGTATATGGATTCGAGCTCGTTTAGTCGCCTGAGAGCAAGTTCCCGGCTATGGCGGAGCTCCTCCTCCGCCCGCTTCATCTCGGTTACATCCCGCATCACGTGCACCGAGGCCCCGGCGTTTCCCCCGGGCTCGGCAAGCGGCGTTGTGGTCACCAGGAAGTAAGCGTCCAGCCGGGGCTCGAACACCTCCGCGGTGCTTTCATCGCCCGTCTGCATGGTGTTATGATGGGGGCACTGGGGATGCGGCTGGCCCGTGTTGTGGAGCATCTCGAAGCAGTACCTGCCCACAGCCTGGTCCGGGGTAATGCCCAGAACATCGGCCTGTGCGCGGTTCACCCTCACCACCCTGTGGTTGTCATCCAGTATCATGACCATGTCCGGGATGGTGTCGAATGTGCGCTGCCACTCCTCGGCCGCGGCCCTGAGACTCTGCTCGTAATGCTTTCTCTCGGTGATGTCCCGGATGATGCCGGTGAAGTAGAGGTCGTCCGGAGTGACGAAGCTCGCAAGGGAGAGCTCGACGGGGAACTCGGTCCCGTCTTCCCGAAGCGCGAACATGTCCAGGGTCATGCCCCTCGCGGGTGTCCCGCCCGAGCTCACCGCCTTTTTGAAGGCCTGCCTGTGCCTTCTCCTGAACCGCGGCGGCATCACCGAGGTGAGGGCCTTGCCTTGCATCTCTTCCCGGGTTCTGTCGAACATGAGCTCCGCGCCCTGGTTCCAGAAGACCACCCTGCCGCCCGAGTCCACGGTCACTATGGCGTCGGAAGCGGTCTCGGCCACCGCCCTGAACCGCTCCTCGCTCTCCGCCAGCACCTCCAGGTTCCTGACCCTGGACAGCGACACCGCGGCCAGGTCGGCAAAGGCACCTGCCAGCCGTGCGTCCTCGTCGGTGAACCCTGCGGGCTTGTTGGAGAGCCCCAAGAGGCCCACCGACTTCTCATCCATCACCATGGGCGCGAACAGCACGTTCTCCACCTCGGAATGCCCTTCTGGCAGGTACTTTGTATATCTTGTCTCGGAGAACCTGTTGTTAAATATCGGCTCGCCCCGCTCGAGCGCCTTCTTCCTGAAGCCGCGCACGGGCATGGGTGTGTCTTCCGGCACGGTGCATTCATAGCCCCCGGAGTCCAGGTAGACGACCTCGTTCTTCTTGCCGTCCTTTGACAGCAGCGCTACGTAGCCGGCCCCTGCCCCGGTCACGGCCTTGCAAGCCTGGAAGATCACCCGGGCAGCCTCTGCAAAGTCCCGGCTCTGGATCACCGCATGGGCGGCATCGAGGAGCGCGCGGTAGCGCTCCCTGCTCTCGCGCGTTTCCTGGTCGAGTTTTGCAAGCCTTTTTGCGGAGTCCTCCTGATCGGATAACCGCTTGCGCAGGCTTTCGAGCTCTTCTAAAAGCTCTCTCTTTGTTTTATTTTTGTCCTGCATTTGCCCGGTTAGAATACTTGATCAGGGGGGCGGTTTCCAGGGGCGGCAGAGGACTTTTTGTATCACGCAAAGACGCAAAGGCGCAAAGAGTAATTGTGTCTTGGTGACTTTGTGGTTAGAAAACGGCCGTTGCATCATTGCGTCGTTGCGTCAAATCATTATCCTGCCCGGTTAAAATCCTGCCTTTGCCCTCTCAGCCCGTGCGTGCGAGACGAGCAAGGAAGGCTGCATGCGCCTCTGTATGATCCTCGTGGAGTCCCGGTCATCCGCTAGCGCCTCGGTCTCGGGGAAGACCACCCGGGAGTCCACTACTGCGCCTTCCCTTACAATGGCGCCGTCCAGGACCACGGAGCGCTCGACCCTGGCGCCGCCTGCCACGCAGGCCCCGGGCGCTATCACCGACCGGTTTATGGTTGCCGCGCCTATGCTGGCCCGGTCGGACACCAGGGAATTGGTGATACATTTCCTCCAGCTCGAGTACCTTCTCACCAGGGCCCTGTCGGAGAGCGGATACCCGTCGCACCCGGGCCCAGGCTGCATGAGGAATGCGAAGCGGCTGTCCAAAAGCTCCATCTGCGACCTCCAGTACGAAGAGATGTCGCCCACGTCGCGCCAGTAGGCCGGCCTGCCGCCAGCCATGAGCATGTAGAGCACTCGGGTCATTTTCTCCTACCTCTGGCTTTGACCTGGAGTTATTGTTCCAGTGTTTCCGGCCGGCCTGCCCCCTCTTGTGTACGGGGCTGGGAGCTCCTGCCCCTAGCCTGTATGTCAAGGGCCATGCGCTGGAGCTGTTGTCTGGGAGCCTCGGGGAAACTTTCCCTGAGAATGTTTACTATGATCTCGCTGGCTGTATGCCTCATTTGTCCCTCTCCTGGTTTTCTTCAGAAAAAATTTCGGAAACTGTTCGCTTGGTTTCCTGATTACAGTGCGCGGTCTTCATAGTTATTGAAGCAAAACTCGTGCCCGCTCTAAAGGAGATCGAGTGAAGAATGAAGAGCGCATTTAATGGGGTCTGGAGGGGTTCCGCCGGGGCTTGCAGAGCCGGAGGGCTAAAGCGAGTTGCCAAGATTGCCAAATGTTTCTACTAAATAGTGCCAAGTTTGACAACAATTAACCGACAGGCGCCAATCTGGAGTTCTCGGTCATTTGGGCCACCTGGTCGGCGAATTCCACTGCCCTCTGATAGACTTCTAGTTTCTCGAACATGAAAGGCACGCGGGTTTTTTGAACGCCTCGCGATTTTGGACGATCTACAAGTTGCTCCTAATAGAACAACACGCCCGCTTTTCAAGATTGCTGAAGAATTACCGTTCAAAAAGGCAAACGGTGTCCTGCAATGCTTGAAGATTTATTATCGGGTTCCCGAACAAGGTCGGCGCGGTCCACGGGTCTGATGCCTACCCGCTTTTCTACCAGACGGACGCGGGAGGCGCCTTGAGCATTTTGGCTGGTAAGAGAGAGGCACAAAAAGCCCTTCCCCTAAGCGACATGATGATCGATTACTGGGTAGACTTCGCCATCAGCGGAAACCCCAGCGGCTCCGGCCATCTGGAACGGCCGACTTATGATACCGAGTCGCGTGAGCGGATGTATCTGGATATTCCTCCTCGGGTCGAAAAGACGGACAAGGTTGAAAAATGCGAGTTCTGGCGAGATCAGGATATGAGTATCGTCGGATCTCTTGAATCTGAACTTTAGTTCGGGGGGCATCCATATGCCGACCGGCTCTATGCCTGGGAAGTCGCCAGTAATTGC
This sequence comes from uncultured bacterium, assembly GCA_964650485.1. GTDB lineage: Bacteria > RBG-13-61-14 > RBG-13-61-14 > RBG-13-61-14 > DATKZS01 > CAZYTX01. The sequence continues at coordinate 659 of CAZYTX010000069.1, read as the reverse complement.
TCCGGCGAACCGTATTGCGTTGAAGCGCCTTATGACTTCCCGGGACTGCCTTCCGGCAGCGACGCCGCCATCATTTTCCGGTCTTACCTCGATCCGGCAACCCGAATGATTCGGGAGACAAAGGAGGGGGCTTCGCCCCCTACGCGCCTTCGGCTGCTACCCCACGACATGATATTTCTGGAAATGAAAAAACTTTCGGCCCCGGCTGGAGACGAAAGTTTTCTTTTTGATGGTCGGGGCGACCCGACCCGATCCAAGAGGACTCCCACACCAAGGGTGATAAGAATCAAGCTCGAGGGCTGGAGACCGCATCATAACAGGGATTGCGGCGATTCAAGGCCACAGAAAGACAAGGTTGAAGCATCTGCCGTACACGCACCTTATTGAATGACTCCCACCTTTTTCTTTCCAATTCCACCAGCCCCCGCAAAGCCATTGTCTTTCAACAACCTGTTTTGAACGACTCGTGATTTTGAACGATTTTTAGGATGCTCCTTTTATAACAACACGCCCGCTTTTGAAGATTGCTGAAGAATTACCGTTCAAAAAGGCAAATGGTATCCTGCAATGCTTGAGGCTTTTTTATTGAGTCTCCGAGCGAGGTATCGTAACTTCTCAATAACTCCGGGCGATTGTTGGAGGGGAAGGATTGTTACCGA
>CAZYTX010000068.1:0-16995 GCA_964650485.1 uncultured bacterium | reverse complement strand
TTGGTAGCGGGGCCTGGATTTGAACCAGGGACCTTCGGGTTATGAGCCCGACGAGCTACCTGACTGCTCCACCCCGCATCAATCTCCAAGTTAAGTATGATATAGGGCGGCGAGGCGATTGTCAAGTGGATTTTTTCAGCGAAAGCTCTTTATATTCTTCGCTCCGGTCTTTCGATCTGCCCGGGCCCGCGTGTTTTTCTTTAACAAAGTCGTTAAATTACAGCGGCTTAAATAAAAAAGCCCTTCAGGAGAAAAAAAATTCATTTTTTTATTGACAAACGTGAAAGACTGTGCTAAATGAGTAGAAGCTGTGATAATAGAAAAGGAAAGTAGAAAAAAGTATTCAATTTACGCGGGGGTTTCTTATAAATTTTGCGTCTTTATCTATGAGGGGCCGTGATTGTACGATAGCTTTTATAGATAAATCGGGTTGTTATGGTTGATTTAGATAGTGCCGAGCGCTTGGGCACAGAAATTGCACGAATGTCTGAAAGAGAAGTAGATAAAAAGTATAACGCGAGGGAAGATGTAGTTTTTACGGACTTGGACGATGGTAGTGCGGTTCTTTTACATCTGGAAACAAAGTACTATTTCAGCTTGAACGAGACCGCGGCCTTTTTATGGAAGGTCTTGGAGTCGGGAGAGGGGGTGACCGTGGAGGAGATGATCCAGGAGATGTGTGATGTCTTCGACGTTGACAGGGACCAGGCCAAGACCGACGTTGACGATTTTGTCTCAAGCCTTCTGGAACAAGGCCTTATAAAGTAAAATACAAGGGTGTGAAAAGATATATCCAGGGAGGTGATAGAACAGTTTTGAGATATAGTTTTAGGGGATTATTCGGCAAGAAACTTGAAATGAAAGGAGAGAAGATGATGAAAAGGTTTGAATCGTACGGCAAATACCTGGGGCTTGCGCTTCTTGCGCTTGGCATGGTGTTTGCCGGGTGCACGGTTGGAGGGCCCTCCGAAGAGGGGGAGGTCTCTTCAGGCGCGTTCTCAAGCGTGGGTATCCCCGTGAGCGTTGACTACTCGGGGAGCAACCCCAGTATTGTCATCGGGGACGGCAGCGGTGAAGGACAGGTGTTCGCAACCGCGGACGGTCATACAATCGAGGTGGCGGACGGCGACACCTGCACCCCGTGCTCGCCCGCGGACTCCTCCGGCTGCTGCACCGACGGAGCCGGCGACGGCAAGGTGTGGATCAGGGTGTACAACCGCGACCCCGACGAGTACATGTCGAACGTGTACGCCAGGGCCCACGGGTGCCCCAAGTGCACCACCGCGCAGCTCGACCAGGCGAACTTCGTTGACGGCGACACCACCGGCGACTTTTCAACCCCCTGCTTCAACTCAGACATGGAAGCAGGCAACTGCGGGGTGGGCGCAGGCCCGATCCCCGACTACTTGGCTGACCCGACCTCAGCAAACTTCCCGGGCTACTGCTACGTGGAGGACGGGAACTTCGCAACCATGGGCGAGCCTTTCAACAAGAACGCCTGCTGGAATCACATCCACAAGGACAGAACCTATAAGCCCTTCCAGGTCCTCCACCCCGACTGCGGCATGAAGAGCGTGGAGTGGGACTTCGGCAATCAGGCCGCACAGTACCTGTTCTACCTCACCGTGCACGCGGACTATGACATGTGGAACCCCACGGGCGACGGCTTGCCTGGAACCACCACGGACAACGACCCCAGGTACGACTTCGAGGACAGGACCACGTATTACGTCATGCTCGCGGACTACGATGACCCCACCGGTGCACCCAACGCAGGTTGGTACAGGCTTGGCTCTTACCAGAGGTCAACCGTGCTGGCGGGCTACGGCGCAGGTACCAGCGGGTACAGCCCGGTCGAAGGCCAGTACTTCGCAGCGAACGTGGCCATCGAGTACCCGGACCGGATGGAGTCCAGGATCATGGGCGACAAGTACGCCTTCACAAACTACGAGTACTACACAACCCATTCTGCCATGCTCCGCTACAACCCGTTTGCGGTTTCACCATTGCAGAGTGATTATTCGGTTGCTAAAGGCGTAACATTGGCTGGTGGCCCAGTGAACATGTGTGCCGACTGCACGGCTTTAAAGGAGACCTACAAGTACAATGTGAATGTTTTGGATTCCACAGATTATGGTGTGGAAGGATATCTTCAGGGCTGGATAGCAATAACCGACCAGTGGTCTACTTCTAACACTTTCCAAAACTACACGGCAGCTGGAACCGTAACCTACTACACTATGTATGGCGGAAATGTAAAGATGACTCCATGGTGTGTCGCGGGTGGAAGCCCCACCTGGCAGTGCGTGCCACAGGTTGCCGGACAGAAAGGCGTGGCTCACATTGACGTGGACAACTACACACAAATAACTTATAGTATGATGCCGTGCAGCCCCGCTACGGGTAATCCAGGTTATCCTTGCGGCGTGCAGGCCGGCTTCATAGACCAGGAAGGCCCGGACGCCGCCCCCGAGTGGCCCTTCCGCATGCACTTCTTCCGGGCCAACAATGGTGCTTCAGGTCTTGGCTCCGAGTTATGGGTTGACATGTACGCCACCATCTCGGGCTTCATCCTCCGCTGGACAAACGGCACATTTATACCGAGCGGGACCGCCGGTGGCACGGACGACTGGACCATGTACTGCTGGCCCATGGACCCTGGCTTAATGAACGACACCGACCAGGGCTGCGGGGACGACAGTCCTGACCGGATCATTCACCTGGGCCTTGAGCGGATGAACCCGGAGATCACCCAGAGCGGAAAGTCCACCAAGGCCTACATCCCGGGCACCGGCGCCATGCAGCAGTGGCCGGTCCACGTGTGCATCCAGTAAAGGGAGCTCGACAAAAAGTCGGCGGGGGAGTTTGAACCCTCCCCCGCCACCACATACAGCTTTCAAAGAATTGAAAGGAGTGACCATAATGAAAAAAGAGAAGAAGAAATACGTAAAGCCCGTGATCAAGAAGAACGAGCCCCTGAAGAACATCACCTTTGCAACCGCAATAGGAGGCACAGGCGGCACAGGGGCAACGGCAACGGGAACCTGAAGAAACTACAGGGTCAAACAACACAAGCGGAGGCGATATCCATCGCCTCCGCTTTTTCTTTTAACACGAAGACACAAAGGGAATCTGGTATTTAGTATGTGGTGTTTGGTATAATCGCCTGGCAAGGACTCTGCCACCTGGCCCATCTTCAAAACTCAAGACTCACCCCTCACCCCTGTTTACAGCTTTTCGCTGTGCATGTGGTCCGCGGTGCGGTTTGCGAACGCCATGATGCTCTCCATGGGGTTCACTCCCAGGCATGAGGGGAACAGGCTGGCATCGGCCACGAACAGGTTGTCAGCGTCAAAGCACTCGCCATAAGGCCCTGTGACCGACTTCTCCGGGCTGGTTCCCATGCGGCACGTGCCCATGGGGTGGAAGGCCATCAGCTCCAGGTCCGAGGGCTTGAACGGCCCGGTGAGTATCTCGGATATGAGGGTCCTGGTCCGTATCTCCGGCAGCCGGGGCAGGGCAGGGAACACCCTCTTTGCGCCCGCGGCAAAGAATATCTCCGCGGTGTAGGCAATGGCTTTTCGCGCCTTCTTGAAGTCCTCCTTCTCGAGGTTATAGGTGATGAAAGGCAATCCAAAGGGCCCCGGCCGGACGCGGCCCCTGGTCTCGTCGTGCACCATGGCGCCGAAGGCCGCAATCTTCGGGTAGCTCCACATGAGCTCCTTGGCCCTGGTCCCGAAGTAGGGCAGGGCCGGCGCGCTCAAGAGCGGCCCCACAAAGATCCCCTCCAGCATGATGCCCTCGTCAAAGAACTCGTCAACATAAACGCCCTGGGGCACGCCCAGCCACCCCTTTACATCCTCGTCCATGAGGGCGTACACCCTGATGCCCGGGTGCAGCCGGAGGTTCTTTCCGAGCTGGCCGCTGGAGTTTGCCAGCCGGTTCTTCATGAGCAAAAGGGGGGTCCCAACCGCGCCCGCGGCCAGGACCACCGCCTTGGCCTTGACCTCGAACGTGGTCTTGCGCCGCTTAGTGCCGCGGCCCAGCACCGAGCCCCTGACCCCCGCGGCAGCCCCGTTGTTCAAGATGATCTTCTCCGCCCGGAAGTCGCAGTACACCTCGCAGCCCATTTCCGATGCCATGGGTATGTAGTTGAGACCGGTGTGCCTCTTGCCGTCGGTGGGACACCCCAGCGTGCACACCCCGCACCCGGTGCAGTTCTCGTCCTGGTTGCGCCTGAGCGGGCCGCACGAGTAGCCGAGCCCCTCTGCACCGCGCAGGAATATCTCGCCGTTTTTTCCCATGTTGCCAGAGTGCACCGGGTTCACCGAGTAAATCCCCTCGATCCGCTCGAAAAAGGGGCGCATGAACCCGGGCTCGATGTCGGGCAGGTTCCACTCCCGCTGCCACTTCTTGAGGATGGAGTCGGGCGTGCGGAAGCAGGTGCCCGAGTTGATGGCCGTGGAGCCTCCCAGGCACCTGCCAAGGGGGAACGGCACCGGAGGGACCCCCAGGGCCACGGTGGCCCCGTTGTCACGGTAGAGCACCTGGAAGGTCTCGAGCATGTCCTTGCCGAAGTCACTGGTCTGAAAGTTGCCGCCCTCCTCCAGGAGCGCCACCTGGTGGCCCTTCTCCTGCAGCTCCTTGGCAACCACCGGCCCGCCCGCGCCCGAGCCCACCACCACCACCTCCGCGGAGATGCTCACCTTCCTGTCAAACTCTTCGCCCTCGTGTATCATTTATATACCTCGTAGTATAAAGAGAACTCAGTCCACCGGGTTCGGCGGCTCGGCAAGGCAGCCGGGCTCGTACCCGATGCAGGGCCACACCTTCTCGTCGTTGTAAAACGCGGCCATGAATATGGACTTCAAGAGGAACAGCGACCACCTGCGGGTGAAGAGACGCGAGCTCTCCCAGGTGGTAAGGAGCCTGGTGCGGTCAGCAAGGTCCATCCTGGAGAAGCGCGCCAGCCTGCCCGACATGAGCGGGCTCAGCTCCCACAGCCAGCAGGCAAGCACGAACCCGGTCTTCGCGCCCCGGAAGCTCGACAGCCACTCCAAGAGGTTCCCGGTGGCGTCAACATCCAGTGCACCCGGCCTGTCCGGCCCCTCAGAGGGGATGATGGTCTCGGCCAGGGAATCGAGAATACGCCTGCTCGCCGCGGACACCCTCACGTTCTTATTACCCGCCATTTTTCTTGCCTCCGTGCGGTTTTACTTATAGCATACGCCGCCCTGTTTCTCAAACCCGGAAATTTTCATGACGGGCCTTGATATTGAATATGCTTATGGTTTATAATAAATGGAACGGGCGGACGCGGGAGTTGATGCGCTTGCTGAAAGGCTCGTAATGCGGAGGCGAATTGTTGAGATGAAGCTGTTGCCGGGGTTCCCTGTCCATAGTGTCCCCTTGCTGGTCCTGTCGCTGTATTTTTTCCTGCCTGGAAATGCGGATGCGTTCGATTGCATTGCAGGGTACAAGCGGCTGGCGGCCCGGTATAACCGGATGGAGAAGACCGGGGCCTTCCCCGCGGAGAACTGCCGCTCCCTCATGCGCGAGTTCTCCTCTGTGGCCTCCGACTACCCTTCCTGCCACAAGGCTGATGACGCACTCTACATGGCCGGGGTGCTCGGTGTCCGGGCATACAGGTCCGGCGGGTCAAAAAAGGACCTTGAGAGCGCCCTGAGAGCCTTCAACGGGCTGGTTGAAGGGTACCCCGAGAGCACCCTGGCGGACGATGCGGCCTACTACTCCGGTGAAGTGCACCTGTTGCTCGGAAACCCCGGCAAGGCCAGGCAGGCCTTCCTTCTCACCACCGGGATGCGGGGCGGGGACATGGTAAAGAAGGCCCGGGAGAAGCTGGATGAGCTCCCCGAGGGCAAAGCCCCCCTGCAAGGAGAAGGAGATAAAACAGCCTGCCCGGCTGAAAGCGCGGAACCTGCGAGGAGTGAAGAAGCGCAAGCCCCGGCTGCTTCCATGGACCGCATTCCCGAGGCGGACATAGTAAAGAGCACCTTCGGCCTTGGCCGGGACGAAGAAGAACAGCGGGATGATACAAGAGCGCGCGCGGATAAGGACGGGTCGGTCCGGGCCACCCTTCTAAGGGTGCGCTACTGGTCGAGCGACGAGTATACCCGGGTGGTGGTGGACCTTGACAAAGAGGTCCCTTATGCGCCCGCGCACCTTTTGAGGCCGGACCCGGAGCTGGGGACCCCTCCGCGGCTGTACGTGGACTTCAAGCGGACCAGGTTGTCGGACTCGTTCAAGGAGCACGGGAACGAGGAAGAGTACGGGTGCTACTCCCTGCCCATAGGTGACGGGCTGCTCAAAAAGGCCAGGGCGGGGCAGTACCGGCAGGACGTGGCCAGGGTGGTCCTGGACATAAAGAAGCTTGATCACTTCAACGCATTCGCACTGCCGGGCAAGCCCTTCCGCTACGTGCTAGACGTTTACGGGGAGCCGCGCGAGAACAGGCCTGCCGTGGCCGAAGGCCCGCGAGAGCAGTTGCAAAAGCCAAGCGATGGCCCGGGACCGCTCCGGCGCGTCCCTCCGGCGAACAAGTTCATAGTGGTGCTGGACGCCGGCCACGGCGGCAGGGACCCGGGCGCGGTGGGCCCAAGCGGCGCCAGGGAAAAGGATATTACCCTGGCCTTGGCTGAGCTGACCAAGGCCAGGCTGGAAAAAAAGCGCGATGACGTGCAGGTGGTGCTTACCAGGAAGGATGACGCCTTTCTGGGGCTGGTTGACCGCACCGCCCTGGCCAACACCCTGAACGCGGACCTGTTCGTGTCCATACACTGCAACGCCTCCACCAACTCCGCTGCCAGGGGGGTGGAGACCTACTTCCTTGACAACACCACTGACCGGGCCGCGCTCAAGCTGGCAGCCAAGGAGAACTTCGTGGACGAGTCCGAGCTCATGGACTCAATGGACACCACAAACCTCATACTCGCGGACCTGATCACCGCAAGCAAGGTGGAGGACTCGGTGCCCCTGGCACGGTCGGTGCAAAAACACGTGGTAAGCTCACTGCACGCCCGGTGGGCGGACGTGCCGGACAAGGGGGTGAAAAAGGCCCCCTTCTGGGTGCTGACCGGCGCCACCATGCCCTGCGTTCTGGCCGAGGTGTCCTTTATAAGCAACAGGACGGAGGAGCGCAGGCTGAGCTCGCTCTCATATCAGCGAACCGCGGCCGAAGGGATTGCGGACGGGATCATTAGCTACCTTGACTCCTACGAACGGCTCTCCATGGCGGACTGATCTAATAGGGGGAGATTTTTTCAGGGTTGGAGAGGCCTTCCGGCCTCGATTTGTGGGAGAGGTCTCCTGACCTCGATGATCGCGGGCAGAAGCCCGCTCCCACCAGAAGCTCGCTCCCACTTCAGGAGGCGTTTTTCTCCACGAAGTTCTTGAACTCCTTCATGGTCTTGCGCATGGCCCGGGTGGAGAAGTATTTCACTATCCTGGTGGGAGCGGGGAAATCGAGTGAGGCCGTGAGCTCGAAGGTGGACGAGGTTGTCTTGTCGGAGAGGGGCATAAAGAAGTAGTTGCCGGACACGGTCAGGAGATCCCCGCCGGCGTTGGACCAGGAAAGGCACAGCCTGTCGTCAGAATAGGTGTAGTCCAAAATGTAGCGGACCTTCTTTATGAAGGCGTTGAACACGAACTCGACTTTCTTGGCCCTGCCGTCGGGTCGCTTTTCAACCACCCGGGTGGATTCTATCAGGTCGGCCCATTCAGGGTAGCGCTCGAAGTCGTAGAGCATGCGATAGCAGCGGGCCGCATCACAGTTGATGGAGATGGAATGAGCCCCCTTGAAATGCAGGACCTCGCCCTCGTAACTGACAAAGGGGAGGTTGTTCGTGTGTTCCTTTTCGAACTCGATGCCTGCCAGGCACTTGAAATTCTTGAGTGACTGGTCGGGGTTTTCAATGCAGTAGCGCACCTGGCCCAGCACCTTGAGGTATACCTCAGCGGAGGGCGCCAGGCTCACCTCCACCGTGTCACCGGGTGCAAGCTCTTCCGGGGTGTAAAGGCCCATGCCGGTGGGGGATATGTCCCTGCTCCTGCCCATGGAGGTGCTGCCCTGGTGGTTTAAGAACACCTCGTAGGAAGCTCCTACACGCTTTTGTTTCCTCTTGTTCTCCATAATTTCCCTGCGGATGCAACTTCAACCCGTCCAAATAGACCGCGAATCCCTGTATGTCCGGGCAAGATTATATAAAACCCTGTATAAAAGTCAAGGGGGTTTGTGGAAGAGATCTTCTGGTCTCGATAATCGCGAGCCGGAGCTCGCTCCCGCAGGTGGGAGATTCCTCCCGGGATCATCTGGCCGGCTTGAAGTGCCTGATGTCGAATATGGACCCCTCCCGGTCCTTCTTGGCTTTCAGCACCGCCTCCACCCGCATGCCGATATGCACGTCCTCCGGCTTCACCCCGCCAAGAAAATGCACAATCACGTTGTCGGTGTTGTCTATCTTCACCGCGGCTATGAGGTCCGGCTTTTCCTTCCTTGACCCGTCCATGTTCTCCCAGCACAAGGTAAAGGTGTGCACCTCACCGGACAGGGGGACCTCGAAAGTGTCCTCGATATGCCCCATGCATTGCTCGCAGAATATGCGGGCCGGGAAGTAGGTGACCCCGCAGGCCTTGCACTTCGAGGCCGTGAACTTGCCCTTGTCCTTCAGTTTCCTGAAGAATTCCTCCCCGGCGATGCCGCAGGTGTACAGGTACGAGGTGGGTATGTATCCCGGGAAAGAGGTGAGCTCGGTGTTCTTGTGAATCTTTTCAGTAAGACTCATTTCAAAGCTCCTTTTAATTTATCTTGTGGGCTTGAAATAGCGGATGTCGGTTATGGACCCCTCCCGCTCGGAGGCCTTCTTCCACACCGCCTTCACCTTCATGCCGATTTTTATCTTTTCCGGCTCCACCTCGCCCAGCAGGTGGAGTATTCCCATGTTCTCGGAGGTCCCGTCAATCTCGATGACCGCGGGCATGTAAGGCTTCTGCCCCTTCTTTATGAAGCTCGCGTCCCAGTTGATGTAGGAGAGGGAGTATGTGTTGATCCTGCCCGTGTCTTTAAGATACATCCACTCGTCGGTCGGCGCCCAGCACAGCTCGCAGAACATCCTGGGGGGAATCATTATGCGGCCGCACTTGTTGCACTTCCTTGCTATGATCTTTCCTTGCTTGAGCTCGGCCAGGTAGCGCGAGATGGCCACGCCGTCGTCCCACCTGTACCTGAGGTCCGGCTCGTGCAGTATGGTGAGCACATCTTTCACCTGCTTGTCCGTGAGCGCCTTTCCGCCAATCGGATACTTTTCCAGTTCCATGATCTCCTCCCTTTAATCAGGACCGCATGACCACCACGGTCCCCACCTGCATGAGGTCTCCCCATGCCTGTGCCAGCCCGCACCTGGGGTTGCCGGGCACCTGCCGCTTGCCGGCTTCACCCCGGAGCTGCAGGAATATCTCGATGATCTTCATGAGCCCGGTGGCGGCGATGGGGTTGCCAACGCCCAGCGCGCCCCCGGAGGGACACATGGGCCTGTCACCGTCCCGGGCGGTCACCCCCTCTGCCACCAGCTCGGGCGCCTTTCCCCGGGGCGCCAGCATAAGCCCTTCCATGTGATGGAGCATCTTGTATGAGAAGGGGTCGTAAGGCTCGGCCACCTCGATCTCTCTCTCCGGCTCTTTTATGCCGGCCATGTCGTACGCCATGCGCGCGGCCTTCTCCACGTAGCGTGGGTAGTACAGGTCGCGGTTGGCCCAGTAGGCCGTGTCCAGGTTGAAGCCCACCCCGTCAATCCACACGGGCTTGTCCGTGTATTGGTGTGCCGTGTTCTCCGATGCCAGGATCAGGGCCGCGGCCCCGTCGCTGGCCGGGCTCACGTCCAGGCGGTTCACCGGCCACACCATGACCTCGGAGCCCAGCACGTCCTCCACAGTGATGTCCATTGCCACCTGGGCACAGGGATGGTCCAGTGCGTTCTTCTTGTTCTGCACGCTCACCCTTGCTATCTCTTCCTTTGTTATCCCGTGCTTGTGCATGTACCTGTTCATCTCCAGGGCGAAGATCCAGATGAGGTTGGGCTTCAGGGGCTGCTCGGTGGTGTGGTCGAATATGGTGAGGAATGCGCCCTGCGGGTGGGGGTGGCACGTGGACATCTTCTCCGAGCACACCACCATGCAGGTGTCGAACATGCCCGAGGCCACGTGGAACCACCCGTGGATGGGCGCGAACACCCCGGTGCCGCCTCCCACGAAGTTCCGAGAGTAGGGCTTGCGAAAGCCGCCGCTCCCGTCAAGCAGGTACTCGCCTTTCATGTGCACGCCGTCAAAAGCGTCCGGGGCCGTGCCCATGGTCACCGACTCGATGTCCTGGAGCCGCATGCCGCATGAGTCCAGGGCCATGCGCACCGCCTCGAACCCGAGCTCCTTGCCGGTCTCCTGTGCCCTGCGCATGAACTTTGTTATGCCTGCTCCAACTATCGCCACTTTTCGAGGTTTCATATAAAAAGCCTCCTCTTCAGCTTGTAAGAACGGCCACCGCGCTGGTGGTTGTGGGAACCCCTCTCCAGGAGTGGGCCAGGCCCACCTCGCAATCCTTGACCTGGCGGGGCCCGGCCTCCCCCCGGAGCTGGGCGCATATCTCGGCAACCTTCTGCGCGCCAGCGCACTCGAACAGGTGGCCCACGCCCAATGAGCCGCCCGAGACGTTAACCGGGATCATGCCGTCCTGCATGGTCTCGCCCGCGTCCAGGAGATACCCGGACTCACCGGCCTGGCACAGGCCCAGTGCCTCCATGTGCTGGAGCTCCTTGAACGAGTACTCGTCACCCACCTCGGCCACGTCAACGTCAGCAGGCTTCACGCCGGCCTGCCTGAACGCCATCTCACCGGCCATGCTGGTGGACACCGCCTTTCCCCACTCCCTGGATTCGAGGCTGGGGGCATCCGAGGTCCAGCCGATCCCCTCGACCCACACCGGGGTCCCGCGGAAGGATTCCACCCTGTCCTCTGCAGTCAGCACCAGCACCACTGCGCCGTCCGCGTGCTGGCTTATGTCCAGCCTGCTGAGGGGCGCGCTCACCGCAGGCGAGTCCAGCACCGTCTGTACCGACATCCGGGCCCCGTAACCCGCGACCGGGTTCTTGAGCGCGTTCAGCCTGTTCTTCATCGCCACCTTTGCGCACTGCTCCCTGGTGGTCCCGGACTCGTGCATGTACCTTTGCATCTCAAGGGCTGCCACGTAGTGGTACACCCCGGGCAGGGGCCTGTTCAGCACCGGGTCCATGGCGAAGTTTATCATCTGGGGAATGGTCTGCATGTTGGACGCCTTGCTCATGGACTGCACCGCCATGGTGTTGAACTGGCCGGTCATGATCATCATCACCGCGGTGGCCATCCCCTGGATGGCGTCCCCGGGCACGGTCTGCACCGGCTTGAGCACCGCACCGAGCTGGTCGGGCACGTACTCGTCGCAGATGCTGTACCCCTCGAGGAAGTCCTCGGCGCAGGACACGAACCCGTCAATGTCCTTGGGCTCGACTCCCGCGTCAAGGTAGGCCTTGACCGCGGCCTCGTGAGTAAGCTCGCGGTATGAGAGGTCCGGGGTCACCGAGCGGAAAGCGGTGGTCCCCACCCCCACAATGGCTACGCGTCGTGGAACCATGACTTATCTCTACCTCCTTTCTTTCAGCTAAAAAAACTTCTTCTCTATGCCCCGGGCCGCATGCTATCTTGCACAAAGCCCACTATCTCTTTCAAGGGCGTGCCGGGAAGGAAAACCGCGGCCACGCCCGCCTCCGTGAGAGCGGGTATGTCTCCCTCCGGTATGATCCCTCCACCGAACACCGACACCCGGTCCAGGCCCTGGTCTCGGAGCCCTTTTATAACCGCGGGAAAAATGCTCATGTGAGCGCCGGAAAGTACGGACAGGCCCACCGCGTCCACGTCCTCCTGCACGGCCGCCTGCACGATCATCTCCGGGGTCTGGTGCAGCCCGGTGTAGATCACCTCCACTCCGGCGTCACGCAACGCCCGGGCCACTATCTTGGCCCCCCGGTCGTGTCCGTCCAGACCAGGCTTTGCAATAAGGACTCTGAGCTTCTTTTTCATGTACTGCTACTACGAACCACTAAAGCAGGCGCGAGCCGACCAGGAATTCCAGAGAAAATTTTAACCCGACCTTGCTGGAGCATGCAAATTGCCAACGGACAATAGAGTAAAGATTTATATCACGCAAAGGCGCAAAGACGCAAAGACGCAAAGAGTAAATAGAAGAGAGCAGGATGAAGAGCACACGCATGCATAAAAGTCATCCCCGTCTTCCCAATAAATGCGTCCTGCGCCTTTTCCCTTGCGTCTTTGCGCCTTTGCGTGATATGCAGGGTTATTTTTGCTTCTGCCTTTCCACCTCGTGTCTCAGGAGCGCGAGCTCCTGGGTCAGGTCCTTTATCTGGTCCTTCATGCGAGAGTGTATCACGGAGAAGTGGATGCACACCACCAGCAGGAAGATGAGCGAGAAGATGAACAGGGTGCTGGTGGGGTCCACCGCTCCGATGAGCCCGGTGATCCACTCCAGCGCCCGGTACCATGCGCTCAGGACTATTATGGCAAGGCCCACCAAGAGCCACAAAAGCGCGTACTCCTCCCTCAGCCGCCGGGTTCTGATCAAATAAATGATGAGCCCGGTGAGTGCCAGCGCGGTGATTATTGCGAACGGTCTCTGTTCAGGCAGCACTTTGCGCCTCCTTTCGCTTCTTTTTAAGGTCCCTCCTGGTGCCCAGGTGGAGCATGGACACGCTCATCTTGGCCATGTAATAGAGTGGCCTTATTACTCCGGCGTGCATGGACCTCCCGCTCCCGGAGGGCCTCATCGTAACCGGGACCTCGGCTATGTTGAACCCCATACGGTCGAGCATTATGACCACGTCTGCATCGGGGTAGTCCTGGGGGAAGAGCTCGGAGAGGAGCACCTTGGCCACCTCCCTGGTCATGGCGATCATGCCGGTGGTGGGGTCGGTGATGAGCCTGTGAAGGGCCATGGACGCCGCCGCGGCGAACAGCCTGGCCCCGGCCTGGCGGGCAAGGGGGGCCTTGTGAGACCCCGGCGCCAGGTACCTGGACCCAAGGACGTAGTCGGCCTCCCCCTTGCGCAGGGGCCCGAGCAGACTGGAGAGGCACGCGGGGTCGTGCTGTCCGTCCGCGTCGAACGTGCATATGAAGGGAAAGTCCGTATGCCGGATGGCATAGCGGAACCCGGCCTGCAGTGCCCCGCCGTAGTTCAGGTTGGTGGCGAGCCGGAGCACCAGGGCCCCGGAGTCCCCCGCGGCCCGGGCGGTGTCGTCCCTTGACCCGTCGTCCACCACCAGCACGCGGGGCGCGACAGCGGCGAGCTCGGCCAGGGTGCCGGATATGACCGGCTCCTCGTTGAAGGCCGGAACCACTATCAATGCGTCATCTATCAACCGATGACCTCCTCGTAGAGCTCGATGGTCTCGCTTGCTATCCTTGTCCAGTCGAGTCTCTCCGATAAGAAGCGCCGTCCCCTTTCAACCATGGCCTCATCCTCTTCCGAGTCCCGGCTGTTTATGATTTTAGCGATGGAAGCGGGATCAGCATAGTCCACAACGTGCCCGGCCCCGGCCTCGGCGATCCACTCGCCGCAGCCCGAGTCTCCAGCCACGATCACGGGGGTGCCGCATGCAATGGACTCCCAGGGCACCAGGCCGAATATCTCGTCCCTGCCCACGTACACCGTAAAAAGAGCGTGACTGTACGCCGATGATTTCATCTCGCCCGTGACCAGGCCGGTGAACACCACCCGGTCCTCCACGCCCAGGCGCTTTGCCGCCCTGCGGAGGTTTTTAGCATAGCCCATGTCGTTCCCTGCCACTACCAGCACCGCCCCCCGGTCTTGGAGCATAGGCAGCGCCGAGATGGCGTGCTCGATGCCCTTCCTGGGTGTGATCTTGCCAAGGTATAGCAGGTAGTGGCCCTTGATGCTATAAATGCGCTGGAAGCGGTCGTCTCCAGTGTCCTGTTCCATGTATACCCCGTTTGGTATCACCCTTATCCTGCGGGCCGGGATTCCAAGCCGCTCGATCTGGCCCTTCTCAGCCTTTGACACCGCGATGAAAGCATCCGTGTCACGCACCTGCCCCGCTCCCCATACCAGGTCGTATGCGAGCTTTAGCGCCCTCCTGCGCTCGATGTTAACCAGGGTCCCGTTCGCCTGCATCACCACTGGCACACCCGCCTTCTTTGCCGTCCCGGCCATGCGGGTGTTGAGGATGTTCCTGTGGCCGTGCACGTGCAAAATGTCGTACTGGGAGATAAGGCCCTTTTCCCTGCCGAGTCCCATAGGGGTGAAGAACTGCACGTGGTAGGCGAGGCTGTTGATCATGTTCTTGTAGACCCTGACCCGGACGCCGGAGACGGTGCGGTCGGCGCTGTCCATTCTGGCACTGTCGTCCTTTGCGTCCGTTGTCACCGCATCTACGCTGTGTCCGAGTGCGGCCTGGGAAGCGGCCAGGTGATATGACAGCCTGGGTATGCCTCCGTATGCCCATGCCCCGTGGAAGTAGGGGGTGACGTGAAGCACCTTCACGCAGGGGCCTCCTCGAACAGGGAAGCGTAGCGCGCGGCTATGTTCTTCACGTCGTACTCCATCACCTCGGAACGGTCCACCTCCACTTCACCGGCCAGGGCACCCTTCAGGGCATTGGCCAGCTCCGCCGGGTCATTGGCCCGCACCTCCACCACCCCCTTGCCCACAAGCTCCTCGGGCACGGAGCACAGGTGTGTGGCCACCACCGGCCGGCCCGCGGCAAGGGCCTCCAAAATCACCACCGGCATGCCCTCGGTCTCGCCGGCCGGGTCCATGACCGAGGGCACGGTCACCGCGTCGGCAGCGCTGTATAGCCCTGCCAGTTCCTGGTTGGGCAGCGCGCCCAGGAAGGTCACCTTGTCATCTATGCCCAGCCGCTCGGCCTCGTGCTCCAGACTCTCCCTCAGCCCTCCTTCGCCGACAATCACCAGCCTCGCAGGCGTGCCCCTATCTCTCAATGTGGCGTTCGCCCGGAGCAGCACCTCCACCCCTTTCTTCTCCGAGAGCTTGCCGGCGAACATGATAAGGCCCTCTTCACCACATTTAAGCTCTCTCCTCCATGAGTCCCTCTTTTCCCGGTCATAAGCGAAAAGGTGGGTGTCAACCCCCATGGGCTGGGTAACAACCCCGGGGCCGGGGCCGACCAATTCCCGGACCCCATGCGAAAGCCTCGGGCTCACGCACACCAGGGGGTGAGAGCGCCTTGCAATATAGCGCATGAGCGGCCGGCCCCCGGGCATGCGCCTTAAAAGGTCGAAGTCCGCGGCGTGCGCTGTCACCACGTGCCTCACCCCCGGGGGGCAGGCAATAGCCGATAGCAGTCCGGAGGGGACCATCCAGTGCGAGTTCATAAAGTCGTAGCCCCGGCCGAGTTCCCTTTTAACGGCCGCGAGCTCGGATGCGATAAATGGGGCGGCCATGGCCTTGTGAAGGATGCTTTTGCGCATGTTGCTCATCATGCCGGCCCCGTCTGCCAGGAGCTCGAGCCTGTCAGGGCCGTAGCCGAACCTCTTGACCTCGACCCCGTCCATGTCCTCGGACAAGGCCGCGCCGGGGTGATGGGGCGCCAGCACCGTGACACGGAAATGGCTTAGCATGGCCCTGGCAAGGTAAAAGACAAAGGGCGCGGGTCCTGGGTCTTTTTTCCACCTGGGAAATGTTGTGGAGACGATCAGGAGTTTTTTCATGTGTTTATTTGAGGTCAGGACCCTTGAGTGGAGTTCCCGCGTTTTTTCCGGGCAAGTTCCCGGTCCAGCCTCTTCACCCGGAAGAGCAGGTCCCGGAGCAGCTTCCTGTTGGAGCCGATCAGGTCCGCGACCAGCCCCATGACAAGCACCTGGAACCCGATGATCATGAGCACGGCCGCAAGTATCAAGGCTTGTACGTGTCCCTTGCCCCCCTCGGTAAGAAAGTAGTACAAAAACCAGAGCCCTATTGCGAACCCGCCCGTGAACAGGGCCCCTCCTATTATGGAGAAGACCTTGAGGGGCTGGTACATGGAGTAGACCCGGAGCAGGGTGGAGGCGCTCTTTTTCATGTACTCGGAAATAGAGGAGAAGAGCCTGGAGGGCCTTTCAGTGGGCCGGGCGGTCACGGGCACGCTCATCACCTTCAGCCGGTCAGCCCCGGCCTGGACTAGGCTCTCCAGGCTGTAGGTGAACTCGGAGACCAGGTGGATGCGCTGGGCCGCTTCCCTGGAGAAGGCGCGGAACCCGGAGGCCGCGTCCGGGATATTGGCGCCGGACAGGGCCGAAACAGCGCTCGAGCCCGTCACCTGCAGGGACTTCTTTAGAAAGGGGTAGTCTGGGTTGCTTCGTATTCCCCGGTCTCCCACCACCACGTCCGCCTCCCCGGAAATGATGGGCGCCACCAGGCGGGGGATGTCTTTGCCGCTGTACTGGCCGTCCGCGTCCATGTTGACCACGATGTCAGCGCCCAGCTCGAGGGATGCGTCCAGGCCGGCCTCGAAGGCCCTGCAAAGGCCGCGGTTGCCTGGAAAGCGCACCACGTGGTCAGCGCCCGCGGCCCGGGCCTGGTCCGCGCTCCGGTCGGTACTGCCGTCGTCCACCACCAGGACCTCGATGCGCTCCGCTGCCTCCATGTTCCTGGGGACCTCGCCCACCACCGCGGCTATGCTCGCTTCCTCGTTGAAACTCGGTATTTGAACAACTATAAAAACGCCCATTGCTAAGATTATGACAAATTTTATCCCCTTGTTCAAAAAAGAACTGAATCCCTTGTTTGTTTTCAGGGGATTTCCATGGTATGAACCTCCCGGGTCCACAAGCGAGAAAACGCTTATTTTTCGAAAGCTTATATCAGGGGAGGGTAACTTCTCAATAACTCCGGGCGATTGTTGGAGGGGAAGGATTGTTACCGAG
>CAZYTX010000067.1:0-17565 GCA_964650485.1 uncultured bacterium | reverse complement strand
GCGCCCATTATGAATACCTCTGTAAAAGAGTCGGGTTCAAGATTCGATATTGCGCGGAGCAACTGGCTTCCAACTTGTCGGGATCATTATGGATTATACCGCCATTAGTGTATGGTTAAAAGGCTCAACACCAGCGCGCATTTCTGATCCATCACTTTCTTGATGCACTTGTAATAGCTCATCTGCTCAAAGCGGCCTTTATAATTGTCAAGAGGCAGAGCAACAAGATCAGGATACTGGCTGAGCACAAGCGAACCCACCCACTGCACCTTGCCCTTAAGGGCGGCAAAGTTCTCCTTGCTGTTGTTGCCCTTGTCCAGAGCAGGAAATACAACCAGCGAGAAAGTCCATGGCGCTCTCCCGGGATCTGCTCCCTAAGGAGGTCAACCAGCCCGATCTCTTTGGCCGTATGAAGCGCCGCCGCAACCAGGCCGAATTCGCGTTGGCGAACCTCCACCGGTTTTTTGCTTTTTATCTTTTCCCCGTAAGTCTTTTGCAGGTAGTAGTAGGTCTTCCCGTTGATCACCTTGGGATAGATGTGTTCGGCCACTTGCGCCCTCCTTGTTAACACTACACTTTGACCGAAAATAATCCCTGCCTTTGTGCAGGGTTGGGGAAAGCTATTATGGAATTATAGAAAACTCAGGTTAAAGTACTGCTCCGAGGTGAAAAGCCAGTTCGGGTCCCAGTGGCTGGACTCGGCGAATATTATCGCCCCGGCAGCGTCCTCCGGTATGCCGAGCCTTTGCCTGATCGTGAGCTCGGCGTCTTGTTCGTGCATGGGCGTGCCCCTGTGGAGTACTGCTCAGAGCATCTCCAGGTACGCGTCAATCCTGGTTTTTATCTGTTCGGAGTGGTAGAGCCTGGGGTCCCCGTGGTCGGTGTCCAGGAGCAGCCCGGGCGCCCCGCTCATGCGGGTGACCTCCTCCAGGGTGTCGGTGAGACCGAGCGAGAGGAAGCGGCAGGAGTGGTCCGAGTGCAGGATGAACCCGTCAAGGTCGAACCGCTTTATGGTCTCGGATATGTCAAAGGCCCGATCGCGGATCATGGGGTCGTAGTTCTTCATGTAGTTCATGGCGTAGCCGTGATACACGTTGTCAGGCTCGGCCGATAGCTGCGCCCATGCCCGGGTGTAGTTGTTGGCCGCGAGGTTGGCGCCCCGCTCGAGCAGGATCATGTAAAAGTCGGATATGGACTGCCACAGGGGAAGCCCGTCCCAGTAGAGCCGGTACTTCTCATCGGGTATACCCCCGATTTTCTTTTCAATCCTGTCCTCGACTTCTGCCAGGAGCTTCTTGTAGAAGTCCACGGTCACCTGAGTGCCGCGCTGGTCCACTATTGGCGCCATGGCCTGGTACTGGTCGAACAGGGTGAGGGGGGCCGGCTTTGCCCGGGCGCTCTCCAGGATCAGGTACCAGAGCTTGCAGGCATCCCTGGATAGCTGCATGGTCTCGCCCAGCTTCTCCTCCTCCATCTTCCGACCGGTCACCTCTTCCATCCATGCCACGCAGTCTTTTAGCTGCGAGACCACGTACTCGATAACGTACGGGTCAGGCTCCTGTGCGAACCCGCGCCCCTGGCTGGGCACGTCTATCACGAAGAAGGGCACGTTGTACCTTCTTGCTATCTCCTCGAACCACTTGCCGATGGTCCAGCACTGCACCGAGCAGTACATCACCATGTCCGGCTCCGGTATCCCCCCGATGGGGCTGCTCTCCTTGCCCAGGTCGCGGTAGCCGAGGTCGCAGCGGGCGTACGAGCACACGTCCGGGGCATAGCCCCTTGCCTCCGAGGCCTCCGCGGTCTCGAGGGCCTTGTGCTTGGCCTGGATGGCCACTGCGTGGTTCTCGGGGTAGGCCGGCAGGATGTCCATGGCATAGCAGAGCTCGGTGGGGGCGAGCGCGTTCATGTAGCACACCGGCCGGCCCTCTGCCTTGGCCTGGTGGAGGCCCATGTAATAATAGAAGTTGATCTGCTTTAAGTCTTTTAGAGTCTGCACCCGCTCGGGCTTTTTCATCTCGGCCATCTACACGCTCCCGGTTATCACTTCCAAATTAAAGGTATCACGCGGTCTTTTTTAAAACAACAACAGCGGGTTTGGGCGGGCTTTCATTGGGGCTCGCCTTTTACGTAGCGGTCGAACCACTCCTTTGTCTTCTCGATGGACTCCACGCTGTAGTCGGCCCCGTAGTGGATGTCGTATCCGTGCTTGGCGCCTTCCGCTGTGTAGAGCCCGGTGGGCACTCCCTCTTCTCTCAAGAGCTTTTCGTACTCGACCGAGGCGGGGTAGAGCCCGAAGTTGTCCTGGTCCCCGCATATGAAGAAGGTCGGTGGTATGGTTGAGTCAAGGTGGTAGCGGGGAGAGATGTGCCTGAACAGCTCCTCCCGCTCTGGCCCCTTCTTTGTGTCCGTGAAGTAGCGGTACGATATCCCTTTCAAGCTCTCGTTCTCCTGTCCCGGGACGCTCGCCAGGGTGTCCTCAAGGTCGAACACCCCGTAAAAAGGCACCGCGGCCAGTACGTCAGAGTCGAACTTCGAGCCCTCGTGCCCGGTGGGCTTGAAAAAGGGGTCGTCGCTCGCCCAGGCCACCATGGCCGTCAAATGCCCGCCCGCGGACCCTCCTGTGACCCCCACCCTTTCCGGGTCAGCGCCGTAGTCCGCGGCGTGCTCCTTGATCCATATCACCGCGCCCATCACGTCTTCCACCTGCACCTGTATGGGGTAGCGGGGGAGCATGCGGTAGTTAACGTTGGCCACCACGTAGCCGTGGTTTGCAAGGTACCTGCTCCGAAACTGCGAGTTCAGGGCCGACTTGTCGCCCACCTCCCAGGCGCCGCCGTGGATCTGCACTATTATGGGCTGCAGGCCCTCGTGGTCGTTCCAGAGCACGTCGAGCACAAGGAAATCGGAGTCCGGCTCGCCGGGCGCGTACACGATGTCTTTGTCCTGGTGGTCGCACCTGGCCCCGTAGTCCTCCATGGGGCCGTACTTCTCGTAGTTCTTCTTCACGGCCCGCTTTGTAAACGCCTCATACCCTTTCTTCAGGCAGCCGGCTGAAAGGAGAGTGCTTGCAAGCAGGACAGAAAGAGCGATATGTTTCCTCATTCTTTTACTCCTGGATCGAAAAAGTGTTGTCACCATCCCGTGAATGCCGGGACCACGGATGCTATAATGTTTATTTATGCTTGCAAAGCGTATCATACCCTGCCTTGACGTCAAGGACGGCCGCGTGGTCAAGGGGGTCAGGTTCGTTGACATCCGTGACGCGGGCGACCCGGTGGAGTGCGCCATGGCCTATGACCGGCAGGGCGCTGACGAGCTCACCTTCCTCGACATCACCGCATCCTTCGAGAACCGGGACATAATCCTCGATGTTGTCAGCAGCACAGCGGAGCACTGCTTCATGCCGCTCACCGTGGGCGGGGGGGTGCGCGACATCGCGGACGTGAGGAAGCTCTTGAACGCGGGCGCGGACAAGGTCTCGATCAACACCGCCGCGGTGCACGACCCCGCCCTGGTGGCCCGGTCCGCGGAGCGCTTCGGTAGCCAGTGCACGGTGGTTGCCGTGGACGCGAAGATGGTAGAGGGGTCTGATCCGCCCAGGTGGGAGGTCTACACCCACGGCGGCCGGCAGCCCACGGGGATTGACGCGCTCGAGTGGGGACAACGCATGGAGGGGTACGGCGCCGGAGAGATAATGCTAACCAGCATGGACCGGGACGGCACAAAGCTGGGCTACGACCTCGATCTCACCAGGGCATTTTCCATGACCCTGGGGATTCCAATCATAGCCTCCGGAGGCGTGGGCAGCCTGGAGCACATTTACCAGGGACTCACCGCGGGCGGGGCCTCCGCGGCCCTGGCAGCATCCATATTCCACTACAACGAGTTCACCATACCCCGGTGCAGGAGCTATCTTGCCGAGCGGGGCGTGAGGGTGCGGGAGCTCTACTCCTGATCACCGCGCTCCCAAGGGAATATCACCATGCTTGACTACGCATTAATATGCACGGTGGCACTGCTTGTGGCCGGGCTCACCTTCTTCTCCGGGTTCGGGCTGGGCACCCTGCTCATGCCCTTCTTCGCACTGTTCTTCGAGGTCAAGGTCGCTATCGCGGCCACCGCGGTGGTGCACCTCCTGAATAACCTGTTCAAGACCGGGCTCATGTACAGGCAGGCCGACCTCAAGGTGGTGGCCAGGTTCGCGGTCCCGGCTGCGCTTTTCGCGGCCATAGGCGCCTGGTGCCTGGAGTTCATATCCAGGATGGAGCCGCTGTACGCCTACAGGGTCTCCGGCCACGAGTTCAACATCACCCTGGTCAACCTGGTGATAGCCTGCATGATCGCGGTCTTCTCCGTGATAGAGCTGACACCTAAGTTCGAGAAGCTCTCCTTTCCGGGAAAGTATCTCCCGCTGGGAGGGACGGTGTCCGGGTTCTTCGGCGGACTCTCGGGCCTTCAGGGGGCCCTGCGCAGTGCCTTCCTCATCCGGTCCGGGCTTTCAAAGGAAGTTTTCATCGGCACTGCGGTGCTATCCGCGGTTGTGGTTGACGTCTCCAGGCTGGTGGTTTACGGGAGCACCTTCTTTGTAAGACACTTCACCTCGGTGAGCGGAGAGGGAGGCGCAGGTCTTATCATCGCAGGCGCCCTGGCCGCGTTCACGGGCTCTTTCCTTGGCAGGCGACTCCTTACAAAGGTTACATTCAAGACCGTGCAGCGGATAGTGGGCGTTCTACTGTTTGTGCTGGCCGCGGCCCTGGGCTCGGGCCTGGTTTAACGTGCGCCATCGGGTTGTTACCCTCTCCCTGGTGATGCTAACATAAGTCGAGAGATGAGACCGGACGACTGGAAGTTCCTCGCATCCGTGCTCGCAACCGCGGTGCTCATAGCGGGCGTGGTGTACACCTCTCATCTTACAGACCTTCAAAAGAGCTCCGGCCCCAAGGTGGATATAAAAAAGATAGAAGCGCTTCACAGCCAGGGCGTGATCACCCTTGAAAAGGCCGACCACTGGGAGGAGTACCAGGAGAAGTTGCAATGAAGGGGTGGGTGAGGTGCACCCTTTGTCCCAAGGAGTGCGTGCTGGCGCCCGGCCAGAGGGGTGACTGCCGGGCACGGATCAACTACCAGGGCAGGCTGGTGACCCTGGTGTACGGCAAGCCGGTCTCGGCAAACCCTTACGACCCGGTGGAGAAGAAGCCGCTCTTTCACTTCCTTCCGGGCACCAAGGTCTTCTCCATAGCCACCGCGGGCTGCAACCTGCACTGCAAGTTCTGTCAGAACTACGAGATCAGCCAGTTGAACCCGGACGACGCGCCCCCGTCGCGAGTGTACGACCTGCCCCCGGAAAAGCTCATACACGCGGCAAAGAGGTTCAGGTGCAGGTCAATCGCATACACCTATGCGGAGCCCATGACCTTCTTCGAGTACACCAGGGACAGCCAGGAGCTCGCGCACCGGAGCGGCATAAAGAACATCCTGGTCACCGCGGCCTACATAAACGAGGGGCCTTTGAAGGAGCTGTGCAAGCACGCGGACGGGGCCAACGTTGACCTCAAGTCCCTTACTGACCAGTACTACAGGGACATATGCTTCGGCACCCTTAAGCCGGTGCTGCGTGCCCTGGAGGTCATGAAAGAGCAGGGGGTGTGGCTGGAGATCACGAACCTTGTGGTGCCCACGCTTAACGACGACCTGGACATGATAAAGAGGATGTGCCAATGGATAGCCGAGACCCTGGGACCCGAGACGCCCCTGCACTTCTCGCGCTTCACTCCCCGCTACAAGATGAGGCATTTGCCGCCCACGCCCGCGGACTCCCTGGCAAGGGCCAGGCAGGCGGCGTTCGACCAGGGATTGAAATTCCCCTACGTGGGCAACGTGCACGTGCCCGGCGGGGGGGACACATTGTGCCCGGGATGCAAGAAGCCGGTGATAAAAAGGCGGGGCTACTCCATACTGGCCTTCGATGTCTCGGGAGGCAAGTGCAAATCCTGCGGGACAGAGATACCGGGGGTGTGGGCATGATTATCGCGGCTCACGCCGCTCGCACAACGGGTAACACACATAGTTTTTGCTATGTGTGCGACCGAAGGGATAGGTTGTGCAGCAAAGATCAAAAGGATATTGTGAAAATTCTGGAGAAGTGCACATGACCTGCTCGCTGCGCACATAGCGCGCACATAGCGGAGCTATGTGCGCTACCCGATTAACGGAGAGGGAAATGAAGAACCGAAAGGATACGGCAGGCGAAAAGCAAAAGAAGGGTGTTACCAGGAGGGGGTTTGCTACCTCCATCTTGGGAGGCTTGGGTCTGGTTGTGACAAGGCCGCTGGACAAGACAAAGGCCGCGGCCCCGGTGTCGCTGAAAGAGGCCTCTTATTATTCCCCGGAAGATGATGAGTAGTAACAGAAGAGGAGCGGGAGTCATGGGCCGGTTTTCATGGAGATGGTTCTTGGTTGCGGCCTTTGCCGCACTTGTCGGCTTAGCCGCATCAGGCTGCGAGAAAAAGGATGACAAGGAGCGGGCAAAGCCTTCCAAAGAGCTGACGGCAAAGACGCCTGAAGAGGTGCAGGAGCCGGTGGTTGCGGGCAGGTTCTACCCCTCCGACCCCGAGAAGCTGCGAGGGATGGTCCGCTCGTTTTTAACAAAGGCCCGGCTGCCGGAGATGGAAGGCCGTGTGTTCGGGCTGATGGTCCCCCACGCGGGCTACGTTTTTTCCGGGCCGGTGGCGGCGTACTCGTACAAGACCTTGCAGGGCTCGGGCGCGAGCAGGTTCGTGATTATGGGCCCCTCCCACAGGGTGAGTTTCAGCGGGGTGTACGTGATGGACAAGGACGCCTACAGGACACCGCTTGGCAAGGTCATGATTGACAGAGAGTCGGCCGGCCGGCTGGTGGAGGCGAAGCCCTGGATATCATCGGATGATAAGCTCTATGACAGCGAGCACTCGCTCGAGGTGCAGTTGCCCTTCCTCCAGGAACTCGCTGGAGACGACATCATTATAAACATGGTGGTGTGCGGGAACATGTCCGATAAACAGACCGGGGAGCTGGCCGAGGCGCTTCATAAGACCTTTGCGCAGGACACAATATATATCGCTTCCACAGACATGTCGCACGGGAACTACCCTCCATACAAGGGCACCGAAGAGACCCGGCCGAAGGACATGAGGACACTGGAGCTGATCAAGAGCATGGACGTGGAAGCCATCGAGAAGGGGGTCCGGGACCGGAGCACGCCCCTGTGCGGGGGCATGCCGGTGCTCGTCCTGATGAAGCTGTTCGCGCTCGAGGGCGGGCGAGAGGTCAAGGTGCTACATTACGCGGACTCGGGGGATGCGACCGGGGATCACTCCAAGGTGGTGGGCTACGGTGCGGCCGCTTTCCTGTTGCCGGGCAAAGGAAAAAGGGAGACCAGGGCCGGGGGCAGCGGCTTCCACCTGACAAAGGAAGACAAGATAGAGCTTTTGAAGATGGCCCGGGCCAGGGTGGAGGCCGCAATAAAAAAGGAAGAGGTCCCCTTCTTCGAGACTAGCTCCGAGAACCTGAAGAGGGTTGCCGCGGCTTTTGTCACCTTGAAGAGGGCCGGCAGGCTCCGGGGGTGCATCGGCAGCATAGTTGCGCAAGAGCCGCTTTACAAGTGCGTGCAGAGGAGGGCGGTGGACGCGGCCTTGCATGACTCAAGGTTCGTGTTCAATCCCATAAAGCCGTCAGAGCTTGACGAGATCGAGATCGAGGTCTCGGTGCTTACCCCCCTGCAGAGGACCGGGCCCGAAGAGGTGGAGGTGGGCCGCGACGGCGTGCTTCTGACCTTGGGGCAGCACCGGGGTGTTTTCCTTCCCCAGGTGCCGGTGGAGAACCGCTGGGATCGCGAGCAGTACTTGTCTCACCTGTGCGGCAAGGCCGGGGTGCGGGACCCGGGCTGCTGGAGGAGGCCCGATGCGGAGCTGAGCAAGTTCCAGGCCATCGTGTTCTCGGAAGAGGAGATCGGGCTTTAACCTCGTTATCCTCAGTGAAGATTCATGCGCCCGATATACAGGCTGCAACGAGTTGCCAAAGGAGAGCTTTTTATGATAAGCTAGCTTTGATTAATGATTACATGAATGCATATATTCAGGGCATTGGAAAAAGGGAAGGAGCAAGATGGGAAGAGTTGCAGGTATTGATCTGGGTACAAGCACCTCATGCGTGGCACATGTAGATGATGGAGTGCCAAAGGTTTTACCCGGACCGGACGGGAAAGCCATCCAGTCCTCCGTGGTCTCCTTCCTGGAGGGAGAGAAGATCGTGGTGGGCAACCAGGCAAAGCCATACATCATAACCAACCCCGAGAGAACGGTTTACTCATCCAAGCGACTTATAGGCCGCAAGTTCTTCAGCTCAGAGGTCAAGAAGGCCATGGCCGTGTCCAGCTTCCAGATAGTCGAGGGGCCCAACCAGAGCGTGCGCATCCAGATAGGTGACCGCCAGTACTCGTGCCCAGAGATCAGCGCAATGATCCTCATGGAAATGAAGAGGATAGCTGAAAAGGAAATCGGCGAGGAGGTGGACAGGGCGGTGATCACGGTCCCGGCCAACTTCAACGACGGGCAGAGGCAGGCCACCAAGGACGCGGGGACCATCGCCGGTCTCGAGGTGCTGCGCATAATCAACGAGCCCACCGCAGCGGCGCTGGCCTACGGGTTCGGAAAAGGGCTCCAGCAGAAGGTGGCGGTCTACGACCTTGGCGGCGGCACTTTTGACATATCGGTGCTGGAGATCGGCGACGACGTATTCGAGGTCATATCCACGGCCGGAGACATGTACCTTGGCGGCGACGACTTTGACGACCGTCTCATAGACTACATGGCGGAGATGTTCATGCGCGAGCACGAGGTGGACCTGCGCCACGACCGGGGGGCACTGCAGAGGCTGAAGGAGGCAGCGGAGAACGCAAAGATGGACCTGGCGGAAAAGCTCGAGATCCAGGTGTCTTTGCCGGGAATCACCAAGGACGAGGCCGGGAACTCGCTTGATCTCAACATGAACGTAAACAGGAACTACTTCGGCCAGATGGTGCACGACCTGATACAGAGGACCTTCAAGGTCTGTGACGAGGCCATACAGAACGCCAACCTTACGGTGGACGACATTGACGCATTGATACTGGTGGGGGGCCCCACCAAGATGCCCATCATCAGGGAGGCGGTGCAGAGCTACTTCTTCAAGGAGCCAAAGACCGGTCTTGACCCCGAGCAGGTGGTGGCCATCGGGGCCTCCATCCAGGCCTCCACATTGGTGGATGCCACGGCCGGCGCGCTCCTGCTCGACGTGACCCCCATGTCGCTTGGCATAGAGACTGCCGGGGGGCTCATGGATCCCCTCATCGAGCGCAATACCCCCATTCCGGCCGAGCACAGCAGGGTGTTCACCACCATTCGGGACGACCAGTCAGCGGTGAAGATAAAGATATTCCAGGGCGAGGAGAGGTTCGTCAAAGACTGCGAGCCACTGGGCGAGTTCAGGCTCACAGACATACCGCCGGCTCCAAAAGGAGACCCAAAGATCGAGGTCGCCTTTGAAATAGATGCCAACGGCATTGTGAACGTCACTGCAAGGGACCGGGATACGGGAAGGGCACAGTCCGTACAGTTGAACGTATCCGGCGGGCTCTCGGAGGAAGAGATCCAGAAGCTTAAAAAAGAGCATGCGGGAATCTCCAGCACCGAGGACGTGGCCGTTTACAAGCCAACCCACCAGCTAGAATGAAAGCAGGCTTTATAAGGCCCTCTCATCCGGACTTTGACTTAAGGGGGAAAGGGTTAGCATGGATCCCGAGTTTAAAAGTGAAGTGATGGCGCTGTCAAAAGCCATTGACGAGATGGACTACTACCAGATTCTCCGGGTGAAGGACAACGCCTTCAGCCAGGAGATCAAGAACGCGTTTTTCAGACAGTCGCGCCAGTTCCATCCGGACAAGTTCTACAACGAGGACCCGAAAGTGCAGGCCATGGTCACGAAGATTTTCAAGAGGATAAGCGAGGCATACAAGGTGCTCTCGGACCAGGAAAAAAGGGTGGCCTACACAAAGCTCATAAAAGGCCCCGAGAGGAACAAGTTCCTGCGCTATAACCCCAGGCTCATCGAAGAGGCCCAGAAGTCAAAGGAGGACGAGGGGCAAACAGCCATGGGCAAGAAGTACTACCAGATGGCCAAGATGTCCATGCAGAACAAGGACTACAACAGCGCCAAGATAAACCTGCAACTGGCCATAAAAATGGAGCCCGGCAACCAGACCTTCAAGCGGAAGCTGGCCGAGGCCGAAGAGCTCATAAAGATGAAAAGGAAAAAGAGCTGAGCCGTCACTGTGATTCCCTGCCCGGTACCCTGATGCATTGCATGCAACCTATTGTCCCGTCTAGAATAGTCGTGTGTTCTATCCAAGTGTCAGCTTTGCCCCCCTCCGGGCGCGAGAGAAGGTGGTAGCATGGAACAGATAGCGGGAATTGACCTTGGCACCTCCACCAGTTGCCTGGCAATGGTAATTGACGGAAAGCCGGTGGTCATACCTGACAGCCGCGGCAACCGCGTGACCCCTTCCTACATACACGTGATGGAGGACGGGAGGATCATGGTGGGCCCTCAAGCCAAGGTGGAGGTCATCAGTGACCCCTACTCCACCATCTGGGCCACAAAGAGGCTCATCGGAAGGAGATACTCCGACCAGGAGGTGCAGGAGGCCAAGAAGCTCTTCGGTTATGAGATCACTGAAGCCAAAGACGGGGGAGTGCTGGTAAGCGGCAGGGACAAGGAGCTCTCACCCACCGAGGTGGGCGCCATAATACTGAAGTACCTGCTGAGAGTAGGCAAGAAGCACCTGGGCCAGGAGATCAAGCGCGCCATAATCACCGTGCCCGCGTACTTCACCGACCCGCAGAGGAAGGCCACACGAGAGGCAGGGACCATGGTCGGCCTGGACGTGGTCAGGCTCGTAAACGAGCCCACCGCAGCGGCCCTGGCATACGGGTACGACAGGGACGTGGAGCAGACCGTGGCGGTGTACGACCTGGGAGGAGGCACCTTTGACCTGTCTATCATGTCCATCGGACAGGGCGTGTTCGAGGTGATGGCTACGGACGGGGACTCCTACTTAGGCGGCGAGGACTTCGACAACATACTGGTGCACCACCTGGTGGAGGAGTTCAAGAAGAAGCACAATATCAACATATTTAACGACAAGATGGCCCACCAAAGGGTAAAGGACGCCGCGGAGCGGGCAAAGATCGAGCTGTCAAAAAGCGATGAAGCCGAGATCAACATCCCATCCATTTGCCCGGACCTGGACAAGTTCGCCGTGGTGGAGGCCGTGATAAACAGGAAACAGTTCGAGCACATGACGGGTCACCTGATAGACAAAACCATTGATGTCTTTAAAAAGCTCTTAAAAGACGCCTCCATGAGCATAAAGGACCTGGACAACGTAATAATGGTGGGTGGAATGACCAGGATGCCACTGGTGCTCGTCAAGGTGGAAGAGTTCCTCGGCCGAGAGCCCGACACCTCGGTGGACGCGGACGAGGCAGTGGGAATAGGCGCGGCCATACACGCGGCCAGCCTCTCCGGACAGAAGATGCTTAAAAAGAGGAGGGTGGTCGAGGCGACCGCGGCAAAGGACACTCGGCCGGAGCAGGCCGCGGCACAGGAGAAGACTCGGCCCGGAGCGGTCTCGAGCCAGGAGCGGACCATGCCCGGACAGCCGGCTCAAGAAGCCGTGTCCGAACCCAAAGAGAAAGAGGCTCCGTCAGTAAAAGACCTTGAACAAGAACACTTGCCAATGGACAAGCAGGACGCATCTTTGCCCATCGAGCCGGAAAGGGTGGAGCAGCAGCAGCCTGCTCCGCAGGAAGGGCCCCGGCCACAGCAGGCAAGTGAACCGGAGCGCGCGGGCCTGCAGGATTTTTTCGCCGATGCGGAGGAACAGAGCGGCCTCTCTGCATCCCCTGGAGACACTATGCCGGGAGCTTTGGCTGAGCAGGTCATGGAGGAGCAGAAAGCCGGGCCTGAAGAGTTCGAACCCGAGATGCCGGAGGCCGAGGAGCCGGTGCCTCTCTCCGGCGAGGAAGAGGCCACTCCCGCGGACGAGGCCGCCCGGGAGCAGGCGGCCCAGGCAATGGCCGGAGATCACCCGGTCCTGGCTGACCCTGATACGATCGAGACAGCGGAGGACCGGACCCGGTCAATGGAACAGGAGGGTCTGGAAGAGGAGAAGGCGGAAGAAGAGGAGGAAGGACAAGAAGAGATGGTGGCCGCTCCCGTGCTTCTGGACGTGCTCACCCACACCCTGGGGATCGCCCACTTCGGCGGGCACTTCGTGCCCCTCATAAACCGGTTTGCAAAGCTGCCCGCAAGGGCCACAAAGACGTTCACCACATGCGTGGACCAGCAGGAAAACCTGAGGATCACCGTGCTGCAGGGAGAGGAGGAGTACGTGCAGAACAACACCTCCCTGGGAGAGTTCGTGCTCTCGGGAATAGAGAAGGCAAAGAGAGGCGTGCCCGAGGTCGAGGTCTGCTTTGACATTGACCAGAGCGGCCTGTTCAAGGTGAGCGCAAAGGACAAGCGCTCGGGCGCGGAAAAAGAGATCAAGATCGAGAACTGGGTACGGGAAGGCGAACAAGAAAAAGGCGATGCCGGGAAGACTGCGTAAGACCGCCGGCCCGAGCAGAGGAGGACTTTCATGGAGAGGGACGAGCACATAGGCGACAAGTACCACAAGATGACCAAGTACTCGCCCACAAGGATATGGAGCGGGGCCAGGCCTGCCAGACGGCCGCCGCTTTACAAGGAGTACAAGGATGCAAAGACAGTGTCCGTAAAGGTCGAGCCCCCCGAGGGCTCATTGTGGCAGGCCCTCAAAGACCGGCGCTCCCGGCGCACCTTTAAGAGCGAGCCCATATCCCTCCAGTCTTTATCACGGCTGCTATGGGCGGCGCAGGGGGCCACGGCCGAGGCCGGGCCGGTGACTCTCCGCACCGCGCCCTCGGCCGGGGCGCTCTACCCCATAGAGACGTACTTGGTGGTGAACAGGGTAGAGGACCTGGACCCGGGCGTGTACCATTACAACATCAAGAAGACCGCGCTGGAGCTGGTGAAAAAGGGAACCATGGGAAAGGACCTGGCCGAGGCCGCACTGGGACAGGGGATGTGCGCACGCGCGGCCGCGGTCTTCTGCTTCACCGCGGTCGTGGACAGGTGCAAGTGGAAGTACGCTCAGCGGGCTTACCGCTACATCTACATGGACGCCGCACACATCTGCGCAAACGTCTACCTGGCGGCAGAGGACATTGGAATAGGATGCTGCGCAATGGGAGCCTTCTTTGATGACGAGGTGAACGAGATACTGGGAGTGGACGGCGAGTCGGAGACGAACGTGTACCTTGCCGCAGTGGGCAATGTAGAGTAATTCTTTCGTCCTCCACTAAAAGACGTACCCGTACGTTGATTTGCTGCATGTCTATGTTTACGCTTACTGGAGAATGAACGAGAACCGATACCAAGAGCTGAAGCCGCTCCTGGGCCCGGGAGAGCGGGGCCTGATCCTCATACACCCGGACCCGGATTCCCTGGCCAGCGCCTGGGCGCTGTCCATGCTATTCAGCAAAAACGGTTCATCCGCGGACGTGGCGGCGTACGAGTCCATAAAGAGGATCGAGAACAAGACCATGGTCAAGCTGCTGGCCATTCCTCTGAAGAACTTCAAGGACCTGGACAGGAAATCTTACACAAGGTGGTGCATGGTGGACGCCCAGCCGAACCAGTTCCCGGACGTTATAATCCCCGAATGGCACGTGCTCATGGACCATCACCCCGTGCAGCCCGAGTGCAACTGCAGGTTCACGGACATAAGGCCGGACACAGGGGCGACATCAACCATCATGACAGAGTACCTCACAAACGCCAGGGTGAGAATAAACGAGAAGCTGGCCACTGCGCTGTGCTACGGCATCATCACAGACACCGACAGGTTCCAGAGGAGCATGACCAAAAACGACGCCGAGGCCTTCAGCGGGCTCTTTACCCGGGCAAACTACAGGATACTGAGGCTCATCGAGCAGACAGAGATACCGCTTAGACAACTGCACTACTTCGACTACGCACTACGCCGGCTCCAGGTGAAAAAGAGACGCGTGGTAATACATATCGGCGCAGCGGAGGCCCCGGACATAGCCGTAATCCTGGCCGACTTCTTCATAAGGGTCTCGGGCATACAGTTCGTGGTGGTATCCGTGATCGCTCATGAGAAGCTGGTGATAATTTTCAGGTCGAGGAACTTGAACCGGGACGCGGGAAAGATCGCGGACAGGAACTTCTCCCAGATCGGGAGCGCCGGCGGACACAAGTCGGCCGCCCGGGCGGAGATACCCCTTGGACAACTGCCCCCCTCGGTAAAGCTCTACAACCCGGAATCCGTGGAGCAGTTCATCGAGAAAAGCCTTTCTATGCCGGGAAAGAGATCGCGGCAAGACCAGCCCGCGGTCAAGGCGGAAAAGCAGGGCTGATGGGTGCGGTGTCAAGCAGGATAAAAAAGACCGCTGCACTCCTGCCCATAATACTCCTCATGCCTTTATCCTTGACCCGGGCGGGGGAGGTCACAACCTCTGCCGGGACCCTGCGGCTGGACCCGCTTATAAAGGTGCTCTTCACTTACAGGCCGGAGCACGAGGACACCGGGGTGGAAGATATACAGGAGGCCGAACTCAGGTGGGCCGGCATCAGGTTGCACGGACTTGCCGGGCCGGCAAGCTGTGAGATCGAGGCTCTGGTCTCGAACACAACTTACCTGGACCCGCTGCGGGACGAAGAGGAGCCGGGTCTCGAAGATCGCACCGCACAGGCGGCCCGCATAAGGAGGGCCAGCATAACACTGACCCCGATGCCACTCGTCAGCATCAAGGCCGGGACATTCTTCCCATCATGGGGGATGCTCCATAAACGGCCGGCGAGCAGGTGGAGATTCATTGACCTGCCCCTCTTGTATACACACCAGTCAATGGCTGATCTGGGCAGACAGAACACGGGCATCGAGATCAAGCTGTCACCACTACCCTGGGCCACCATTGATGCGTTCGCGATAAACGGGTACCTGCCGGAGTACAGCGCCTTCTCGGATGTCATTCTCCCATCGGGTGCGCGCGACTACAACAAGGGCTTCGGCGGCCGCGCAACCCTGAACGCGGGACCGGCCTCGGTCTTCGGCGGCTACTATGCCGAGAGGTTCGAGAAGACCATAAGCTCGGATCAGAGTCTAGGAGAGAAAAGAGCCTGGTCGTGGATCGCGGGCGCGGAGATAAGTAGTCCCCCTCTGTGGGGCGCCTTCGAGTGGACC
This sequence comes from uncultured bacterium, assembly GCA_964650485.1. GTDB lineage: Bacteria > RBG-13-61-14 > RBG-13-61-14 > RBG-13-61-14 > DATKZS01 > CAZYTX01. The sequence goes on along the minus strand of CAZYTX010000067.1, from coordinate 2,198 downwards.
GGGCTTTGGGTAGAGGGCCGCGAGCTCAAAAAGGACGGCGCATGGGAAGAAGGCCGGAGCTTTTCGGCATGGGCCGCCGCGGGCTGGCGGTTCACGAAAAAATGGGAGGCACTTGTAAGGTGGGAGTGGATTGAGCCAAACGCCGCGGACACGGACGAGACCGTGTTCCAGAGCCGCTTCGACCAGGTTACGAGGTGGACCGCGGGCCTGAACTACAGGCTCTCGGACATGAGCCTGGTCATGCTGAATTACGTTGTCCCCGTCGAGCAGGGGCAGCGGGTGGACGTCAGCCGGTCGAAGACTGGCGGGCCTTTCCAGCAAAGAGTTAACAACTACCTCATGCTGCAGTTCCAGGCGGGGAAATGAAACCCCCGAGCATGAACGGATCAATGAAGAAAACCGGGAAATGGACCGTGGGAGAGCTGCTGAGCTGGGCCACAAAAGACTTCAAGCAAAGGGACATCGAGACGGCCAGGCTGGACGCGGAGCTTCTGCTCGCCCATGCACTGGGAGCGGCAAGGATGGAGCTGTACACCCGCTTCGACCGGGTGCCGGAGAAAGAGGTCCTGGACAGGTTCCGCAGCTATATAAAGAGGAGAAGGGAGCGTGAGCCAGTGGCACATATAACGGGTAAAAAGGAGTTCCACGACATCGAGGTTATGGTTCGGCCCGGCATGTTCGTGCCCCGGCCCGAGACCGAGGTGCTGGTGGACGAGGCGTTGCAGAGGGTGAGGGGAGTGCATGAGCCCAGGGTGCTGGACCTGTGCAACGGGTGCGGGGCGATAGCGCTCGCCATACTAAAGGCTATGCCAGGGGCGCGCGTGTGGGCGACGGACATCGAGCCCGAGGCAACGGAGCTGGCCCGGGAGAACGCCCGGGCACTGGGGCTTGAACAGAGGATCACCCTCTTAACCGGGGACCTCTATGAGCCGGTGCAGGCTTTGCCCCCTTTTGACATGGTCACGGCAAACCCCCCGTACATAAGGACCGGCGAACTGGGGAGCATGATGTCCGAGGTCAAAGACCACGAGAAATGGACCGCTCTCGACGGCGGGAAAGACGGCCTGGAAGTGACCGGCCGCATAGTCGCCGGAGCTAAAGCCCGCCTGCGCCCGGGCGGGTGGCTGCTGGTGGAGGTGGGCTTTGACCAGGCCAGCCAGGTGGAAGAGATGGCCGGCGCCGGCCTTGTTCACGAGGCCACCAGGGAGGATATCCACCGTATTCCCAGGGCGGTGATATTCAGACTCGCATCGCGCACTTGAGAACGCCAAGTCACAAGACGCCAAGAGCGCCAAGGAAGAAAAGCTTTTTCTTAATGACTCTTAAATCTTGGCGCTCTCTTCTTCCCCGGCGACTTGGCGTTTCGATTCATAAGGTCACGGCCACGGCGCCTTGAGTGGAAAAGAAAGAAAAGATATGCTGGAAGCTCGGAGCGTGAATCATGGAGAAACTCGTTATCCAGGGGGAGAACAGGCTCGAAGGCTCGGTAAGGATCAGCGGGGCAAAGAACGCGGCCCTCCCGGCTTTCTGCGCCACCATGCTGGCCCCGGGAAAGCACCTTTTGAAAAACGTGCCCGACCTCAAGGATATACGCACTATTATTGAGCTGCTGCGCAGGCTGGGGGCCGAGGTGGAGGATTCCGGCCTGGACTCGGAAGGCGTGGTCGAGGTCAACACCAGCAGGCTCAGGTCGGTCAGGGCCCCCTACGAGCTGGTCAAAACCATGCGCGCATCCATACTGGCCCTGGGGCCGCTGCTGGCTCGCGAGGGCAGGGCCGAGGTCTCTCTGCCGGGAGGGTGCGCCATCGGGGCCCGGCCGGTGAACCTGCACCTCAAGGGCCTGGAGACCATGGGCGCCTCCATCGAGCTGAAGCACGGCTACATCATGGCGCGAGCGGACAGGCTCCGGGGCGCCGAGTTCCCCTTTGACATCACCACCGTCACCGGGACAGAGAACCTGATGATGGCTGCGGCCCTGGCACAGGGAACAACAGTGCTCACCAACGCGGCCATGGAGCCCGAGGTCTCGGCACTGGGAGAGATGCTTCAGGCCATGGGCGCGGAAATAAAGGGACTGGGCAAAGCAAAGATAGAGATCACGGGAAAGGATGAGCTGCACCCGGTCGAGTTCACGGTCATACCCGACAGGATAGAGACCGGGACATACATGGCGGCAGCGGCGATAACCGGCGGCGAGC
>CAZYTX010000066.1:0-18134 GCA_964650485.1 uncultured bacterium | reverse complement strand
CGCTCTCTATGGCTTCCCCGATGAACTCCTCGGAGTTGTAGCAGGGGATTATTATGCTGACCAGCGGTTTATCTTCCATCAGGCACCACCTTGTACAATTCCTTTTCCAGGAGCTTTGCAAGATCGCTCCACAGGAACTTGTCCCTGGCCCTTTGCCAGCCTTTCTCGCCCATTTCGGCGGCCAGTTCCTCGTCTTCCAGGAGCTCAACTATCCTTTCCGATATTTCCACTTCGTCAAGAGGGTCCACGAGATAGCCGCTCTCTCCGTGAGAGACAGCGTCCGGCTGACCGCCGCTGTTGCCCCCTATTACCGGCTTTTTTCTTGCGTTCGCTTCCAGGAACACGATCCCGAAACCCTCCACCTCTTTTTGCGTTCTTCTTGAAGGCATGATAAACAGGCTGCAACGGTCATACCACTCAAACTTTTCTTTTTCAGACACCTGCCCCAGGAACCTCACTTTTCCTTGCAGACCGAGAGTCCGGGTGATCTCCTGCAGCCGGTCTTTATCAGGGCCGTCTCCGATTACCACGTACTCCGCCTCCGGCACCCTCTCAAGCACTGCTGGAAAGGCCTTCAGTACCGTGTCAATGCCCTTGCGCTCCACCAGGCGGGTAACCGTGAGGACTATCTTCTCATTATCCCCTGTGTCATTGACTACTTTTTCTTCAATAAATATCTCTGTGTTTATCCCGGGACTCACTATGCCTATTTTCTCCGCGGGTATATAACGCTCTTTAAGCAAAACTTCCCGTGTAAAACTGCTTATGGTTAGAAACCTTTTAACCATCGAGTAAATAAACTTATCCTTGCGGACGGAGCGGGGGCTAGATCCATTTAATAGCACCTCGTTTCCATAAGTGAATAGTATAACTGGAATCCTCTTCAGGCGTAAAGCAATGGATGAGTACATCCCGAACGGGTTGGGATAATTTACTATTGCAACGCTATATCCATCGTTCTTTATCAAACTGTATATATGATTAAAAAACCTGAAGCGGGTATACAATTTCTTACTTGGCTCGCAGTCGGCGCGGATTATTTCAAAGTCAACTTGCCTGTCAAATTCTTCCCATCCATTTATCTTTTTTGCTATCACCTTTACTTTATGACCCGAGATGAACAGATGCCTGGCGAGCTCGTGTGTGTACTCCGCCACCCCGCCCAGGTTGGGCTTGTAATCAAAGGCAATAAACAATATATTAAGCTTGCTGTTCAATAACTATTAACTTTATAACTTATCTTTCATTATATAGACGCATGTAAAAATAATGCAACAGCTATACTATTGACAGACCGCCCCTAAAGCTACCCGGAGCATTAAGCGCCATTGCATTTCTTTTTCCCGGAATCTATAATTAAGTAATCAGGCATTTCATTTACTCTTTTTATCAATCTGCCGTATGTTTTCCTAATATTCAACAAATCTTTTTCGTTCGCCATAAGGTCTAGCTTCGTTCCTCGCTCGACCCAGGGCAAAAGATGGACTTCTCGACCGATAAAGCTTGAAATTATATCTACATTATCGAAAACTTTCTCATATCTGAGTAGCAATACGGGATATCCATTACTCTTTGTCCAGGAATCGAGATGTTTTTCTAATTTCAATTCGTCCCTTTTGTAAATATTCATTAGTTTCATGGGTTTACGACAACTTTGATTTCTAATTGAATAGGGATCCCATCTATTTTGACGAAAAGAGATTACTGCTTTTTCCACATCACCGAACATGAATATGACTTTGCAGTCCTCCGGCAGGCTGGAAGGAGCATGAGAATGTGTCTTTATTATCTGGTTATACCCTTGCAATTTGCAGTCTTTTTTCATGGCCTTGTCTAGTGAGCGGATAAAACTTCTCTCCTTGTCGGGGGTATTATCTCCCTGCTCCAAGCCGGCCAGTGACCTGTACATATAGGTGGTGCCGCACCGCGGCAGTCCAGCGACTATTGTTTTCATCTAACTTCCTCGTCAATTATAGATAAAGTGATTGTTGGTGAATTATTCATAACTTCCAATAATCCGGGGGCTTGCCAGCGTAGCTGAGAATAGCTTCGGCTTCACTTTTTATTTGTTTTAGTACCCATTGCCTTGTTTTATAGTCCCAATTAAAGTGTTTTGGCTGAGGCACCCTGGCATAATTATTTAAACATGATCTAACAAAAGATGGAAGAAAATATTTTAAATAAACTGCTCCTGGAAGCTTCTTCAGGTAATGAATTGCGGCTGAATCCATTAGGTGTTCGCTAGACGGGTTGCGAGGTTTATCAAATCCCTCAAACATCAACAAATGAGAACACACTCCTCCTGTGGCGAGGTAATATAAGCTGGTTCCTGCATAGATTTCTCTCGCCATAGTAATTATTGAATAACGAGTTTTCGTTTCTCATTGAATTTCACTACGTATCATCTTAGAGTGTCGTATCCATACTTTTTGAGGTCATCTCCTAATAATTTCCGCAGCTTTTTCTTTTGTTCATCAGAAATATGACTTCTTCCTTTTCCGATCGGGGCCGCGGATATAGGATTTTTGACATTATTTAAATGTTTGTGATAGCGGAGGTCGTTCATGTACTCGGAGCGATTATCATTCTCAAGCATGGAAGGACCATACTCTATTTGCAGATGGCTGCATATAGATTCCACACTGGATTCCGGGTCCCTCACCAGGTCCTCGTATCTGACCGTAATACACTTGCCGGGGTGGTTTTTCTCGAACGTGGTTGCCGCTTCGGTTGATTTCTTCCATCTCCAGGCAGCATGCTCGATGGTTTTAATATTGGGATGGTCCATTTCCATAAATGACATGACCACGTCCACCCCGTCCCTCAGCATGTGGATAAACCGGGCCCCAGGAAACACCGAATAGATGTCTTCGACAATGAAGGTGTTGACAGGGGTCTTGTCGCCCCACCTCTTGAAATCTGGTTTTGTCTGCTGGCCATGACAGCGATACAGGCTGTCCAGGATATATGCCAGGCTCCTTGAACCCTCGGGGGCGCTGACAAGCCGGGTGTCGAGTGGGCGCAGATCAATATTAAATTTGTAGAAGGTCGGGTTAAACTCGAACTGTGCCAGAACAAGCCTTACCAATTGTGGCCAGGAAATTACACTGTTCCGCCTGAAGACCGATATGGCGCTTTTCAATGCATGGTTTTCCGGAGGTATATGGATATCCGGATGCGCTACGAGGATGCGTCTTAACAGGGTGGTCCCCGACCGGCCGGAGCCTATTATAAAAAAGGGGTTGAATTCATCACCGCCATGGAGAGGATACCCCTTGCCGGTGAGGGTCCTCTTGAGGCGATGGCCAACCTCTCGCAAAGGGTAAAGTATTTCAGGGTATGTCCCCCTCATTCGCGGCTCGTACTCTCCTTTTTAGAATCTCCAGTAGTCGGGCGGCTTGCGGCCATACTCAAGGACCGCCCTTGCGTCTTTCTCGACCTGCCCGAGCACCCATTCCCTGGTTTTATTGTCCCACTTGATTTTTTCCGGGAGCGGTTTGCGCCAGAGCTTGCGTCTTATACTGGAAGGCATCACTTTTGTGGCCATTTCCGGCACCGGGGCCCTTCTTATGAAATGATACATAGATGTATACATTTCATGGCTTTCGGCTGTATTTCTCGGTCTTTGGGGCTGGCTGAACTTAAAGGACGTTTCCACCCCCAGGATGCGGCATAATATTTTCATGAAACCTTCCGGGTCCCGGACCAGGTCTTCGAAGAACAGGACATTTATTCTCTCATCGGGAAAATGGTGCCTGTAATCGCACAGGTGCTGCCAGTACATGCAGTTCTCGATCAGTTTTGGGAAACTTCTCAAGGCATTGGAAAAGTTGCGTGGCATGCCGGGACGATTTACGTACAGGCCCTGCTTGAAGCCGGACTCCAGTTGTCGCAGCGGATGCCTGACTATATAGATCAAGGCTGCTTCCGGCAGGTGCCAGGAAATCCTTCGCGGCGTGTCAGGGCTTCGAAAAGTCTGAGAGTAAGAAGGCGAGACATCCAGCACCGCCTTCCTGGCGTCGCTGTTGTTGAAAAACGACTCGTACCATTCCCAGCCCTTTGCATAGTTTTCGTCACTGCTGAAGAAACTGGGCTCCTTGGGTTCGCACACGCAAACTTCTGGATGCTGTCTAAAGAGGTCCCACACGCTTGTGGTCCCGCATTTTGGAGCTCCAATTATGATAAAGGTAGGCTTTATCATTATGAATTCTTCCTTCTTATACAGCCTCTTGCGAAGTTTTTTCCATGGGATAGCGTTTGAAGAACGCGCCTTGGATGACTTGTTTAATATCCAGGAGGTTTTGCCTCCCGGAGGGGAGCGTTATCCACAGCAGGGCGTAGCAGGCCATATAGAACAGGAGCATAAGTGCGAGGCGCAGGGCGAGGTGCATTCCCTCGGGCAGAAGGTGTCCCGCGGCCAGGAAGGTCGCGGCCGCGGAGAGTATGGATGCAGAAGCGGGAATAGCTATGGCCTCTCCGAAGTATCTAAGCTTCATCGGTGTATGTCTGTAGCAGTATGCAAGGGCAAAGGGCCTGCTTAAGACAGAGACGATGCTGTGGGCCAGGGCGACCGCTATCATGCCGTGGGGCACGGCGATGACGAAGGTAAGCACGTTAAGGGCGCCGTTGAAGATATTCCATCTTAGCAGCCTGTCGGTTTTTCCGAAGGGAACGTAGACCAGCCCCATGGCGATGTTGAAGGTGCCGGCGAAAGCCGCCCCTATGAGGGCGCGGAATATGGGGATTGAATCCGTCCACTGACTTCCGAGGAACAGCAGTATCACCTCGTCCGCGGCCACGAAGCAGAAGGCCACCAGGGGCATCCCCATTGCGGTCATCATCATGATGGTCTTTTTGTAATAGCTGATGAAGCGGGCGGGCTTGTCCTGCAGCCGGCTGAGCGCGGGCATCATAACGGAGCCTATGGGCGGGGTTATCTGCCTGACGGGCATGAGGAGCAGTCCATAGGCCTTCTGATAGAATCCCAGGGGGGCGGCCCCCCAGTACCACCCGATCAGCATCTTATCCACGTTCCTGGTAAGGTATGGGAACATCTGGGACCCGGCGAAGTTGAGCCCGAACGATATCATGGGCCTTACCCCGGAGCCCCTGACGGGCAGAGACGGCGCCCAGGGGCACATCACCCACATTCCCAGCGACCAGATCACCGGGGCCACGAGCGCTTTAACGACCAGGGCCCAGTAACCCGCGCCATACAAAGCCGCGACCACGGCCGCTGCTATGCTCACCACCTGTGAGGTTATTCCAACCCCCACGACCTTTCCGAAGCGCATGTTCCTTCTAAGCAGGGCCTGGTGCTGGATGGCCAGTCCCTGGAACATGAAGCCGGCTGAAAGAGCTATTGTGATCCAGAAGAGGCGTGGCTCTCCATAGAACCAGACCAGGACAGGGGCGAGCGCGGCGATAACCGCGGTAAGCAGGGCGCTGAGCGCCACGTTGATCCAGAAGACGGTGCTGATCTGCTCGTTGGTTATGTCCTTTTTCTGGACGGTGGCCATTGAGAGGCCGATGTCCTTGAACATGCCCATGAAGCCCGTGACCACAACTACCATGGCCACGAGCCCGAAGTCCTCGGGGACGAGTATCCTTGCCAGTATGACGACCGAGCCGAGGTTGAGTAAGAACTTTACGGGCTGGGAGGTGAGGGTAATAGCCCCTCCCCGCACGGCCCTTCCCTTTAGGTCTCTGAGGAGGTTATCCGTGGAGAAGAGGTCTTCTGGATTTTTATCGTGGTTATCAGTCATCAAGGGGCTGAGGGCTTTATTTTTTCTGCGATCTGCTTCTCTTGTGTCGCCAGTTTAAGGTCGGCCTCGACCATGATTCTCACCAGCTCTTTGAATTCCACCCGGGGGCTCCAGCCCAGCTTCTCACGGGCAAGGGCCGCGTCGCCCCAGAGCTCGTACACCTCGGTGGGCCTGTAGTACCGCGGGTCAATCTCCACGTGCTCCCGCCAGTCAAGGTCGAGCATTCCGAAGGCGAGCTCCACGAACTCCTTCACGGAATGGGTCTCGCCGGTGGCGACCACGTAGTCCCCCGGCTCGTCCGCCTGGAGCATCATCCACATGGCCTCGATGTAGTCGGGGGCATAGCCCCAGTCGCGCTTGGCCTCCAGGTTGCCAAGGTAGAGCTTGTCCTGGAGACCGGCCTTGATGCGGGCGACGCCGCGCGTGATCTTTCGGGTAACGAAGGTCTCCCCCCGGCGGGGCGACTCGTGATTGAAGAGTATCCCGTTGCTGGCGAACATGCCGTATGCCTCGCGGAAGTTCACCACCTGGTGGTAAGCGTACACCTTGGAGCAGGCGTAAGGGCTCCTGGGATGGAATGGCGAGCTCTCCGACTGCGGCGGGGGGGTGGAGCCGAACATCTCGGAGGAGGATGCCTGGTAGAACCTCGGCTTGAAGTCAACCTTGCGAAGGGCCTCCAAAAGACGCAGGGTGCCCAGCGCGTTTACGTTTACCGTGTAGATGGGATGGTCGAAGGAGACCCTGACGTGGGACTGCGCGCCCAGGTTATAGATCTCATCGGGCTTTATCTCGTTCAGGAGCGTGGCCAGGGAAAGGCCGTCGGAGAGGTCCCCGTAAACCAGCTTCATGTTGAATTCCTCGCCGTGGGGGTCCTGGTATATGTGCTCGATCCTTTCCCGGTTGAAGGACGAGGACCTTCTGACGATCCCCCAGACCTGGTAGCCTTTTTCCAGCAGGAACTCGGCCAGGTATGACCCGTCCTGTCCCGTGATCCCGGTTATAAAAGCGCGCTTCATTTTACCTACCATACAATAGTATCATTATTGAAATTTCTCAATTAGACGACAAGAAAATCGGCTACTCACCTTCCGCAAACCTCTCGGGCATGTACCTTCTGTAGATGAACCTGGCCCTTTTCCGGTAGTACCAGGGAGGGTTGATCCTGGGCACTCGATCATTGTGCGCCGACGCGGCCGCCAGTGTTGACGCCTCCTTGTTCGAGAGCGAGCTCAGTATATTCTGTATTTCTTCATCTTTCCTGTTCGCTTCATCTATCATTTGCGCCTTTTCCCGGAACCCGGGGTCGTAGTCCTCTCTCGGCCTGATGCTGGAGGAACCCTCCTGGACCTGGACCCTGGTGTGATGGCTCCCGAAGAGGTGGTGGTGCTCCTTTTCCCAGAACCTCTCCTTGCCCTCGAAGTAATCCATGCCCACTGCCTTGCACACCTGTTTGAGCTTCTCGGCCGGGTCCCGTGCCAGTTCGTTATAACTGAGCGCTATAAAGGAAATCCCGAGCTTTAGCAGCCGGCCAAGGTAATTGACCATGTCATTTCGGAACCTCCAGGGGTCCAGCCCCCTTTTCCAGTAGGAGTAGGCCAGGTCAACGGGCTCCTTCCACATGACCAGGTTCACAGCTTTGATCCCGTCTCTTATTGCCCACCGGTTGCTGTCAAGGACCCAGGCCAGGTCCTTGGAAGAGTCAACAACATGGGTGACCCCCAGTTCCCGGAAGACGCTTTTGTGGAAATCCTTTTCCCGGCAGTGCTTGATCCTCTCCCAGACCGGGCAGGGGTCCCGGCCGCAGGCACAGGCGATCTTGAAGTGGTGCGTCCGCCAGGGCCGGAACAATGCATAGACCTCTCCGCAGGAGAAGGCCTGCTGCGAGTTCCCCAGCATGAGGTCCAACATGGTTGATCCTGAACGTCCGGTGCCGCAGACGTTTACCAGGGTTCGCTCTGAACTATTGGTCATTTTTCAGGGCACTTAAGTTTAGCCGAACCATTTAGCTCCGGCATCTCTCAAACCAGCTCATATCCCAGGGACTGCATCTCCTTCCATGCACTGCGCTGGATGGCTTCCACATCTTCCCTGCAAAGCTCCTCGCGCCACCTGCCCACGCTGCCCGGGTCAATGGGTCCCGAGAGCTTTTGCCAACGGCTGTCGGAGTGCTTTTTATGATACTTGCGACTCTCCCCCGAGAGCTGTGCCTGGTCCAGGTCCTCCCCGATGAGCTGCATCATGCGGGACAAGGACGCCTCGGGGTCGGCTACCAGGTCCTCGTACCTTACGGACAATGCACCAGGCCTTCTGGCCAGACGGAGCACGCACTTCGAGGCCCTTCTCCATGCCTTGCCCAGACGCGCGGGATCGGAGCTTGAAGGGAAACCGCCGTGCTTCCTGGCAGAGCAATAAACGTCCCGCGGGTCCCTGCTGAGCGCCACGAACCTCGCATTGGGGAAAAAATGCAACACGTAGCTCAGGTTTATTATGTTCAAGGGCCCAAGCTTATCCACGCACCATAAGTCCGGGTTGCCGCGGCTGAGCTTGTTGTAAAACCTGTCTGCAAGGTCAGCGAAATCTTTGCTTGACCTGAAAAGCTCTTCCAGCTCGTCTTCCGAAAAGTAGTTTGCGAACCTGTCTCTTAAAAAAATGTCCTGTCCAACGTGGAACAGTGCGAATTCTCCGGGAGGAGCCACGCATTTGGGGTGTGCTCCCAGGGTTGCTTGTACCAGTGTGGTGCCGCTTCTGCCGAACCCGGTGACAAACAGCATCTTGCGGTCGGACTTCCTCGACAGAAGCCTCCATTTCAAGGTCAAGAGGAAATGATGCGGCGATTTGAACATCCACCGGAAGGGGTTCCGGCGGGGCAGTTCCAGGATAAAGCTCAACAGTCTCCCTCCATGCGAATCTCTTTCATCACCGGGCCAAGGCTTCCGGCTCTTGCTTCGCCTCCCGGCTCGCAGCCACCGGTGTTTCCATCTTGATACCATGTGAGTTGCCCGTCTGAAGCCTGTTCGCGGCAGACTCCATTAGAAGCGATAGCTGCAAGAGGTGCTCCACGTAGAGGTCTTCATCGTCAATGGGACAGTAATAAAAGCTGGCGCGCAGCCCGGTTTTGTTGTCCTGGAAGCTGTCCTGCATCAACTCTTTCTCCTCCGTGCCAGCCTCCTGGTTACTGTCCAAGTCAGAATTGGTCCAGCAATGCTTTATGCAGCTTCCGGCTTGACCGTTATCCTGGAGCTCGACCTCCATGGAGTGGATGCCGAACTCCTGGCAGGCCTGCTCGACCAGTGAACATATGTCGTCAAAGCTCTTGGCCTGGCCCATCTTGGCCCGGAGGAACTCGCCGAAGTGATGTGCGATCTTGAACTGCGACTTGGCCCCCCTGCTGTTCCTCCTGGGAGAGAACAGGCTGAAGAAGCCCAGGAAGTAGAACCCGAAGGCCAGGACCATTGCCAGGATGATCATGGCAAGGACCATGATCATGCTGTTCTCCGCGACTACGGCCAGGGCCAGGAGGCTCAAGAGTGAACAGACAATGTAGGCCACGATTGCCGCATGCCTGTGGTTGAGCCCCCTCGCTATGAGGCGGTGGTGAATGTGCCCCCGGTCAGCGCTGAACACCGGCTTTCCCCTGAGACTCCTTCTGGCTATGGCCAGGAGTGTGTCCAGCACCGGATACCCCATCACGATGACGGCCACCAGCATGGAAGCCGCCACCGTGCTCTTGGAGTTGGTAATCACCGAGGTGGTGGCCAGGGTCATGCCCAAGAAGAGGCTGCCGGTATCTCCCAGGAAAATCCTTGCCGGCTCGAAGTTGTAACGCAAAAACCCCAGGCATGCGCCGGCCATTGCAAGCATCACCAGTGCCAGGAACTGGTTGCCCGCCATGACCGCCAGGATGGCGTTGGTGATGGCCACGAAGAAGGCCACCCCGGTCGCCAGCCCGTCCACGCCGTCTATGAGGTTGAACGCATTGGTAATCCCGATGATCCACAGGATGGTCAAAGGGATGCCCCATGAACCGAACTCGATAGTGCCCAGGCCGGGTATGGTCACGCTGCCGAAATGGGCCACGAAAACCGAGAACAGCACAGCCAGGGGAATTTGCACCAGGAGCTTCCTGTTGGCGTTCAACCCCCTCATGTCGTCGAGCACGCCCGAGAGCATGGCTGCAAGGCCGGCCAGCGCGATGATGATGAACTGTGACCACTTGCCTTTCAGGCTCTCGGTAATAAGGTTGCTCCAGAAAGGCAAAGCAATGATGGGGACCCACATGCCGATGAATATGGCCAGTCCGCCCATCAGGGGAGTGGAGCGGGCATGTATCTTGCGATGTGAGGGGTGATCCACAAGGTCCAGCTTGACGGCTAGCCTCATAACCAGAGGAGTCACCAATACAGTGGCGAGCACACCCGTGAAAAAGCAGGCGATATAAGTGTCGTATGAAGACAGGAAGCTCAAATTGTCCTCTCCATTGCTTCCAGGCTGGACCGTATTTCAATCACCATGTGAAGCTTTTTCCAGTTACTATAACTATTCACAAACCCCTATCCCGTCGGCGGTACCAAGGACAACCGATTTACATTACTCGGGTAAGATTCGAGCGTACTATAATCTCGATCTCGCTCTTTTAGGGCTCGGGGCCTTGAACTCAGGCGCTTTTAAGCGCTTTTTATATCAAAGCTGTTTCCAACCTGTGCCAACTGCTCCGGATCAACCGCCACTGTAACGGCCTGGTTGAACATGTGCACGTTCAGGTACACCCTGCGCTGATTGAACTCCGCCACTGCCCCCTGCACACCCTGCATCGGCCCCGATGTAATTATAACCTCGTGGCCCGCGGCCAGACAGGGGTGCAGTTCCAGTTCAAGGGCGGACTCGAGGGCCTTGCGCACGCTTTTGAGCTCTTGCACGAACCTCTCCTGGTCGAGCACCTCGATGGGCCGGAGCACCCGGCCGCTGCGCATGATTTCAGCTCTGCGCTCCTGGTAGTCGGCTATTGATATATAGCCCGGGAACAGGCAGATGATGGATTTACGGGGTTTCCCATTATCGCGGCGGATGGTGCGCTTGGTCATGAGCGGCAGGTAGTAGCTCACTCCCATCCTCTGGAGTTCCCAGGCCAGGGCCTTCTCGTTCCTGGGCTTGACCCGCACCACCCACCATTTCCCCACATCATCCTCAAGGGCTCTGCACTCCGGCCAGCGCTGGGGAGGATTTTCCGAAATTTTTAACATGTCTGGCTAGATCCCCTGAATTAATCGCGCCGATCACACAAGCACCCAATTACTGGGTAATAATCATATAGTACCAGATAAATCGCCTTTGTCAAGCCTAGTCAAAATCTTTTCAAGCCTCATAACCAATTAATTTCATTTATTAATTTTGGCTGTATGTCCACTACCAAATAGCTTCTTGGCACCTTGTCAGCTCTGTATAGTTGGCATGTCTTTTCCAAATCCTGCATATCCTATCCTGCGGTAGAACCTGTAGAGCTCAAGTATATAGCTCAGCACCACGGGGTCCCACATCTTTTTCCTGTATTTTACCGGATCCCCGACTGCTTCAATCAGGTTCCTGCACCCGGATATGTTCCCGTCCTTCCTGGGGCCGTAGAGTGTCCATCGCACGGGCTCGATCACAAACCTGGGAAGCACGTTCTGCATCCTGGTGTAAAGGGATACCTTCCTGGCGAAAAGCACTGATTCCTTTCTGCTGGTGAATATCCACGGCTTCCTTACCATTTTTATGAGTGCGGACGAGAACGGTCTTGTGAGCTCTTGGAGCCCCGGCACAAGGCCGTAGAACTCCCTGAGCCCCTCGGCCAGGGGCTCATATTTTGTAAGGTCCAATGCAAGCTCCATGGCCACGGCAACGTGTTCCATCATGCACTCATTTTTCAGGGAACGGCCCATTCCCTCCCAGTCCATCTTTGCCGAGTGGTTGCCCAAGAGATGGGCAAGGTCCGCGACGCTTGTAAAAAGAAAGGAGGAATCAAAGGAGTGATGGGCGGTGGAGTGTATCGCGGACTGGATGAACCGGTCTTCCCGGCTGGGAATCAGGGCCTTGCTGCCCTTGTAGGTGAGCTCCCTGGCATTCGACCACAGCCGCTTCTCTGGGACCGCGCTCGGGACCGCGTTCAAGGGGAAGAGTTGCCAGTGTACCTCGACAAGCGTGCCCCAGTCGTTGACCCACTTGGTCTCCACTCCGGGATGAATGACCCCACCGGTCAACTCGTACCAGTCGCCGTTCTCACGAAAAGCCCCTCTTACCAAGTCCTTGTCATCGGTGTCCACCAGAACGTCCACGTCAGAGAACATCCGTTGGCCCAGATCAGTGTAATCCCCCATCATGGCCATGCTGGTGCCCTTGAAGTAGAGGACCTTCACCCCCTTGTCCATGAGAGACGAAGTCACCGGAAGGGCCTGCTGGATGCGGAGCGAGTTCTGGGTGGCAACGTTCATGTAAAGGCTCAGGAACCTGTCCCTAAGCTCGGCAGGCATGAGGCCGTCAAGGCCGGCCTTTTGAATCCTGGAGAAGACCAGGGTGGATACATGTCTGTCCCAGCACAACCGGTATATCTCTCCCCAGTCCCGGATATTCAGGGCCGCCTTCTCGATGAGCGACACCCGGGACTCATCGAAGGGGGCCAGACACATTCCAATCAACTGGTAGGAATCCGTGATCTTATTACTCATTTAAAGACCATGTACAGCTTTATAACGCTTCGATACAATACGCGCGGGAGATGAGCATCCATATTTTATTATTAAGAGTTAAATATTCTACCAGAGGCAAGCGACTTGTCAAGACGACTTTTTCCTTTTTTCCTTCTTGCAGCGGCGACTTATTTTTTATGCGCTCTGCTGCCGATCATTAATTCAATGCGCTTTATCTTTTTATTTATAATACTGTCTTCACGATCGTATTTCAACGCTGCTTTATAAGCCGCGAGAGCGTCTTCCAGGTCGTTTCTTTTCAGCCTAATTTCCCCCACTGCTGAGTAAATCACTTTTTTCTGCCATTTGCTGGAGGACCTCAAGAGCAGCCTTAGCACTCGGCTGTCCGGCCTTTGTTCCAATGTTCTCATATACACCTTTATTGCCTCATCCTGCTCATGCTGCTTTTCAAGCACCTTGACAAGGCTTTTCGCCAGCAAGAAGTTCCCGGGATCGGCTTTAAACGCCTTGTCCAGCGTCTGCCGGGCATCTTCCGTCTTATCAATGTCCAAGAGCACCTCGGCCATGAGCATTGCGAACTCGGCCTTGGTCCCGAGCCCCGGCTGTATTCTCCGAAGCTGTTCCAAGGCGAGGCGGCAGCGTCTTTCATTGTAGAGGAACCTTCCGAACTCGAGGATTGTTCGGCCGTTTTTAAGCTCTCGGCTCACCTGGTCTATATCCCTTTCGTTTGCAAGCAATATCTTGCCGAACATGTGCACCGCCCGGGGGTAAACTTGGAGGAGCCGGGGCAACATCTCCAGCGCCCTGTCCCTGTCCCCCTGGAGGAGACGCCAGTAAAGCAACCATGACATGAACCGGGGATTGTAAGGGTCCATGGAGACGCTTTTCTCGAAGTAAGGCTCGGGGGAGGACATATGTTCCTCCCCCCTGGCCACGAGCTTTTGCAGCGCCACCCCCGTCTCGAACCAGTGGTAAGGATAAGTACTGTTGAGTTCGAGGGACTGCTGGAAGGCATGATATGCCTTGTAAAGGGTGCGGTTGTCGCACTTGGCTTGGCAGAGCTTCAGGCAGGCGTGACCCACCGAGCGATGATATTGGCTTCGGGAAGGCAGTATCTCCCGGGCCCTCGAGTAGCTTTGCAGCGCTCCCCTGAATTCTCCCTTCTCAGCTCGGTCTTCGCCTCGCTCGAAGTGCAGCTCGGCCGCGAAAACCTGGGCGCTCCTTGCGGCAAACGCCAGCACCAGCACCACTATCAGCGCGTCAATCCACGCACCACCAGGTTTTCCGCGGCCATATGATGGGGCCTCCCTGCCATGCCCCGACACGATACCGGCCAGGGCGAAAAAGACCGTGGCATTCGCGGGGACCATGAGGTTGAAATCAAAGAACTCGTGGACAAGCATCGCGGACAAGGCCGCCAACACGCCAGGCATGGCGCGAGCTGTGAATCCGTTTTCGCGGCTAATCATTAACTTAAGACTCCCTCGAAGAACCATGATTACAAACATTAGAAAGAAAATCAGAGCGGGAACACCAGCCTCGGCCGCAACCTGTATGTAATCGTTGTGGACGAAGGCGGGGCCTCTTAGTATGTGATTATCGCGATACAAGGGGTATACAAACTTGAAGGTGCCCCATCCCGTGCCCGTGGCCGGATGGTCCCGGACCATGGCCGCACCGCTCTTCCAGAGCGAGAAGCGGCTCATCGCGGGTATGCCTTTGGGGTCCTTGTAAACGACCTTGAGGCTCTCAAGTTGCTTGTCCAGGTATTTCAACTCCAGACCTTTCATGAAAACCCCGGCCACCGCGGCCACGAGGATACCCAGCACCAGCAGGCGCGACCAGCGAGAATGCCTGTGCCACCAGTACAGGACCAGGAATACTACCACGCCCGCCAGAAAGCTGAGCCAGCCTCCCCTGGAGAGTGAGAGCACCAGGCCCAGTATCATGATCGCGGCTGGAATGAGAAGAATAAGGCGCTTGGACGCCTGCTGGGAGGACCGCTCGCCAGGGTTCCTGGGCACCGCGGCTATCAGGCCGAAACAGAGCAGTGTGGTCATTTCCATGAAGCCGGCGAAGTGGTTCTTGTTGCCGAAGGTGCCTCTTGTGTACCTCTCGTAAGTGGGCATCTTGAGCCATTCGATGTCCACCAGGGGGCTGCCAGAGGTGAACACGGAAAGTGCGTAGACTGCTTCCAGAAAACCTATAGCCACCAGTGCGAAGGCGAGTGACTTCTTAAAGTCTTCTCCGGCCACGGCATAGGCGGCGATAAAGTAGACCATGACCAGACAAGCCAGCCTCATGAGCTCGAAAAGCGTGTGTTCATGATCAACCGAGTTAATGTACGACACACAAGCGAAGGCAAAAAAACCCAGCAGTGGAAGGTCCATCAAGGGAGACAGCTTGGTGTCCATCCTGCGGTGGTTGACAAGTATGAGAAAAGACCCGAAAAGACAAACGATGAATACAGACAGCGGCGCCCACAGTATCCTCTGGTATCCTCCCCGGAGGAATGCAGAAAAAGCTATTGCAAGAATCAGCCCTGTGAGAAACAGGGAAGGGTAGAAACGACTCCTCATTTCAAGCCCGAGACGGAAAGACTTGCGGGAGAGGACAGGGTGTCAGGACTTAAAGTGTCCTGTCCCGGTCTTCGCCCCCGAGATAATCTTTATAGTAATAGTGGTACTTGTAATAATGGTAATAGGGGTAGAGGGAGTAGCCGTAGTAGTAATAGCGGCCGCGCTGGATGTCTATGGCGTTAATCACCACCCCCAGTATGTTGGGCTGAACCTGCTGAATCTGCTGGACGCTGTTTTTAAACACGTTCCTGGGCGTATCACCCTGGCGCACTATCCACACTACTCCGTCGATGATGGAAGAGAGCACCCCCACGTCGGAGAGGGGCCATGCCGGGGGCGTGTCGATTATTATGCGGTCGTAGTTCTCGCGCAGAATCTGGAGCAGTGTTTTCATCTGTTCTGAGCCAAGCACGTCACTGGTGTTGTGGAAGCTGCTTCCCGCGGAGATGAAATGCAGGTTTTTCAGCTCAGTCTTCCTGACGTAGTGGTTCAGTATGAGCTTCTTGAAGAATTGAGACTTGCACATCACAGGATAGTTTCTGAGGAAATCCACCGCTTGTGCCCCGGAGTCCTGGGGACCGGGGAAGTCCGCGATCTCGGAGTCGTCCATGGATAGCTGCCAGTTCCTGGGAGCCGGGAAGCCTTCCGGGGTGGAAAACTTTTCCCTCCACTCGTGGATGTTCGAGCTCATGGGCACGCCGGTGTTGTATGAGACACTCAAGGGCACGGACAGGGAATCCCACTGGACCTTCATGGTCCCGGACCAGTGCTTCAAATGTATCATGTGGAGGGCGTCTCCTATGCTCATCAGGTCGGTATCCATATCTGGCCAGTCAGGGTTCAAGCCGTCTGCAACAATGTCGAACAGGCCGTCATCCCTTTCCCCTCCGA
Source organism: uncultured bacterium (assembly GCA_964650485.1). Classification (GTDB taxonomy): domain Bacteria; phylum RBG-13-61-14; class RBG-13-61-14; order RBG-13-61-14; family DATKZS01; genus CAZYTX01. The sequence continues at coordinate 2,216 of CAZYTX010000066.1, read as the reverse complement.
AGGTCTTGTGCACGTTGGGCCGGTGCAGGTCCGCATCCACGATTATTGTCTTCTTGCCCTCCATGGCCATGCTTCCGGCCAGGTTGCACGCAATCAGCGTCTTTCCTTCCTTGGGTGAGCTGCTGGTCACCGCCAGCGCCATAGGGCGCTCGTGCGACAGTTTCACTTTCAACTGCGTCCTCAACGTGGTTACCCCCTCGCTGAACAGCGACTTGGGTTTGTAGGACACTATCAGGGGCACTTCGTCTTCCTTGATGTACGCGTACATGGGAACCGTGGAGAGCACGGGAAGGTTGGCCGCCTTTTTGATGTCGTCCGGGTGCCGGATGGTCATATCCAGGTGCTCCCGGCCGAATGCGAAGGCTATGCCTATCACCCCTCCCATGAACAGACCGAACATGATGTTCTTCGACTTGTTGGGACTTGACGGCGCCAGGGGTATACTGCCCTTCTCGTGCACGTATACGACCGTGTTATTCATGTTGCTGGCGTTGACGTTGACTTCTTTGACCGCGTCCAACAGTACGTTGTAAAGAGCAGAGTTTGAATCCGCGTCCCTCTCCAGTATCAGGTAATCTATGTCCTTCAGGGTGCTGGCCACAGCGGACCTCTCCATCCGCTCGAGCGTCTTCTCAAGCGTCTTCTCTTGAGCCTTGACCACGTTGAGGTTGTAATTCAAGTTGCTGAGGATTATCTCGAACTCCTGATTGAACTTCTCTTTCAGGACCTCGATGTTCTCTCTTTCAGTGATCAGCTCCGGGTGCTTGCCGAGGTAATTCTTCTTTAGCCTCTCGTACCTCACCTCGGCGTCCACCAACTGCTTGTGCAGATGCATGAGAAGGCCGGCCTCGTTCTCGACAGGTGTATACTTGGTGTAATCCTTTTGTTTTTTCAGCTTTTTTATCTCCTCGATCTTGGACTCCAGTTGGCTGCGGGTCCTCCTGATATCTGCCAGCTTCTCAACCTGCTGCGCACGCTGCGTGGCCGTGAGCTTCCTGTCCATAGAGGTCACGAAAATATCGTGCTCTTGCCGGTAGTCGTAGAGCTTCTTCTCGGCCACCTCCACCTGCTCGCGCGCCTCCTCCATCTGCTTTTTCAGATGCCCGAGCGACTTCTGCATTATGATTGCTTGTTCCTTGGAGTCGTACTCGACAACCAGGTCAGCAAGCTGGTTGGCCACGTCCCTCGCGAATACCGGGTTGGCGCTCGAGCAAGTGATGGTTACCATGTTGCTTTCGCCCACGTTTTTTGCCTCTATTATGCCGCGGAGCCTGTTTGCCCTCCCGGCGATGAACTTGGTGCGCTCCACCTCGTCCATTTTCTCGAAGCCGACCTGCTTGAGCCTGTTCTCGTAGTGGCCCATGTCCATCAGACGCTCGACCAGCTCCATGAGAACCGCCTGCGACTTTATCATCATTATTTTCGAGTTGAAATCGTACTTGCCCACCTTGTCAGCGATCTCGGTGCGCCTCTCCTTGATCACGTTGGGAGAGACCGCCCGCCGGATGATAACGCTCGATTGTGCGGAATAAATGGGAGTGGCCAGGAAGTTGTAGACTATGGCCAGCAGGAGGCCGACCAGGACGATAAGCAGTATCTCCCAACGGTTCTTGATTATGGGAAACACGTAGTCGAGGGGGTAGAAATCCTTGCCCTCGGCCTCATCCTGGTCCTTTAAAATCAGAAACTGATTATTGTCGCTCATCTGAATAACCTGGCAGCGATTTCAAACCACGTTCAACAGCCGCTTTCCTTTTTCAACTACCACCACGGCCCCGAGACCGGAAGCCGTTTCAGCGCCGATAAATGTTAATCTGCAAGGGAAAACAGAGCATCAAAAGAACCGGTGGATACCCCCCTTTGGCATTCCTGCCACCAGACCCCGAAAGCCTTGTACACGCTCCAAAAGCAAAGATAAGAATACAACAAAAAAGGGTGCTTTTCAAGGCCCGGGAAAATTTCTTCCCGGAAAAGGAATGGCGGGCAGGGAGGCCCTGCTTACAAGCCGCCCCGTTATTGTGCACGAAGAAGCACCGTGCAGGTAGCCGGGGCGATATGGTTCCAAGTGCTACTTGGCGGGCAGGGAGGCCCTGCTTACAAACCGCCCCGTTATTGTGCACGAAGAAGCGCCGTGCAGATAGCCGGGGCGATATGGTCCCAGGTGCTACTTGGCGGGCAGGGAGGCCCTGCTTACAAACCGCCCCGTTATTGTGCAC
>CAZYTX010000065.1:0-19021 GCA_964650485.1 uncultured bacterium | reverse complement strand
AAATGGTGGGCCATCAGGGACTCGAACCCCGAACCCACTGATTAAGAGTCAGTTGCTCTGCCAGTTGAGCTAATGGCCCGTATGCAGCAATCTTAAGTTAGCAATGCGCTCCTCAAATGTCAACCTCGTCCCGCTCTGCAAAACCATCCCTTGACTGCATTCGGCCAAAAATTTATACTAGGCAATTGAGGGCGATTAGCTCAGCGGATAGAGCACTTGCCTCCGGAGCAAGGGGTCGCTGGTTCGAATCCAGTATCGCCCTCCAGGTAGTACCTGGAACCATATCGCCTCTCGCGAGGACATGGCCCCGTATGGGCCGAACGGGCCGTCTCTGTGCATGGCGTTGCTTGGTGCACAATGACGGGGCGGTTTGTGAGCGGGGCTCCCCAGCCCTCCATAAAAAACAAGGCCTGGCTTTCCCCGCCTTGTTTTGAGGCATCCCATCGTATCGTCTCACCGCTCATGTAGAACCGGTGAGAGGTCACCGGCTTTATTTCGGACTCTTACAGCTTGGACACCTTTACGGCCTGGAGCCCTTTAGGGGTGTCTATATAGTCGAACTCCACTTCCTGGCCGTCGGACAGTGACTTGTACCCGTCGCCCTCGATGGCCGAGAAATGCACGAAGATGTCCTCGCCCGTATCCTGCTCGATGAAGCCGAACCCTTTTGAATCATTGAACCACTTTACATAACCGTTCGTCATCTGCTCACTCCTTTCTCTGCCACTCCCCAGAAAAGTCCTTTTAATCTTTTCTTAATGTTTCCTCCGGCATGTTTGACACATGCCTCCACTCTTTTCACTACGCTGTTTATTAACGTCTTTCTTCACTAAATTATAGTTAGCACGGGAATTTGGCTTTGTCAAGCCCAAATTAATTTTTTCTAATAATTTGTTTTTCGGAGTATGTATGGATTTGATGAAGCGAGGCTGGCCAAGGGCCGGGTGCGTATTTGCTTTATATCCTGGTCTTTTAGATCGAGCTGTTATTTCATGGTTTTTGGCTTAAAGGAAGTTCACCTGTGATACATGTTCTCTTTGCTTTAGGGCTTTTTCAATTCTCTTTTTATCGCTCTCATCTTTTATCGGCTCCACCAGGCTTAGGTCTTCTCCGCGCTCGTTTTTCCCCGAGCGCATCTGCTTTACATAACCAGGGACCACGGCATATGCGCATCCCCCGGCGCCGCAGCAGGAGGTGTCGAACACCCCGAATCCCACGGCATACAGGACTTGTTGCCCGTCCAGGTCGAGGCTATCCTCTTTCACTATCTGGTACCTTCCCCCGATGGCCTCGAACTCGGTCCCGAGGGGGAGGTGCACGAACTCTTTCAGAACCCTTTTGTGCCCGGGCTCCATTATGAGACCTCCCTGCGGCGGGGGGCCGCGATGCTTAGCCTCTTCATCTTGCGCCACAACGTGGCCCGTGACATTCCCAGCTCCCGGGCCGCCTCCTCCCTCTTCCAGTTATGCTTTGAAAGCACCCTGATAAGCGTGTCTTTTTCCGCTCTCTCCAGAGGGGAGAGGCCACCCCCGGCCTCAGTGTCCTCATTGCTCTCGGGCCTGATAGATTGAAGATCGGGAGGGCACAGGGAAGTGGGGGCCCCTACGAGCTCATCCTCCCGGATGGAATGACCGGAAAGCGCCTCCCTTCCCGCTCTTATAATCTCCGTGGGCAGGTGCTCCGCTCTTATGGTCCGTCCTTTAACCAGCACAAAGGCGTGCTCGATGACGTGCTTCAGCTCGCGCACGTTGCCCGGCCAGGGGTAGGACATGATTATTGACATGGCCTCGGGCGCGATCGAGGACACGCTTTTTCCGCTCTCCAGGTTGAACTGCTTTACAAAGGCGTCCACCAGCAGGGGTGTGTCTTCCCTTCTTTCCCGGAGCGGGGGAATTTCTATGACCACGGTGTTGAGGCGGAAGAAGAGGTCTTTTCTGAACTTTCCTTTCCTCACCATGTCCCTGGGGTCTCGGTGTGTTGCCGAGATCACGCGCACGTCTACGCTCTCGGGGCGGTCCGCTCCCAGGGGCTCTATCTTTTTTTCCTCGATGGCCCGGAGCAGCTTTACCTGTATGGCTTCCGACAGGTCGCCGACCTCGTCCAGGAAGATGGTGCCCTTGTGCGCCTGTGCGAACCTTCCCTTGCGGTCCTGCCTGGCGTCGGTGAATGCCCCCGCCTTGTAACCGAAGAGCTCGGCCTCCAAAAGGGAGTCGGGCAGGGCCGCGCAGCTCACAGGCACAAACGGACCATCGGCCCTTGGCCCCTCTCCGTGGATGGCCCTTGCCAGCACCTCCTTGCCGGCGCCGGTCTCTCCCAGGATCATTACCGAGGCGTTGCTGCGGGCTATGTCAGGCACCAGAGCGAATATCTCCTGCATGCGGTGGTTCTTGCTCACCAGGTCGCCGAGCTGGTATGACCTCCTCATGGCGTTGCGCAGAGCCACCACCTCGGAGAGGTCCCGGAAGGTCTCCACCCCCCCGATTATTTTCCCCTCCTTGTCTTTCAAAAGCGCGGTGGACACGCTTATGGGGACCTCCCTGTTCTTTCTGTCAAGCACTGTTATCTCCATGCCGGACACGGACTCGCCCGTATCCATGGTGTGCTTTAACACGCACCCTCCCTGGCACACCGAGCTCCTGAAGATGTTGTAGCAGCGCTGGCCCACTGCCTCCTCCGCTGAGAACCCGGTGATCCTCTCCGCGGCCCGGTTTACGAAGGTTATCTTGAAATCCAGGTCCACGGTGAAGGCCCCGTCGGCAATGCTGTCCAGGATGATGGCGAACATCTCCGGGGTGGGTCTTTTATCCTTCATACTATTCGAGGTTAGCCCAAGGTCCTGGCCGGGGCAAACGGGTAGTCAGTCCTTATTTGCCCTGTACGAAGACGGCCCACCTGACCTCTCCAGCCCGGCGTAAATGCGGCTCACCGCGTGGAACGCCGCCTTCTTCTCGCGCCCATAGCTTACAAGCCCTTTCAGGTTCATCATGTATACGGGGTGCTCCGCAAGGAACCAGGGGCAGCGGAAATCCGCGAGTATCCAGGGCATGGTCCCGGCGACGTAGGGCCTTGCAAGGACCTCTTTATACTGCGTCTCATACAGGTACACCTGGTAGTCCTCGGAGAACTTCTCCGGCGGGTCCGCGCGTCTCCCCGGTACGGTGCCGGCCCCGAACTCGGAGACTATCACCGGCTTGTCAGGGTACTTCTCGTGCACCCGGTCCAGGAACGCGCCCACCTTCTTTGCCTTTCCAAAGTACCACCCATAGTACTCGTTCATCATCAACACGTCGGCAAGGTGAGCGGTGCGCTCCAGCAACGGTGTTACGTAAAAAGGCGAGCTGAGGAGAGCGAAGGTCACCGGCCTCTCAGGGTCGAACTCCCGGGAGACGGAAATGAGCCGCTCGTACATTTCTTGGGCCCGCTTCAAAAAGGTGGAGTTCTCGTTGCCCATGGACCACATGATAACGCTGGGGTGATTGCGGTCGCGCTCGATCATCTCGATTAGCTGCTGCTCAGCGTTTGCGATAAGCTCCGGGTCGTTCATCTGCTCGAATGTGGGGTATCCGCCACCGATGGTCCATGGCACGCTCTTCCTTTTTTTCTGCACCTTGGCCTCCACCCATTTCATCACGCCGCTCCCGGCCTGGTAAAGCGGTATCTCGTGGATCACGGTTATGCCCTCCTTGTCGCACAGGTCCAGCCAGCGAGGGTCGTTTGGGTAATGGCCCGGCCTCATGTGGTTTACGTGCAGCTCGCGCAGGAGGTCCATGTCCTCCTGCATGCGCTCGTCGCTCTGAAAGAGCCCTGTGTGGGGGTCGTCCTCGTGCCGGTTCATGCCCCGCATCCAAAAGAGCTGGCCGTTCAGATACAGCTTCGTACCCCTGATCTCGAACTCCCTGAACCCGATCCGTTCCCTTGCCACGTCTGTATTTTCACCCTCAGCATTCAGGGAGACCTTTAGCTCGTATAAAGCCGGGTTTTCAGGTGACCAGGGCTGGATGCCATCGAATACTCTCGCGGGCAGGTCGAACCTCATGCAGTCGTTTGCCGGGACCTCGATCTTTACACTTTCCAGCAGGGCCGGCGGGCGCCCGCTTTTTAGAAGCTTTGCGCCAAGCCGGGCTGCCGCGGGCTCCTCACCCCGGTTGTATACCAGTCCGGATACGAAGAGCCTTCCCTTCCCGTCTCCCTCCGGTCGGGCCTTTATCACCAGCTTGTTGATGGACACGTCCGGGGTCCATACGATCCTGGCGGTGCGGGCAATGCCGCCGTAGGGCCACCACCCCAGCTTCTCGTTCACCCACAGCCTGGGAGGCACGTCCGTATACGTCCTCCTGTTGTCCACCCGCACGGCTATGAGGTTTTCGCGGCCGGGCCTTATTGCCGGGGACGCGTCCAGGCTCCAGGCGGTGTACCCGCCGCTGTGCGCCCCCAGGTGCTCTCCGTTCAGCCACACCTTTGCGTGGAAGCAGACCCCGTCGAAGTAGAGCCTGGCAAAAGAGTTTTCCACGTCGGATGCGTGAAAGCGTAGAACGTACCATGCCGCGCCCTTGTAATCCGGGTGGGGGCCGTCTTTTACGTTCCACACCCCGGGCACCGGCGCAAGCTCCCAGTTGCCATGGTCATATCCCGGCTTTTGATAACCTTTGGCCTCGCCCTGGTAGTCGGGGTCAATCTTAAAGAGCCACTTGCCGGAGAGGTCCTGCACCACTCTCTCCGTGTCCTGGAACCTGGTAAAGTAAGGCAGTCCGTTCTGCCACATGCAGGGCATGCCCTCATACTCCCTGACCTTGAATTTTTCGGCCGGCGAGGAAGATGCCAACATCCCCGCGGTCAGTAGAGCGGCGAGGACCGGTAAAAGAATTGTCTTTTTACCCATGATTCACTCCTATGGTAAAAATTCAATGCCATTCTATACGATTTATCGCACTCAGTTCCAATCCCGCGCCACGCTTGCATGGACATTTAGCAGTGCAGGGGCGCTGTGTTATATTAACCCGGCAGGAGGTGAAACATGTCCGAGACCAGGGACGCGAAGACGGTAAACATCGAGATACAGCTCGACGACGCGACCGCCATGGGCAACTACATAAACATGGTGGTGGCCCAGCACTCGCACTCGGAGTTCGTGCTCGACTTCATATTCATTCCGCCGGGACAGTCCAAGGCCCGGGTGAGGTCCAGGACCATACTGGCGCCCGAGCACGCTAAAAGGCTGCTCAACGTGTTAAAGGACAACATCTCGCGCTACGAGCAGCGCTTCGGCGAGATAACCATACCCGAGACCCCGCAGCCGGCGCCCACGCCCCAGACCGTGCAGTAAGCCGCGGCTGGGGCTTGCAAGGGGGCCGCGCCTGGAATAGGATTGGGACAGCTTCCAGCCAATGACGGCAAAGGGGAGATACTGACATGGGTAAGAAGCCCTGGAGCGCAAGGTTCAAAACCGGGCCGGACGAGCTCATGGCCGCGCTTTCCGAGAGCGTGTCCTTTGACCACAGGCTGGCCGAGGTGGACGTGCTGGGCGGCATCGCCCACGCGCGCATGCTGGGCAAGCAGGGCATCATCAGCCAGGAAGAGTCCGGCCGGCTGATCGGGGCCTTGAAGGAGATACTCTCCGAGGCCAGGGACGGCGACTTGGACCTTCGCCCCGAGCTGGAGGACGTACACACCAACGTGGAGGCCAGGCTGCGCGAGAAGGTGGGAGACCTTGCCGGCAAGCTCCACACCGGCAGGTCCAGGAACGACCAGGTGGCCCTTGACATGCGGCTCTTCTTCAGGGACGAGATCGAGTCATGCCGGTCCCTTTTGAGCGGGCTTGCAAGGACCGTGGTAAAGAAGGCCGAGGAGAACAAGGATGCGATCATGCCCGGCTTCACCCACACCCGCAAGTCCCAGCCCGTGCTCTTCGCCCACCACCTTTTGGCGTACGCGGAGATGTTTTTGCGCGATCGTTACAGGCTCTCGGACTGCCTTGACAGGATGAACCATTGCCCGCTGGGAGCGGGAGCTTTGGCAGGGTCAGGCTTTGCCCTGGACCGCGAGATGGTGGCCGAGGAGCTCGGGTTCGACGGGGTCACGCAGAACAGCATTGACGCGGTAAGTGACCGGGACTTCCTGGTCGAGTTCGCTGCCGCGGCCTCTATTGTCATGATCCACCTCTCGCGTCTGATGGAGGAGCTCGTATGGTGGGGCCTTCCCGAGCTCGGCTTCGTGGAGCTGCCCGAGCGGTTCTGCACCGGCTCCTCGATGATGCCCAACAAGAAGAACCCGGACGCGGCCGAGCTGGTGCGGGCCAAGACCGGCAGGGTCACGGGATCGCTGGTGTCGCTGCTCACCGTCATGAAGGGGCTCCCGCTCTCGTACAACCGGGACATGCAGGAGGACAAGGAGGGCATGTTCGACCTTGCCCGCACCCTTGCACAGTGCCTGCTCATTGCAGAGCGGCTGGTGGACGGAATGGAGGTGAACGCTTCAAAGATGATGGAAGCGACCCGCACCGGCTTCATACTGGCGACCGACATGGCCGACTACCTGGTTACAAAGGGCATGCCCTTCAGGGAGGCGCACGAGGTATGCGCCGAGATGGTGGCCCATTGCGAGGACAGCGGCAAGGAGCTCTTTGATCTCGACCTGTCCGGGCTAAAGCAGTTCTCGGAGCTATTCGACGATGGCGCCCTGGAATGGCTTTCAATCGAGGGGTCAATAAAACGGCGCGACCTCACCGGCGGCACGGCGCCCGGGCAGGTTGAAAAGCAGATCAAGAGATTGAAGGATGTCCTGGGAGAGGAGTGAGCCTTCCTGTGTCGGAACGCTGGAGACAATATCTTGGGATGTACCGCCTGTCTACCGTTTAGGCAAACTACTATGTCACTTTTTTCTTTCCTCTGTGCTCTCTGCGCCTCTGTGTGAAATAATATTTTTATCGTGGGCAAAAGTGACGTGGAAAAACTCGACGCCAATAATCCCTGGAGATACGCCCCTATCCTGGCAATAATTGCGCTCGCCTGGGTGATCTACGCGCCCACCTTGTCAGCGGACTTTGTATGGGACGACCACAACCTGGTTGAGATGCAGCCGGAGCGCCCGGGCCCCGGGGATTTCATCGGGCTGTGGACAAGAGATTTCTGGCACAAGTCCGAGGGAGCGGGGTCCCAGTACTACCGGCCGCTCACAACATCAACCTTGCTCTTTGACAGGCTCATCCACGGGAACGACCCCCTTGGCTACCACCTGAGCAACGTACTCGCCTACATGGTACTGTGCGTGCTGGCCTTTCTATTATACAAGAGGCTGCTCGGCTCGCGCGAGATCGCGCTCCTGGTCGCGCTCCTTTTCACGGCCAGCCCGGCGCACACAGAGAACGCGGCCTGGGTGTCGGGCCGCACCGACCTCTTGTGCGGCGCGTTCTTGTTCGCTTCCATGCTTTTATACCTAAGAGCAGATGAGTCCGGGAAGCGCCCGCTCTGGGCCTTGTCCGTTTTCCTGTTCATGCTTTCCCTTTTCGGCAAGGAGATGTCAATGGTGCTGCCGGCGGTTGTTTTCATGCACCAGGGCATATCCCGTACAGGGAGTCCCCGCTCACAAGCCGCCCCGTCATCGTGCATAAAGCAGCGCCATGCAGGGAGTCGGGGCGCCATGGTTCCAGGCACTACCTGGAGGGGGTTTGACAGGAGGGCGGCGTGGCGCGCGTGTCCTTTCCTGGCGGCAGCTTTATTTTTCTGGCTGGTCCACTCCCTTGCCGCGACCGGCGGCCAGGTCGAGAATATCTACACCACTCCTGGGGCATACGCACTCAACGTCTTCAGGAACATTGCCCTGGGGGCCTGGCACTCGCTTGTGCCGGGAGGGTTTGACTATCTTGTGACCGCTACCCGGGAGGAAGCTGCCGTGCATTTCCAGCTTCCGGGGGGCATGCACCTCGCGCTCATGGTCATCTTCATGGCCGGGCTTATCGCCGCGACCGTGTTTTCTTTCCTGAAGAAAAAGCGCATGGTTGCCTTGGGGACCGTGTCCGGGCTCCTGGCCCTTGCGCCGGTGTGCGGACTGGTTCCCATCGGCGCTGTGTTCGCGTTGCGCTTCCTCTTGATCCCGAGCTTTTTCTTCTTGCTGGCCGCGGGTGCGGCCTTGCAGGGAGCGGCTGAGAAGAGGATGAGCATCGCCGGGTTCAGGCCGTCCCTTTCGGTTTTGGTCCTGGTCACGGTGCTTTTGGTCTACGCCGGCTTCTCGGTCTTCCGGGTGCCGGAGTGGAAGAATGACGTTATTCTTATGCGCTCTACTCTTGAGCACGAGCCCCGGGTTGCGCTCGCGCATTTCCTTCTCGGCAACGGGCTTGCAGGTCAAGGTCTTGCGGACGAGGCCATAACACATTACAGGAAAGCGCTCGAGCTCCGCTCGCCCTACCCAGCGGCCGAGCACAACCTCCGGGCCATGCTTGAGCGGGGCGGCAGGACCGAAGAAGCTGAGTGAACTATTTACTATACTAAACAGGGCTGACCGGGTCCCAGGTCAGGCCGGAGAAAAGGAGGACAGCGATGACGGAGCTTATTCCCGAAGGGCTTGTGCCCTTCATCATGATCCCGTCCATAATAGCTCTCGGCGTGATCATCACTTTTGTCGTGGCCAGGCTGACCGCGAAAAAGCTCGAGCCTTTGAAGCATAGCCTCGGCGGGGAGGTGGTGACGTCTTTTCTGCGGGGCCCGTACCTGCGTTTGCAAAGGGAGGGCGTGGAGACCAGGGTCGGCATCAGGAGCGGCGGCCAGAACCGGCCGCCCTCGTTGTACATCCGGCAGATGTCTCCGCTGGGCTTTGACCTCACCGTTAGCAAGGAGAACATAGTGACCAGGAAGCTGGGCGACATGGGTGTGCTGAAAGACTTAAAGACTGGCGACCCCCTGTTCGACGATAACTACTACATACGCTCGAGCGACGCCATGAGGGCGCAGACCTACCTCCAGGACACTGGAAGGCGTGAGCTGATAAAGGGGTTTTTCGATGCGGGATTCGCCGTGCTCCGCGCTGACAAGGACTCTCTATCTTTGCGCAAAGAAGGCTACCAGAGCGAGGACCTGGAGGCCGGCCGCATAGGGTCGCACATAGAGGGACTGCGAAAGCTTGTGACCGGGGTGTGAGTGATCCTCATTCGCATTACGATGGTGGCCATAGCCAGTGTATTATGCGGCCATTTATCTCAGGTACCCGAGCGCTTTTAATTTCTTCTGTGTTTCAGGATGTATTTCGCGCCTTCTGGTGGGAGGCACCTTGATCCGGCTGTTAATGTATTCCTTTTCCAGAAGCATATCTGTAAGCTTATTTGTAAGCTCTGTCCTGCTTGAAGACAAGTCTTTTTGTTCGCCTGGATCGGTGCTCAAGTCATAGAGCCACGATCTTTTCTTAATCTCTTCGTGCCGGGGACGATATATCAGAGAGTAATTACTGGTTGTCAACTTGATCCTCCCTATGAACTTTGCAAACCTGAACCTTTTCAGGAGCTCGGATAGCACCTCTTTTCTTTCGGATTTACCCTGAATGACCCTCACCAGGGATACTCCCTGGGTCTCCGCCGGGGCCTCTACTCCCAGTAGTTCTGCCAAGGTTGGGATTATATCTATAAGGGAAACTACATCTTTTACCACTACTCCTTTACCCAGGGGAGGGTAATAAATAACCATTGGAATTTCCGTGCACTCAGCAAACAGAGTAAATCCATGAAGGAATCCTCCATGCTCAAGGAACTCCTCGCCGTGGTCCGAGCAGACTATGATCATAGTCTGCTCGAGCATGCCTTTATCTTCCAGTGACTTCACCAGCCTGCCTAACTGATGATCTGCCCATGCCAGGTCTTCATCATATAGACCCGCCAGTTAGGCCAGCAGACCTGGGTCACTCTGGAACCGGGCCTTTTCCGTTTTGGTGAGCACTTCATACTGCTCGATGAGTTGCTTGCCTTTAAACAGCTTTGTAACCTTTTTCACCCGGACGCTGGTGAATTTTCCCTGGTACTCCGGTGCAGGGTTGTAAGGCCAATGAGGGCCCATTACGTGGAGGCAGAGGAAGAAACGGTGGTGCTTTTTGCTGGTGGCCAGCCACTCCAGCGCCTTGTCGAATACTTTTTCCGACTCCCGTTCATCCAGCATATTAGAGACAAGATCGAAATTCTCGAATCCCTGGCCAAACCCTGAAAGTGGGCTAATCCAGGGCTGTGAGCTTATTGCCCGTGTGGAAAGCCCCGCCTTCTTCATCAGCTCCCCCAGAGTCATGAACCGAGAGGAGAGCACTGACATGCTCGCGTCCTTGGAGGGAGGCATTGTAATGTGATGGACAGTGGGATAGGTGGATGTAAACAGGGAGGCTATGGAAGGCTGGGTCCAACTTGACGGCGCCACGGCCCTGTCAAACGTAATCCCTTGGGAGGCCAGTCTGTCTATCCAAGGGGTGGTCTTTTTCTCGTATCCATAGGCGCTGACATGATCCCTGCGGAGGGTGTCAATCACAATCAACACTACTCTTTCCGGGGCCTGGATTTCTTTGCCCCTGTGGCAGGAGGATGGATTGCAAGCGCTAATAAAGAGAAATATAAAAGCAGTTACTAAAACACTTTGCCTTTTCGTCATGTGAATGAAATGTCGCACGTGCTAAAGATATCTCCAATAAGATAGCTAACAAGCTCACCTGCCCAGCCTCACTTGCATGGTCTTTGTTTTACCTTTGGCAACGGGCTCCAGCCCTTTCAGTACCTCCACCCTTCCAAAGCCCGGCTCTCCCACCTTCACGGTGTAGGACCCTTGCTCGAACACCTTGGGGCTGAATGATTTTCCCTTGATGCGGATGGTATAGACGATCTCGTTGCTGTCCTCTTTTATCACCTGCACCACCGGGTCAACCATGCCGGCGACCTTTATTTTTGGGAGGAGCCCCGCGGCCTTGCGTGCATAGTTGTCCTCTTGGCTCACGGTCACGGGCCATCCCTTGTACTGCATGTCCTTGTCCGCGGGCTTTGTGGGGTCCGTCTGCCTTGGCCAGCACTCGAATGTTATGGTGCGTTTTTTCTTGTTAAACTTGATGATGCCGTAGCCGGGCGCCTTGTCGTGCAGCTCCGGGGGCTCGCGGCCGGACTCTCTCGGGTTTGCCACCGCGTACACGGTGATCCTGTTGCCGAAGCCGTCCTTGAAATCCCCGGTGTAGTCGGGCGGGCCCGGCTGGCGGTTCTTTCCCGGCTCCTCCGGCTCCCACCACCTCATCCAGTAGCTGGCGATGGAGGGCACGCAAAAGGAGTAGCCCGAGTCGCCGAACTGGTCCACCCCGTGATGCACCACCGATGCCAGGTGCTGGTCCCCGTTTATCATGACGGCGAAAGCTTTCCTGATTTCCTTTAGTGCCTTGTCCCTTGCCGAGCGAGGCCACCCGTTGGAGTCGAGGTCAGCGTAGACCCTCCTCCTCACCTGTTTGACGTAGGGCGCCACCTGGTGGTGGGTGGACAGGTTGCAAAGAAGGGTCTGGGACACCACCGCCTTCATGTCCGCGGCCTGCCAGTCCGCGGCCCACTCTCTCAAAAACTCGAGCTGCCTCTGGCCCAGGAGCTCCTTGCCGGGAGGGTCGAGCGCGTCCTTGTCGTACTCCGGCGAGGTCACGTGGTCCGGCCGCGGTCCCATCTCATCCGTGACCAATCCCAGGCATCCGGACTTCCACTTCCTGTCCTCGATTATGGCAAAGCTTATGCGGCCCCAGGTGAGGTCCGTGTAGTACACGCCTATGTCCTGCTTTACGGGCGTCGGGTCATAGGGGTCGGGCAAGTGCCAGGTCTGGCTCCGCTGCACCTGGTTCACGTAGTCTGGAGACCGGAGGTACCCGCCCTCGGTGGGCCTCTTTGCTTTGCGGCCTCCCGCGCCCCATAAGTTCCCATGGCCCACGTCGTGGTCGTCGGGTATGGTTATGGTTGGCCTGTCCCTGGTGAGATCCCCGAAGTCCATGCCGAACTCGATCCACATGCCGGTGTGATGGTGGTGCCTGTACACCTGGTCGCCGGTGAACACCAGGAGGTCCGGGTCGTACTCTTTGAGCGCGCTTACAATGTCGGACTTTCTCACGTGCGGCCTGGGCCCGTTGCCGGTGAACGCCGCCGCCATAATGGTTTCCTTGTCCACCGGGTCTCTCCTTACAAGGCCCTTGTATGACGATCCCTTATAATTCACCCTGTAAGGCACGTCTTTGGATGCGTCCCAGTCCTGGACCCGGAAGTGCGCTGTCCAGCCCGGGACGATGATCTTTGACTCCGCGGCCTTTTCCCACCCCTGGCCTTGTTTTATCTCCAGCACCGCCTTTTCAGATGGCCTGCCCATGCCGGGCCACACCTGTGCGGTCATCTTCATGACACCGTCCTGCACGGTGTAGAGCGCGAACACGACCTCTCCCGCGTCCCTTTTCTTTAAAGGCATGAAGCAGGCGGCAAGTGCCAGCGCGGGAACCAGGAACAGGAAAAAAAGCGGCCGGTGTTTATCCTCACTTCTCATAACGCTCCTCCCTTTTTACAGAGGCTATCGGTCTTTGATTTCGAGCAACTTATGCAGGGCGCCCGGGTCGGCCAGTATCCTTGCCGCGGCGGAGTATGGGTCGAGCTCGCCCTTGGCCACTGCCTGGAAGAGCTCCCTTGCCGGCCCGTCTTCTGTATTCTCGATCCTCCTTCGCAGTTCGGTGAGCACCAGTTCCGTGAGCCACCTCTTATAATACCCGCTCTTGAACCTCTCCCTCTCGGGGTGTCCCTTGCAGAACCCGCGGTGCTCCTCCACCGACCGGACGAAATCCTCGATACCTTCACCGTCCCTGGCCCTGGTCATTATCACGGGCACGGACCAGCCGTCCTTCCTCTCCACCATGTCCAGCATGGAGCGGACCTCGGCACACATGATGTCCGCGCCCTCGCGGTCGGCCTTGTTTATCACGAATATGTCCCCGATCTCCATGAGCCCGGCCTTCAGCGTCTGTATGGTGTCCCCTGCCTCTGGCACCAGCACCACCGCGGTGGTGTCGGTAAGCCCTATTATGTCCAGCTCGGTCTGGCCCACCCCCACGGTCTCGACCAGTATCTCGTCCATGCCGAACGCGTCCAGGAGGCACGCGATCTCCATGGTTGCCCTGGACACTCCCCCCTGGCAGCCGCGCGAGCCCATGGAGCGGATGAACACCCCGGGGTCGAGCGCGTGCTCCTGCATCCTCACCCGGTCGCCCAGCACCGCGCCTCCGGAGAAGGGGCTCGACGGGTCCACGGCCACCGCGCCCACGCTCTTCCCGCGCGCCCGAAAGATTCTTATCACCTGGTCAATCATGGTTGACTTTCCCGAGCCGGGCGGTCCTGTTATGCCCAGCCTGGGCGCCCCTTTCATCCTTTTTGACACGTATGCCATCACCGCGTAGGTCTCGGGCGGCCTTGACTCCACCATGGTGATGAGTCTTGCCAGCGCCCTGCGGTCACCTGCGAGCATGCTCTCGACCAGGTCGCGCCAGGCCGGGTCCAGGCCCTGTATGTTGCCGGTTTTATCCATGACTTAGCACTGGCGGGTGATACTGCATAAGTAAATCAATCAAATGCCTGGGGGCCTTTATGCCGACGGGAAATCTCAGTATCCCACGAACACGGGCGAGCTGAAGGCCAGCCTTCCCTTCTTGTACTCCACCCGCACGTAATAATAGTGCTTGCCCGGGGTCGCAGACTCATCCTTCCACTCGGCCTCCCCGGCGCCCCCTTGCGGGAAAGCGGTGTGCACCTCGACCCCGTCCTTTACGAACACTATGGCCCGCACCTCGTCATCCGGGTGGTCGCATCCCGCGACCGCGCGCATGGTCCGGCCCGGCTTATCTACTTCCGAGCCCATGAAGCTCTCATCCAGGTAGAACCTTACAAAGGGCCTGTGCATATGGGGCTTCTTGTGGTCGTGCTGCCACGGGGGGGACACGTTCGCCAGGTCCGCGTTCCTTATGTCCGAGTCAATGGCCATGGTCCGCCTCTTGAAGAGGGCGTCGAAGATGGAGGCGCGCGATTTGTTCTCCGCCCATACACCGCTGATCACGTAGCCTATGCCGTTAGCATTGTGGGCGTCCGACGTGCCGAAGGCCCCCAGGGGCAGGCCGGCCGCAAGGCACTCCTTCCAGCACATATGCCAGTTTCGCTTCTCCTTCTTTGACATGCCCAGCTCGAGTATATTGCCCACCGTGACCCATATGCCCCCCGTGCCCACCTCGTCCTTTTCCGCGTACGCGGCCATGGGCTTTTCCGCGGGCACGTGCAGGCTGGTCACGTCGTAGAGCGGCTCCAGGCCCTGGTCGTAATCCAGGAAGTTGTTCCCCAGCTCGTACATGTTGTGTGCGGTGACCAGCACTCGCGAGTCTGGAGAGATCGCGAACTTCTTGAGGAAAGGATACAGCTCGGCATTGGTGTTGCTCCTGTGCTTGGGCGGGTAGGTGAGGGGGAATGTGGGGTTGTCGTCGCCCTCGAAGAGCACCACCCTGTGCCCGGTCTTCTGGCTTGAGAACTCGTATGCCTGGAAGCAGATGAACTCGGGTGTGTGGAAGGCCTTGGGCAGAAAGCTGAGGTACGCCTCCAGGCCCGGCGTGTTGCTTATGGTGAAGTCGTGGTCGGACAGGGCGTAGTAGTCAAGCTTTGCCACGTCGCGTGCGAAGTTATAGTACATGTCCGCGGGGTCCACGCCGTCGCTGGTCCAGGAGTGCGAGTGGGTGTCGCCGTAGTATAAAGTGAGCTCCCTGCCGCCCACCCTGGTGGTCCTTCGGGGCGGCTTTTCGCGCACTGCCCAGCCCGGCCCGGAATGGTCCGGCCCTTGGTGTCCGCGCGGGGCATGGCGGCCGCTCTTCCAGAAGGGGGCCGGGCTCGAGAGCATCTGGTGCACTTCGCTTGCGAAGCCTAGCCTTTTCACGTAAAGGCTGTCGTACACAGCTAAGGTGGAGCCGTCGGGCTTGACCGTGGCCGAGTACTCCCAGATGAAGTTGAGCGCGTCCTTCATGCTGGACTCGCGGGTCCTCTTGTCCTCGGTCCAGGCGTCGGACTCGTAAGCCATATGGTGCAGGTGCCCCCACATGAACTCGCTGTGGTTTCTGTAGAACAGGTGCACCCTGTTATGCGAGTCCACGGCCAGGGTGGGATGGATAGCCTGGCAGTACCCGGTGAGCCTGCCGGACTCCGAGCCGGGGGCCTGGATCGGGGGTTCCGGCCACAGCCATCTCTTGCCGTCAAAGAAGCGGGCGTGGATGGTCCGCATCTTGGATGCGTCCGAGAGCTCGTTGGAGGCCCGCGTCCATGCCACCCACAGGTTTCCGTCCAGGTCCTCGGCCAGGGAGGACTCGCAGTCCCACAGCGGGCTCTGGGTGACGCGCATCTCCGGGCCTAAACTCCCGTCCATGCCCACGGTGCGAAGGTATATGTCGTACTGGCCGTCCCTGTAGGAGTCCCAGGCAATGGCCAGCGCCCCCTTGTTTTTGCCATTTTTCCTGGTGATTATTACCCTTGGCCTGTAGTTTTTGCCCTGCTCGGATATAACGATCGGTCCGCCCCAGTAGTACCCGTCCCAGGTTATGAGCTGGATGGACCCGTCAGCCCAGTCCTCGTACACGATCCACAGGTGTCCTTTGTCCGGGTCCACGGCAACGTCGGGATGCAGGGCCGGTCTCTCGCCTCCCGCGGCCTCCATGGGCGCCGACCATTCACCGCCGTCTTCTGACACCGATGCGAACACCCGCCACTCCCTGGTTTCATGGTCCATTGCAGCCCACACGATTGCAGCCTTCCCGCCCCGGGCGCACATGCGCGGGTCCAGCTTTGCGTGGGGCATGTCCCGGGTTACATCTTTCCATCCCGTGTATGGTCCTTTTCCCCTGGAGCGCACCATGATCGCGTCCTTGGCCTCGCTTGCCTTGGTCCTGCCGTATGGGGTGTCTATCTCCCTGGTAGTTACGTCAACGACCACCTTGGCCACGCAGGTCCGGCCGGACTCGGGGTCGTAGGCCACCCGCCCCATGCGCTCGATGGCGCCGGACACTCCCTCGGCTGCCCAGGCCGGCCAGGCATGTGCCTGTGACATGAACATGGCCCCCCCGGTGGCGGCCAGGCCGCGGTTTATGAACACCCTCCTCGTACATCCCCTGTTCGTCCCATCAGGTTTTTTCATTTTTATCCCTTTCTGTTCCAGACGTTATTATATTTTAGGCAAAGGGCTCTCGCAAACTCGGTCATCATGTGCTTTGTTCAGCATGCTGCGCATGTAAGATCGCTCAGCCCATTGCGGGTCTTGACAGGCTTTATGGTGTAAGCTATTTGTGTGTTTTGCAATAGCCCTGACAAGTAAGATTGTACGTTGACAGGAGGGGCAATGGGATCGTTTGATCACACTGTTTTTATTCATCCTGGCTCTTTTCAGCACGGCGACGTGAGCGTGGGCGAGTACTCGAGCCTGTGGCCCGGCTCGGTCATACGTGGGGACTTCGCTTCCATCAAGGTGGGCAGTTTCACCAGCATCCAGGACAACTGCACCCTGCACTCCGCTCCCGGGGCGCCTGTGATCATAGGCGACTTGGTGACGGTGGGTCACGGGGCGGTGCTCCACGGCTGCATGGTGGAGGACGGGTGCCTGGTGGGCATGAACTCGGTGGTGCTTGACCACTCGGTGATCGGCAAGGGGAGCATAGTGGCCGCGGGTGCGGTGGTGCGCGAGCGCACCCGGGTCCCTGCCGGGTCCCTTGTCATGGGCGTGCCCGCGGAGGTAAAGGAAGGGAGGCCGGGGCAGCGGGAGCTGATAAGCTCGGGCGCGCTTTCCTATGCGGCCCTTGCCCAGGCGTACATCCGGGGGGAGGAAGGCATCTCCGGGAAGGAGCTGATCGAGGGCATGGCCGAGCTAAAGGAGAAGGCGGGGCTTTAGCTGTCACTTCGAGATGCCCGGTAAGAACTCAAGTGTCCCTTAAGACATCTCCCACCTTGACCGCACTTCTCCTTTTCATGGACTCGATCACCGCACAGGTGATCTCCACCGTCTTCCTGGCGTCCGCGCCGGTAGGCTTGTAATCCGTTCCCTGTTCCACCGCCTTGCAGAAAGAGGATACCATGTTGTTAACCGGGTCTTGTCGCTCAAAGGAGAACTCTTCCTGGCCGGAGTCGGTGACCTCTTTCATCACCAGGTCCCCGCCCTTTTTGAAATCCCCCTGCACCGAGAGCCTGGCCCTGGTCCCTTCCACCTTTATCCCGTGGTCCGGCCTTGTAAAAGCGCATGATCCAAAGGCATACGCGCTCTCCTCATCCCGGTAGCGAAGGAGGATTGACACCGATGTGTTCAGGGACTCCTCGCCCTCGAAGGTCCCCATTGCCATGACCTCGTCAACGGGCTCGTTTTTGAGCCAGGAGCAGAGGTCAATGGCGAACACGCCCATGCGGAAGAGGGCCGCTGGCCCGGAGCGGTTCACGTCTGTCCACCAGGAGTCGGCGAGTGAGACCGGCCTTGCGCACCACACGGCCAGGTGCTTTATCTTTCCCAGCTCCCCTTGTTCTATCTTTTCCTTTAGCTTTATCAGGGCCGGGTGGAACCGGTGCTGGAATGCCACTCCCAGTAGCAGTCCCTCGCTCCTGGCTTTTTCCACCAGCTTGTGGGCCCCGTCCACCGAGAGGGCGAGCGGGGATTCCATGAGCACGTGCTTTTTGTATTCGAGGGCTGAGGCGGCCTGGGGCACGTGGAGGAAGTGTGGTGAAGCGATGTATGCCACCTGTACCTCGGGCTCTTCCAGCATGGCGTCGAGGTCCTGGTAGGTCTTTATCTTAGGCCAGTCGGCAATGGCGCTTCCCAAGTGTCCGGGCTCTCTTGCGTGTACGCCCACCACCTTGCAGGATGTGGATTTCTGGATGGCCGGGATCACCTCCTGGGCCCGTCTCCCGCTGCCTATCACCGCCCATCCAATATCAGCCATAACTGCTCGGTCCTCCCTGCCGGCACACGGTTACATTTTTACATGCCGCCGGTGCTTTATTAGAGATACTTAATAAATTAGACGCAAGCACAGGTGCATGTCAAGGGGAAATTGAATCCCGCTCGAGAAGCGATGATAAGTCCGCCCGGCCTCAGTCCTTCTTTCCGGCCACTATCTTGAAGCACTGGTCGGTGACCTCGAAGGTCCGCTCCAGGTCGGAGTCGGTCAGCGCCGCGGACACGAACCAGTTATGGTGAGGGTGCAGGAACACTCTATTCTTGGCGGCCTCGCCGCAGAAGAGCCTGTTCATCTCCAGGTTTTCGTCCTGGTCAAAGGTCATGAACGGCATTGAGGGGTGCCCGGTAACGCTGATCTTAAGCCCGTGGGATTTGGCCTGCTCCCGGAGCGTCTCCTGCAGCCTGGTGCCCAGTTGGTAGACCCTCTCGATGGCCCCCGACTCCTTTATCTCCTTCATGGTCGCCATGGCCGCGGCCATGGGGGCCGCGGAATAGAAGTGTGTTGCCGACCAGTAAATCTTCTGTGCCGCTTCCATGAACTTTGACTTTGCCGCGGCCAGTGCCAGGGGGTAGCCGTTGGCTATGGCCTTGCCAAAGCATATCACGTCCGGCTCCGACTCGCCGTAATAGGCGTGTGTCCCGCGGTAGTCGTAGCGGAACCCGCAGCGGATGTCGTCCATCAGGAAAAGCATGCCCTCGCGGTCGCAGATCTCGCGGACCTTGTCGAAGAAGGCCGGGGCCGGCTCCTCCTGGTCCCCCAACGCCCAGTGTCCCACAGGTGTGATGAACACGCCGGCGAGCTGGTCCCTGTTTTTATCCACCACCTCTTCCAGGTCCTCGAGGTCGTTGTAGTTGAACTTGTACACGTGCTCCTTGTACTCGGGCGGGATTCCCACGTCAGACTCGATGCACCAGTGATGTAGCCCGTGGTATGCGTGGTGCGCCACGGCTATGCCCGGCTTTCCGGTGTAGGTCCTTGCCAGCATGGCCGCGTAGGAGGTCACGTCGGAGCCGTTCTTGCCGAACACGCACCAGTCGGCCATTGGTATCTC
>CAZYTX010000064.1:0-19676 GCA_964650485.1 uncultured bacterium | reverse complement strand
TTTGGACCTGCTCGCTGCGCTCGCCCACACAGCAAGCTGTGTGGGTTACCCGTTGTGGAAACTGTGCCGTATACGGGTGTAAACGGCGCCGTTTACCCGTGGAAACGACACCGTTCACACGGGTATACGAAAAATCAAGCCGTGGTTGACAGCGGGGCGTGCAAGTGGCTGATTTTACTGGGATCGGCTCGGGCAAAAAAAACGGACAGGGCCTTTTGCGCGCGGGATTGTATGGGTTAGACTGGTACTTGTGATGACATCGGATTACGAGAGGGAGGTCCGCGAGTTCCTGGGTTCCCGGGGACCGCTGGCGCGGCTGCTGCCGAGGTACGAGCAGAGGCCCGAGCAGTCGCACATGGCCGCGGCTGTTCTGCGTGCGCTTGCCGAGCGTTCCATCCTGGTTGTGGAGGCCGGCACAGGGACCGGCAAGACGCTTGGCTACCTGGTGCCTTGTATATACTCTGGCGAGCGCGTTGTGATCTCGACCGGCACCAAGGCCTTGCAGGAGCAGCTCATGTACAAGGACCTGCCTGTGCTGGAGCGGGAGTTCAAGATACGTGCGGCCATCATGAAGGGCAGGACCAACTACCTTTGCTGGAAGCGTTTTAGAGAGTTCAACCAGGCTCCCTCGTTCAAGTTCCATGAGGAGACCGGTTTTTACGAGGACATCATGAATTGGGCGGAGAAGACCAAGACCGGCGACCGGGCCGAAATCAAGGGGCTGCCGGACCAGTACTCTGCGTGGCGCGAGATCAGCGCCAGCGGGGAGCAGTGCGTCTTCCAGAAGTGCGAGTACTGGGACCAGTGCTTTGTAACAAAGATGCGGGCCCGTGCCCAGGCATCGGACATAGTGGTTGTGAACCACCACCTGTTCTTCGCTGACCTCTCAATCAGGGGGGACGCGCCCAGCTCGGTGCTCCCGGAGTACCACACCGTTGTGTTTGACGAGGCCCATTCGCTGCCTGAGATTGCCACCGAGTACTTCGGGGTGCAGGTGAGCAACTGGAGGATGGCGGACCTGGGCCAGGACGTGAGGAGGCTCAACAAGATCGGCAAGGTGTCCACGGAGGATTTGCGGGCCCTGCTTAAGAGTCTCGAGTCAGCGGAGCTTGCATGCGAGGGCCTGTTCAAGGCGGTGTCAGAGGCGTCTATGCTGGGCTCCGGGGGCTGGGCGGAGGGGTCGCGCTTTTCATTGGATGTTGTAAGGGAGAAGGCGGAGGTGATCGAGCAGGGGGAGCGGGCCGGATCATCGCTCATGGACCTTTCCGTGTCGCTGTCTGCTCTCTCCTGCAAGGATGAGGCGGTCCCCCTGGCCGAGCGGTCCAAGCTTTTGGCCGGGGACCTGGGGTTCATTCTCTCACAGGACGACCCCGGGCACGTGTACTGGGCCGAGACCCGGGGCAGGGGAGTGATCATGCGGGCCAGCCCCGCGGAGCTGGGGCCCATCCTGGAGGAGCTGTTGTTCGTGCCGGAGATGCCGGTTGTGTTCACCTCCGCCACCCTGGCGGTGAAGAGGGGAAACGGCTGGAGCTTCGAGCACTTCAACAGCGAGCTGGGACTGACTGAAGGAGACGGCCGGCTCTTTGAGAAGTGGCTGCCCTCGAGCTACAACTTCGAGGAGCAGGCCATGCTGTACGTGCCGAATCATTTGCCCGAGCCCACCCGGCCGGAGTTCATGAAAGAGGCTGCCAGGGAGATGCTCAAGATTGTACGGATCAGCAAGGGCCGCGCCTTCCTGCTTTTCACCAGCTACAGGAACATGGATGCCTGCTATGAGCTGCTGGAGCCGCACCTTGATTACCGGCTGCTCAAGCAGGGGGACGCGCCCAGGAGCGAGTTGCTCGCGGAGTTCCGCGACGACGAGGAGTCGGTGCTCTTCGGCACCCAGAGCTTCTGGGCGGGGGTGGACGTGTCCGGTCCCGCGCTCTCCGCGGTGGTGGTTGACAAGCTGCCCTTTGCATCGCCTTCGGACCCACTGGTCGCGGCCCGGGTGTCGCGCATAAAAAGGAAAGGGGGTAACGCGTTCATGAGCTACCAATTGCCGGCCGCGGTGATACTGCTGAAGCAGGGCCTGGGCAGGCTCATCCGCTCGCGGGACGACTTCGGTGTGCTTGCGGTCCTGGACTCGCGGCTGCACAAAAAGAGCTACGGCAGGACATTCCTGGACAGCCTGCCGCCGGCGCCGCTCACTACCAGGAGCTCCGATCTCAAGGGGTTTTTCAAGAGAACGGAAAAATCATGACGGCCCGCGTGGACAAGATGAAAATTTCCAACATTCAAGATAAAATCATTAGAGGAGATTATCGTTATTCAGACCATGCGGTTAAACGCATGATAAAAAGGGGTATTGACAGGAAAGAGATTGAACAAGCTATAGAAAGCGGAGAGATTATAGAAAGCTATCCGGAGGACAAATATTCTCCGAGCTGTCTTATTTATGGGAAGACGGCTAGGGCAAAGGATTTGCACGTTCAGGTGTCATTTCCGCCAAAAGTGGTTATAATAACTGCGTATGAGCCTGATCAAGATGAATGGATCGAATGCAGGACCAGAAGAAAAAAGGAAGGTGATTGAACATGCAATGCGTTTTCTGCGGGGGCGAGCTCGAGCATAAAAAGACGACTTTCATTTATGACCGGAACGGCGACTACCTGGCGGTGGAAAACGTGCCGGCCGAGGTGTGCACCAGATGTGGAGAAAAAACCTACTCCCCGGAAGTAACTGATGAGCTGCTTAAGTACTCCCGCAAAAAGTCCAAACCCATCAAAACAATCCAAATGCCGGTGTTTGATTTTGCACAGCAACATGAATGAAATTTGAAGCGCCGGGCTACCGGCTGCACAAAAAGAGCTACGGCAGGACCTTCCTTGACAGCCTGCCGCCAGCGCCTCTTACCACGAAGCTCTCCGATCTCAAGGGATTTTTCAAGAGACAGGAAAATAATGGTTCGTGCGCTTAATTGGCACTGGATGAAAAGAAGATCTCACAGCACAAAGCGGTGCGAATAATGAATTACTTCTTCCCGGCCTTTGCGGAGGACTCGGACATGAGCCTGCTAATCACCTGCAAAAGCCTTTCTGAGAGCTCCTCGGGGGATGCGCTGTTTCCCTTGTTTATGTACCTCGCCGGGGAGCAGTGCTGGAAGATGTCCTTCAAGGTGTCGTCGCACTTTACAGACGAGAAGAAGAGTATGGGCACGGGCTTTTTCTTTGCAAGCCCCTTCTCCACGGCGCGCAGGGCCATGGCCGCGTTGACCCCGTTCATTCCCGGCATCCTGATGTCAAGCACAGCCACTGTCACGGGCAGGTCCGATGCCAGCCTGCGTGTGAACCTCTCGATGAACTCCTCGCCGCTGCCGGCAAGCTCGACCTCGCTGGCTATGCCCATCTCCAGCACCTTGTCCTTCAAGACCTCGCGGAACACCAGCGAGTCCTCGGCCACCAGCATCATGTCCAGGGGCTTGTGTTTCGCGGCCTTTGACAGGTTCATGCCGCAGATAAAGCAACATTGGACCTCGCCCTCGGACTCCAGCATCACAAAGGTCTCGACCTCCTCACCGCAGCTCGGGCAGTACATGCGCTTAGTAGTCATTTGCCTCTCCTTGGAAATATGAGGATTAAATCAGGGGTCCCTGTTAATGAGTCAATTAAAATACAAATCGCGATGTTTTTCAATTTACTCGTTCATGCTCCCGGACCTGTAACCCAGGAGGTCCAGGGCCGCGTACTTGAAGCCGGCCTCCTTGACAGCCTCGTGCACCTTTTGCCTCATGCCCGGCGCCATGATGTTTTGCATCTCCTCGGGCGCGAGCTCGATCCTCGCCACGTCCCCGTGGAAGCGCACCCTGAACTGGGAAAAGCCCAGCGCCTTCAACGCCCGCTCTGCCCGGGCCACTTTGAAAAGCCGCTCCTCGGTGATGCCGGTGCCGTAGGGGAACCTGGACGCGAGACAGGCGAGCTGCGGCTTGTCCCACGTGGACAGGCCCAGCGCCTTTGACACCCTCCTTATGCGGGCCTTGTCAAACCCGGCATCCAGGAGCGGCCTCTTCACCCCAAGCTCGTCTCCGGCCTGCATGCCCGGCCTGAAGTCATCGATGTCGTCCGCGTTGGTTGCATCGGCCACGTGCTCGATGCCGTGCTTTGAGGCCACTTCAGCACACCTTTGAAACAGCTCCCTCTTGCAGTGGTAGCAGCGGTCCAGGGGGTTTTCCGCAAACCCCTCCGCCGAGAGCTCGTCCGTGTCAATGACCTCGTGCTCGACTCCCAACTCTTGCGCCAGCTCGCGGGCGCATTCGAGTTCCTCCTCCAGGTATGTGGGCGAGACCGCGGTTATGGCCAGGACCCTCTTGGGAACGGCCCGGGCAGCCGCGGCCAGGAGCAAGGATGAATCCACGCCGCCGGAGAAGGCCACCGCAACCGAGCCCAGCTCGCGGATGACAGCCAGCAGCCGGTCGAGTGCCTCTTTGTCCTCGGGGTCAAGCGACTCGATGCCGGGTTTTGTCTTGGACGCGGTCATTAAAAAAAGCCTTTATTAGCCATCTACCCAGGGCGGCGTCCCTGACGGGACTTGCCCTGGGCTACTATATTAAACCCCTTCGGGGTATAAAGGCCGGTCCGCAACGGGCACTGATTACAATGTTAGTGCTTCTCTCGCTTACTCTCCAGTGCGGATGCCGCTCTTTTGCAGGCCTCTTGCCAGGAGCCCTCGCATGCCCTGCCCTCTCCCGCTCCTTCTCCGCGTCCCTTCTTGCACACCTTTTCGCACATGTCCATGGCCCTCCTGTAGTCCGATACAGCGGCCTCCCGGTCGCCCGCAGCCATTCGCGCCTCGGCCCTGGTATGCAAAGCCCTGGGGTCCCGGCCGCCCGAGAGCTTGACCGCCCGGCCGGCAAAGAGGAGTGCCTTATTGTAATCTCCCGCCCTGCGCCATGCCTCTGAGAGGTTATTCAGGACCGCGAAATTATCGGGCTCCTGTTCAAGGGCCTGCATGTAGTAGCGGACCGCGGCTTCTGGCTTCCCCTGTTTGAGAAACAGGTTCCCAAGGCGGGTTAGCTCGACCACGTTTTGAGGGGCCTTGGGCCCCACGGTCATCATCATGTACTCGGTGCGCTCCCACTGTCTGTTGAACCTTTTCACGGACACCATCTTCCATGAGTGCTTTCCGGAGTGTAGCACCACGTAATCTTTTCCCTTTTGGCCGAGGTATCCGACTGCCACTGCGAAGTGCCTTGCCGACAGGGGATTTGGCAGGAGGTTTAAAAACACTATCACCGGTCTGTCCTGGTCCACCTGCTGCTTTAGGGTGTGCATGCTCCCGGTCCTCCAGTGGGCCTCCATCCCGGCCTCGGTGGCCGCGATCATGAGGTCCATGGGGAACGTGCCGGGAACCGCGTCGGTGAAAAAGCGCTCCGCGATCTCTTCCTGAGAAGCGTCTTTTCCGTGGAAGCGGAGCACCATGGCCACGCTTGCCGGGCCGCAGGCATACCTTTCCTGGGGTATGAATGGCACGTCTTTAATCAGGTGTCCCGCGTCGGGGTGTTTGGCGATTATCTCCCTCGGGTCCCCTGCCCGGCCCTGTAAAAGATTGTACTCGGCCGCGCTGCAAGACAAGAAACAAGTGACAAGGAAGAGGCAGAGTAATGGGATAGAGACCGCACTTGCGGCGCCCGGCTGCTTCATTGGCCTGATTTCTTGGCCTCTTGTTTCAGCTCTGAGGCGGTGAAGAGTGCGCGCACAGGATGGCCCCGGCTTTCAATGGCCTCCCTGCCGCCTTCCTCGCGGTCCACTACCGCGATCACACCAGAAACCTTTGCTCCTGCTTCTGCTGCCGCTTCTAGCGCTTTCAGCGCGGATCCCCCGGTGGTGATCACGTCCTCGATTATGGCGGTTCGCAGGCCCTTTTCAAAGCAGCCCTCGATCTTATTGGCCCTTCCGTGCTGCTTTGTTTGCTTGCGCACGATGAAGGCCGGCACCTGCCTTCCCAGGATCGCGGGGTCGCTTGTCCCCATGCTTATGACCGAGACAATGGGGTCGGCGCCCAGGGTGAGCCCTCCCACCTGCTGGATGTCCCATTCCTCCAGTATGGGGACCATGAGCCTTACGATTATAGCCGAGCCTTCCGGGTGCAGGGTAGTGGTGCGGCAGTCAATGTAGTAGTCGCTTTTTTTCCCCGAGGCCAGTGTGAACTCCCCCAGCTTGAAGGAGTTCTCGAGAATTATTTGCATAAGCCTTTGCCGGGCGTCTTTATCGCGGCTCTTTTTCATTCCACGGTCACGCTCTTTGCCAGGTTCCTTGGCTGGTCAACGTCAGTGCCGTTCAGCACTGCCACGTGGTAAGCCAGTAGCTGGAGTGGCACTGTCAGTAGCAGGGGCATGAGCTCGTCCTCGGAGTCGGGTACAACTATGACCTCCTCGGCCTTGTCAGCCACCTTGTCCTCGTCTCCAGGGTTCACCAGTGCTATTATCCTGCCTTCCCTGGCAGCGACCTCCTCCAGGTTGGAGAGCACCTTGTCGAACATGGCGTTCCTCGCGGCCAGCACCACCACCGGCATCCTCTCGTCCACCAGAGCTATCGGCCCGTGCTTTAGCTCTCCCGCGGGGTATCCCTCGGCGTGGATATAGCTTATCTCTTTCAGCTTGAGCGCCCCTTCCAGTGCCACGGGGAAGTTAATGCCGCGTCCTATAAAGAAGTAGCCCGGCTGCTTGTAGAATTTCCTGGCCACGGCCTGCACCTTGTCGTGGTTCTTGAGGGTCTCCTCCACGAGCGCGGGCACGTGCATGGCCGCCTGGAACTTGCTTTTAAGCCGCTCTCCATCGAGTGCGCCTTTTGCCTTGGCCCAGTAGAGGGCCAGGAGGTAGAGCACTATTAGCTGGCAGGTGAAAGCCTTTGTCGAGGCAACCCCGATCTCTGGCCCGGCCCTGGTGTAGATCACGTGGTCCGACTTCCTGGTGATGGAAGAGTCCATGACGTTGCATATGGAGAGCACCTTGCAGCCTCGGCGTTTTCCTTCCTCCAAAGCGGCCAGTGTGTCCGCGGTCTCCCCTGACTGGCTGATAAGTATGAGCAGGGTGTCCTCTCCCACTATGGGGTCCCGGTACCTGAACTCCGATGCTATGTCGGTTGTCACAGGCGCCCGGGCCATCCTCTCGATCATGTACTTGCCCACCAGGCCGGCGTGCCATGCAGTGCCGCATGCCACGATCGCGGCCTGGTTGATGGCGCTAAGCTCTGTCCCGGTCATGGCGAAGTCCTCGAACTCGATGTCAAGGGTCTCGGAAAGCATGCGTCCCGCCATGGTGTCGGCTATGGCCCTTGACTGCTCGAAGATCTCTTTGAGCATGAAGTGCTTGTACCCGCCTTTTTCAGCCATTGCCGGTGTCCAGTCAACCTCCCTGGGCTGTCTTTGCACCGGCTTGCCGTGCACGTCCTTGAGCTCGACCCGCTCGGGTGTTATGACCGCGTACTCGTGGTCCTCCATCACCATCACCCGCCTGGTGTGGGGGAGTATGGCCGGCATGTCCGACGCCACCATGTTCTCGCCCTCTCCCAGGCCCAGTATGAGGGGGGAGGCGGCCTTGGCCGCTATTATCTTTTCCGGCTCCTTTGCGCAGATTGCGACTATGGCGTAGGCCCCGTGCAGCTCGGCTATGGCCTCCCTTACCGCGGCCTCGAATTCCAGCCCCCTGCCCAGGTGCTTGTCCACCAGGTGGGCTATGACCTCGGTGTCGGTCTCGGAGGTGAAGACACTGCCGCCTGCAACGAGCTCTCGCTTGAGCGCGGCGTGGTTCTCGATGATACCGTTGTGCACCACCGCCACCTGGCCCACGCTGTGGGGGTGCGCGTTCTCCGTGGACGGCTTCCCGTGGGTGGCCCACCTGGTGTGGCCTATCCCGGCGAAGCCGTTTACAGGCTGGCCGTCTAGCTCGCACTCCAGTGCCGCGAGCTTACCCTTGCAGCGCCTCACCACCAGGCCGCCGTCCTGGACAAGGGCGATGCCCGCGGAGTCGTAGCCCCGGTACTCGAGCCTTTTTAGCCCGTCCATGAGTATGGGGGATGATTCCCGCTTTCCCACAAAGCCGACAATGCCGCACATCCTACTTTGGTCTCCCTTTTGATTTCGGGCTCTTTTTCTTGCCTTTTTTCGCGGACGAGCTTTTAGAAGACTTCTTCTTCCTGGCCCAGCCCTCCTTTATCACCAAAGGCGCCCGGGTGAGTGCGAGCGATCCCTGTGGTATGTCCTTGTCAATGGTCGAGCCGGAGCCAATGTATGCGCCCCTGCCAATCCTTACCGGCGCCACGGTCTGGGTGTCCGAGCCCACGAACACGTGGTCCTCGATCACGGTCTTCCACTTGTCCTTGCCGTCGTAGTTGCAGGTTATGAACCCGCACCCGAGGTTCACGCGCCTGCCAACCTCTGCGTCGCCTATGTAAGAGAGATGCGAGCTCTTGGCACCTTCCTTTATCAGCGCCTTCTTGGTCTCCACGAAGTTTCCTATCCTCGCGTCCTTGCCGATCACTGATCCTGGCCGCAGGTGTGCCATTGGCCCCACCTGTGATCCTTGGCCCACCCTGCTCTCCTCGATCACTGAGCCCGTCTTTATCCTGGCCCCCTTCTCGACAGTAGAGTCTTCAATACGGGAGCACATCTCCACCACGACGCCCGATGCCAGCTTCGAGTTTTTTATCCTGGCCTGCATCTCCACTTTTGAGCCGGACCCTATCTTTGTCCTTCCCTCGATCCAGGCGCCCGGCTCGACCACGGTGTCTTTTCCGATCTTTACCCCCGGCTGGATATATGTGTTCTCCTGGGACACGATGGTCACTCCAGAACGTGCGTGCTGATGGTTGATGCGGCTTATAAGGGCGGCCGTCACCTTTGCCATGTCCCATCTGGAGTTTACCCCCATGATCTCGGAGTTGTCCCCGATCATGGCCGATGCCGGCGAGACCCCGGAATCCACGGCTATCTGCACCAGGTCGGTGAGGTAATACTCGCCCTGCTTGTTCTTGTTTTTCACCTTTGGCAGTGCGCTCTTCAAGAATTCCGTGTCATAGCAGTACATGCCCGGGTTTATCTCTTTAATGCTGCGCTGCCCGGGCGTGCAGTCTTTTTCCTCGATTATGGCCTTTATCCTTCCCTTGTGGTCGCGCATGATGCGGCCGTATCCATAGGGGCCGGACACCTTTGCGGTCATCAGGGTGATGGCCGCTTTTTTTCCGCGGTGCATTGCTGCGAGGCTCTTGAGGGTCTTTGCCCTCACCAGCGGCGTGTCCGCGTAGATGACCATCACCTGGCCCTTGAACCCTTTTAGCGAGGGCATGGCCTTGGCCACGGCATGGGCGGTGCCTTTCTGTTCCTTTTGCAGGGCGAACCTTACCCCCTGGTCCGCAAGCTCGGCTTTTACCTGGTCTGCCTGGTCCCCCACCACAACTACCAGCCGCTCGGGTTCCAGGGCCTTTGCAGCCTCCAGCGCATAGTAAACAAGCGGTTTTCCCATGAGGGGATGCAGCACCTTGGCCGTGTCCGACTTCATGCGGGTGCCCTCGCCCGCTGCAAGGATTATGACGGCAAGTCCCTTCATCTAAAAAATCCCCCCTGCATAAAACAAGCTATAATATTACCATAATTTTCCCTGCAATCTAACATTTGTATTTTTAGTTGCTTTGGGGTTAACATACATTTTCACCTTTCTGTGACAATTTGGACGTGCAAGGGTTTTCATTAGCTTTTTTTGCGGGGGGTGTGTAATGAGACAAAAGCTCACAGCGGCGCTGCTGATCGGTGTCCTTGCCTTGACGTTCGGCCAGGGCGCGGGAGCGAAAAACAAGGACGTGCCCTACAAGGTCTACGTGATACTCGGGTTCCACGCCAACTTCTACCATTCCTGGCGGGGCGACACCCCGGACGAGGCCGGCTTCGGCACCGACATCAGGATAGTAAGAGAGATCATCCGGATGCTGAACGAGGCCAACCAAAAGGGACTGGACGCAAAAGGCTACTGGGAGTCGGAGAACCTGTTCACCCTTGAGAACATAATCCCCGAGTACGCGCCCGACATCATCGAGGGTATAAAGGAGCGGGTGGAAGCGGGCAAGGACGAGATACTGCTTGCGCCGTACTCGAACAGCCTTTTTTCCGCCATGACCGGGGACGAGGTCAGGGCTGCCATACGCTGGTCAATCGAAAATCCCTGGGGCTCGGGAGTGGAAGACATATACGGCGAGTACGTGCCCATAGTTCGGCCCCAGGAGGCCATGTTCACCACCGGGCTCATACCCATCCTCAAGGAGGAGGGTGTGGAGGGAGTGATCCTTCCCTACTCCTGCTACCCCTTCACCGCTTTCTCGAATTTCGTCCGGGTCATGCCCCCTGAGCAGCGCTACAACCCCACCATGATGAGGATGCAGGACGGAGGTCCTTCCATCATGCTGTTCCCCTGCGTGAGCATAGGCGACGTGGTGAGCTATACATCGCTTGAGAAGTGGATGCTGAAGCTGCGGAAGATGCAGGAGGAGGGCGAGGTCGAGCGGGACCTGGTGATCCACATAAACTTTGACGCGGACGCCGAGACCTGGCTGCCCATGGACCTTCCCAGGGGCATGCGCTGGATGCCCAACGCGGGCGGGCTGCCCGAGTACATAAGGTACGTGAACAAGTACGAGTGGGCCGAGTTCACAAACCCTGGCGAGTACCTCGAAACCCACGAGCCGGTGGGCGAGGTGCTCATAAGGCAGGACATGGCTGACGGGCCCTGGGACGGGAACTATGCCTGGGCGGAGAAGCTGCCCAGCCACAGGATATGGACCGACCTGGAGGAGTCGAGGCTGTTCACCTACCAGGCAAGGGCCCTGCTTTCGGGCGCGCCCGGCAAGGCAGTGCATGACCTTTTATACAGCGGCCGGGACTCGAGCTTCTTCCAGAGGGTCAAGGGGGTGTCCACCACCCACTTCGGCATGAGCACACCCATGGTGAACGAGGAGAGGCAGGCGGTGGCAGAGGATATAGTGAGCAGGGCCGGGGATTACGCGCGGCAGGCCCTGTCACTGGCCGGGGAAAAAAGCAAAAAGGAGGCTGGGAAAAGCCACAACAAAGAAGTTTATCGCTTCAAGGTTGTTGATGCACGAGATGAGGTGGAGGGCAAGGAGGCTTTTACACTGGCAAGGATACCGGTGATCCTGGAGGAGATTGGCTCCGGGCTCGAGCTCCTGGACCACGCTGGCAGGGAGGTGCCCTTCTCCGTGGTCAACATCGAGAAGCTGCATGATGCGAGGACGGCCGCGGAGCTCATGGTGCCCCTGAAACTGGGGCCGCGCGAGCACAAGACCTTGATGCTCGTAAAGGCGGACGCGGCCGGGCAAGGCGAGGTGAAAGGAGCGCAGCGATTAATGCGGCTCGACAACGGCGAGATCAGCATGGAGCTGGACATGGCAAAAGGGGTTAAATCCCTGCGCATGGGTAGTATGCTGATAGGTGGCGAGGATTTCCTGGAGCCTTTCATCACCTACAAGACCGGTAGAAAAGCGGTTACATACGGTGCCGGATACTATGAGCTGGCGGACCTGTCAGAAGAGCGGTGGGAAGGGGTCAAGAGGGCGCGACTATTCACAAAGATAGCTTTCAAAACGCGGCAGGGGTACAAGGAAGCTCCGGTGGAGATCACTTTCACCTTGCCCGATGGAGTTCCCTGGCTGGTGGCCGACGTCCATGTTGACTACCCTTACACGAAGAAGGAGGATATCCTCTCCACCATGCAGCAGAAGCTCAGGCGTTATCTTGACCTTGGCTGGATCGAGGTGGCCCCCTTGCAGTTGCATCCCCTGTTCCATGCCTCCCGGGAGGACCCCATAAAAGCATGGAAGCACAACTGGCTGGACGTAACATCGTGGTACGAGATGGACTACGCAAAGATCAACCCCAAAAACGCCCAGTGGGACTCCATGAACCACCAGGTGACCGCGGGATGGGTGGCGGTGACCGATAAAGAAAAGGGGCTCCTGCTGGCCCAGAGCTCAGAGAAGACCTCCTCTTATGCCTTCGTGCCCATGAGGCTCGAAGAGGACAAGGACAAGAACCAGGAGCTGCGGCTGAACCCCTTCGGGTCATACCAGGGTAAGCAGCCGGACTACTCCCACATGGGCGGGAACGGACTGGGCACGGACATGGCGATCATGGCCGGGGCCCAGTTTCGGCCGAACGCTCCTTCTTTCAACGGGGAGAGCGAGGAGTTCTCGCTCCTCATAGCGCCATATCCGGGTGACAAGCCGCCGGAGAAGCTCCGCGCCGATGCCGGGGTATTTTTCTATCCGCCCGCGGTGGTGTACGTGAAGACTCCCCGGGGCGTGGACGCGCTCTTGAAGAGCGACGTGGATGATACGCTGCAGAGGTCCAGGCGCATGGCTGCCATGGACTCGGATGCGCCCCTTCCAGTTCCCCGGGCCTTCCTTGCGAACCCGACCGAGAGCGCGGTGCACCTGGTATGGGACCAGCCCGGGGACCCCCGGGTCCGGGGCTACGAGGTGGCCTGGAAGCCGGGGGCTCACACTGACTGGAATTACGTCGAGACCGGCAGAGTGGACAGACACCCGGTGGAGGGGCTGCAGAACGGGGAGGAGTACGCCTTCAAGGTGCGCTCCCTTGGAGAAAAACGAAAGAGCACATGGACCGACGCCCAGGTTGTCGAGGTCGGCCCGGTAAAGACTGGAGGAATTTTATCAATGGCCAAGGGCGCCAGCCCCAAGCTCATCCTGAAGACCCTGCATTATTCACTGGTGCACGTCTTGACCACGCCGCCTTGAAGAAGGGGTGCGGGCAGGCAGGTCTTACCTCTCCTTTCTAGACCAATCGTAAGGGATGTCGTTGTCGTGGGGGTCCACGCGAACCTCGTCGGGGGACTCGCGGTTATATGGCCGGCTGGTGACGTTAACGATGATGCACTCCTCGACGCCGATGTTCTTGAAGCCGTGGAACACCCCGCTCGGGATACGTATAAGCATGGGGGCGTGCTCTCCGGCGAAGAACTCGTTTACCTCGCCCCTGGTGGCCGAGCCCTCCCTGTTGTCGTAGAGCACCACCTTGGCCATGCCCTTTACCACGGTGAAATGGTCCACCTGGCGCTCATGGAAATGCCATGCCTTGACAACTCCCGGGTAGGCTGTGGTCATGTAGACCTGTCCGAAAGACTCGAAGATGGGGTCGTCGCTCCGGAGCATCTCCATGAGCCGTCCCCGCTCGTCGGGCAGAGCTTTCAGCTTCTTGGTATTCACTCCCTCAATCATGGCACATCCATTTTAACGCCCGGCTCAGGCCAGGTCCACCTGGGAGGACTCCCCCAGCACCAGTCTGATGGCCTCGGGCTTTTTGCCCGAGCGGGAGAGCAGGGTGTCCCTCCCTATCAGGCTGTCCTCGATACGGCCGGGCATGTTCTTTATTACGCTCCCTTTGAGAATAATGGAGTGCTCGATCTCGCTGCCCTGGATGTTACAGTCGCGGTCCACGCTGGTAAACGGCCCTATGAAAGAGTCCTCGATAACCGAGCCGGACCCGATGATGGCCGGCCCGCGCACTGTGCTCCTGGTGACCCGTGCCCCCTTTTCCACCACCACCTTGAACTCGATCCTGCTCTTCTTGTCCACCCTTCCGCTGATTCTGGTCTCTCCCCTGTCCAGGACTATCCTGTTGGCCTCCAGCAGGTCGTCCACCTTGCCGGTGTCCTTCCACCACCCTTCCACCAGGTGGGAGTCCACGTCCAGCCCCTTGTCCACCATCCACTGGATGGCCTCGGTTATCTCCAGCTCGCCCCTCTTGCTCGGTTTTATACTGTCAACCGCCTGCATGACGCTCTGGTCGAACATGTAAACGCCCACCAGGGCGAGGTCCGACCTGGGCTGCCTGGGCTTCTCCACAAGTTTCACAACCTTGTCGCCGGAAAGCTCGGCCACCCCGAACTGCTGCGGCTCCGGGACCTTTGCCAGCAGGATCATGGCATTGGGCTTTTTCTTTTTAAAGGTTTTGACCAGGCCGGTTATGCCGTCCGCGATCATGTTGTCGCCCAGGTACATGACAAAGGAGGAGTCGCCAAGATACTCCTTGGAGACCTTGACCGCGTGGGCCAGGCCCAGCGGCTCCTCCTGAAGGATGTAGCTCACCCTGACGCCAAGCCTGCGGCCGTCCCCCACCGCCTCCTTGACCTCGTCCGCGGTGTCTCCCACCACAATCCCCAAGTCCTTGATGCCGGCGTCCCGGATGGCTTCGATGCCGTAGAACAGCACCGGCTTGTTGGCCACGGGTATTAGCTGCTTGGCCCGGGTGTAGGTGATCGGTCGCAGACGGGTTCCCTTGCCGCCGCTTAGTATCAGTCCTTTCACTTTCAGCCTACTGGGTTATCCAGGCGTCGTAAAACCGGCCTTCCCTGCCCTGGAGGATCTTGAGGGCCTTCCTGGCCTGGTCAACGTCTTCGTAGTGGCCCATCCTCACGCGGTAAAAAGACCCCTTCTCCGGCAGGGTCACATGGAGCATGTAAACATCGTACCTGCTGCTTTTGAGTTCTTCAAGCAGGGCCATGGCATCCGACCTTTCAGGGAAGGAAGCAAGCTGGATGGTGTATGCTCCCGCGGGCACCACCGCCCTTTCCTCTGACTCTGAAAGCTCCTTCTTAGCCGGCTGCTTGTCGGTCTCTTCCGGCTCTTTTTCCTTTGCCGGCCCCACAGGCTTATCCCCTTCAATCTCTTGGGGGGCCTTATCATCCAACTCTTCCAGCTTTGCCAGCCGGGTGGATTCTGGAGCGGGTTCAGCCTCTTCCCGGGCGTCATCCAGCTTGGCCGGCACTTTCATGCTCTCGAGCCTTTTTATGAGCTCCTCCCTGGATGAAGTCTCCATGGATGACGGTTTTTCCTCGGGGGCCTTCCCCGCGGCCGGAGAGGGACTTACGCCTTCCTTGGCCCCGGGACCCGGCTCTTTGACCGCGCCTGCTTCAGTGGCCGGCGCCTTGGCAACCTCCGCAATTTCACTCCCGGACATCTGGGCCAAGTTCCGGCCGAACAGGGTGCCCATTAAAAACGAGAGCATCAACATAAGGATCAGGCCGCAAATTATCAGCACGGCCTGACGGTTGTCCAGGGAAAACTCGTAGTGGCTCCTGATCTCCCTAAGCTCCTTCATCGCGTATCCTCCTCTGCTTGACTGGCTTCCTTTTCCGCTATGCGCACGAACAACGATTTATCTAATTTTACCTCTGACAGCCTCTTATGTCAATTAAATATCATATAAATTTTTAATTTTTATTTCAATTTATATTAATAGCCTATCAATATCATGGCCTGGGGGAGAGGCTTGCCAAAGTCCATGAACTGTGATAGTTATATTAATATATGCACGGTTTTGGACAAGCCGGAGGCGGGTGAACAAAGATGAAATTCACAGGGGATTCAGAAGGCATTGAAGCCTTGAAGGAGATGAAAGAATCTCGCATTGAGTATCTGAAGTACCTGTTGACCGAGGCCAGGACCAATTTCGACAAGACCGCGGTTTTCAAACACAACGAGATCAAGTACAAGATCGTTTTCGACCCCCAGAGCGGCGACCTGGACGTGCAGAAGGCTGACTGAAGCCGTTTTTCAGGACATCGAGAAAACCTTGCAATTGGAGGATGAAAATGTCTTGTGCAGCCGCAAGGAGCATTCCCCCGATACTGATGACACTGACCCTGGCAATTCTATTGCCACTAAAGGCCGAGCCCAAAAAGAAGTGGTGGAAAAAAGATAATGAGCAAACGGAAGAGGAACTGGAGAAATCCCTGCCCGGTGGCAGCGTCTCTCCTGAAAACAATGCCGGGTCACAAGGGGAGACCACCCCTGCCGAGCCAATGGTGGTGAATCCCGCAACCCGGGCCAGGGTCCAAAACCTCATAGCTGCCATCGAGCAGCAGGCCTCGGGCCTTATTATAAACAGGAGCGGGAGGGTAAATAACCCGCGCGGAGACCAGCCCTATAACCCGGACGGGTCCAGGAACCAGAACTTCCGCGTGGTGCCGGACTATCAAAGCGGGCCGGCCGCGGTGGCCGGTGACGCCAATCAAAGGCGCAAAAGAGCAACCATGGAGCTTATAAAGATCGGGCCGGCCGCGGTGCCCCAGCTTTCCAGGGCACTGGTAAACGACTTTTATAAGCAGAGGCACTTGTACGCCTTTGCCCTGGGCGAGATAAAAGACTTGAGAGCAGTGCCCGCTCTCATAAAGTACTTTGAAGAAGCACTCATGAAGAAGAAGACCGCTAAAGCCTTTCAGCAGCATGGAGACCCGGCCATGGCCAACAAGCTCACAAATGAAGCCGAGCAGATGATAGAGGTGGCTTGGGCCGCTCTTAAAAAGATATCGGGCAAGGATTACGGCCCGGACATTACAAAGTACAAGGCCTGGTGGGAGGCTAACAAGCACACCGCCGGTCCCTGTCCCTCGCTTGACATCTACAAGGCTGTAAGACAGCCGCAAAAAGGGCAGCAGCCCTCACAACAGGGACATGACAAGGGCGGGCAGGCAAACGAAGCAGGCGCCTCCGGGCCGGAGTGACATCAGCCGGTCTTGTCAATCGAGAAAGCAAAGCCCCTGGTTGTCGGGCCTGACTGTCCGGGCGCTCCCTTTTGCTCCGCTCTTTTCCAGGGCTCCCAGCATGGTCTGACTGACTGCCTCCCTCCGCTCATCATCAGTCACCGCGATCACGGAGGAGCCGGCCCCGGA
Source organism: uncultured bacterium (assembly GCA_964650485.1). Taxonomy (GTDB): domain Bacteria; phylum RBG-13-61-14; class RBG-13-61-14; order RBG-13-61-14; family DATKZS01; genus CAZYTX01. Next base: position 2,947 of record CAZYTX010000064.1, on the reverse strand, counting down.
GAGGAACCCGCCATAGGCCCCGGCATTCTCCGCGGCCCGGATGACCTCGTCCATGAAAGGCAGAAGCCTCTCCCTGAAGGGCTGGTGCAGCCGGTCCTGGAACGAGCCCACGAGGTCCTCGGGCCTGTCGTTCACCAGGGCCCAGGTAAGCCACAGAGCCCTTTGCATGTTGAACACCGCGTCCTCCCTGGAGACCGACTCCGGCAGCACTTTTCTCGCCTCTTCGGTGACAAGCTCCCTCTCCGGGACCAGGACCACCAGCCGGAAACGCGGCGCCACTGGAAAGCGCACGTAGCGCACCCTTTTTTCGTCCCACCCGGACACCGTAAGACCGCCCAGCAGGCAGGGCACAGCGTTGTCAGTGTGGGTCTCCAGCCGGCACACGAGCTCCAGCAGGTCCTCGTCCGCAAGCGGTCTCGCAAAAAGCGCATTCAGGGCGAACACGCAAAGCAGCCGGTACGCAGCGGAGCTGCCAAGCCCCCTTGCTATGGGCACGTCGCCTGAAAAACGCATTGACACGCCATCAGCCTTCGCAAGGCCCTGCCGCTCCCAGGCAAAAGCAGCGGCCCGGATAAGAGATATAAGCGGCTCTTCCCATTCGACAAGTCCAGAGAAATCCACGGATATGTCCAGGCCGGTGGCCTGACGGCAAGCTTCCACCTTCACTCGCCAGTCAAGCGCAAGTCCTAAAGTGTCGAAGCCAGGCCCCAGGTTGGAGGTCGAGGCCGGCACACTGAGAGCAACCTTGTCCATGGTGAGTTATTATATTGGCTTTTGCCGCGGGCTTAAACCGGGTGGGTCACTCGGTCTCCTTGAATGTGTCCAGGTACTCCTTGGAATTGATAAGCCCCTTCTTTGCCAGGAGTTTCAAAAGAGCGCGCAGCTCACGGGTGAGCTTCGGCTTTTCCTCTGCCTGGTCTTTATCCTCGGGGGGAGATATGATCTCGGGCTCGTAAGGCTCCGAGACCTTTGCATTCTCGATCTGGAAAGTTGACTCTTCTTGCTCGGCCGCTCCCGGGCCTATGTCCATGTCATGCTCCAGCCGATAGGATCCTTTTCCCTGCTGGTGGAAGTAGTAATCCCTTATCACGTACTTTATGGTTGACTCCAGTGCCAGGGCGGGCTCGACCTTGAACCCGGTGGTAAAAGTTATCTCGTCCTGCACGGTCACGTCGGTGGGGTCTGCCATTGCCAGCACTATCACCTTTCCCTTGGGCGTTATCTTCTGGGCCACCGGGAACACGTTGTGCCGCTCGGCCAGTTCCTGGGGTATGAGCTTTGCCACCTTTTCCGGCACGGTGCTCCTGGTGAAGTCAATGGCCGGCACACCGAGCTGGGCGGTGAGGGCGTTGAAGTACTGCTTCTCGCTTATGTACCTGCGCTCGAGCAGGATAGTGCCCAGCTTGCCCCCGTAGCGCTTCTGGTCCTCCAGTGCCTCGGCAAGCTGGCGAGGTTTTATAACCCCGGCTTCAACAAGTATCTCGCCGAGCTTTTTTCTTCTGTCCATGGGACCTAATTTGCGGAGAAAGTTATTGCTCGATCTCTTCAGTCAAGGTGCCTCTCCTCCATTGCTGGTAGTGCTTGTTGCAAAAGCCCTTGCTGCGGTGCTTGCCGTTGCACCCCTTGACCTTGCACTTCTTGGCCGGGGCCCGACTCGCACTTTTTGTCTTTTTCCTGGCCGCCCCTGTCTTTTTCTTTGCAGCGGCTTTTTTTGCAGGTGTGGTCTTTTTAGCCTTCTTGGCAGGCGTCTGCTTCTCTTCGGCCTGCACCTCAGACGCCGTTTTTTCGGGCTCGGGTTTAAGCGGCTGCTCATCCTTTGGAGGAGACCCCTGCTCCCCGGGCACATCTGTGGGGGTCTGCTCTTCCATTTGCATCCGTGCTTCCTGTCCCGCTTGATGCTCGGCCCTCTCCGTCACCGGCTGCATCTCCGAGAGCCTCTTTATCACGCCGTCCAGCTCCGCGCGCATGGCCCGCTCCTGGTCGCGCTGCCTGAACCTCCATCCGAGCCACAAGATGAAAACGAAAAGCAGGAGCGCGAGCACCGAGGTCGGCGAGAAGGCCGGGTTTCTGATGAGCCACTCTCCGGGCGAAGGTCCGGTTCCATGAATGGTGAGCTCACGCAGCGAGGAGAGGAAGACCTTGGAAGCGGAAAGTCGCGCGCTGCTTTTGTCAAGCTCGACCCTGATGTCAAAGAGGTCCCGCCTTATAATGCCCAGCCTCTTTTGCATATCCAGGCGGCCTTTATCTATCTCCTGCACCTGGCGCTCGACTCCGCTTATCTCATTTTGTATAAGCTCTCGACTCCTCTCCTCCTGTCCGGAGCAGGAGCACAAGATCGCTGTCAACAGGCAGACAAGGGCTTGCGCGATGTGTTTCAACCTTCAGCTCTCCCGGCTGTCCTTAATTCTTCTTTGGCGGAACCGGTAGAACAGCCACAGTATGAACACGAACAGGACCAGCCAGAGCACGTTCCACATGTTCCAGGCCGGCTCCCTGATGGTTGACTCCGCGGGGCCCTCTCCCATCCCCAGAGTAGTGAGGTCCCTCAATGCCATGAGGTGCATGTTAGCGGCGTGGATGCGGGGGGCCTCTTTGTTCAGCTCCTCCTGGATAGCGGAAAGCTGGGTCTGCATGTCCTGGATCAACGCGCGCATGGCCTGCTGGTGCTGCTCCACCGAGTTGACCTCGCGCTCGAGCATGTTGATCTGCATCTGTATCTGCTTTTTGAGCTCTTCCTCTTCCCTGTTCTCACAGGCGAGAGACCCCACGGTCAAGAACACGCAAATACAAGCAAAAAGTCCCTTGAACGCTGTGTTTTTCATATCATCGCCCCCCGCTGCTATAATTTGTTTAAGACAAGAAGCTTGAACAGCCTTTTCCTTTTATATACAAGATAGCTCCAGTCCAGTCAAGTATTTATTTTCACGACTGTCCTGGCCGGAGATCG
>CAZYTX010000063.1:0-20384 GCA_964650485.1 uncultured bacterium | reverse complement strand
CACAGGCTGCACCTGCGGCTATTCAAATTGTTTCCCTTCGGGAAAAAACCGACCAGTAGAGTAGGGAGGGGGGGGTTAGCCCCCCTCCCCCTCGTCAAACCGGACGTGCGGATTTCCCGCATCCGGCTTTCCTGGCGGCTCTCGCACCAGGCATACACGGGTGGACCGAATGTATTCACAGGGAGATGCTTGACTCTCCCAAACCCAGGCTGCGGGTGATCCGCAACGCCCTGCTCGAATTATACCCGGCCGTGTCAAGCCACGGCCTTCTTAAAGCGGCGTCAAGCCTGTCTGCGTGCCTGTCTGCGTGCCCGGCACAGGGAGGCCGCTGCAAAAAAACGGAGTTTGGCAACAGGCACTGGATAATTTTTTTAAAAGCTCGATTGACCGCTTGAAAGCCTGGAGATATAATAATAACCTGTAGGAGTTGAGTGCCATGAAGCAGGTCTTTACCCATGCAATCGCTCTTTTGCTCTTGGTTGCCTTTACATGCTGTGCCCCTAAAAAGCCTGAGGGTCCTCCGCAGGAGCTTCTCGATCAGAAAGCCAAGGTTGAAAGCCTCTACCAGGAGATCAGCGGAAAATACTCACATCCCAAGGAGCAGGCCTCGGATTACCTCTCCCTCATGGAGGAGGCCCGCGGACTTATTGAGGCCGGGGATTACAAAGAGGCCTCTAAAAAGCTTCGCCAGGCCGAGCTGGAGGGTTACCACATCTATGCCCGGCTGGCCTACTTGAAGCTCCAGGAGTACAGCCCGGAAACGTCTCTTACCTACCATTACCGGCAGCACATGAAGAATTCGGAGGAGGCCGAGAAGCAGGGGGATATTGAAGTTGCGATTGAAGAGGCCATAGAAGCCCGCAAGCAGGCGGAGTATGCGATAGACCTCATGGAGCAGTGCCTGGATAATGCGAGGGAGAGGCTGGACGAGCTGAAGCACGAGCTGGAGAGCTTATACAAACCGGACTGGAGCATGGTGGCGCTCTACTGGGACGCGCGTGAGGCCCTGCCCGAAAAGAATTGCGCCCGGGTAAGGCGCATGGTTCAAAAGCTCGATAAAGACATAGAGACCACCAAGAGGATGACGGTTACCGGCCGGCAGACCTTTATAGTGACCTCGTCCGACCAGTTCGTGGAGAAGTACGGCAACCCGGGCATGTACGAGGAGGTCACGCCCCGGGGCCTGAGGAACATGGTCAACAGGGTGGCGGTGGGCGACCGCGTTGTATTCATACGGTCAAAAATGATGTCACCTGAAACCACCTACTACTTTGTGGAAGACCCCAGGACGGGGATCAGGGGATGGATGGCTGAAGAGCGGGTGTGGCCCGGCCGGGCCCACAGGCGCGTGCGTGAAAGATGATATGACCTTCCCGGGGGAAAACGACAATGAGCTGGTACAAAGGGTCCGCTCGGGCGATGAAGAGGCTTTCGAGAGGCTTATAAAGCGCCATCAGACCAAGGTGCAGAGGTTGCTGCTCCGCATCACCGGCCGCTCCGAGGATGCGGAGGACATATTACAGGATGTCTTTATAGCGGTCTATGAAAAGCTGGACCAGTTCGAGGGCAAGGCCGCATTCTCCACCTGGCTCTACAGGATAGCGGTCAACGCCGCGCTTATGAGGATGCGGTCCAGGTCCCGCCGCGAGGAGGTGCCCCTGGAGAGCATTCCGCTTGAAAGGGACATACACGAGGGAGAGCAGGACAGGGCCTACGATCACCTGGTCACCGAGCAGTCGCTCGAAAGGATAGAAAAGGCCTTGGGGCCCCTGCCCTACGACTTCAAGACCGTGTTCATATTGAGGGACATCGAGGGGTTTTCCAACAGCGAGACCGCGGAGATCATGGACCTTTCCGTGCCCGCGGTCAAGTCCCGGCTCCACAGGGCGCGAACATTTTTGAGGCAGAAGTTGACAGACCTTTATAAAGAGACAATGGAGAACTGAGGTGTGAGGAATCGACATGAAAAGCAACCTGGAAGAAGACGAGAGCTACTGCCTTTCTCGGCTCGGCATCTCAAACGCCCGGGGCGCAGTAGCCAGACGCCTGCGTGAGGTCGGCGCTTTCCCCGAGAGGGATGAGCTCATGCAGCGGCCCCTGTCCCGGGGACGCTACCTGGTTGTTGATCTCGAGACCACGGGAATGAAGGCCGGGAAATCCAGGATTATAGAGATCGGCGCGGTGGAGGTGGACGGCTTCACCCTGGGGCGCGAGCTCTCGTCCCTGGTATACCCCGGGGTGCCGGTGCCCCCTTTCATAAGCGCCCTCACCGGGATCAACACCAGCATGGTCATGGCCGCGCCCAGGCTGCATGAGATCCTTCCCATACTGGAGAGGATACTGCAAGGGCGCGTTTTGGTGGCCCATAACCTCTCATTTGACCACTCCTTCCTGAGAAGCGCCTGGACGAGCCTGTGGGGAAGGGACCTGGACGTGCCCTCCCTGTGCACGGTAAAGCTCGCCAGGAGGGCCTTTAGGAGCATGCCCTCTCACAACCTGGACGCGGTGGCCTCGCATCTTTGCATAAGGACCCCGTCTAACGGGTCCAGGGCAAGGCACCGCGCGCTGGGAGACGCCAGGATAACCGCGGTGGCCCTTGTCAGGATATGCCAGGAGCTCGAGAGGGAGGGGCGGGTACTGAACGTGGGCGAGCTTTTAAAGTTCCAGGACCGCAAGATAAAAAGAGAAAAGCGATCGCCGGACCGGGTTATAAAATGACATTGAACACGAATATCAACCGGGTGATGCTCGTCTTCCCTCCCAGCACCTCGCTGGCGAGCTGGGAGCCCATGGTGACCACGCCCATGGGTATCGCATACCTGGGCGCCGTGCTGCGCGATGCCGGCTACGAGGTCAAGCTCCTGGACACCGTGTGCGAGGCCCCTTACAAGGAGACCGTTGTCTCCGAGCACATCTGCCGGTTCGGGCTGGACTACCACGAGATAATCGAGCGCATAACCGGGTGGCAGCCGCATGCAGTGGGGCTCTCGTGTATATTCTCCAACCAGTGGCCGGCCGCGGCCGAGATCGCGCGCCGCTTGAAGGCCATTGACCCGGACATGGCGGTGGTCGCCGGAGGGGCCCACCCCACCTTCCTGAGCGAGCTTTGCATGAAAGACGCCCCGATTGATTTCATCATCAAGGGGGAAGCCGAGGAGAGCTTCCCGGAGCTCCTGTCAAAGCTGGGCAACGGCAAGGCCTACGACGATATTGACGGGCTTGTGTGGCGGGACAACGGCGTAGTCCGTGAGAACCCCAAGGTGAGCTTCATCCAGGACCTGGACACCCTGCCCTTCCCCGCGCACGACCTTTTGCCCACGGAGAAGTACTTCGAGCTGGCACTGCCCATGGCCTACTCCTTCATGAGCCCCCGCACTTTGCCGGTGGTGACCTCGCGCGGCTGCCCCTGCCGGTGCACCTTCTGCTCCAGCACACACCTGTGGGGAAAGCGCTACCGCATGCGCTCGGCCGAGAACGTGATGGCCGAGCTCGACTGGCTGGTGGACAGGTTCAAGATCGAGGAGATAAAGTTCCAGGACGATAACCTCACCGTAAAGAGAAAGCGTGCCGAACAGATATTCAACGCCATGATAGAGCGGCCATACCGCCTCTTCTGGAACACGCCAAACGGCATAGCAGTGTGGACCCTTGACCAAGATTTACTGGAGCTCATGGTCCGGTCCGGCTGCTTCGAGATAACCATGGCCATCGAGAGCGGCAACCAGGAGGTGCTCTCAAACCTTATCAAGAAGCCTCTCAAGCTGGAGAAGGCAAGGGAGGTGAACGAGGCGGCCAAGAAGCTCGACCTCTCCCGGGCCGGTTACTTTATCATTGGCTTCCCGGGCGAGACAAGGGAGCAGATCATGGACACGGTCAGGTTCGCGCGCGAGCTCAAGCTTGCGGGGTGGGGGATATTTATTTACAACCCCCTGCCCGGCTCCGAGCTTTATGAGGAGTGCGTGCGCCGGGGCTTCATCACCGAGCAGAGCTTCTTCGAGGCCGGCAACCAGTACTTCTCGTCGGTGATAGACTCGGAGGAGTGGACCGCGGAGGAACTCGAGTCCATCATAAGGAAAGAGTACATGCGCTCGTATTTCACGGGCCTGATGTTTGCCACCCGTCCCGTGCTCAGACGCTGGTACCGCTACTTCAGGTACCGGCCCAGCTTCTTGAAGTTCTTCGCTCTCCGCAGCATTCGCGCTTTCAAGCTCCAGGCCAAGACCCTTTTGAAAGGCAGGCCCGTGGCGGGGGGATGATCATTCCCCTCCCGGCTTTTCATGACTGGTCCCGGACCGCCTCCTGAGACGCGAGAGCGCCATCCGTGCCTGGTAGCGCTTGCTCTTTCTTTCCCGCTCCTGCTCCGTGTTCTTCTTCCTGTCTATGTAGCCCAATATGAATAAAGCTAAAGATATGACCGGCAAGACGTGAATCACGGACTCTATGTAGTTTTCCTCCACCAGGTAAACGTTTACGTACACCAGCATGATGACGTATAAAATAAGCACCAAAACGCCGGAGACGTTCCAGTCCTGGCGCTTTAAAAAACCCTCGCTCTTTCGCTTGAACCCGGAGAGCACATCCTTTTCCATTTATCGCCTCCTGCTAGAAGAGCATAGCATCTCTTTTCATTTCCTCGACACCTCGCCGGGTACGCCCCGGGGCCAGCCGTATACAGCGCACATCAAGGGGTCGGGGCCGCCTTGCAGTGCCCTGTACCTGCACCCCCCTGCGCACTCCTCGGCGTAATCGCACCGCGCGCACCATGGGACCTCGGCCATGGACTTGACCTGCTTTTTCGACCACGACCTTGCAAGCCCCTCCTCTTGCATATAGCCCAGGGGCGAGTGCGCGTAGAACCCGCACGGCACGACCTCGCCGGCTGGAAGCACCGCGGCCAGGTGCAGGCCGCAGGCGAAACCTCCCGATGAGCCGTGGTACGAGCCGCCAAACCCCCTTTTCATCTGCTCCGCGGCTCTTTCAAGGGGAGCCGTGAAAGAGCTCTCCTCGGTCCACCTGCCAAGCTCCACCGGGGCCTCCAGGCTCCATTCAATGGCCCCCAGCTCATGCACCAGCTCCTCGAGCCCGTCCATCTCTTCCAGGTTCAGGGAGTGGACCATGGTGGCCACTGACAGGTCGCGACGGCTGTCTCTCACCAGGCGGGCCGCGTCCTTCGCCTTCTTAAAGGTCCCCTTTCCGCGCAGAAAGTCATGACCGCTCTCCAACCCGTCAATGGATACCTGCACCTCTTGAACCGGCAGGGCATCGAGCAGATCGCGCCTGAGCAAGACCCCGTTAGTGAGAAGCACCGACCGGAAGCCCCTGACTTCGAGCATCTCTCCAAGCCCGTGCAGGTGCGGATACAAAAGCGGCTCGCCCCCGGAGATGAGCAGGCGCAGACCCTGCACGTCATCGAACCCTGTGAGCACTGCGTCCAGAAGCTCCGGGTGCATATCCACGGCGCCGCTGTCGCCGAGGTAGCAGTGCCTGCACGAAAGGTTGCACCTGTCGGTGACAATGAGCTCCAGGTAGCGAAGAGACGGGACCGGGGACTGCCCTTTAATGAGCGGCCTTTTATCCGGCCCCGAAAGAAAGCTCAACAGCCCCTCAGATTCGGCATACTCGATCAATTCCCGGTTTTTTATCTCGCCGGCCCGGCGCGTGCCGTCAACCTGGTCCACGAACTCGAGCCCGTCACTGTCAAGCTCGTAGAGCTCGTCTTTCGCCTTGTTGAAGAGGAAAGGACTTTCCAGGCCGCGGTAGGTCACCGAATCCTCGAACCGGACGAACTTATGATTTTTATCCTGCTCCACCCGCGGCCCCTTGTCTTTGTATGCGCGCCATATTCATTCTACTCGGTCTGCGCTTCCAGGCTGGTATCTTCAACGGGGTAGCGCACACAGCTTGTCTGTGTGCGCGAGCGAAGCGAGCAGGATGAAGGTAGATACAGGTGAATTATTCATCCCACTCCATCCGTTAAGTGTATCCTGGTCCTTGCGGCGCCCACATAGCAAGCTATATGGGCCACCCTCTATCCATGCGGGCATCTTCCAGCCACTCGGAGACCTCGGTCACGCCCTCGCGCATGAGCCTCTTTAAGAGCACGTACCCGCCGCAGGGCACGGCGTCCGGGAGGTCCATGCCTCCCATGAAATCGCAGTCCTCTTCCCTGAAATCGCAGGACGCGCAGAGCACGGACTCTATTCTCGGGTCATGCTCGAAGATCGAGGGGGGCGCCTCTTTCCGGGCCATCTCCCTGGCCGCCCGCATGGCCTCTCCGTCCGGCCGCATCCTTTGGGCCAGGAACTTATAGCCTTGGCAGGAGAGCTCCTCCTTCTCGCCCGGCCTAAAGAACCTGCAATGGGGCCTGCAGACGATTGACGTTATCTCCGGGCTGTGCTTCATGTCCGTGTTTTTTATTTAGGCATGAATTCAACGTGCAGCTTCCTCGATCGCGGCCCGTCGAACTCGCAGAAGAATATTGACTGCCAGGCGCCGAGAACCAGCGCTCCCTTTTCCAGGATCACCGTGGCCGAGCTGCCCGCGAGTGTGGCCTGGATGTGCGAGTCGGCATTGCCCTCGGCGTGCTTGTAGCCCGCGCCCGCGGGCGCCAGCTTGCCCAGTGTGTCGAGGATGTCGCGCGTGACCGAGGGGTCCGCGCCCTCGTTTATGGTGATACCCGCGGTGGTGTGGGGCACGTAGCAGACCACGAGCCCGTCCTTGATCCCGGATTCCTGCGCGGCCTTCTTCACCTTGCCGGTCACGTCCAGCATCTCCCTGCGCGAGCCGGTCTTCACTGATATGGTCTGCATGTGCTCTCCCCCTTAAATGTGCGGGCACGCTTACTTGACCCTGAATGCCGCCACCTTGTTGTCGTTCATCAATGGAATAAGCAAGAGCCCCTTTTCTTTTACAAAGTCCAGGTCAGCGCTCCCCTGGCTGAGCTTCATGAGCATGGTGTGCTTGCCGGAGGGCTTGATCAGGAGCAGCTTCCCGGCCTGATAGTCGGTGACAAAGAAGTTGCCATGCCCGTCGGGCTCGAGTCCGTCCAGGCTGCCGACCGGCTTTCCCGAGCCGAGGCTCTTGATGGACTTGTCTTTCAGGTCCACTGTTTTCAAGTGACCCGGCCCGGTCTCTCCCATGTGGCTCTTTCCCTGCCACGAGGCCACGGTAATCTTTTCATCGTCCACGTAGAGACCGTTGGGGGACTCGAGCTCCGGGCTCTTTAGCCACACCTTGAAACCGCCCTCGTCCAGCCGGTATATGGCGTTGTCCATCATGTCGGATACGTATACCTCTCCTCCCGGTCCCGCGGCAACGTCGTTTAGGAACATTGCCTTGTCCGCGGGATACTTATTCGTGATCCGGCCCTTTTCCGCGTCAATCTCAACCAGCTTGTCAATGTCGGACACGTAGAGCTTGTCCTTGTTCAATGCCATGCCCTTGGGCGCGTCCATGCCCTTGACCCACTGGAGCTCTATGACCTCGCCGCCTGGAGCGGCCTTTGTTATGAACCCGTTACCGTCCTTCTCTGTGGGCGGTCCGTTCACGTTTGATACGTAGATGAGATCCCGGGCAGCGTCATAGAGCACCGACTCGGGGTCCTCGAGTCCGGAGAGTTCCCAGGCCTTATCAAGCTCCCTGGTCTTCTCCTCGGCGGCTTTCTCCGGATTTCCGGGAGCCGCGGCCTCCCGGTCTTTTGAAGGCGAGTGCTTCTCGCATGCCGGGAGGGAGAGAGCCAGGGCCAGCCATACGAGAGCGACTATAAATACTTTGCCTTTCATGGCACCACCCCCTTTTTCTGTTTTTAAGGATTTATAATCATTTTCCGGGGGCTTGCATTAAAACGCGTTCTCTCCGGTGATGGCAAGACCCATTACCATGAGGTGCACCTCGTTGGCTCCCTCGTAGGTGTATACGCTCTCCAGGTTGTTCATGTGCCTTATCACCGGGTACTCGAGGCTGATGCCGTATGCCCCCAGTATGGATCGGGCCTCCCTGGCGGTTACCAGTGCCTCCCTCACGTTGTTCATCTTGAGCATGCTTATCATCCTGTGGTCCCAGTCACCCTTATCCTTCATCCTGCCCACGTGCAGGGCCAGCAGCCTGGCCTTGGTGAGCTCGGTCTGCATCTTTGCGAGCTTTGCCTGGGTGAGCTGTCTCGATGAAAGGGTGTTTCCGAAGAGCACCCTGTTCTTTGCAAAGTCGAGCGCCGAGTTAAAGCATGCCCGGGCCGCGCCCATGGCGCCCCATGCTATGCCGTAGCGGGCCTCGTTCAGGCACATGAGGGCCTGCCTCAGTCCGGTGACACCGGGCAGCCTGTTCTCCTCCGGCACCCGCACGTCCTCGAGTATGAGCTCGGAGGTCACCGATGCCCTCATGCTGAGCTTGTGCTCGATGTCTTTTGCCGAGAACCCGGGCGTGCCCTTCTCCACCAAAAAGGCCCTTGCGCCCTCGCTTGTCTGCGCCCATATCAATGCCACGTCTGCGATGCTGCCGTTTGTGATCCACAGCTTGCTCCCGTTTATGATCCAGTGACTGCCGTCCTTCTTTGCAAAGCTCTTGTTGGATGCAGGGTCCGAGCCGCCATGGGCCTCTGTAAGACCGAAGCACCCGATAGCCTCGGCTTTTGCCATCCTGGGAAGCCACAGCCTCCTCTGCTCTTCGCTCCCGAACTCGTGTATGGGATACATCACCAGGGAGGTCTGCACCGACATGAAAGAGCGCAGGCCCGTGTCCCCGGCCTCCAGCTCCTCGCAGGCAATGCCATAGCACACGTTGTTCATGCCGGCGCACTCGTAACCCTTGATCTTCATTCCCAAAAGTCCCAGTTCCCCCAGCCCGGGCGCGGCCTTTTCAACCGGGAAGCGTCCCTGTTCGTAACAGTCTTGTATCAGGGGCAAATACTCCCTCTCCACGTACCTTTGCACCGTGCTTCGCAGTATGTTCTCATCCTCGGTGAAAAGTCCCTCGATCCTCATGTCCAGGTCCATGCAACTCCTCCACAGCTTCTCCACTCATGGTCTCTTCTAGGCAAAGTCCTCACATACACTTGGCGAACAGGTCTTCCATCTCCTTTGAGTCTTTGGGCTGCCTGGGGTTGGTGAAAAGCGCGGGGTCAACCATTGCAAAGGCTGATGCCTGTTCCACGCACTCGGGGTCCACGCCGGCGTTCCTCAGCCGGTCGGGGATCCCCACCTTTGCGGCCAGCTCCTGCACCGCCTTTATGGTCTCCCTGGCGTCGGCTGCCGGATCACCGCTCCCCTCTATCCCCATTGCCGACCCTACCAGGGCCACTTTTTCCGGCACGGTGTATGCGTTGTACTCCATTCCCACGGGCAGGAGTATCCCGTTTGCCAGTCCATGCGGGAGACCCACTATCCCGCCCAAAGCGTGTGCCATGGCGTGTACTATGCCCACGTAGGCGTTCTGGAATGCCTGGCCGGCCTCGGCCGAGGCCACCAGCATCATGCTCCTGGCCTCCATGTCCTCCGGGTCCTCAAAAGCCTTTGGCAAAAACCTGTGGATGACTGATATGGCTTGCATGGCGAGGGCGTCCGCGGGCGGCATGGAGTTTGTGGATACGATGGCCTCCACAGCGTGGGTGAGTGCGTCCATGCCCGTGGCCGCGGTGACGCCCTTTGGCATGGTCCTCGTGAAGGTGGGGTCCAGTATTCCCACCTGCGGTATGAGCTTCTGGTCCATGATCACCAGCTTTTTTCCCCCCTGCCTGTCCTTTACCATGGCCATGGAGGTGCACTCGGAGCCGGTGCCCGCGGTGGTGGGAATGGCCACGTGCGGGGCCGGGCTGTTGGCCAGCTTGTTAAAGCCTATGATCTCGCGCACCGAGTCCGCCTGACTCCCCAGTATGGAAGCCACCGCCTTGGCCGTGTCAATCGAGCTGCCCCCGCCCACTGACACCACCGAGTCGGCTTCATCCTCCCTTGCTATCTCTGCGGCCTTGTCAATGATGTCTATGCCCGTGTCCGGGACCACGCCATTGAAGAGCGCGGCCATGCTGTCCCCCAGGGCATCCTTCACGGTCTCCACCATCTCGCTGGCTGAAATGGTCTCGTCAGTGACAAGCACCGGCCTTGATGCGCCCAGCTTGTTAAGCTCTTTTTTCACCCGCTTCTTCGCGGACCCCTCGCCGAACACCAGTTTTCCCGGGTTATGAAACGTAAACGGCTTCATGGCTTCCCCTTTTATAGAACCAGATCATATCCCAGCCGCGGGCATTTGGCAAAGCCGGGGTTTAAGGTGAAAGCGCCTTGTTTACCTCGCCCAGGGACGCATCACTGATTAAAATAGTCTTGGCCCTGGACCTGTGCCCTGAGACAAGAGTGACTGCACTGCCGCGCACTCCCAGGGTCTTTGCAATCAGCGCCAGGAGGGACTTGTTGGCTTTTGACTCGACTGGAGGCGCCTTTATCTTAACCGGCAGGAAAGCATCACGCGGCGGCAACACCTGGTCTTTGTGCGCGCGGGGAGTCACCTTGACCCTGAGCAGCACGCCCTCCTGCCTCTCTTCGATCCATTGATCCATATGCGCCTTTCACCTGCCCGGTTGCGCTAGCAGCGAGCAAGGCGTGTTACTCCCGGGCCTTTCTCACCTTCCTGTTTGCGAGGACCCGCAGGTTTGAATCCTCCCTGGCTTCCCGCTCCTCTTCTACTCTGTCCAAGCCCACCTCGATCAGCGCCATGTGGGTGTTCAGCACCGACCGCAGCTCCTCCCGGGCCCGCACCCTCTGCTCCTTCAGGTCCTGGACGTCCTCCTGGAGCTGGATCACACGCTCGTGCGCCTTGTGAATGATGGCCTCGGCCTCCAGCTCGGCCTGGGCGAGTATTGCCTGGGCCTCTTTTACCATGCTGTTCTTCATGTCCTCGGAGATGCGCTGTGCGTTGATCATGGAATCCTTTAAGAGCTGCTCGTTCTGCCTGTACTCGGAGAGGCTCGCGGACTTCTTCTTCAGCTCCTCGGTAAGGTAGGTGTTCTCCTGGATGATCTCCTCCATCTCCTGCCTGACCATCTCCAGGAACACGTCAACCTCGCTCTGGTCATACCCCCTCCATCTCTTCGGGAACCTGTGGTTACCCACGTCCAGCGGCGTGATCTTCATGGCATACCCCCTTTTCAGCTTTCGCTTGTCGTTTCAGCGCGCGCTTCGAAACAAACGTCCCTTGCCGGACAATCCTTCATCTCTTTTATCCGCTCCAGCTTTTCATCCTCTTTCAACCCGCTTCACAGCGCCGCCTGCACCAGTGCCAGCAGCAGTATCAACACGGCCGGAGAGAAATCTATGCCCGTGTTCGCCTGCAACGGCCCTATGGCCCTTCTTATGGGCCTGAGCGCCGGCTCCACTATCTTGTCGAGCATGGCCCCGAACCCGGTGCGGCCGAGGTTCAGCCACGACAGTAACGCGTGCACCGCCACCGCCAGGATGTAGAGGCTTATGAGGCCGTGAATCAAAGCCAGCATTCTCGATCCCCTTGCCTCACTCGGCCTCCCCCAGCTCCCTGGAGCGCACCGTGGCCGTGGTCACCGCCCTCATGAGCGCCGACCGGAAGGCCCCCTGCTCCAACTCGGTAAGGCCGGCGATGGTGGTCCCTCCCGGAGAGGACACCCTGTCCTTTAAAACCGCGGGATGTTCTCCCGACTCTGCCACCAGCCGGCCTGCCCCGGCCACGGTGTTGGCCGCCAGTGATAGTGCCAGGTCCCTTGACAGTCCCATCTTCACCCCGGCATCGGCCATGGCCTCGATCATGACGAACACGTAAGCCGGGCCGCTCCCTGAAAGCCCGGTGACCGCGTCCATGAGCTCCTCGTCCATGAGCTGGTGGGCAGGCCCCATGGCCGAGATTATGTCCTCGGCAATTGCCATGTCCCTCTTCGAGCACCCGGGCCCGGCAAAGTAGCCCGACACCCCCCGACCTATCAGCGCCGGAGTATTGGGCATGGCCCTCACCACCCTGGTCTTGGGACCCAGGGTGTCCAGGAACCTGCTCACCGGCACCCCCGCTGCTATGGAGATCACCAGCGGCAGCTTCACGTTCAGCCCCGAGATGTAGCTCAGCAGGTGGTCCACAGACTGGGGCTTTACAGCCACTACAGTGGCCTCGGCGTTCAACGCCGCCTTCAGGTCCCTGGGCTTCTTCACCTTGTACTTGCTGGATATGTAGTTGCTGCGCTTCTTGTCTATGTCCAGGGCCGTGATACTCTTCGGCCCAAGACCGCTCTCAAGCAGACCCTTGATCATGGCCTCGCCCATGTTGCCCGCGCCGAGAAAAGAAACCGTGTAGTCCTTTTTCATCTCACTCTCCCCTTGTACCTTTGCATCCCCCGGGCTTTCAGCGCTCCCTTTCACCGAAAATCGCAGTGCCCACCCGCACCGATGTGGCCCCCTCCTCGATGGCCACCTGGAAATCATGGGACAGGCCCATGGAGAGCTCGGGCAAAGACCCCGGCTCTTCCAGCTCTTCCTCCATGCGGTCCCTGAGCCCGCGGAGCGCCCGGTAAAACGGCCTTGACCCCTCGGGGTCGTCAAACCACGGGGTCATGGTCATGAGGCCCGCGACCTCGATGCTCGGAAGCGAGCGCACCCGCTTCACCAACCCCGCAGCCCGGTCCGGGCTCACCCCCCACTTCTGCTCCTCTCCGGCCACGTTGACCTCGATGAGCGCTTTCACCGCGGCCTGCTCCTTTCTGGCCCTCCGGTCCATCTCCTCGGCCAGCTCCATGCTGTCCAAAGAGTGCATCTCGAACACCTTGCCGGCCACGTACTTCACCTTGTTCTTCTGCAGATGGCCTATGAAGTGCCATCTCAACCCGGGCCCCTGCACCGCCTTCATCTTGTCGCGCAGCTCCTGGGCGAAGTTCTCGCCGAAGTCGCGGTGTCCCGCGGCCACGGCCTCTTCTATAAGCTCCACCGGCTGCAGCTTGGACACCGCCACCAGGGTCACGGAGACCGGGTCCCTGCCCGCCATCTCGCAAGCCTCTGTAATGGCCTTGTTCACATGCTCCAGGTTTTGCGCCACGTCCGCCATCTCTACCCGGCCGGCTCGATTATGCCGAGCCTCTTGAAATCATCCGTCACCTCGGACAGGGGCAGCCCAATCACGTTGGTGTAGCTCCCCTCTATCCGTTCGACCATGAACGCGCCCGTGCCCTGGACAGCGTATGCCCCGGCCTTGTCCAGAGGCTCGCCCGTGCTCACGTACGCCTCAATCTCCGCTTGCTCCAACTCCTTGATCTTCACCTTCGAACTCACCGACCTTGCCACTTCATCCCCCCGGGCGGGCCGGGATATGCAGTAGCCGCTCACCACCCTGTGCCAGCGGCCGGAGAGTGCCCGAAGCAGGTCAGCGGCCTCCCCGGGCGAGCCGGGCTTTCCTATGATAAGACCGTCTATTACCACTATGGTGTCCGCCCCCAGGTAGAAGCACTCGCCCTTTCCCAGCTTGCGGGCGGAAGCAACCGCCTTTTGCCTGGCCCATTCCATTGCCGACTCCGCGGGGTCCGGCCCGTCTCCCTGCTCCTCCAGGTTGCTGGCCGCGATATCAAACACGAGCCCCAGCCTGGAGAGCAGCTCGCTCCTCCTTGGTGATGCGCTCGCCAGCACCAGGGGAGCGTTTGTCTTGTACATATTTGTTTTCAATTTTTAAATATTTTAGCAGTAATTTAGTTTAATTATCTTAAAATATTCATCTTTTGTCAAGATTTATCAGGTAAAAAGTTGAGTATTTTCACAGCATTATCTACATGTTGTGTCCGTAATCCGGAAGGTATACCATAAGTGGCAAGGGCCTTTTCGCGCACGTTAGCCGAACTGGAGTTGTTTATCAGTATTCAGCGGTCAATGATCTGCCAGTGCATTATTGCCGCAAGTGACCGATCTCATCTTTAAAGGCAAGCGATTGAGGTATTTGAGGTAAGGGTCTGCCTGGAACATTTATCGCGCTTGACACTGTCTTTTCCATCTGGCATACTAAAATAGCGGGACGGAGCCATATCAAAGCAGTTCAATATCCAGGTGGTTATTATTAATCAATTACTTAGGAGGTAAGTATTCATGTCGTTAATGCCTGGAAGCGGTGTGTTTTTCGCCGTGGTGGAGGTGTTGCTAGGCGCCGCGGCGGTGGCCCTGTTCTTCTACCTGGTATGGGCCAGGGTCATCAAGATGGTGAGACGGGGGGCCCCCGAGAACGAGGTCAGGTGGAGCAACGTGGGCGAGCGCATCAAGAACGTGGTCGTGTACGTGCTGGCGCAGCGCAAGCTGCTGCTCCGGACCCGGGCAGGGATCATGCACTTCGTGATCTTCTGGGGGTTCGTGCTGCTCTTCCTCACCATTGTGAACTTCCTGCTCGACGGGCTCTTTCACGCCCATCTGCCCTTTACCAGCGGCTATGCCTGGTACCACTTCACCATGGACACCTTTATCCTGCTGGTGCTTCTGGCCATGGGTTACGCCTTTTTCCGCAGGCTGGTGCTCCGTCCGGAAGAGATGGAGCTTTCCGGCGAGGCGCTCGTAATCCTCGGGCTTATCACCGCCATGATGGTCACCGACCTCATGATATCCGGCGCGGAGATCAGGATACACGGCGCCGGAGACATGCCGGGGGCATACCTGTCCAGGCTGGCAGCGGCCGTATGGGGAGGCCTTGGCGTGGACGTTGGCATGGACTCCAAGGCCCCCCTGGCATATGCATTCTCCTGGTGGCTCCACTTCTTCGTGTTCTTCGGCTTCCTGAACTTCCTGCCGGTGTCCAAGCACCAGCACATCATGACCGCGCCCTTCAACGTGTTCTTCTCGAGCATCGAGCCAAAGGGCAGGGTCCAGTACATAAAGGACCTGGAGGAGCGCGAGAGCTGGGGAGTGAACACCATTCCCGAGTTCACCTGGAAGCAGCTCCTGGACGGGATCACATGCCAGGAGTGCGGCAGGTGCGACCTGGTCTGTCCGGGCACCACCACCGGAAAGCCCCTCTCTCCCAAGAAGCTGCATCTGGCTATCAAGCACTTGATGATAAAGGAAGGGATCAAGCAGGAGGGCGAGGAGCGCGGGCCCATTATAGGCGACGACCCCGAGACGCAGGTGTCTTTGGACGAGCTGTGGTCATGCACCACCTGCCGGGCCTGCATGTACGAGTGCCCGGTCATGAACGAGCACATACAGAAGTTCATAGACCTGCGCCGCTACCTCACCCTCATGGAAGGGAACCTGCCCTCCGAGGGGCAGGTGGCGCTCCAGAACATGGAGAAGAACTCGAACCCCTGGGGCATTGGCTTTGACCAGCGGGCAAGCTGGGCAGAGGGCCTGGAAATACCCGTGTACGGCGAGGGCGTGCCCGAGGACATTGAGTACTGCTTCTACGTGGGGTGTGCCGGGGCCTTCGACGACCGCTACCAGAAGGCTGCCCGCAGCATGGCCAAGGTGCTAAAGGCCGCGGGGGTAAAGTTCGCCATACTGGGCATGGAGGAGGGATGCTGCGGGGACACCGCACGCAGGCTCGGAAACGAGTACCTCTACCAGATCATGGCCACCATGAACATGCAGACCATGAAAGGATACGGCATCAAGAAGATCGTGACCTCCTGCCCGCACGGGTACAACACGCTAAAGAACGAGTACGCCCAGTTCGAGGACCTGGTAAAGAAGGAGGACCCCGAGTTCAAATGGGACGTCGAGGTCCGCCACTCCACCGAGCTCATATGGGAGCTCATACAGTCGGGCAGGCTCAAGATTCCCCGCTCCATTGACAAGACCGTGGCATTCCACGACTCCTGCTACCTGGGAAGGCACAACGACATATACGACCAGCCCAGGGGCATACTGAAGGCACTGGGCATTCAGACAAAGGAGATGGAGAGAAACAAGGGCCGAAGCTTCTGCTGCGGCGCCGGGGGCGGCCGCATGTGGCTGGAGGAGCACCTGGGAGACGAGAAGATTAACGTCAACCGCACCAGGGAGGCCATGGAACTGGGCACGGACGAGGTGTGCGTTGCATGCCCCTTCTGCATGACCATGTTCGAGGACGGGTTCAAGGACCTTAACAAGGAAGAGCAGGCCAAAAGCTTCGACGTAGTCGAGCTGGTGGCAATGGCACTGGAGGAGGAAGGGTCTTAAGCAGGGCGCGGAGTGAACAGCTTGACTACGCTTTTGCAAAAGCCCTTGCAGCAGGTCTCAAGACCGAGGTGTCAACCAGGATCACCGGCTCCATTTAAATCCCTGACTCTCCTGAGTTCCTTGTAATCGTATCCAGGCCAGAACTCGACCTTGCCCTTGAGCTTCAGTATCCTGGCCTGTTTTCCATGATCCGCCACGCGCTTCAATCCCTCCTCGATGACCTCCCTCCTGCTCTTGCCATTAGATGTCCTCATGGCTTTCTTGAGGAGATCCTCGTTTATATCCACGTTCACCTTCATTATTGACCTTCCTTATGTCTTCAGCATTACAGTCCTTAATTGCTTTTATTGCCCGCACTCTTGGCTGTCAACAATACTAAACACTAAATCCCGGACCCGAAACTCAGAGCTTATCTGCCCTCGAACTTCATCGGCTCTTTTACAAAGGGCAAAGACAGCAGCCATTCGATCTTCTCCAGGGCCGAGTCCCTCTCATCTCCTTTCATCTCATCGCGCGCCTTGACAGCGAGTAGTTCAAGGGCCTGCTCGAAGGTCATACCGATGGAAGCGATGTCGGGCGGGATGTCGGGCTTTATGTCCGCGGTATCGGACAAGGGGAACACCTTGTCAAGCCTCTCCGGGTCCGAAAGAAGCTCCTCTCCAGCTTCCCTCATCCGCGCAAGCAAAATCTGGGGATATACAGAGTCCGTGCTGTAACTGGTGGAAAGCTGCACAAAACCCTTCTCCTCCAAAAAAAACAGGTTCTTGAAAACAGCACGGGCGTCCACCCCCAATGAATCCACCAGGTGGTTGAACCTGGCACTGCCCGAGCCGGCCTTGAGAGTGTCCAGCACCTTCCTGCTGAGCTCGTTATTGGTCATCTCCATATTCCCCCGTTAAAAGCGCCCTGAACCAAGAGGCATACACCGCGGTCTGCCCCCCCCTTTTGTATGCGATTTAATACTATCACCTGGCTCCCTGTTATTCAATCGCTCTTTCGTTTTTAACCCCGATTTTAAAACGGCCCCCAGAAGTGGTACAAATAAAAGGGATGTCGTTTATAAGTTTTTCCTTGCAAAGTATTAAAACAAAGGAGATGTAAAGATGACAAAACAGAAGATGACCTCCTCCGAGGCTCTGGTCGAGACCATGGCCGCGGAGGGCGTAAAAGACGTGTTCGGGATCGTGGGCTCCGCGTACATGGACGCTCTCGACCTCTTCCCCGCGGCAGGCATCAGGTTCATATCCGTGGCCCACGAGCAGGCCGCCTGCCACGCCGCGGACGGCCTGGCAAGGGTCACCGGCAGGCCACAGGCGTGCATCGCGCAGAACGGCCCGGGAGCGGCCAACTTCGTCTCAGCGCTCACCGCGGCCTTCTGGGCCCACTCGCCGGTGGTGGCCATAACACCGGAGACCGGCTCCAAGGGCATCGGCACCGGCGGGTTCCAGGAGCTCGACCAGATGCCAATGTTCGAGAGAAGCACCAAGTTCCAGGTCAGGGTCAACCGGCCCGACCGCATGGCCGAGCTCGCCCGCCGCTGCTTTTTCATGGCCAAGGCCGAGTGCGGCCCTGCGCAGCTCAACATCCCCAGGGACCACTTCTACGGGGACTGCGAGGACGAGGTCTACCCGAGCCCCGAGGTCAAGAGGGGCCCCGGCGCCAGGGAACAGGTGGAGGAGGCCGCCCGGCTCCTGGCCGAGGCCAGGCACCCGGTGATCCTCGCCGGCGGAGGCGTGTCCATGGCGGACGCACTCGAAGAGACCAGGGCTCTGGCCGAGTACATCACCGCGCCGGTGTGCAACTCATATCTCCACAACGACTCCTTCCCAGCGGCCCACCATCTGGCCGCAGGACCCATCGGATACTGCGGGTCCAAGGCGGCCATGCGAACCATAGCCAAGGCCGACGTGGTGCTGGCGCTGGGCAGCAGGCTGGGGCCCTTCGGCACCCTGCCACAGTACGACATAGAATACTGGCCAAAGCACGCCAACATAATCCAGGTGGATATTGACCACAAGGTGCTGGGGCTGTCCCAGCGGGTCGAGATGGCAATACTGGCCGACGCCAAGGAGTTCGCACGCGAGGTCCTGGAAGCGGTAAAAGCCAAAAAGCCCGGACTGAACAAAAACCAGGACCGGCTAAAAGAATTGCAAAATGAAAAGCAGGTCTGGGAAAAGGAGCTCGACTCCTGGTCCTCTGAGTCCCAAAAACCCATGCCCCCGAGAAGGTTCTTAAAAGAGCTTTCAAGCTCCATGCCCCGAGGCGCCATCGTCACCACGGACATCGGAAACAACTCATCCATGTGCAACGCATACCTTAGCTTCAGCGGCGTGCGCCAGCATGTCTCCGCGCTCTCCTGGGGCAACTGCGGGTTCGCATACGGCGCCGCCCTGGGCGCCAAGACGGGCAGGCCCGACAAGCCGGTGTTCGCTCTCCAGGGTGACGGGGCCTGGGGCATAAGCGGTCTTGCCGAGGTCATGACCGCGGTAAGGGAGGACATCCCGGTGATCGCGGTCATATTCCAGAACTACGAGTGGGGAGCCGAGAGGAAGAACCAGATTGACTACTATGACAACCGCTTCGTGGGCACAAACCTCGCCGACAACCCCAGCTTCGCAAAGCTCGCCCAGGACATGGGCGCAAAGGGATACAAGGTCGAGGACCCAGAAGACGTGGCCGGCGCGGTCGAGGACGCCGTGGCATCCAAAAAGCCCGCGGTCATCGAGGCCGTGATCGAGGGAGGCGAGCGGGTCCTGGCCGAGCCCTTCAGAAGGGACGCCCTCAAGAAGCCGGTGCGACACCTCGAAAAGTACAAGCACCTCGAGGTCAAATGAAAAAAGCGAGCACTTAAAACCAGTAGCCCACATAGCTTCTGCTATGTGGGCGACCCCCCCAGGGGGAGCAGGTCATATGCACTGCTCCAGCGGCTTAATAACAGGAGATGACAATGGACCCGAAACGCCTCTGGCGCATAGCCGCGGTATCAGCGGCCGCGGCAATCTTCATCGCGCTCGTGTACCTGGTGCGAAACGCACTCGTGCCCGTGCTCATAGCAATGTTCCTCGCATACCTCCTCGACCCCTTGATTGACCGGCTTGAACGCATAAAGCTGAACCGCACATTCGCCATCCTCACCCTCGCCGCACTCTCCGTCATCATCATCGGCTCCGTGGGCGGTTTTCTCCTGGTGCAGGCACAGCGTGAGATTGTCGAGCTCGTACACAAGCTGCCCGCATACATCGGCCGACTGCAAGAGAGCGCGGTCCCCATGCTTGAACAAAGAATGGGCATCGAGATACCGGACTCACTGGAAGCCGTGGCAGCGGAGCTCGAGACACGGGCCAAAGCCCTGGACCCATCGGCCCTGAAGCCGCTAAGCTCAGTGGTATCCAGGGTCACATCCTCGACCATCGCTTTCTTCGGATGGCTCGTAAGCCTCGTCATCATACCCGTGTTCCTCTATTACTTCCTCCGAGACTTCGACGTCATAAAACAGCGCGCAGCCGACTACATACCACCCGCTTACCGCGACTACGTGATAGACAAGTTCCGACAGGTTGACCAGGCCCTCGGAAACTTCATACGCGGACAGCTCACAATATGCCTCATACTCGGCGTGCTATACAGCGCCGGTCTCCTGGCAATCGGTCTCGACCTCGCAGTGGTCATCGGAATGCTCTCCGGGCTCGCATTCATAGTCCCCTACTTCGGCACAGTGATCGGCGTCATCGCAGCCACCATCATGGCCCTGCTCCAGTTCGGAGCAGCGTGGCAGCTCCCGGTGGTGTGGGCGGTCTTTGCGGTGGTGCAGGTCTTGGAAGGGACCATGATAACGCCAAGGGTCATGGGAAAGAGCGTGGGCCTGTCCCCGGTAATAGTCATATTCGCGCTCCTGGTCGGCGCGGACCTCATGGGCTTCGCGGGCATACTGGTCGCAGTGCCCTTGGCGGCCGTGCTCAAGGTCTTCATACAGGAGGGAATGGAGAGGTACAAGGACTCGGCACTGTTCCAGAAAAAGCCGGCCCGCGAGCAAACAACTGAAAAAGAGTGAGCCGAAGCCGCGGTCAAAAACATTCGCCCGAAGCATAATTGGCATAACGGGTAACCCACACAGCTTGCTCTGTGGGCGAGCGCAGCGAGCAGGTCCAAAAACCACAGAGCCACGGAGCACACGGCAGGCGCAGGACAGGCAGACGACGCCACGCCGCAACGGGTAACCCACACAGCTTGCTGTGTGGGCGAGCGCAGCGAGCAGGTCCAAAC
>CAZYTX010000062.1:0-21034 GCA_964650485.1 uncultured bacterium | reverse complement strand
TCGTGGTTTCAAAAAAACAGTTTCGGGCCCCGGAGATTATTTTGGACAGCAGTGATGCCTGGGATAAACGGCTAAGAGCAGAAATTCCATAAAATTCTGCATTCTCCGTGCCTCTGTGCGACAAGATTTTTTTCATCTATGTCGGAAAGCAGCGATATTTTATTGGGGGCTTCAAGATGAATGGACCGCCTGAAACGCATGAGTATCTCCCCCGGGTGATGGCCGTGGAGCTCACCCGGCGGTGCAACTTAAACTGCATCCACTGCCGGGCCATGGCCGGCGACAGCGCGCCCGAGGGGGAGCTCAGCCTGGAAGAGTACCAGCGGCTGATTGACGACGCGGCCTCCTTCGCCTCCCCCATCGTCATCCTCACCGGGGGCGAGCCGCTGCTCAGGCCGGACCTCTACGACATAGCCTCATACGCCGCGGGCAGGGGGCTTCGGACCGCGGTGTCCACCAACGGGGTGCTGGTGGACCGCGAGGTTGCAAGGAGGCTCCTGGCCGCGGGGGTGGGCGTCTGCTCGGTGAGCGTTGACGGCTCCGGGCCGGAGGTGCACGACGACTTCCGCAAGCAGCCGGGGGCTTTCGAGGCGAGCCTTAGAGGGATGCGTATACTCATGGACTCAGGGGTTAAGGTGCAGGTGAACAGCTCGCTGACCAGGCGAAACATGCACGACCTGGAGAACATATACCGGCTGGTGAAGAGGTCCGGGGCCCACGCCTGGCACGTGTTCATGCTGGTGCCCACGGGCAGGGGGGCCGCGGACCAGGAGCTCATCACCGCGGAGGACTACGAGCGCATACTGAACCGCATCTACGAGTGGGACCGGGACGATGACATGGAGATCAAGCCCACCTGCGCGCCCCAGTACTACCGCATACTGCGGCAGCGGGCCAGGGAGGACGGCCTGCCGGTTGACGCCCGGCACTTCGGGCTGAACGCGCGGACCCGGGGGTGCCTGGCCGGCACCGGCTTCGTGTTCATAAGCTACCGGGGGGAGGTATACCCGTGCGGATACTACCCGGTGATGGCGGGGAGCATAAGGGAGAGCCCCTTCTCAAAGGTCTGGCAAGAATCGGAGCTGTTCGGGAAGCTGAGAGATTTCAGGAACTACAAGGGGGCCTGCGGGTCCTGCGGCTACATCCGGGTGTGCGGGGGTTGCCGGGCCCGGGCCTTTGCAGTGACCGGTGACGACATGGATGCCGAGCCCTTCTGCGCCTTTGGCGCCGGGATGGGGGGGGCGGCTCTCCGGGAGAAGGAGAGGATGGACAAGGACAGGACCGGGCAACTGGACGAGCTTGACCGCGCCATACTGAACCGCATCCAGGAGTCGGTGCCCCTGAAGAGGAGGCCCTTCATGGCGCTGGGAGACGAGTTCGGGGTGAGCGAGGAGGAGGTGATCAGGAGGGTCAGGCGCATGTGGGACCTGGGGGTGGTGCGGCGGCTGGGCCCCATAGTCAACTACCCGGCCTGGGGCATGAGCGGGGTGCTGGTGGCGGCCAGGCTGCCCCGGGACAAGACCGAGCGGGCAAGGGCCGCCCTGGACTCCTTCCCCGAGATCACCCACGCCTACCTTCGCGACCACGAGTGGAACCTGTGGTTCACGGTCATAGCCGAGGACGAGGCGAGCATGGACAAAATAATCGAGCGGGTGAGGGAGGCGGCCTCTTTGGAGGACGTGAAAAAGCTTCCCCGTCTCAAGTCCTTCAAGCTGGGGGTCCGCTTCAAGGTGTGACAGAGATCATGCGGCCCGGCCCGGCTATTCTTTCTCCGGCGGCTTGTCTATAAGAACCTGTATTCTCCTGGCCGCGCCCGTGCCCTTGAGGGATGCGACCATGGCGGCGATGGTGTTCAGGAAGAAGTCCTTTATGAAGGGCTTTATGAAGACGCTTTGTCCGTTTATGAACAGCTTCACGTCCCTCTTCGCGGTCATTCTTTCCACGTATTTCTGGACGAGGTCCGCCATCTCGCTTACCTGGCCGGGCTTGAGCAGGGGGAGCGGGGTCTCGATCTCATGCTCGCTCACTATTGCGATGATCCCCTTTGCTGTGGGCATCTCTTCGGGGTCTGTGACCACTGCGATCTTCGGTGTCCTGGCCTCTTTGAACCCCTCCACCAGCACCAGGTCGGTCCTGGGAAAGAGCTTCGCTGCTATGTGCTCGGGGGTCCACTGGCCGGGGTTGCCGAGGTGCACGGCTATTCCCCCGGGCGCGGCCAGGGCCACCGCGTCAGCCCCGGCCCTGCTCATCCTTTCCGAGTCCTTTCCCTCGCGGTCCATTTTCACGTCATGCACGGTGTGCTTTATGGCCGCGACCTTGAACCCCCTTTGCTTTATCTCCTTTATGAGCCCCACTACGAGTTCGGTCTTGCCGGCGCCGGAGCCGCCTATTACCCCTATGATCGGCACCATGCCCGTGCTCTCCTTCTTGACCGCTTTTATTTTTCCGGCTTCTTTTTTGTTGCAGCCGGCTTTTGATCTTCCAGCATCCAGGGGAAGAGCACGTCGCCCATCGAGTAGGTGGCGCTGTAGTCGGGCTCGTATACGCCGCTCCTCACCAGCACCGCTGTTATTATTTTTTCGGGGGAATGTTTTGCCACCTCCTTCTGTGCGGCCCGCAGTGTCTGTCCCGAGCTGGCGGCGTCGTCCACCAGGAGCACCCTCTTGCCCTCCAGGTGCGCGGTGGGCGGCACCAGCAGCTTGGAGCGCTTCCTCACCACCCTGGAGTTGACCCTCCTGGAGAACTTTATGGGAAAGAAGTCCCTCTCCAGTATGGTGGCCACCGTGGCCCCCACGATGACGCCGCCGTGGGCGATGCCTACCACGGTCTCCGGCTGCTCGCGCTCCAGTATCTTCTCCACCACCAGCCTGCACAGCCTGGAGTACTCCTCCCAGTCAATCCGCCTTGCGCCGTCTTCCCGGCCCTTTTTTCCCTCTGCATCCATATCATAAAAACCCCGGCTTGTTGCGCTCCTCTTCCTCCCTCTCGGCCTTCCCCACCATTATTATTTTATCCAGCGGGATCGCTATCTCCTCGCCGTCATCGTCTTCGAACACCGCCACCTGCTCGTCCACCCTTTTCAGGACGGCCTCGAAGTAGACTTCCTTGGGAAAGCCGGCCCTGGTAATGCCGAGCTTCTTGCCGGTCTTGTTTTCCAGGTACTCCTTCATTTGCCTATAGCCGGTTTCATAACCTCTAAAAGGCCCCGGTCGTAACGCCGCCTGCCAGGCGGCAGCTTGATTTTAAGCCGGCAAGCTGCCGGCGCTACTTCTATAGTCCACCCACAAGGAGGTTATGAAACCGACTATAGCGAGGATAAAAGACAACCGGGCAAACCGCAATACGCCCGGGGAAAAAGAGCTCAGGGGGAAGACTCGGCCCGGGCCACTATGCGGTCGAAGGTGTGCCTTGCAAATGGCTTTATGTAATACACCCCCGGGTCGTCCTCGCCCGCGGCCACGTGCGCGCCCCTTCCCCTGACGTATGCCATGGTCATGCTTTCCGGGTCGTAGTCGCGGAAGGCATAGGTCATGAGCTTTATCTCCTGCGGGGTAAGGTCCGTGTCCACCACCTTGAGGGCCTGCTTTACGGCCATGTCCAGAAGCGACCTTTTGACCACGGCCACGGCGCCTTTTGCAGCGAGGGAATCGTTTGTAAACCTCATGTACTCGGTCATGGCGTGCTTTATGAAGCGCTGCTGCCTCTCTATCCTTGTAAGGTCCCCCCTGGGGAAGGAGCGCTTTCTCAGGTGCCAGAAGAGCTCTTTTTCCGAGTAGCCGCGGTATCCCATGCCGAGCTTCTTGAAAATGGAGATGCATTTCTTGGCGCCCCTGTAGTCCGCCACCATGGTCCGGTGTATGTTTATTTTCAAAAACCTCTCCACCACCCTCTTTGCGAGCTTTTCTTTCCCGAGGGCGTACGCGGAGTTGATCTTCCGGTAGCCCCTGCCGGGTATGTATGCCCTGGTGTCCCGGGGGACGCTGACCACCCTCACCTGGTTGTCAATGAAGTCGAGCTGGACCACCATGATCACGTCCGAGAGTGCGGGAATCTTTTTAAGCCTCGGGAGCGGAATAACGGGGCCGTCCGCGAATATGCCCTCCCTGTCGCGCCGGTCGAGCCCGAGGAGGAGTATGTTCAGCTTCTCCGGGAAGCTGGGAAGCTTTGCGGCGGCCTCCGCGAGCATGGTCTCCGCGGGCTTGGGCCAGTCAACCCGGGGAGCGGGTATTTTCGGCGCCGGGGTTTTTTCGGCGAACTCTTTCAAAGACCTCGGGCCGGGTTTTGTCTCTTTTTCTTTTCGGCTCCTTTTTTCGGCTTTGGCAGGGGTCGGCGCATTACTGTTCTCCCCTTCTTTTCCCGCGGGCTTTGCATCGAGTTTCTCCCGGCTCTTTTTTTCCTCCCCGGCCGGCTCTCTGTGCACGAGGGGGAAGACCCTTTTCTCCCGGGTCTCGAGGTGAGCAATCTCGATTGGACCCCGTTCTTTAGCCTCATCCCGCTCTTCGGATTTTCCCGCGCTTTTTGTCCGCGCCTTTTTCTCTATGCCGGGGCTCTTTGCCTGCGGCGATTTCTGTGCACGTTTCCGCTCGTCCGAGTCCATCCAGTTGGAGAAGGGATTTTCTTCGGGCAGAATATTTCCGGGGGTCCCCGGGTCTTTTCTGTCACTGTTTCGATAGGAGAACTTTACAGGCTCGTTTGATGGAGGCCTTTCCTTGTTCTTGTAAGTGACACTATCGCTTTTTCTTCTTTGTGGACGGACTTCTGCATTTCGACTTTTATCTTTGTCCCGGCTTGATTCTTTTCCTGCGCTGAGGCGTGGAGCGGCGGATGGTTCTTTTTTCGGGCTCAGGTTGAAGCTGGCAAATGCCTTGCCTGAGTATGCCTCCACCATCCTTGATACGGGCTGACACCCTTGCTTTTCGAGCCTTATGACATGTCTTCCCGGCTGCACCTCTATCATTACCGGGGTGGTGGCCTGGAGCTCGCGGCCGTCCACATTTATTTTTGCTCCCGGCGGCATGCTCTGCACGGTCAGGGTTGCGGCCGGCGAGAGGAGCGGCCATGCTGCCGCACCCGCCAGTAAAACCGCGCTCACCAGCTTGTGCATGATCCGGATCATGATACTTTACATACTCTGAGTTTTTTCCCCTGCCTGCGACCGGCTTCCCAAAATACCGGCAACTGACTGATTTGTCAAGAGAAGCAAAGGGGCCTGAGAAGAGGAGGGAACTACTCGCCTGTTACCGGTGAGGGGGAACCCGGGGACATGACGGACGAGACCTTGGGGCGCGTGATTGATGCATTCTCCTCGTGCACCTTTGTGAGTGAGTTTATGAAGTTGTCCGCCCATATGCTGGCGGTGTTTTTCCTGATGAACTTCATCATGGCGTGGTACCTCTCTTTCTTTTCGTTCAGCGACATTGACAAGGCCCAGTCCAGCCCCGCGGCCACGCTGTCCGGGAGGTATGGGTTTATGAGCACGGCCTCTGAGAGGTACTCGGCTATTCCCGTGAACCTGCTCAGCACGGGCACTCCCGGGGCCTCGGGCCTCTGCGCGGCCACGTACTCCATGGCTATGAGGTTCATGCCGTCGCGGAGCGGAGAGATCAGGGCCACGTCCGCGTCCCTGTAGAACCTTGCCAGGTCGGCCTGGCCATATGTCCTGTACAGGTACCTTATGGGCACCCAGTCGTGCTCGGCGTACTCTGAGTTAATCTTTCCCACGGTGGAGTCCATGAGCTCCTTCTGCTCCTTGTACTCCTGGACCTTGGTCCTGGATGGCGAGCATATCTGGAGCATTGACACCCGGCGCAGCCACTCGGGGTAGTGCTTGAGGAAGTAGGCGAAGGCGTTCATTCTCTCGGGCACACCCTTGGTGTAGTCCAGCCGGTCCACGCCCAGCACCAGCTTGCAGCCGGGCAGCTCCGGCCGGAAACCCTTTCGGCGGGCTGCGCGGCTCCTTGACTCGCGCTGGGGGTCGTAGATGCTGAGGTCAATGCCTATGGGACAGGCCAGCACCTTCTGCCTGCGGTTCCCGGCGAACAGTGTGTCGTCCTCGCGCACGCCCAGCATGAGCCTGTCCATGACCTCGAAGTAGTTCTCCATGTACCTGTCGTTGTGGAACCCCACCTGGTCGTAGTACAGCCAGGCGTCCATGAACCCGAGCGGGTCCGGCAGAATCTCGATCATCTCCAGCGGGGGGAAAGGAATGTGTATGAAGAACCCCAGCGGCCCGGTGAACCCGTTCCTCCTGAGGTACCTGCCCAGGGGCACCATGTGGTAGTCGTGCACCCACACGACGTCGTCCGGCTGCAGGAGGTCTATCAACACCTTGCCGAACTTCTCGTTGGTGCGGAAGTAGGCCTCCTGCTCCTCGGCGTTCACGTGCACCCTGCCCTGGAAGCCGTGGAACATGGGCCACAAGGTGCGGTTGCAGAACCCGTTATAGTAGGTGTTGACCTCCTTTTCGCTCAGGTCCATGCTCACCAGCTTGACCACCGGCATGTCGTACTCGTGAAGTGTGCCGGACCTCTTCTCGGCCTCGGATTTCCCGCTCCATCCCATCCACACGCCCTTGCTGGACATCTCCATCACCGGAAGGAGCGCACTTACCAGCCCGCCCGAGGAAGGCACCTTGCCCTGCTTCCACTGCTCCCCGGTCTTCAGCTTGGGCAGCCTGTTGGAAACCACCACCAGTCTTTTATCACTCATTTCTTTTGCCTTTGCGTGCCTCCAAGAGCGTGTGTTCCACCGTCTCCAGAAACTCCAGCACACCCTCGATCCCCTCAACACGGTAACGGGCGGCCGACTCTGCTGGCGGCTCGCCCACCCTGATGCCGACGCCGTTATCAGGGAGCGCCCGGAAGGCGTCCTCGTCGGTCCGGTCGTCTCCCATGTATATTACCAGATCGGCCCCGGGATGTCTTTGCAGCAGTGTGTTTACGGCTTCCCCTTTATTATTTTTTGCGGCGCGTATCTCCGCGCCTCCTTTAAAGAACATAAGTTCCAGCTCGACCCCGGTCAAGGGGCTCCAGAGTTTCTCTATTTGGGCCATCCACTCGCCGGCCTTTTGGGGGCCCAGCCCGCGCACGTGCACGGCCACGCTGGCGGTCTTCCGCTCGACCCTTTTCCTGGCCTCCCGCTCATCCCCCAGAAGCCGCCCGCCGGAGACCAGGGCCAGCTCGCGAGCGTTGGCAAGTGAAGAATCAATTTGAGGAGATATCTTTTCAGCTTGTGTCTGTTGGCCGGGCTCACGCCATTCCCACCCGTGCGCACCGGAGAGGACTATCCTGTGGGCCGCCTCTCCCATGAGCTCGACAAGCTCCGCCACCGGTCTTCCCGAGACCACTGCCAGGCGGGCCAGTCCCTGCCCGGTTATGTAAGAGAGGACCTCTGGTATCCCCGGCAGGGGTCTCGCCTCCATGCGCTCGACCCTGAAGGGAGCCAAAGTGCCGTCGTAGTCCAGTATGAGCAGCGGGTCCTTGGCTGTCTTCAGCCTTTGCCAGAATCTCCGGTCAATCTTTTCCATGAGGCCCTTCTCGCGGCGAGGCCGGCGAATTCGGGTGATATTTTATTTACATAGCTTTGTCAGGGCTCTTGAGGTAAATCCTTTGCTTGTCCCCGTGTATGAGCGAGAAGATCAGGGTGAGGTACTCTGTCAGGTGCCTGGTGAGCAGGAAGTGCTCCCTCACGAACTCCCTGGCCTTGAGCCCCATCCTGATGATGTGGTTGGGGTGGTTCAAGAGATACCTTGTCCGGAGGGCCGCGCCCTCGGACGAGCTCACCAAAAAGCCGGTGTGGTAGTCTGCCACCTGGAGGGTGATGCCCCCGGCATGGCCGCCGATAACTGGCTTGCTCTTCCACATGGCCTCGGTGACCGTGAGCCCGAACCCCTCGCGCAGGGACTTCTGCAACACTATGGTGGCCGCCCGCTGGAGGGCGTTTATGGTGCGGTCAACCTCGGGCGGCAGGAGGAGCACGTGTATGTCCGGGTCCCCTTCGCTGGCCTCCTCCACCTCTGCCAGCACCTGGTCGCTCTCGGGGTCGTCGGTGGCCGTGCCCCCGGCGAGCACCAGTTGCACCGGGACCTGGGCGCTTACCAGCTTGTACGCCTTGATAACGCCCAGCGGGTCCTTGAATCGGTCGAAGCGTGAGACCTGCAAAAGCAGCGGCCGGTCGGGGTCCAGGTCGAACTCCTCGAACACCATCTGCACCTCCTTGTCCGGGAGCTCGCCGTTCTTGTCGGAGAGCGGGTCTATGCTGGGCGGTATGATATACTGGAGGTGTGGAAGGTACTGGGCGAAGGCAGCCAGGCTGAAGATGCTGGCGTCGTATAAGGCCACCGTGTCCCGCATGTACTTCCACACCGGCCGGAAGGGCCTGCTCACGTCTATGTGGCAGCGCCACACCCACCTGCCTTTGCGCTCCGGCATCTCCTGGATGAGCCTTGCCGGCTGGGGGTCGTGGATAAAGACCACGTCCGCGTCCGAGAGCGTCTCCTCGAGCCTCTCCGCGTTCTCGGTGTTATACCTCTCGTAGGTGGCTAAATCCTTGGAGTTCACCTTCACCTTGAAGCCCTGCAGGGCGTTATGGAAGGACTTGGTCACGTGGAAGAAGTCGTTTCTCCCCTCTATTACTTCCCAGCTTGTGTCAATCCCCAGCTCCTTCATCAGGGGCACCAGGCGCTCGAGTATCTCGGCCACGCCCCCGCCCTCGCGGGTGGAGTTCACGTGCACCACCTTGAGGCCGTGGAGGTGGGTGGCGAGCTGCCTTAAGTGCTCGATGACCTCGCTCCCCGCAACCTCGGCGTAAGCGTCCAGCAGCGGCCCGTTCATGTTCAGTCCCCGCCCTTTTCCAGGAACTCGGCCATGGTCCTGGCAAGCCTCTCCCGGAGCTCCACCAGTGACCAGAAGTAGTAGTCCACCGCGCCTATGGCCTCCCGGAGCTCCAGGGTGCCATCGCCCCACTCCGCCAGCCATGCTGTAAAGTCGTCCTCGTTCAGGGGAGGGCGTCGCCTGGACTCAATAAAGTGGTAGTAAATGGACCCGGTGGTCATGTTCGGTATGTAGTCCGCAAGCTCTTGCACGGTGTTTAACCTCCTGCCGGTGTCGAAGACCACCACCCTGGAGGTGAGGAAATGGAACTCCTGGTCAGACTTTGCCCAGGGCACGTACTCCCTTTCGTAGAGGTGGTCCTCGATCACGTCCACCAGTTGCTGCTTCAGCTCATCCATGGAGCAGCAGGTCAAGGGGTCCAGTATGCCCAGCTTCTCGGCCAGCCTGGGGTCGTTGAGCGCGTTCCTTGCCCATAGTGCGAAGTCGTTCCTGAACTCGGGGTCGTCGAAGCTCGGTCTCAACAGGTTCTCGTAAAAGTGGTAATAGAGGCTCGACTCCTCCACGTCCAGGATCCTGTCCCGCAGCTCCCGGAGGTTCAGCGCCCTCTTGCCTGTGGCTATGGTAATAAGGGCGCAGTCCATGAGTGAAAACGTCGAGCTGTTGCTTTCAAGCGCCATGTCCACTCCTTTTGATTTGATCCTGCCCCGGAAAGATTTCTCAAATAAGTTAACAAGATAAGCGGCCCCGGTCAACCCGGGCGCGCCGGGGCCCCCTCGGCCTCGGCTCCCCTCTCCTTGACGGACATACGGCTGGGTGCTATTAATTAAAATAAGGAATGCCGGAACCGATCCAAAAAGGCAGCTTGCGGGACTACTCTTTTGCCCGGGTGTACTATGCGGTGGCCGGGAACGGAAAGACCGGGGTGCTGGACATCATAGACGAGAAGGACGACCTGCTCCGGAAGCGCATCTTCTTCCTGGGCGGAGACACCAGCTTCGTGAAGTTCGGCCCCTTGAATGAGAGCCTCGGCCAGATACTGCTGCAAAACGGCATTATTAGCGAGGACCAGCTTGACGAGGCCCTTGACGAGGAGGCCCTCACCCAGAAGCAGCTCGGCCAGGTGATCCTGGACAAGGGGTGGCTTTCCGCGGACAAGCTGAGCGAGATGACCCGCCGCCAGGTGGAGCAAAAGATCATCTCCTGCTTTGCCTACGCCGACGGCAAGTTCACCTTCCACGAGGAGTCGGTGACCCAGTTCAAGCACGAGGTGCAGATGTTCAAGGTGAACCCCCGCTGGATCGTGTACAAGGGGGTGATGGAGCATTACACCCTGGGCATGCTGGAGAAGGAGCTCGAGCACCTGCGCAACA
Source organism: uncultured bacterium (assembly GCA_964650485.1). GTDB lineage: Bacteria > RBG-13-61-14 > RBG-13-61-14 > RBG-13-61-14 > DATKZS01 > CAZYTX01. The sequence goes on along the minus strand of CAZYTX010000062.1, from coordinate 10,833 downwards.
AGGGGCTCAGGCTGTGCAGCCGGTTCGAGGAGAAGGTTGACGGGTTCCAGCTCACGCCGGAGGAGAAGGAGTTTGCAAAGAACATAGGCGAGGGCAAGCCCTTCGGGCAGGTGATAGGGGGCAGCGGCCTGGGGCTTACCCAGTCGCTCAAGCTGATCTACGTGCTCCTGGTCACGGGCCTGCTGGAGGCCGCGGACGTAAAGAGCCTGCGCAGTTACCAGGCCGAGGAGTCGGGCGGGGTCCGTCGCAAGCCAAAGACCGTCGAGATCCCGGACGATGAAGAAGGAGCGCAGCCTGCGGCCGCGGATGAAGCGGGAGCACAAGCCGCGGATGAGCCCGATCCTTTTGCCGACGAGGGCGGCGCTGACTTTGCATCCGTTGTTGCCGACCACCTCTCCGGACAGATGGAGCAGGGGACGCCCTCGCAGACAACGGGCGAGATGGTCAAGTCCGACCAGGAGGGCAAGGAGCTGGAGGCGGGACAGGTGTCCGAGCTCCTGCTCAGCAACCGGCGCGAGGCTGTGGAGGCCCTGCTATCGAACAAGACCGGGCCCGGCGCGGTGAAGATAGGCGAGCTCATGGTTGACGGCGGCATCATTGACGGCAAACAGCTCCAGGGGGCCCTCTCCCATGCTAGAGAGAAGGGAGTGAGCTTCCTGAACGCCCTGGTGGAGCTTGACGTTTTGGACGACGAGGCCCTGCACGGGTTCCTGAGCGATTACTTCAACGTGCCCGCGGTCAAGCTCTCCGATCTCGACCTTGACCAGGACGTGGCCAGCCTGCTGCCCCAGGACCTGTCCATGAAGTACCGGGCCATTCCCGTGAACAGGACGGCCAACACGCTCGTTGTGGCAATGGCGGACCCTACCAATATCGAAGCTATTGACGAGATAAAGTTTTTGACCGAGTACAACATTGACGTGGTGGTGGCAACGGAGAACGAGATCAAGGAGGCCATTGACAGGTACCACGACTCCGCGGACATGCTTGACGAGGTCATGCAGAACTTTGACGACTCGGACATCGAGACGGCCACTTACGAGGACGACTTCGACATAATGGCTGTTGAGAAGGACAGCGACGCCGCGCCGGTGGTCAAGCTTGTCAACCAGATCATGGTGGACGCTTTGCAGAAAGGGGCCTCTGACATCCACTTCGAGCCTTACGAGGCGGCCTTCCGTGTCCGCTACCGGATTGACGGGGTCCTCTACCACGTGCTCTCGCCTCCCTTCAAGCTGAGGAACGCCCTGGTCTCCAGGGTCAAGATAATGTCCAAGCTCGACATCGCGGAGAGGCGCCTGCCCCAGGACGGCCGCATAGCCCTCAAGATCGGCAAAAAGAAGATAGACTTCCGGGTCAGCACCCTGCCCACCCTTTACGGTGAGAAGCTGGTGCTGCGCATCCTGGACAAGGAGAGCCTCCAGCTCGACCTCACCGTGCTGGGCATGGAGCAGCAGCAGATCGACGACTTCAGGTGGTCCATCACCCAGCCCTACGGCATGGTGCTGGTCACCGGGCCCTCGGGGTGCGGCAAGACCACCACCCTGTACTCGGCGCTGATCGAGCTCAACAAGGTCACGGACAACATCTCCACCGCGGAGGACCCGGTGGAGTACTACCTGGAGGGCATCAACCAGGTGCAGATGCACGACGAGATCGGGCTGAACTTCGCCTTTGCACTCCGGTCCTTCCTGCGCCAGGACCCGGACATCATCATGGTGGGGGAGGTGCGTGATTTCGAGACCGCGGAGATTTCCGTAAAGGCCGCGCTCACCGGCCACATAGTGCTTTCCACCGTGCACACCAACGACGCTCCCGGGACCATCAACCGGCTGCTTAACATGGGGGTGGAGCCCTTCCTGGTCACCGCCGCGGTCAACTCGGTGGCCAGCCAGAGGCTGGTGCGAAAGCTCTGCGACATGTGCAAGGAGCCGGAGGAGCTGGACAAGAACCACCTGCTGAGCGTGGGCGTGTCCCCGGAGGACGTTGACGACTTCGTGGCATACAAGGCCGTGGGCTGCGCCGCCTGCAACGAGCGGGGCTACAAGGGCAGGCTGGGCATCTACGAGGTCATGCCCTTGAAGGGGAGCCTGCAGGAGTTCATCCTTGCCGGGGCCACCCCGTCGGAGCTGAAAAAGGAGGCCATGCGGAACGGTATGCGCACCATGCGACAGACCGGCCTTGACAAGGTAAAGCAGGGTGAGACCAGCCTGGAGGAGATCACCAGGACCACAATACCGGACTACTCGGGAGCAAGCGGGTACGAGGAGATCACCTGAGCCGCCTGCCGCGGGGTGAAAACTTCTTACGGGCCTACGGGTCCACTTTGTATACGCTGACCTTTCGCCCCTTGACCTGTGTAGATGCGATCCATTGTTTTTTATCGTACTTGCCCGGGAAGAACTCGATGTAATACTTTATCCCCTTTTCGCCCCATCCCTTTTCCATGACCAGGTGGGTGATGCCGAAGCTCCGAAGCCGGCCGGCGGAGTCTGAGTTGAAGATGTTTTTTATGTAGTAGTACTTGTAAGGGGTGTCCAGGCAAAGAACCGGTGCCCAGGCCCCTATCATCACCGCTTCCTTGTCCCCCACCGCTTGCTTTAGTTCACGGGAGGCCTTTTTCACGCTGTACATGGGATGTGCCAGGAAGGATACGATGTAGTAAGAATGGAACCCCAGGAAGGCCGCGGCTGAAAGCGCCAGGGCCACCCTCGCAAGGCTCCTCTCCCTCCTCGCCCCCTCCTCGAGGCGGGACCACTTGATGAGCCGGGCGACAAAGTAAGCGGCCAGCGCCACGGTGGGAATGAACTCCACCAGGTGGTAGCGGACCACCCGGTGGGGGGTGAGGGAAAGGGCCGCCCGCGCGCTCAACAGGTTCGCCAGCCAGAACACCTCTCCAGGGCGCGTCTCCTCTTTTCGGGTGAAAAGACCGCGCGCGAAAAACACCACCTCCAGCACGCAAAGGCAGAAGGCCACTGGCATCATCAGCACCCAGCCGTTCATAAACCCGTCCCATGTAAAAGACTGCTTTATGTGGCCCAGTGCGCGGAAAGGCCGGATGTTCATGAATATGGGCGAGTGCCAGGTGGGGTCGAACTGCAGAAAGCGCCTGGTGTTCACGAAGAAGCGCACCCGGAAATCGGGCCACATGAAGGCCCCGGCCACGGCCAGCAGGATTAAAAGCACCGCGGCCCATGCAAGCAGGCGGGACCGGTCCTTTAATGTGGCCTTGTTGAAAGGGCTGCCCAGCAGCATGAAAGACGAGACCATAAGGCCGGGCAGGAATACGATGGCGCTCTGCTTCACGAAAAAGGCCAGCATCCACGCCGCCAGGGCCGGCAGGAGGTACACGAGCCTTCTCCCGGCCGTGTATATGAAGAGCGCGGATAGCACGATATACATGAGAAGCATGGACTCCATTAGCAGGACCCTGGTGTAGAGGAAGTAGTAGTAGTTGAGACCGAGCATGGCGGCCCCGAGAAATGCGGGCCACGGCCCGGTCTCCACGCGGAGCATGGAGAAGAGAAGGGCCAGTGTGACAAGGCTGGTGAGGGCGACCATGAGGCGGCCCTGGAGCCTGCCCGGTCCGAAGACCCTGAACCAGGCGTAGAGCGTGTACACCCACACCGGGCTCTGCTTCCTCCAGTACTCGTACTGGTCCAGGGGATGGTGCTTCCAGTGTCCGTAGAGTATCTTGGACCGGGCCTCGTAGGCCTTGGCAGGCTCGTCCCTGAAGGGCGCGGTGGTGCGGAAGGAGTTGGGCAGCTCCCAGGGCGAGTCGGCCTGTATCCTCGCCGCCCTGATCCCCGCGTTCAGGAGAATGAAGGTTATGAAAGCTATTAATATCAGCCGGCTTTTATTGCGCATTTTCTTTTTTATACGGGAATTTCCTTACTGGATGTAGCCTATGTCCCTGAACTCGCGCTTTTTCTCCGGTGCAAGCGGGACAGGGGGCGAGTCCACCCTGGAGCGGATAACATTTTTCCACGACCCGATGTACAAGGGGCCCCTCTTGGCAAAAGGACCATCGAAAGCATCAACCATTATACTGCCAGGCATGTCCGCGCCCACCGGAAGGCCCAGGCGCCAGAGTATGGTGGGACATATGTCGTATACGGTCGCGTCCACCCTCTTTGCGGCCCGGCAGGAGGGACCGGAAACGATGAACACCCCCTTTGGGGTGTGGTCCCCGGACACGTCGCTGTAGGAAAAACGGACCGCGGCAAGGGGTATGGGGTCCTTGTCTCCAGGAGAGCTCATTGCGAACTCATGGACAAGGGCCTTTCTGTTGACCTCGACCAGGACGTCAGGGGGATCATCCACCCCCACGGGCATGACCTCTTTTGCAGGGTTTATCTTGACCATTTTAAACAGCCTGTCCCCCTTCTCCGTGCGCAAGGACTTGAGCCTTTTCTTCAGCCGGCCGCAGAAATCATCGTACTCCTCCCGGGGCACTATGCCCTCTGGCTCGCGGCCTTCGAGGTTTACATAAATGCCCTGCACGCGCTTGTGGAAGTCCTCGATGTTCCAGGCCTCGGTCTTTCCCCAGTTTATGTCCTGGCGCTGTTTTTCCGGCGCCAGCCTCGATGCCAGCAGTGTCATCTTCCTCATGTAGTCCTCGAGCTCATCCCTGTTTTCGGGCCTCTCAAGCTCGTAGCGTTCGTTTACGTATGCCTCGATGTCAAGGGCATCCATTTCCTCGCCCCTTTGCAGCCGCGTTTTAACCTGCTCCTCCAGGCCCGCGCACAGCCCGAATATGTTTGCCGACCGCGGCCGGGGCACGTGGAGCCTTCCCAGTGCCGCCATGCTCTTCATTATCTCGTCGCATGTGACCCCTGCGTAGTCCAGGTGTCCCAGCCTCTCCATGAGATGGTTCAGGCGGGGGAAGATGTTGCGGGGGGAATAAGTGGCCCCGTGGCCGTGGTCGGATATGACCATCACCGTGTAGCCCTCGGCCTCGGAGAGCAGCCCCCCGATCAGCCGGTCCACAAGCTCGTAGTGGAGCTCGATCACCCCTTTGTAGCGCTCGCGCTCATCCCTCGACACCTCGTAGTGGTAGTCCAGGCCCAGCGGCCACCTGTACTTCCAGAAACCGTGGCACAGAACGTCCAGTTGCCGAAGATACACCAGCATGAGGTCCGGGTGTTTCTCCCGCATGATCTCGAAGGCCACGGAAAAGGCCGCCCGGTCCAGGTCGTATGCCCGTTGCATCCGGGCGTCGCCCACCCTTGCAAGCTCCCGTTGGTACGGCTCGTACTCAGGAAGCGGCGCCGAGCTCACCTTCTCCGTCCATTCGGCCGGGTATACCGCCTCCTTGTCAACCTTTCCGGGGATGACCTCCTGGGCAACGAAAACACCCTTGACCTCCTCCGCTGGGTAGGTCGCGTACCAGTTGACGACCCCCACGCTGCGGCCGGCCCACGTCATCATCTGCCACAGGGCCGGGACCTTCCTGTACCTGCTGGTCATTATGACCTCTTTGTACTGGAAGGGGACCTTTGCAACGAAGTTGTCAATCCCGTGCTCGTCCCTCGACACCCCGGTGGCAAAGGTGGTCCAAAGCGCCGGCGATATATAAGGCGCCTCGGACACCAGGTTCCCCCGGCCCCCCTTGGTCAGGAGCCTGGAGAGGTTGGGCATGCGGCCCTGGTTGACGAGCTCCATGGCCACGTCCCAGTCCATGGCGTCAATGCCTATAAGCAGCAGCTTCTCCCGGTTGTCCGATATACTTTTTTGTATCAGGGGCGAGTCCGGGGGCAGGGTCTCCGGGCCCCGGGGCCTGAGGTAGAGCCACCAGAAGAAGGCCGCTGCTATAATTATTCCAAGAACTATTTCCAGCGCGATCCTGCTTTTCATCCTAGTCCTTTCCGGGCGGGGCCGCCTCCACCCTGATCAAAAGGAAAAATGCTATCACGGCCACTGCCCCCAGCGCCGCCACCGCTATTATGGCGGACTTTATGTCCGCGTTCATAATGAATATGCCCATGCCGCCCAGCGCCAGGCTGGCCGCGCAGTGTATTGCGAGCACCGCCCTTTTTGAGAGTCCCAGCCTTTGCAGGCGCTTGGCCACGTGGTCGGGCGAACCGTGCCAGGGCGGGGCCGCCTTTCGCAGCCTGGCCGCTATTGTCACCCCCAGCTCGAAGCAGGGCACGCCCAGTATGATAACCGGGCACACCGCGGCCAGGTCGTTCTGGCCGGTATAGCTTCCGCTCATGGCCAGCGCGGCCAGGGCGAGGCCCAGCATGAGGCTGCCGGCGTCGCCCAGGTAGATTTTAGCTTTGGGCAGGGGGGCGTTGTAGCGCAGGAAAGAAAGCGCCGCGCCGAAGAGCGCCGCGGTGAACACCACGGCGTCCATCCTCTGGTTCAGCCACGCCACCGCGAACAGTGCCGGGCAGCAGCAGGCCGCCACCCCCGCGGCCAGCCCGTCCTCGATGTCCAGGAAGTTGACCGCGTTTGCAAGCCCCACCAGCCACACCACCGACAGGAACCATGACAAAAGAGGCAGGTCAGCGGGCCACCTCAGAGCGCTTATTATCTCCAGCTCCAGCATGATCCCGCCCTTTATCATGGCCACCGCGGCCATCACCTGTCCGAAGAGCTTTATCCTCGCGGTCATCACCCCGAAGTCGTCAATAAGACCCACCATCAGCATGGTGGTGCAACCCAGCAGCAGGCCCAGCATTACCGGGTTGAACTCCGCGGCCACGGCCAAAGACACCAGCACGGCGATGTACAGGGCTATACCCCCGAGGTAGGGCACCGACTCCCCGTGCACCCGGAGCCCTCCGTCGGGCACGGCCATCATGCCGAGCTGGCGCGCCGCCTTCATGGCCACCGGCATTATGTAAAGGCCGATTGCCAGGGCGAAGATAGCTGTAAAAAGGCCAAGGAACATGAAAGGAACCCGGGAAAAAACAGCGCCGGCCTTTGTACTCAGCCGGCCCGCTGTCCTTTAATGCTATCGCGCCACATTTGGAAAATCAACAAAGAGAATAGCTGGTGGCCCTGGTTCTCCCTGCCCGAGAGGTGCTGGCTAACCAGCGACTGCACGGCCCGCGGGTCGAACACCCCCTCGTCGCGCACCCTGTCCGGGTGGAGCAGGTCTTGGAGCATGTCCTTCAGTTCGCTCCGAAACCACTGGTCAAGCGGCAGGGTGAACCCGGCCTTCTTCCTCCTTATGATCCTATCCGGCGCCACTCCCTTCATGGCCCGCTTGAACACCTTCTTGCCAAAGAAAATACCCGCCTTGTCACGGGCGGGTATGCGATCGCACAGCTCCACCAGCCTGTGGTCGAGGAAGGGGACCCTGCACTCGAGCCCCACTGCCATGCTGGCCCTGTCAACCTTGGTCAGGAGGTCACCGGGCAGCCAGGTCGAAAGGTCCGCCCGGAGCACCCGGTCAAGGTCGTACGTCCCGGCCTGGTCCCGGAAGAAGGGCTCGAACACACCCTTTGTCTGCTCCTCGAACCCGGCGTCATTACCCATGAGAGAGTGGATGACATCAGAAGGCATGACCGCAAGCCAGGAAAGGTGCCGGCCGGCCGGGTCGTCCGCGGATAGCGCGCGGAGAGCTTTGATCACCCTGCGCGTGCGAGGCAGCCGAAGCGCCGGCCACTCGAACAAAAACCTTTGCAAAAACCGCGGCGCCGGGTTGTAAAACCTCGCCAGGGCACCGAGCCTGTACCTCTGGTAGCCCCCGAAGAGCTCGTCTCCACCCTCGCCCGAAAGCGCCACAGTCACCCGCTCTCTTGCGAACCTTGACACCAGGAAGAGGGGTATGACCGCGGGGTCGGAAACCAGGTCGTCCATCCTGGCCACCACCGCGGGCAGGCAGTCCAGGGCCTCGCTCGCGCTTATGGTGAGCGGATGGTGCTCGGTGGCAAAGGTCTCGGAAGCAAGCCTCGACCACCTGGTCTCGTTCACGTAGCCCGCTCCAAGATCGGCGTGGAAGTCCACTGAAAAAGTCGTAAGCCTCCCGGACACGTGCCTCTTCATAAAGGCCACCAGCGCGGTCGAGTCAATGCCGCCGGAAAGGAAAGCGCCAAGCGGCACGTCCGAGACGAGACGCATGCGCACCGAGTCTTCAAGCAGCCACCTTATCTCCTCCTCAGCATCCCGCCCCGAGACACGCGGCTCGCCGCGGTCAGGCAGGCGCCAGTAACAGTGCTTGGAAACCCCCTCCCGGTTAACCACAAGAGAATGGCCCGGCTCAAGCTCGCTTATGCCTCTAAAAAGGGTGCGAGGGGCAGGCGCGTACTGGACGGCCAGATATGACCACACCGCGCCCATGTCAAGGCCCGGGAGCTCGGGCAAGGCCGAGAGTATGGGCGTGATCTCGGATGCGAACAGAAACCTCTTGCCGTCGAAAAAATAGTAAAGCGGCTTGATGCCCATCCGGTCACGGGCAAGGAAAAGCTCCCTTTTCCTCGAGTCCCATATGGCGAAGGCGAACATGCCGTTAAATTTACAAAGGCACTCAGGGCCGTCCTCCTCGTACTGGTGAAGGATGACCTCGGTGTCCGAGCGGGTGCTGAACTTATGCCCCCTGCCCTCGAGCTCCTCTCTTAGCTCGGGGAAGTTATACACCTCGCCGTTGTAGGTGATCCACAAGGTGCCGTCCCGAACGCACATGGGCTGGGCCCCGCCCTGGAGGTCTATTATCGAGAGCCTCCTGTGCCCGAGCCCCGCGGGGGACCCCTCTGCAATGTGGAAGCCGCTGCTGTCGGGGCCCCGGTGGAAAAGCAGCCCGGTCATGCGCTCGATGGTCCCGGCGGACACCGGCGAGCCGTCCACCCGCATCTCTCCGCAGATGCCGCACATGGAAAAGAAGCTATCACAGCGAGGTCGGGCTGACAATCGGGCAGGTTGCAGTTATAATCGTTTCCCTGGATATAATGGCAGGAAAAGAAAGAGTGCAGTTCGAGTCCGAGGGCATGCTCCTGGAGGGCCGCTTTCAGCCGGGGGCCGGCCGCGGCCGGTTACAGGGCCTCTCTCCCGGCGTGGTCATCTGCCATCCCCATCCTCTTCTCGGCGGCAGCATGGACAACAACGTTGTGTATGCGCTTGAGGACCACTGCATGAAGCGCGGCCTTGCAACCCTGTGCTTCAACTTCCGGGGTGTGGGCCGCAGCAGGGGCGACTACGACCACATGCGGGGGGAGGTGGGCGACGTGACCTCGGCGCTCTGGCGCCTGGCCGGCAGGGCGGAGGTGGACTCCACACGGCTGGGTGTCATGGGCTACAGCTTCGGCGGGCTGATGGCTGCCATGGCCGCGTCCAGGCTTTTATCCGAGAATTCCCGGGACGAGCTCAATTCACTCTGCGCACTGGCCCTGGCACTCGTAAGCCCCATGGCGCCACTGAAGGGATGGGAGGGCGAGGAGTCCCTGAAGCCGCTTTACAAGAGCCCGCCCCTTACACTGGTCGTCACAGGCACCAAGGACCGGTACTGCTCGGTCAACTCCGCCCGCTCGCTTGCCGTGCAGGTGGGACCGGAGGCCAGGCTGGTGATACAGGAGGGCGCGGACCACTTTTACATGGACATGGAACAAGAGACCGCAGAGACCTGCGCGGACTTCATGACCACACACCTTTGCCGATGACCACGAGGGCCGAGATTAAAAATCCGCGCTTATCAGCAGGGGCAAAAGCCCTCACTCATGGATTTTAAGGCCGTGCTCCAGGCGGCCCGGAACGGACCCGAAAGCTGCAAGAACTTGCATTTTTCGAGGAACTCTTTTGCTTAACCTGTTGTTATTAAACGTCTTCTTAGCTTTGGGGCCGGGAGAAAAAATTTGCATCAGCCGCCTTGGAAAAATTCTTTTCCCGGCTAAAAACTTTTTCCCAGGCTTTGCAGCGGCATGGTTAGCGGGCCGGGGCAATTCTCTTGATCTAAAAAAATATGATTTTTTTCTTTACAAACGGCCCGGAGTCTGGTAAAATGCGGGCTTAAGTGTTTATTGGAGGAAGGCTTTGAGTTCTGATTGAAACAGGGCTGGCAGGGGGAAAACGGGTTCAAAATAAACAGGCGGTTTTTTTTAACGGTAATGAAAAAAATATAAAGAAAGGAGAGAGAAAATGACAAAGGCGGAACTGGTGGACGTGGTTGCCAAACAGGCGGACCTCACGAAGAAGGACTCGGAAGTTGCGATTGACGCAGCAATGGAGGCGATCAAAAAGGCCATCAAGAAGGACAAGGAGTTCCGGTATCCGGGCCTTGGCACCTTCAAGGTAAGGACCCGCAAGGCGCGCAAGGGAATCAACCCCCAGACCGGGAAGAGCATCCAGATCAAGGCCTCCAAGACCGTTAACTTCAAGCCCGCGGCGGAGTTCAAGAGCAAGCTCTGATAAAAAGGCCCCGGCAAAAAAAGCCCTGCAACACGCAGGGCTTTTTTTTATCGAATCCGGCCTGTCATGCCTGCCTGTGCGTTCTACGCCGACAGGCGGGCGCAGGCGGGAAGGCCTCTCCCACAATCTTCGGAAATTCCACTGGCCTGCTCGCTACCCGCTCCTCGCTCCTCTCCTGTTAATTTCATTTGGACGGAGATTCGAGGCTTTTGGGGGAATTTGCATATTTCCGTCGAGCGGGGCTTTATTCGAAAAGCAATGAATTCAAATGCTTGCATATTTTTGTAAACCCCGGCTTAAATTTGAGAGCATTTTTCGTAAACCCTGAGTTGGCGAAACTGCAACACTTTTACTATGGGTGAGAGGGGAGTTTTTTTAAGACCACAAAGACACGAAGGACACAAAGAGGAAAAGAACTTGATGGTGTTCATTTGGAGGGCAGGGATGTCGGTCATGGTGGAAATTGTCGGCCGGGAGAATAGAGCT
>CAZYTX010000061.1:0-21290 GCA_964650485.1 uncultured bacterium | reverse complement strand
CTAGTGCTCACCCACGGCATCCCCCGCTCGAGCTTCCTCTATCGCAGGATGATACCGCTCCTGGCCGAGCGCCACCCGGTGCGCTCGTGGGACCTGTACGGGTTCGGGCTCTCGGACAAGCCGCAGGACAAGAAGAGGTACTACTTCCCCGAGTTCGAGCGATTCCTGGGCAAGTTCCTGGACGCACTCGGGATAGAGCGGGCACACCTCATATGCCACGACGTGGGCGGTCCCTTCACCATCGGCTGGGCCGTGCGCAACCCGGACCGGGTCGCGAGCCTCACCATCCTCAACACCACCGTGTTCCTCAAGGACTTCCATATACCCGGCCCGGTGCTGGCCTCCATCCTGGCGCCCATGGCTTTGCAGAGGACCTTCATGTCAGACGACAACTTCGGGGACATGATCTTGAGGTACATGCAGAGGAAGGCCCTCCAGAACCCCGAGGCTCTTTCGGGCGCGGAAGGGCAGGCCTGGAAAGAGCTGATCTCCCGGGAGGACGGCAGGCTGACCCTTGCTCGGACCCTGAAGGCCTACCGGGTTGTGCCGCCCTACTTGAGGGGGATCCAGCGGGCCCTTCCAGGTTTCAAGAGGCCGGTGCTGGTGCTTTGGGGAAAGCACGACCCCTTCTGCACCCTGCCCACGGCCTGCAGGTTCGTGAGACTGATCCCTGACTCGCGGGTGCAGATTATAAGCGAGGCGTCCCATTTCCTGCAGGAGGACGCCCCGGATGCGGCTTCGCGGATAATCCTTGAATTTATTGCTAATATAAAGCATGGGAGTGATAAATAGTTCTGCCCGGCAAGTTCAAGGCAGCTTGAAAAGGAGGACATCATGAACAAGCCGAGAGTGCTTCTGGTGCACAGCTACGGTCCCAACGAGCTGGGGTGGGGGGAGGACATGTACGACCTGCTCACCTCCAGGCTTGCAAGGGGGCACGGCCCCTTCCAGATGACGTCCCACTGTCACTACTTCGGGCTATACCTCATCGCCGAGAACATCAAAAATCCCACCACCGTGCTCGAGAACCCCCACTGGGACGAGTTCGACCGCGAGTTCGAGGAGGGCTACGACTACGTGGGGTTCCAGCTAAAGAGCCTTCACACCAAGAAGGTGGCCAACATGATGAAGAACTCCCCACGCTGGCTGGACGCCTACTTCGGCGCTCAGAGGCTGGGGCTGTGCGCCGTGCCCGTGAACACGGCCCTGCGCGGCAACCAGCTCGCCTACATATTCAACCACTCAGAGGCGGCATTCGCGATCATAGACCACGACCTGCTCCCCCACTACCAGAACGTGGCCGGCCAGATCGAGGACCCTCCCAAGGTGATAGTGAACACCCAGGGCGCGGGGGACGACTTCCAGGCGCCGGAAGGGATGGTGTCCATGGACCGGGCCTGCGGGCCGGAGACAAGAGCTGCAAAGCCGGCCCAGGGACCCAGGGAAGGCGACCCGTGCCTTATCATGTACACCTCCGGGACCACCGGCCTGCCAAAAGGCGTGGTCACCCGCTACGGAAAGACCGGGCTCAAGATGCTCACCGTGCTGGGCAAGCTCATGCTCCGGCCTTCCGACGTGTACTACACCTGCCTGCCGCTCTTCCACGGCAACGCCCTGCTGCTGACCGTGAGCACCGCCATGGGGGGGCAACGCCAAGGTGGCCCTCTCAGAGAAGTTCAGCGCCAGCCGGTTCTGGGACGACGTGCGCCAGACACAGGCCACGGTGTTCAACGGCCTGGGCGCCATGATACCCATCCTCATGAAGCAGCCCGAGAAGCCCACCGACCGGGACCACAACGTGCGTTACGTGCTCTCCGCGGCCTGCCCCGCGGACATGTGGGAGCCCTTCCAGCAGAGGTTCGGCACCGAGATCATCGAGGCCTACGGCGCGGTGGACGGCGGCGGCCTGGCCATCATGAACTACGGCCAGGCCCCGGTGGGCAGCATGGGCAAGCCCATCGGCAAGGTCAGCTACCGGCTGGTGGACGACGAGATGAACGACGTGCCAAAGGGGCAGCCCGGCGAGCTCATCGCATGGGTGGGCGAGCGCGAGAGCTCGGTCGAGTACTACAAGGACGGCAAGGCCACATCGGAAAAGGTCAAGGACGGCTGGCTCCACACCGGAGACCTGGTGTACGAGAACCAGGAAGGGAACCTCTACTTCGTGGGCAGGAAGAGCGAGTTTTTGCGCAGGCGCGGCGAGAACATCTCCGCCTACGAGGTCGAGCACGGGATACTTCAGCACCCGGACGTGCTCGAGTGCGCGGTCTTTGCCGTGCCCTCGGAGCTTGCCGAGGACGACGTAATGGCCGCGGTCGTGCCGGTGGAAGGCAAGACCTTTGACGCCAGGGAGCTGGCCGAGTTCTTGAAAGACCACCTGGCGAGGTTCGCCATACCCCGCTACTACCGCTTCATGAAGGAGCTGCCAAAGACCGAGACCCAGCGGGTGATAAAGGGCGAGCTGGAGAAGCAGGGCGTGACCGAGGACACCATAGACCTCGAACCGGGCGGAAGGCGACAGGGCTGAGCCGGTGCCTGACATCTCTCGAAGTCCTCTTAACTTCTAACAAACTTCTCATTTAAGTGCGTATTTCCCCTTTTTATGACGGCAAATTGCTGTATAATCAGAATCAGGAGCTTATAGGTTTTTTGGGGCTCGAGGTTTTAATGCCTGAGAAGAAGTGCCGCGACATAGAAGTTACACGCGAGTGGTGCAAGGGGTGCGGGATCTGCGTTCACTTTTGCAAGAAGGGCGTACTCGGTCTTGACGATGATGCCAAGGCCTATGTGACACGCCTGTCGGAGTGCAACTGCTGCGGGGAGTGCGAGGAGCTGTGCCCTGACCTGGCCATCGAGCTCATTCGGGAGTGAATATTGTCCCACAAGAATAACATGAGGTTCATGCAGGGCAACGAGGCCTGCGTTGAGGGGGCCTTGTACGCGGGCCTCCACTTCTTCGCCGGGTATCCCATCACCCCATCCTCGGAGATAGCAGAGCAGCTCTCAATAAGGCTTCCCCGGATGGGGGGCAAGTACGTGCAGATGGAGGACGAGCTATCCTCCATGTGCGCCATCATCGGGGCCTCGCTCACCGGGAGCAAGGTGATGACAGCCACCAGCGGTCCCGGTTTCTCGCTCATGCAGGAGGCGCTCGGTTACGCGGTCATGGCGGAGATACCATGCGTTATCGTGGACGTGCAGCGGGGCGGGCCCTCGACCGGGAACCCCACCCACGTTGCCCAGGGGGACGTGAACCAGGCCAGGTTCGGCACGCACGGAGACCACGCCATCATCGCGCTTACCGCCTCCACCCTCCAGGACGTGATCGAGGTGACGGTGGAGGCCTTCAACATGGCGGAGACATACCGCACCCCGGTGGTTCTTTTGTTCGACGAGGCCATCGGACACATGCGGGAGAGGATATTCATGCCGGGACCGGAAGACATCCCGGTGGTGAACCGTCTGCGAACCTCGGTGAAGAGGGGCGTGGACTACCACCCTTATCTTCCCCGGGAGGACGGCAGGCTGCCCATGTCCGACTTCGGGGGTGTGCATCGCTACAACGTGACCGGTCTTTTCCATGACATGTGGGGGTTCCCCTCCACCGACCCCAAGGTGGTGCGGCGCCTTATCCGGCATTTGTCCGACAAGATCGAGGACAACGTGAACTCCATCGCCCGATACAAGGAGTACATGCTTGATGACGCGGAGTACATCCTTATCTCCTACGGTTCCTCTGCCCGCTCTTCTCTCCAGTTCGTGGAGGAGTCGCGTCAGAAGGGTCTCCGCACCGGGCTCCTGGAGCTGCAGACCCTGTGGCCTTTCCCGCACGCCATAGTAAGGGAGATATGCAGGAACGCCTGGGTCATACTGGTTGTGGAGATGAACCTGGGCCAGGTGCAGGAGCAGGTGAACCTTGCCGTGGACCGGCCGGAGCGGGTGTTCCTGGCCAACCGCATAGACGAGGAGCTTATCACCCCGGACGACATAGCCAACATGATGCGGCTCATCCGTCGCAGGGGCATGTGAGATGTCAATAAAGGACTACCTGAGAAAGCGTTACTTCCCTCACCTGTGGTGCGAGGGCTGCGGCCACGGGACCGTGCTAAACGCGATGCTGCGGGCCATCGAGCGGCTGGGGATGGACAAGAACGAGATAGTGGTGGTCTCAGGCATAGGCTGCTCGGCAAGGATAGCCGGCTACGTTGACTTCCACACCATGCACACCCTGCACGGCAGGGCGCTGGCTTTCGCCACCGGTGTGAAGATCACGAGGCCCGAGCTCACCCTGATCGCTCCCATGGGCGACGGGGACGCGCTGGCTATCGGGGGCAACCACTTCATCCACGCGGCCCGCCGGAACATTGACATCACCGCCATAGTGATGAACAACCATATCTACGGCATGACCGGGGGCCAGTTCTCGCCCCTTTCAGGCTACGGGGTGTACGCCACCACCGCGCCCTACGGCAACATTGACCACGCATTCGACGTGGTGGACCTGTCCGTGGCCGCGGGCGCGACCTTCGTGGCCAGGTCAACCACGTACCACGCCCGGCAGCTATCGAAGTACATCGAGCGGGCCATAAAGCACAAGGGCTTTTCAGTGGTGGAGGTCATGACCCAGTGCCCGGTGAACTTCGGCAGGCGCAACAAGATGGGGGACGCGGTGGAGATGCTGGAGCACATGAAGAGCGTCACCACACCGGTGGGCTCGAAGAAAAAGGAGGACAACCCCGAATTGATCGAGGTGGGGGTGTTCGTTGAAAAGGAGTTGCCCGAGTACTGCAGCGAGTACGACGGGGTGATCGAGCGGGCGAGAGAGGACGCGGGGCAATGACGCGCAAGGACGAGGTGGTGTTCTCGGGCTCGGGCGGCCAGGGCATTATCACTGCGGCCATAATATTCGCGGAGGCCGCGGTGCTGCACCAGGGCCTGGTGGCGGTGCAGAGTCAGCTCTACGGCGCCCAGGCCAGGGGAGGGATGACCCGCTCGGACGTGATCGTGTCCGAGGGTGAGATACATTTTTCCAAGGTTTACTGGCCCAACGTGATGGTGTGTCTTTCCCAGAGGGCGTATGACTCGTACTCGGGCATGATAAAGCCGGGCGGACTTTTGATTGCGGATTCGAAGCTGGTGAAGCTGGAGAGCAAGTTGGACGCGAGACAGAGACACCTGCCCATGCTGGACAGGGTGATGGCCGAGGTCGGCAGCCCGGTGACCCTGAACATATGCATGCTGGGCGCGCTTGCGCGGATCGCGGGAATTGTCTCCGCGGAAGCCATCGAGAAGGTCCTGGCCGCCAGGGTTCCGCCGGAGTTCCTGGAGATGAACAAAAAGGCCTTCCGCCTGGGTATGTCCCTGGGACAGGGACACGAGCTTTGAGAGAAGAAAAAGCAAGAGTGCAGAAAAGATCGAGTGTGAACTGGACCCTCGGGTTAAAGGGCAAGGTCGCCGCCCTGCTGGTGTTATCCCTGGCATGCGCTTGCGCCGCGGGCTGCGACGAGGAGGAGCTCGCCTACCTCCTGCAACAGGCCCCGGGCCAGGCGGCGCTGCTCCTCAAGCGGGCGCCCTTTGAAAGGGTGCTCGATGATCCGGAGCTTGAGCCGGAGGCCAGGGAGAAGCTCGAGTTCGTGCTGGACGTGAAGAACTACGGCGTCGAGCGGGTGGGCCTTGCCAGGAGCAAGAGCTACGAGATACTGGTCAGGGTGGAGCGGGAGGCGGTGACCTGGAACCTGACCGCGGCAGAGCCGCTATCCATGACCCCCGTGACCTGGGAATTCCCGGTCGCGGGCGAGGTCCCATACCTCGGCTTTTTCAAGAAGAAGCACGCGGAGGGCAAGGCAAATGAGCTCGAAGAGCAGGGCTTTGAGGTGTATCTGCGGGTGGCCAACGCCTACTCCATGCTGGGGATAGTGTCTGACCCGCTTTACTCTCCCCTGCTGAAATACAGTAAAGCATACCTGGCCGAGCTGGTGCTGCACGAGATGCTGCACGGGACTGTGTTCATAAAGGGGAAGATGGAGTTCAATGAGAACCTGGCCCTGTTCGTGGGCGAGCAGGGCGCGTACAACTACCTCTCCCAGCGTTTCGGGCCGGACTCGGAGGAGGCCATGTACGTTCTTTACTCGAACCACGACGCGCAGATTTTTTCCAAGGAGATCATGAAGCTCTATGGCGCGCTCGACCGGATGTATAAAAGCCCTCTAAGCGAGAGGGAGAAGCTCGCGAAAAAAGAGGAGATCATCGAGGCCCACAAGGTGCGCTTCCGGGAGGAGGTGCTCCCGCGCATGAAGACGGGCCGCTACCGGGGCTGGCCGGAGCGGGACATCAACAACGCGACCATCATATCCCGGACGGTCTATTACCATGACCTCGGCCTCTACCGGGATATGTATGAGGCCATGGACCAGGACCTGAAGGCATTGGTGGGCTTCTTCAAGCACGTGGCCGGGATTGAGGGCGTTGCCCCCGAGGCATACGCCAGGGACTGGCTCCGGGAACAGGGCGAGGGGTGAAAGGCTTTTATCTCTTCGGGGCCTTGGTCTGAGACATGCGCATAAAGATACAGATGGAGAGAGACGGCCGCGAGATAGAGGTGGGCGGCCGTTTTTCCAGGTACTTAAAGTGGTTCCTGCTCTTGATCGTTTTGTGGGGGGCGACCACCGCAGCTAGCCTCTACCTTATCTCTCGCCTGGACCCTTTGAGCCTTGTTGACCTTGAGGTGCGGCTTTCAAAGGACCTGGAGGTTAAGATTGACTCGAAGGTGCCGGTGACGGCGCGGCTTGACCAGGTGCTTTCCCTTCCCGTTGACCAGGAGGTCCCGGTCGTGTTTATGGTTGACCAGACCTTTTCGGTCCCCCTCTCCGAGCGGATCGAGGTCCCGCTCGACATCCTGGTGTCGGTGCCCGTTGACCAGGACATATACGTGAGCGCACAGGTGCCTTTGAATTTCGAGGTCCCGGTAAACGACACCCTGAGCATAAAGCTGCCCCTGCTGGGCTACACCGAAGTCCCGGTGCGGGGCGTGATCCCGGTTGACATGGTGGTCCCGGTGGACCAGAAGGTCCACGTTGACGACGTAGTGCCGGTGAGGATCAACCGGAAGGTTACGCTTCCGATCGAGGAGACGTTCGATGTCCCGCTCAAGTCCCGGGTGGTGGGAGGCGTGAACATGGACACGGTATTCAGACTGCCGGTGAAGACGGCTCTTGAAGCGGACGTGTTCATTAACGAGGTGGTGAAGGGCAAGATAGACCAGTCCTTTGTGCTGGACAAAGACAGGATCAGGCTGAAGCCCGACAGGGAGAGGACCGAGCAGTTGCGCAGGGAATTCTTCTTCAAGCTCCCCAAAAGCGTGCGAGAGAGCATGGCTGAGTAGTAGCGGGAGTGTTTACTTCCATGGCCCCGGGAGCCGCGGCTTTTGCTTGATGAAGCTCTTCCTGTGCACCGGGCAGGGCCCTATCTGCTCGACCGCGCTTTTATGTTCCCTTGTGGCGTATCCCTTGTGGAGGTTGAACCCGTAGCCCGGATACAACCTGTGCCATCCGTCCATGATGTGGTCCCGTATGGTCTTGGCCACCACCGAGGCCGCGGCGATTGACATGCACAGCCTGTCTCCCTTTACCACCGTGAACGACGGGGTGAGGCAGGGGACAGGCTGGTTGCCGTCAACCAAACACAGGTCCGGGGGCGGGTCCAGGTTCATGACCGCCCTCCTCATGGCCTCGAGACTTGCTTCCAATATATTGACATCGTCTATCTCCAGGTTGTCGCAGAAGTCCCATGCCACGGCCTGCGCTCTCTCGATGATGGTGTCGTATACCTTGTAGCGCTCCTGCGGCCTCAGGGCCTTGGAGTCTCGAATCTTGTGCAGAGGGCTCCTGGTTCCCACGCGTTGCGGCAGCACCACTGCCGCGGCCACCACCGGCCCGGCAAGCGGCCCCCGTCCGGCCTCGTCAACTCCTGCTATCCTTTTATAGCCGTCCTCGCCAAAGCGCTTCTCCAGGGTGAGGGTGGGTTTCTTTGCCTTGTTCAGTTCGGGGAAGAGGGATGGCGTCTTGGACCGCATTTTCAGGCGAGCTCTATTGCGTTGTCCGCGAACTTTGCAGGTGCGCTCTGGCTGCAGAGCAGCACCACCTGGGACCTTTCTCCCACCCTCTTCAGCGCCTTTGCCGCCACAATAGTCGCAGTCTCGTCCAGCCTGGCCAGGGGGTTATCGAGGATAACGGGCAAGCTCTTCTTCTGCACGGCCAGCTCCAGCAGGGTGATCTGCAAGGCCATGAAAGCGGTGTCCCGGGCAGCCGGGCTCATGGACTCGAATTCGGTCCACCGCTTGCTTTCGGCGTCGCGGAGTGCCACGGAGCCGTCAAGCTCGATCCTCATCTCCACATAGCGCTTTGCAAAGAACGCCTGGGTGTAGAGGTTCAGCCTCTCCTGCACGTGTCTGACAAGCTTGTTGCGGTCAATCTGGAAGAGCTTGGCGCCTGTCTGCAGCATTTGTTCAAAGACCTCCGCCGCTGTGACCGGCCCCCCGGCTTTTCTCTCCAGGGACTTGGTAACGCCCTCGTCCATAACCTGCGTGGCCCCGCCCTCTTGCGCGCCCGATGCGAAATCCGGCACGTCCAGCCCCTCGCCCCGGGGCTGCTGCGAGGGCTGGGGTCCCTGGACGAGAGACGAGCCCGGGTTGGTGGCCCTTATAACGTCCTCCAGCCCTTTTATCTCTTTTCGTATGGAGTTAACGTCCATGCTCATGGGCGGGTAGCTCCTGAGCTGCTCCTCCAGCTTGTCAATCTTTTTGTTGAGCTCATCCTGCTCTTTTTTAAGCTTGTCCACGTCAAGGTCCCTTACCACCTTCTCCTTTTTGGACCTCACCGAGCGGTAGCGCTCGGTGAGGTCCCTGAACTTCTCGATCTTGTTCTTCAGCTCCTCTATGGAATCGGAGTCAGTATCGTTCATCAGCTTCTCTATCACAGCCATCTCGACCTCGAAGCGTCGTATCACCCCCTGCTTTCTCTCCTCCAGCTCGGAGAGCTTGCCCTCGATCTCGTCTTTATGACCCGTCCTGTTCATGTGGGTGAAGGCGCTCACCACTACGGCCACCACTCCCCCCAGTGACGCCAGTGCCGAGATCAACTTGAGGAACCCGAGTCCCAGGTACGGCGCGGCCACGAATAGCACGATCCCGCCTATGAATCCCGCCGCGCCGGCCCTGAACAGAGTCTGGTTCCACAGCTTTGGATAGGTGGAGATCACCTTGAGGTCGTCGTCGTACTCCAGTGCCTCCTGGTCTATCTGTTCGATCTCGCCGGCCTGGATTGCGTGCAGGTCCTTGTAGCGGTCCACTCTTTCGTCAATGTTCTGTGGCAGCCTTTTCAGGCCAGGGTACCTGTTCATCTGCTCTTCCGCGGCTTCCATGAACTCGTCGAACTGCTCGGTGCTTTTTATCTTGGATTCTATCTCGAACACCCTCTGCTGTAGCCCGTCAATCTCGAACTGTATCTTTTCGATCTTCTCGGCGCTCGAAAGCTCCTCTCTCAACTTGCCCAGCTTTTCCTCCCTCTCCGCGGGGGTCATGCCGTCGTCGGGGAAGGCTCCCGGCCCCATTCCCGGCATGCCGGTCATGCCCGGAGCCGGCATGACACCCGGCATTTGCTGGCCCGGGAACATGCCCGGCATCTGTTGTCCGGGCATCTGCTGTCCAGGAGCTCCCGGGGCAGGCATACCCGGTCCTGACATCATCCCTGGAATTCCGGGTCCCGATAACATTCCCGGGGGCACGCCCGGCTGGGAGGGCTGCTGTAGCGGACCCTGGGGCGAGGGCTGCTGCCCGGGCTGCTGCGCAGGACGTTCCTGCCCGGGTGCGGACTCGCCCGGGTTCAAGGGCAGGTGCGAAGGCATGCTCTCCGCGGCCGCGGTGAACAGCCGGCTGAATACGTCAAACGGGGGCAGCTCGAAGGAAGACGCCATGGTGGAAGCTATCTGGGCGGGGTCCGAGGCCAGGGGCTCGAACTTCTGCGATGCTGGGTTATAAAGGGTGAGGCTGATCTGGTTCGACTGGAAGTCTTTCAGCACCCTGTAAACGTCCCGGCCGAAGCCTATTGTAAGTCCGGCCCGGGATGCCTGCACCTCTCCGCTGGAGACCATGGCGATGTCCTGCTCCTTGATCCTGTCGGGGTAGAGCAGGTCGAGTACGCATTCCACCAGCGTCGTCTTGCCCGACTCGGTGGGTCCATAGATCACGTTCAGACCGGGCTTCAAGGGGAACTTCCTGCTCTTTGTGAAGCGCCTTACTCCCTGCAGCACGATCTCTATCAGATACATTTGTCATGCTCCCGACTGCCCGGTTTTACGCTCGACTCTGCCCCTCTCAGACAGGTCTCTTCTCCTTTATACGCGCTGCCTTGCCTTTTCTCTGCCGGAGGTAGTAAAGCCGCGAGCGTCTTACCTTGCCCCTCTGCTTTACCTGCACCTTCTCGATCAGGGGCGAGTGGACCGGGAATATCTTCTCCACGCCTATGCCGTAGCTTACCTTTCTCACGGTAAAGGTGGACTTGAGCCCGGCCCGGTGAACCCTTATAACCACGCCTTCAAATACCTGTACCCTTTCCTTGTCGCCCTCCTGGATGCGCTGATGCACGCGTACTATGTCCCCCGGCCGGAACTCCGGCGACCTCCCCGTCATCTTCTCCGCCTCGATATTTTCCACCCTGTTCATGGCAGTTCTCCTTTCCTGAGCTTGTCGAAGGGCCTTTCTCGACATTATAGCATCTTGAGAGGATTCCCGGTCAAACCCGGCCGGTCCTCATCCGTCTCCCAGCAGCCTGTCCAGGATGATGGCTGCGGCCGTCCTCACCGAAAGGTGGTTGTAATCCGAGAGCCCTTGCACCGGCTCGAGCACGCAGTCAGTCTCCTTGTCGAGGAAATCCTGGTCCACTCCCCAGCCAGTGCCGAACAGCAGGAGCCACGGCCCCTTGTCGCTTCTCATTCTCCCTCTCAACTCACTGAAGCCGACGGCCTCGGATCGCCTCTTGGCCGAAGTGCCCACCAGCAGCGGCTTGCCCCCCTCGGCCCCGATCTCGGATACGGCCTCGTCAAGGGACACGCACAACTTCACCCTTTTCATGGCCTCTTTCCTGGTCGAGTTGTACTGCCCGCCCGCACCCGTCTGCCAGTAGTCGAGCAGCCTTTTCACCAGGGCCCTTTGCAGCTCGATCGGCTGCACCACGTAAAAGGCTTTAAGGTCATAGGTCCTCGAGAGCCTGGCCATGTCGTGCAGGTCCATGTTGGTTACCGCTGTTGTTATTACCTCTCCCTGCTTGTTCGTCACCGGGTGATGCAGCAGTGCCATATATAAGACCGTATCCAAAATTCATCCCGGGAAGAAGTTTTCCCTCCCTGCGGCTTTTGCCTCAGTCGTCTTCGGACTTGGCGCCCTTCTCTTTCTCCACCTCCACAAGCAGGTCCTGCTCCTCCTTGCCGGGCGGATGCTCCACCAGGAGGTCGGGCCTCCTTTCAAGGGTCCTCTTAAGGCTCTCCTTCATACGCCATTCCCTTATGAGCTCGTGGTGGCCCGATAGCAGCACCTCGGGCGCCCGCATCCCCTCGAACTCCTCCGGCCTGGTGTATTGAGGGTACTCGATCCTATCTGGAAAGGTGTCTTCCCAGGCCGAGGCCTGGTTGCCCAGAACCCCGGGTATGAGCCTTGTCACCGCGTCCATGACAACCAGTGCTGGAAGCTCGCCTCCCGAGGTCACGTAATCACCGATGGAGAGCTCCAGGTCAACAAAGCCCTGCCTCACCCTCTCGTCAACGCCTGCGTAGCGGCCGCACACCAGCACCAGGCCCGGAAGCTCGGAGAACCTTCTCGCAGTATCCTGGTCAAAGGTCTTTCCCTGGGGAGTGAGGAGCACCACCTTCGAGCCCTTGGACATCTCGCGCACCGCCCGGATGGCACGGATTAGCGGCTCCGGCTTCATGACCATGCCGTCTCCGCCGCCAAAGGGGGCGTCGTCAGCCTGCCTGTGTATGCCCTCGGCCCAGTCCCGGAGGTCGTGCACAAGAACCTGGACCCTGCCCGATTCGAGGGCCCGGGCCATTATGCTCTCCGAGAGCGGTCCTTTCACCATCCCGGGAAACAGGGTGATAACGTCGAAGCGCATTGTGCGCCCCCTACTTTTCCTCCGGTGCAACCACAAGTTCCGGGTTTACAGCAATCCTTTTTTGTGAAAGATCTATCTTTGTCACTGCATCCGTGGTGAAAGGCACCATGAACTCGCCCGCCTCGCCCTGCACCAGGAGCACGTCATTGCCATCAAGAGCGGGCGCGGTCTCTGAAAGGCCCTTCACCCTGCCGATCTCCCTGTCTTCACTCTCCACTAACAGCCCGATGAGCTGGTACCAGTAGTACTCGTCTTCCCCCGGGCGCGGGAGCTCGCTCTCGGGCGCCACCACCTCGGCCCCTTTGAGCTCTTCGGCCCCTTCCCTGTCTTGTACGCCATCCAGCGCGAGAAGTATAAAACCTTTGTGCCGTCTCGCGCCTTTTACGCTAAAGTAAGCAGGCTCGCCGCCCTCATCTCTTTTTATCCAAACGCCCTCGGCATTGTCAAACCACGAGGTGTAGGGGTTATGCGGCTTCACCCTTATCTCGCCTTTTATTCCAAAGGGCCTTGCCACCACGCCCAAGGATATGAGGGTCATTGGTCGTCCGCTCCTTAAGCGCTCGCGTGCACGGGATATGTTTATCCTGGGATTTCCAGCACCGGTTTTTGATCGGATGCGGCCGCGGCCTTGAGCAGCGTCCGGAGCGCCTGTATGGTCTTGCCGCCTTTTCCGATCACTCGTCCTTTGTCATCCTCGTGCACCCTGAGCTCGTAGACCACTGTGCGTCCCCCGTTCACCCGGCGCACCTCGACCTCCTCTGGCATCTCAACGATGGAGCGGGCTATATAGGCTATGAACTCTTCCATGATATGCAATCCCTCTCAAGGTTTAATTGCCGGGTCAACCTGTCTTTGTCATGCCTCCGGGACCGCTTCCGCGGTCTCGCTGGCCCTCGCTCGAAGCACCCCCTGGTTCCGGAGCAGCTTTCTTACCGCGTCGGTGGGGGTCGCTCCCCGGTCGAGCCAGTGATTTATCCTGTCGGTCTTTAGCAGGACTTCCCTGGGGTCGGTCCTCGGGTTGTAGGTGCCCAGCTTCTCCAGGAACTTTCCATCCCGCGGCATCCTGGAATCCACGGCCACTATCCAGTAAAAAGGGTTCTTGTTCGACCCTTTCCGCGCCAGTCTCAACTTTGTCGCCATGCTTTTTCCTCTACCTCCTTATTTATCGCCCGGGCCTTCCGCCTCTTTACATGCCCATGCCGGGCAGCGGCATCCCGCCCTTCTTATTCATCCTCTTCATCATCTTCTTCATCTGCATGTAGCTCTTCACCAGCTTGTTCACGTCCTGCACCGTGGTGCCGGAGCCGCCCGCAATCCTCCTCCTTCTGCTCGCGTTCAATATATTGTGGTTCCTGCGCTCTTTTGGGGTCATGGAGTTTATGATGGCCTCGGTCTTTTTAAGCTCTTCGTCCGGTGGTGCAAGGTTCTTTAACCCTTTCATCTGCCCGGCCAGCCCGGGTATCATCCCCAGGATGTCCTCCATCGGTCCCATCTTCTTCATCTGGTGCAGGGCCTCGCGGAACTCCTCCAGGGTGAACTCGTTCTTTTTCATCTTGCGCTGCATCTCGAGGGCCTTTTTCTGGTCAAAGGCCTCTTCCGCTTTCTCTATCAGGGTCAGAACGTCGCCCATCTCCAGGATGCGCGAGGCCATCCTTTCCGGGTGGAAGGACTCGATGTCAGTGAGCTTCTCGCCCACTCCCACCAGCTTTATGGGCTTTCCGGTGACCGCCTTGATGGACAGGGCCGCGCCTCCCCTGGCGTCCCCGTCGAGCTTTGTCAGGGTGACGCCTGTGAGGTCCAGGTCCCGGTCAAAGGCCTCGGCCACGGACACAGCGTCCTGGCCGGTCATGGCGTCGGCCACCAGCATTATCTCCGCAGGCTTTATCCTCGCTTTTATATCTTTAAGCTCTTCCATGAGCTCGTCGTTTACGTGCAGCCTTCCTGCGGTATCTATGATCAGGGTGTCGCACGCAGTCTTGTTTGCACGTTCGAGCGCCTGCTGGGCTATGTCCTTCGGGTCCTGGTCTGTGTTCGAGTCGAACACCGGGACATCAATCTGCCCTGCCAGCACCTTTAGCTGCTCGATGGCCGCGGGCCTGTACACGTCCGCGGGCGCCAGCATGGGGCTCCTCTTGTACTTGTCGCGGAGCAGGAGTGCGATCTTTCCCGCGGTGGTGGTCTTTCCGGAGCCTTGCAGGCCCACCAGCATGATCACCGCAGGGGGAGCGACCTTGAGACTTAGCTCCTGGTGGGCGCCGCCCATGAGGGAGACAAGCTCGCCGTGGAAGAGCTTCACGAACTGCTGGCCAGGGGTAAGGCTCTGCATGACCCCTGCTCCGAGCGACTTCTCTTTGACCCCGGCGATGAATTCCTTGGTCACCCGGTAGTTTACGTCAGCCTCCAAAAGGTGCGTGCGTATCTCCTTCAGGGTCTCCTCGATGTTGCGCTCGGTGAGCTGGCCCTGACCGCGCAGCTTCTTGAACGTGGAGGTGAGCTTGTCTGTAAGGCTATCGAACATGACTCGTCACTCTTCTATTCCATCGAACACTTAAGTTTACATTCCATGCGGGAAGGTGTCAAGAATCCCTCATCCCCGGTTAAGGGGGATGTTTGGGGTTTGGAATGTTCAGATGGGTCTATTGAGGACGATATCAGGCGGCAGGAAATATTGTTGTCCGATTTTGGGGGTCTCGCGGATAAAAGCAAAAAATGTTCGGCGCCGGCAGCGGCTGAAAACGCGGACATCCCGTGGCGGCGGCCTGTCTTCTTGTTTTTAAGTGTCCTGCAAGCTAAGGATTTCACAGGAGGCGCGTTGGCCAAGGTTGGAAGAGCACCTGGAAAAAAACGCTGCCTCCGTAATCCTTAACCGGGGATTAAGGTTTGGCTTTTATTATTCTGCCTTAGGCTGCTAAACTGCCGGCAAATGCCGGGAGGAGACCGGACAATGGATGAGTCGGAAAGGGACCGGGACCGTGAGGAGTTCATACGTTGCGCGCTGAATGACTCGCCCTATTACAGGTACATAAACATGCGTGTTGTCGAGTTCACGGACACGGGCTCGGTCATGGAGATGGATGTCATCCCGGAGCACAAGAACATCTGGGGCACGGTGCACGGTGGCGCGGTGGCGAGCCTGGTGGACTCGTCCTGCGGCACGGCCATGGCGCCGGTTATGCGGGGCGAGGCCGCGGTGGTCACCCTGGACCTCAAGGTGCAGCTCCTGCGGCCGGTGCGCGAGGGTTCGCTCAAGGCCGTGAGCAAAGTGGTGCACGTGGGGAAGCGTATAGTGATCAGCGAGTGCGAGGTCTACAATGATGAGGGAAAGCTCGCGGCCCGGGGCTCGTCCATCCATACAAAGGTGGGCCGCTCGGACGCGTAGGCTTTTGATTTTGCAGCGGCCGCCGTCAGAGTCGGTATTACATCCACCTCCTGGTCTTGAAGTACACAAGCATAATAAGGCCCATCAGCGCCATGAACCCCAGCACCGTGAAGTAGCCGTAACGCCAGTCGAGCTCGGGCATGTATTGGAAGTTCATGCCGTATATCCCGGCGATGAAGGTGAGGGGTATGAATATGGTCGCTATGACGGTCAAGGTTTTCATGACCTCGTTCATCCTGTTGCTCATGGCTGACAGGTGCATGTCAAGCAGGCTGGACAGCATGTCCCTGAAGGTCTCGATGGTGTCTGCAACCTGTACGGTATGGTCGTAGAGGTCCCGGAGGTAAGGGCCGGTGCTCTCTTTTATCAGGTCGGACACCTGTTTCTGCATTCCACTTACAACCGCCCGCAGGGGCCACACCGCCTTCCTCAGCACGACCAGGTCCCTTTTCAGCTTGTGTATGGAGTGGAGGCCCCGTGACTCCGGCCCCCTTGACATTCCCTGCTCGATCCTCTCCACCTCGGCCCCGATGCTCTCAAGTATGAGGAAGTAGTTGTCAACCACGCTGTCGCAAAGGGCGTATGCAAGGTAGTCCGAGCCCAGCTTCCTGATCCTCCACCTGTTGCTTTTTATACGCTCCCTTACCGGGTCGAAGATGTCGCCTTCCCGCTCCTGGAAGGATATGACAAAGCCCCGGCCCAGGACAAGGCTTACCTGCTCCACCACTATCTCATCCGTGTCCGGGTCGAACGTGAGCATCTTCATCACTATATAAAGGTATTCCTCGTAGTCCTCGACCTTGGGCCGCTGGTCAGTGTTGAGCACGTCCTCCATTACCAGGGGGTGCAGTCCGAAGGCGTGGCCGAGCTTTTCGAGCAGCTCCACATCGTGCAGCCCGTCCACGTTTATCCAGCTCACGCCTTGCGATGTCTTGTACTGCCCGAAGTCGTGGTCCTTTGTCACCTCGTTTTCCTGAAGATCCTTTTCATCGTAGTGGAGAACCCTGATCTTTGCGGCCTCCTCCTTCTTCTCTCCGATGTGCACCAGCGTGCCAGGGGGAAGCCCGATTTTACCGGACCGCTTTTGAAAGAGCCTTGGCATGTAAACCTCCTTTGTGAGATAAAAGCCCCTCTGTGAACGCAGACTATAAAATACATCCGTTCGAGACATTATGTAAAGGGGGCGCGCGTTGTTTTTCAAATCCGGCTCTGCTACCTTTATTCACCGTGATCAGCGACGATGACACAATCGCCGCGGTGGCCACGCCCCCGGGCAAGGGCGCCATCGGCATCGTGCGGGTGTCGGGGCCCCGGGCGCTTCCGATAGCCTCGGAGCTCTTCCGGGGCGGGCGCGACCCGGCTGAGATGCCCGGCTTCTCGGCATCTCTTGGCTGGGTCGAACACCAGGCACAAAAAATTGACCAGGTGCTGTGCCTTGTCATGCGCGCGCCCAAAAGCTACACCACCCAGGACACCGCGGAGTTCCACTGCCACGGCGGGCCGGCGCCCCTGCGCCGGGTCTTGCAGGCGGTGATCGAGCAAGGGGCCAGGCCTGCCGGCCCGGGAGAGTTCACGAGAAGGGCCTTTTTGAACGGCCGCATTGACCTTGCCCGGGCAGAGGCCGTGGCCGACCTCATAGACTCGCGAACTTATGCATCGGGCCGGGCCGCGGCGGCGCAGCTAGAAGGCGGGCTTTCCAAGCGACTACAGGAAATGCGCGCCGGGCTCCTGGAGCTCCTGGCGCTCCTGGAGGCGGGGATCGACTTCTCGGACGAGGAGGAGGACGTAACCGCCATTGAAAACAGCGAGCTTATAACAAGGCTCGATAAAGCCGATGCCTGGATGAGGGAGCTGATCGAGCAGGCGGGCCGGGCAAGGATGTTCAGAGATGGGGCCCGGGTGGTGATAGCCGGCAGGCCCAACGCCGGCAAGTCCACGCTCATGAACAGGCTTCTTGGCGAGGAGCGGGTGATAGTGACACCCGTGCCCGGGACCACCAGGGACGTGGTCGAGGACATGATCGAGGTGGGCGGGGCCCCGGTCAGGCTGTTCGACACCGCGGGGTTAACCGAGGAGGGCGAGCCAGTCGAGAGCATGGGGGTGGAGCGGGCCAGGAAGATGATCGAGACCGCGGACTTGTGCCTTTTCATGCTGGACGGGACAAAAGACATAGCCGAGCTTGACAGGGAAATGGCGGCCGCGGCTCACGGCGGGGCCATACTGGTCATCAACAAGTGCGACCTGCACATGAGCATAAACAAGGAGGAGGCAAAAGCCTTGCTGCCGGGATCAACCGCCCTTTGCATATCCGCGCTCACCGGTGAAGGCATGGACGGGCTCATGGAAAATATGGCGGATGCGTTGTGCGCCGGGGAGGTCGAGGCCCCGGTGATAACCAATGTCCGGCACGCGGATGCGCTTTCAAGGTCCAGGCAGAGCATCCTCCGGACAAAGGCCGCGGCCGCGGACGGTCTCTCCCACGAGTTCGTGGCCAGCGACCTCCGGCTCTGCCTGGAGGCCCTGGGAGAGATCACCGGCGAGACCGCGACGGAGGAGGTCCTGGACATGATCTTCTCGCGCTTCTGCATAGGCAAGTAGATGGGGTTTGCCGCGGCCTTCTTCGGGCTCGCCGCCTTTTTCGGGTGTGCAGGCTATATGTGCCTGTGCCAGGGGCATCCGCTTTTCTTCATTGCCGGCCTCGGGTTTCTCTGGGCCGCGGCTTCGGAGGCCTTCACCGGCATTCTATACGTAGTGGCGTCACTTAAGATGGTGAACCCCGGGTGGATGTTCAAGGACCGGGCGGGTTCCATAAAGCTTTTGCCCAGGCTGCTTTCGTGGCCCCTTCTTTTTTTCGAGTACTCCGCGTGGAGGCGCTATCGCAAGAGGGGCAGGGAGCCTTTGTTCGAGAGGGTGGCGGACGGGCTCTACCTTGGCGCCAGGGTGACGGGCGATGACGTGCCCGGTCTCAAGGATGAGGGCATAAAGGCGGTTCTGGACATGATAGCCGAGTTCCCTGCACCGGTCGAGCTCCGGGAAGACCCTGGAATGGCCTACCTGTGCCTGCCGGTGCTGGACGGGACCGCGCCGGCTTATGCGGACATGGCAGAGGGGGTGGAGTTCATAAAGAGGTGCGTGAAAAACGGGGCGCCGGTGCTGGCCCACTGCACGTTCGGGCACGGCCGCTCCGCGGTCATGGCGGCCGCGGCGCTGGTGAGGCTCGGTCTTTGCCGGGACATTGACGAGGCGCTCTCGAGGCTTTCCGGGCTGAGGCGCAGGATCTGGCTCAGCCGCTCGCAGCAAAAGGTCCTGGCCGGTTTTATTTCCGCTCCGGGAGCGGACCTGGCAGCGGCGACAAAGCCGGGCTCCGGCAAGGGGCCGGTCCCCGGAGACGCCCCTTAAAAAGGCGGGGCCTGCTTTTTTTGAGGGGACTTGCTTTTCTTTTTCAAATGTACATATTATGAGGGTTATAATTCCGGTAAGGTCAATCCGGGAGAAAAAAAGAAAGGAGGGCATGGGTATGAGAAAGAAGGTTCTGGTATTGGGTCTGGCTTCGGTGTTCATGCTGGTGGGCGTTGCCGGCATGACGGCTGACCTGGGGGTAGAGGACGCGGCCATCTGCAAGGACGTGGAAGAGAGGGCGTGCGTGGAGCCCGGCAAGTCCTTCCCCGCGGACGTGGGCAAGCTCTATTGCTTCACAAGGATCACCGGGGCGGAAGACGGCGCCACCGTGACCCACGTGTGGTCCCTGAACGACGAGGAGATCGCCTCGGTAAACCTCAAGGTGGGCTCGAAGAACTGGCGCACCTACAGTTCCAAGAACATCTGGAAGGCCTGGCGAGGCAACTGCAAGGTCGAGGTGAAAGACCTCGATGGCAACGTGCTGGAGACGCTCGAGTTCAAGCTGGTGGACCCTGAGAAGAAGAAAAAGCCCAAGATGAAGGAAGAGGAGCAAGAAGAAGAAGAGGAAGGCATGGACTAGCGGCCGGCACACGGAGGCTGCAAGCGAAGTATCAGGGGGCGGCTGCACGCGAAGGCTTGAAAAAGACGGACTGCGAGCTGAGGATCAGGAAGCGGCTTGCACGCAAGGATTTACTGGCGAAGGGGTACGGGCCATGCCCCTTCGCCTTTGAATTTAAATCCGGGGATGCAATAGATTTAAATGTCCTGAATGATACTTGACTTTTCAGAGGGGGGGGGTGACTGTGGCAGCCGGGCTATAGTATGTTAAATCATGCGAGGTTGCTGAAATTAGTATCATAGATACATTTAAAGATGCTCTCGGCATCAGCACTACCATGCCGGATATTAACCTCGGCCGAAACGAGCCTTGCTGGTGTGGAAGCGGGAAGAAATATAAGCACTGCCACCTGGAAGCAGACGAGAAGAAGCGCTCGGCCATGATGGCCAGGAATGTGTGCAGGGGGCCCACTTGAAAACGCAGCTAAGGGGACGAGTTCCGTTCCTCGCCGCCATACCGGCTGTTTCCCTTAATCATGATCATGTGGAATTCCGCGCACGTGCTCCATGAGGTGGTCGTGGCCGTCCAGCTCTTCTATCCAGCCGTAGTTTGCGCCCGGCTTCGAGTCCAGACCCTTTATATACGGTTTCAAATCAAGGAGCGGGGTGTGGTCGAACACGTCCATTGCAGAGGTCGTAATCGTGTCCTCCTCGAGCTTCCTGAGCCTTACGATGGACAGGCCTATGCGGTTGGGCCGGTTGGGCGAGCGGCTGGCGAACAGACCCACTGAATGTCCTTTGGCCCAGGGCGGGCGGACCTCCTCGGTCCATTCCTGCTCGTTCTTGTCCATGTAATAAAGCACGTAGATGTAGTTGAACTTCTCAAGAGAGCGCAGCCCGTCAACGTATTCGGGGAACAACTTTATCCTGGCCTCTCCCTCTTCTCTTTCCAATGGCTGAAAAGGCGCGAAGTGGCCCGGTTTATATGGAGTGTGAATCACTCCAATGGGCTCGAGCTCAATCTTTTTCTCGACGCCTCCCGGCTCTTCATCTTTTTCCCGCATTTCCCCACCTCCTGGATTGCTCTTTTAATCTCTTGATAACTAATGTTAACAGTTGTTTGTGCGATATTCATGTCAAGCCCATCTATAACGATGTT
The DNA here is from genome assembly GCA_964650485.1 of uncultured bacterium. GTDB lineage: Bacteria > RBG-13-61-14 > RBG-13-61-14 > RBG-13-61-14 > DATKZS01 > CAZYTX01. The sequence continues at coordinate 634 of CAZYTX010000061.1, read as the reverse complement.
TGACAGGCAAGGAAGCAGACTCGTATGTTAAAAAAGGAGCAGCGCCAACAATACCATGGCGGCCCATTTTTTCACCCCCTCCCCTGCCTTCCTGGCTGCATGTATATAGACTTGTAGCACAGAATGTGCGATAATACAAATGAAGAAAAAAATGAAACAAGAAAAGTACACAGAGCGGATGCAAAGGCGCTATCAAACCCTGTCCGGAAAACTTGCCCGCACAGGGCTCGTCCTCCAGGGAACCATCACCGAGAGGACCGTCAAAGGAGAAAAAGATAAAAAGCAAAAGCCGCGAAAAGCTTACGGGCCTTATTATCAGTGGACTTTCAAAAAGGAGGGAAAAACCGTAACCGTCAACCTGACAAAGGAGCAGGCCCGGCTCTACCAGAAGGCGATTGACCAAAACCGCAAGGTGGAAGATATATTAAAGGAGATGAGAGACCTCTCGGAGAAAATCATGGAAGCACAGACCCAAGGAGTCAAAAGGAGAAAACCAAGGAAATGAAAGGGAAAATGCTTAAGTTCGCGCCATTCTATGGTGTCCCCCGATTAACCGTGCGATTTTTTCTCTGAAAGCAAACAGGAGAAAACGCGATGAGATCAAGAGCGACACGGGCGGCGCTGGTAGCCGCGG
>CAZYTX010000060.1:0-21743 GCA_964650485.1 uncultured bacterium | reverse complement strand
CGGTCATGGTGGAGATTGTCGGCCGGGAGAATAGAGCTTTTTATAACTTGGTGCTTTTGGTGGCTCCGTGGTTTTTGGACCTGCTCGCTGCGCTCGCCCACACAGCAAGCTGTGTGGGTTACCCGTTTGAGGGGTGAGGCTTGAGGTCTGAGCGGGGGAATGAAACGGCGCAGTATACGCACGGAAACGGAGGCGGCTGCACGGGTGTACGCGGGCGTGTTTTGGCGTATACACGTGTAAACAGTGCCGTATACGGGTGTAAACGGCGCCGTTCAAACGGGTGTACGGCGAATCAAGCCGTGGTTGACGCCGTGTCGGACAAGTGCTTGGTTTTATTGACATCCGGCGCGGGTGCAGGGCGCATGAGCTTTGCAGGTTTTGAAAGCGGTGGTGAAATGATAGTATGGGCCTTAAAGATTTTCCTGCAAGGAGGATGTCATGGACCGACGTGATTTTATGAGCGCCTGCTCGGGCGCGGCCGCAGGGGCCGTGCTGGGCGGCTCTGCAAGGGCGGCGGACAAGAGGCCCAACATAGTGATCATCATGGCCGACGACATGGGATGGGGGGACCTGGGCTGCTACGGTTGCGAGTCCATTGACACGCCCAGCCTTGACCAGATGGCCTCGGAGGGTATCCGGCTGACCTCTTTCTACTCTTCCGCGGCGGTGTGCGCGCCCTCGCGGGGCGGGCTGCTCACCGGGAGGTACCCGGCCAGGATAGGCATCCAGGGCGTGTACTTCCCGAGCAGGAACCCGGCCACGCCGCTCATCCATGCAATCTACAGGATAGGCCCGGGCATGAGCACGGCCGAGCTCACCGTGGCCGAGCTTTTAAAAGACGCGGGCTACAAGACCTGCTGCGTGGGCAAGTGGCACCTGGGCGACATGAAGAAGTACCGGCCCCACCACCGGGGGTTCGACCACTACATGGGCGTGCTCTACTCGAACGATATGACCCCTTTGCCGCTCTACCGCAACGACGAGATAATCGAGGAGAGCCCTGTTGACCAGGACTTTCTCACAAAGAAGTACACAGAGGAGGCTGTGCAATGGATTGACCAGAACCACGACCAGCCCTTTTTCCTCTACTTCGCGCACACCTTCCCGCACATCCCGCTGCACGCGTCGCCCGGCTTCCGGGGCCGCTCCGAGGGCGGTCTTTACGGGGACTGCGTGGAGGAGATTGACTGGAGCGTGGGCGAGGTGCTTTCCGCGCTGGACCGGCACGGGATAGCCGAGGACACCTTCGTGTTCTTCACCTCGGACAACGGGCCCTGGTACGAGGGCAGCACCGGTGAGCTGCGCGGGAGGAAGGGGTCTTACATGGAGGGGGGCCGCGGGGTGCCGGGCATAGCGCGCTACCCCGGTGTGATCCCCTCGGGGCAGGTGAGCGACCAGATGGCCATGAACATTGATCTTTTCACCACCTCGCTGGCGCTGGCCGGGGTGAGCCCTCCATCCGACCGTCCCATTGACGGCAGGGACATCATGCCCATGTTGAAAGGAGGGGACACCCCCCACGAGGAGCTTTTTTTCTACGGCGGCATCACCGGCAGGCGCCTCCGGTCCATGCGCACCCAGAGGTGGAAGTGCCACCGCAGGCACGCCTTCTGGACGGCCAACTACTTTGCCATGCCGCACGGGCCAATGCTCTTCGACCTCGAGCTCGACCAGGGCGAGTCATTCAACGTGATAAGCATCTACCCCGAGGTCGCGGAAGAGCTCGGGAAAAGGATGGACGAGTGGGACAAGGAGCTTAAAAAAGGGGCGCCGAGGAGGTAGTATGCTAGCTTTACTTAGACAGGACATTACAAAAGGTCTGCTCGAAGAGATGTAAAAGAACAGGAGGCGCGGATGGCGCTGCGGGGTATTTTCAAAGGCAAAAAGAAGAAGCGTTCTTGCGTGGTCGGACTCGACGGGGTGCCCTACACTCTCGTGAGAAGATTTATTGATGACGGGACCTGGCCTTTCATGGCCGAGCTTGCCGGGTCGGGGGCCCTGGCTCAAATGCGGGTGACCCTGCCCGAGATCAGCGCGGTGTCGTGGCCGAGCTTCATGACCGGCTCCAACCCGGGCACTCACGGGATATTCGGGTTCACCGAGCTGGGATCGGACTATGGAATGCGCTTCACCAACTTCCTGGACCTCAAGGCCCCCACCTTCTGGGACAGGCTGGGCGAGACGGGCAAGCAAAGCGTTGTCATCAACCAGCCGGGCACCTACCCGGCCCGTGACATTCCCGGCGTGCTGGTGAGCGGCTTCGTGGCCATCGAGCTTCACAAGTCGGTAAAGCCGCTTAGGTACCTGGCCACTCTGCGCAGGAACAGCTATGAGATAGACATAGACACCCAGCGGTGCCGGCGGGACCACAACCAGCTTTTTATCGAGCTTGCAAAGACGCTCAAGGGGCGCGAGGTCGTGGCGGACGCGGCCTGGGAGGCCGAGGACTGGGACTTCTTCCAGGCGGTGGTGACCGGGACCGACCGGCTGCAGCACTACCTGTGGCCGGCCGCGGTGGACCCCGGACACCAGCGCCACGGCCAGGCCATGGAGTACTACAAGTCAGTCGAGGGTTTTATCCGGCACATGTGGGAGCTGTTCAATTCCAGCGCAGACGTGTCCCGGGAGGGTGAGGGTTTCTTCCTTTTATCCGACCACGGATTCTGCGGCATCGAGCAGGAAGTGTACCTGAACGCCTGGCTGCAGCAAGAGGGATACCTGTCATTCGACAAGGACCCGCCCGAGGGGGTCGAGCACATCACCCCGGACTCGAAAGCCTTTTGCCTTGACCCGGGCCGGATATACATCCACACCAGGGACAGGTTTGAAAAGGGCGGGGTGGCCGAGACAGAGGCTTCGGAGCTCGTGTCCGAGCTGCGGGAAAAGCTCGGGAGCCTGTGCTACCATGACACTAAGGTAGTGGAGATGGTAAAGACCAGGGAAGAGGCATACTCCGGACCGGAGACCATGAACGGGCCGGACCTGGTAGCCGTGGGGAACCGCGGGTTCGACCTCAAAGGCTCGCCCCAGGCAAAACAGGTGTTTGCAAGGACCGACCTTACAGGCATGCACACCTGGGACGACGCCTTCTTCTGGAGCCTGGAGCAGCAAGTTGAGGACCTGGACATAACACGGCTTGCGGGCATTGTCACCGCGCCGCTGGGCGGAGTATGAATACATGCAACGGGTAACGGGCAACGGGTAACGGGTAACGGGTAACACACATAGCTTTGCTATGTGTGCGACCGAAGGGAGTAGGTTGGACGGAAAGGTGTGAGGTTTGCGATGTGAGTTGTGAGGGGCTGGAGAAAATCTTAAAACTCAAAGCTCATAACTCAAACCTAAAAAATGACCTGCTCGCTACGCTCCTGCCTGCGCCGCGCCTCCGCTTGGTGCGCCTGCCTGTGCGGACACGCAGACAGGGCAGGCAGGCGCCCACATAGCGAGCTATGTGGGCTACCATTCCTGGAGGACAACAGGTGGCGATAAAAACAAGCAAAAGCACTATAATTTTCTTGGCCTTCATTTCTCTGCTTATGGCTGGACCGGCCGAGGCCTACATCGGCCCTGGAGCGGGCTTTGCCATAGTGGGCTCATTCATGGCCTTTTTCTTCGCCTTCCTGGCCGCGCTGCTCTCGATATTGATCTGGCCTGTAAGGACGCTCTACATATTCATCCGGCGAAGGGCCCTCAACCTGAAGCCTTTGAAGAAAAGGGTGATCGTGTTGGGCCTTGACGGGCTCGACCCCAAGATCGCCCAACAGATGATGGACCAGGGCAGGCTGCCGAACTTCAAGAGCCTCGCGGAGCAGGGGTCCTTCCAGCCGCTTGGGACCACGGTGCCTTCCATGTCCCCGGTTGCCTGGTCGTCTTTTTCAACCGGGGCCAACCCGGGCAAGCACAACATCTTCGACTTCCTGGTCCCGGACCGGAAGACCTATTTGCCGGTGCTCTCGTCATCATACACCGGCAACGTGAGCCGCACATTAAAGCTGGGCAAGTACCTGATACCGCTGGGCAGGCCGGAGATCAAGCTTCTCAGGAAGAGCGTTCCCTTCTGGAAGATACTGGGGGACCACTACGTGTTCTCGCAGGTGCTCAGGGTGCCCATAACCTTTCCGCCCGAGAAGTTCTACGGCACCTGTCTGTCAGCCATGTGCGTGCCCGACCTGAAAGGCACCCAGGGCAGCTTCACCTTGTTCACCAGCGCGCCCGAGGAGGAGGGCGAGCACACCGGCGGGGTGGAGGTCAGGCTGGAGAGCGACGGCAACGGCGGGTACAAAGCCGAGATACCCGGTCCGGAAAACCCGCTGGTGCAAGGCAGCCCGGAGATGAAGATACCCCTGCGGATTGAGAACGGCAAAGACGGCTGGAAGCTCTTGCTTCCCGACCAGGAGGTCTCGCTTTTTAAGGGCCGCTACACCGACTGGGTGGACCTCACCTTCAAGCCCGGCCTGGGGATCAAGGTGAAAGGCATTGCAAGGTTCATGCTGGTGCGCACCGAGCCCGGACCGGACCTTTACCTCACACCCATAAACATAGACCCGCGCGCGCCGGTGATGCCCGTGTCCCACCCGTCCTTCTTTGCCGGCTACCTCTCCAAGCTGCAAGGGCCTTACGCCACACTCGGTCTTGCCGAGGACACCTGGGGCCTGAACGAGAGGGTGCTATCAGAGGGAGCTTTCCTGGAGCAGGTGTGGGACATCCACCGGGAGCGAAAGGACATGTTCTTCCGGGCCCTGGAGACGACCCGAAAGGGGTGCGTGGTGTGCGTGTTCGACGTGACCGACCGCATCCAGCACATGTTCATGAGGTACCGCGACCCCGAGCACCCGGCCAACCGCGGCAAGGACACCACCGAGCACGCGGGCGCCATCGAGGAGCTCTACGAGCGCATGGACGAGCTCCTTGGCGAGGTCATGGAAAAGACCAGGCCCGGCGACGCACTATTCGTTATGAGCGACCACGGGTTCACCCTGTTCAAGCGGGGCATGAACCTGAACTCGTGGCTTTTGAAGAACGGTTACATGGCCACCAAGGACGGCAAACCTTCGGACAAATACTTTGAGAACGTTGACTGGTCGCGCACCAAGGCATACTCGCTCGGGCTATCGGGCATATTCCTGAACCTGAAAGGGAGGGAAGGACAGGGAGTGGTCGAGCCCGAACAGGCGGCGGCATTGCGGAAGGAGATCGCGGAAAAGCTAACGGGCGAGGTTGACCCCGAGGCGGGCGAGAAGGCGGTGGAATCCGTGCACCGGATGGAAGACGCTTTTAACGGGCCGTACTCGGGCCAGGGACCGGACCTGGTGGTAGGCTTCAGGCCGGGATGGAGGATAAGCTGGGACGGCGCCCTGGGAGTGGCAAACGACACCATATTCGAGGACAACGTAAAGGGATGGAGCGGGGACCACTGCGTGGACGCCGGGTTCGTGCCGGGGGTGCTGTTCTCCAACCTGGAGCTGAAAGAGGAAAACCCGTGGATAGGCGACATCGCGCCGACCATACTCAAGCTCTTCGGCGTGCCGGCGCCGGGACACATGGACGGGAAACCACTCTTTTAAGTAGCGAGTAGTGAGGATGATTAAAATGCGAAAAAGGGCTATAATTTTTTCCCCGGTTATCGCGGCCGGTCTTTTCATTTCTCTGTCCGCTATATTGATCCTCTGCGGCCCCTCGTGCAAAAAGGGCCGGGCTGAGACCGGCAAGCGTGTGCTGATCCTGGGCATTGACGGCATGGACCCGGGACTGGCCCGGAGGTTCATGGCCGAGGGGGACCTGCCCAACCTGCAGAAGCTCATGAGCACGGGCGACTTCAAGCCGCTAGAAAGCTCTATCCCTCCCCAGAGCCCGGTGGCCTGGTCCAACTTCATAACCGGGGCCAACCCGGGCAAGCACGGCATATACGACTTCATACACCGGAACCCTGACACCTACTCGCCATACCTTGCCACCTCCAGGACCGAGGAGGCGTCCGAGGACGACTCCATCGTGATCGGCACCCGTGTGATCTGGCTCAAAGGGGGCAAGGCCGAGCTGCTCCGGCACGGCAAGCCCTTCTGGGAGTACCTGGCCGAGAACGGCGTGTGGGAGCGGGTGTTCAAGATACCGTCCAACTTCCCGCCCTACGAGGGCCAGGGATGGTCGGGCTCGGGAATGGGCACGCCCGACATTCTCGGCACCTACGGGACGTTCACCTATTTCACCGACATGCCGCCCGAGCACGAGGAGGCCATCGGAGGCGGCACCATCGTGCCGGTGTACCCGGTGGACAACGTGATCCAGACCGAGATCACCGGACCGACCAACACCTTCAAGCTCAAAGACACCAGGCCATACACAGGCTCGGGCGATTACAAACGCAGGAACTACGAGACAAGCAGGGTCCCGCTCACCATATTCATAGACCCTGAAAATCCCTGCGCCAAGATCGAGTTCCAGGACCAGGAGATCATGTTGAACCAGGGAGAGTGGAGCGGCTGGGCCCCGATCCAGTTCCCCATGTGGTCGCCGGTGGTCGAGGTCAGCGGCATAGTGAGGTTTTACCTCAAAGAGGTGCGGCCGGACTTCAAGCTCTATGCAAGCCCGGTTAACATGGACCCCATGGACCCGCCCCTGCCTGTGACCAACCCGCCCGAGTACGCCCGTGAGATAGCCGAGGACATCGGTTACTTCTACACCCAGGGCATGCCCGAGGACACCAAGGCCAGGCAGGCCGACCTGGGTATTTTAAACGACGGGGAGCTGTTTAAGCAGATGCTGCTCGTGCACGAGGAGGACCTGGAAATGTTCAGGTGGCACCTGGACAGGTTCCGGGACGGTATGCTGTTCTACTATTTCAGCTCCCTGGACCTCGGCACCCACATGTTCTGGAGGCTGCACGACGAGAGCCACCCGGCATACGACCCCGAGTGGGCGGAGAAGCTCGGGGACCCGGTGAGGAGGCTGTACAAGAAGATGGACCACGTGGTGGGCATGGCGCTCGATGAGCTGGACAGCAAAACCACGTTGATCGTGATGAGCGACCACGGGTTCGCCTCCTGGGCCAGGACCTTCCAGCCCAACTCCTGGCTGCTTGAGAACGGCTACATAAAGCTCGAGCCCGAGGTGGACCAGGAGGACGTGGACATGTTCTACGACCCGGCCACGTATGACTACGCGGTGGACTGGTCCAGGACCAGCGCATACGCTCTCGGCATCAACGGCGTGTACATCAACCTGCAAGGGCGGGAGAAGTACGGGGCCGTGCCCGAGGCCGACTACCGCGACCTGGTGGACGAGGTCGCCGACAAGATCGAGGCATACGTAGACCCGGAGACCGGCGAGCACCCGGTGCTGGAGGCATTCAAGTCATACCGGGTCTTCCACGGAGAGCACCTGGACATAGCCCCGGATATAGTGCTCGGATACAAAAGAGGATACAGGGGAGGAGACGACTCCGCGCTGGGCGAGTTCCCCAAAGAGATCATAAGCAAGAACGAGAGCCCGTGGTCAGGGGACCACTGCATCGCCACCCGCGAGGTCCCGGGGGTGATCATATCCAACAGAAAGATAGAGAAGAAGGACCCGGCCCTCATTGACGTCGGGCCCACGGTGCTGAAGATTTTCGGACTCCCGGTGCCCGGACACATGGACGGGAGGCCGCTCTTCTAAAACGCCAAGTCACCAAGAAAAGACGCCGGATCGCCAAGAAGACAAGGTCGTCAAGGAAGAAGGGTTGTTATTGTATATATTTAAGTATGGAACTCGATTAAAGGTTGATCAAGGAATCAAAAGAGTTATAAACTCTTAAAACTTGGCGCCTCGGCGTCTTGGCGTTTAAAGAAGGAGGGAGAAGATGCCCAAGGTGAAGATAGGAAAGGAGCTTTACCACAAGGTGAAGGAGCTCGCCGGGATCGCGGGTTACAGCTCGGTTGACGAGTTCGTGACCCACGCCCTGGAGAAGGAGGTGAGCCAGCTTACGGGCTCGGACTCCGAGGAGGAGATCAAGAAGAAGCTGCAAGGGCTGGGCTACATCTCATGAGGAGGGCAGCATGGTAGAAGCCTACGTCCTCCTCAACCGGTTCATTGATCTCCTGCTCCGGCCCTTCGGGCCCCTGCATCCCGTGGTGTCCCTGGTCACCTGGTCCGCGGTGGTGGGGGTCGCGGCCATGCTCATATACAAATACGCATCAAAGCAGGAGGGCATCAGGACGGCCAAGGAGAGGATCAAGGGGCACTTCTTTGAGGTGTGGCTCTACATTGACGACGCCCTGGTCATCGCCAGGTCCCAGGCCCGCATCTTCCTGAACGCCCTGCGCTACCTGGGCTATGCCCTGCCCCCGCTCATCATCATGATCGTGATATTCTTCCCTCTGTTCGCGAACTTCGAGACCCGCTACGCAATGAGGCCGGTAAAGCCGGGCGGCGAGGTCCTGGTAAAGCTCATGATCGAGGGCGACGTGGAGGGCTGGCAGGACGAGGTGAGCCTCACGCTGCCCGAGGGCGTCGAGATCACCGCGGGCCCGCTGCGGCTCTCCCGCAGGATAATGGGAGAGAGCGCTATGGTGGTGAAAAGCCGCCGGCACGAGGTGGACTACAAGCTCTCGCCTAAATACGAGGGCGTGTACGAGCTCGAGTTCAATGTCTTTGATAAAACCTTTTCCGTGCCACTGGTGGCCGGGGACCGCTTCGGCACACGGGTTTCTCCCTACTTCACAAAGAGCGCCGGGCTGGCGCTCATATACCCGCCCTTCAAGTCCATACCCGGGAACGTTTCTGTAAAACAGGTGGAGATCAAATACCCCGAGGCCTCCTTCCCCTTCCCGGGATGGGAGACCTGGTGGGTGTGGCCTTTCCTTATTATCTCCGTGGTCGCCGCCATTGCGGTGAAGGGCGTGTTCAAGGTCGAGATCTGAACCCGGGCCTTTTGACTGCCTGTCCCTGTTCTGCTAATTTTTTTCTGCGCACGAAGCGCTCCATATTCCGAGTAACATGGCCAGTTCGGAAAAGGAGGGATGAGATGAGGACGAGGTTCCGTCTTGTGTGCTTTTTCGCGCTCCTTGCCTGCGCGTGCATCGCTCACGGCTGCAACCACGGCAGGCCCTGCCTGCACGCCATATCCGGGGTGGCCGAGGGCTTCGGTCCCACCGACGTTAGCGCGGCCTCCGGAAACATGCGCCTGTCAATCGCGATCAACCCGGAAGGCGCCCTCACCGTGTTCAAGTGGCCCAACCCCAGCTTCTACGACCAGGTAAAGTTCATGACCGAGGCCAGGGACAAGCCCCGGCTGGGCGCGCTGGCAAACGAGGGCGCATTCGCCGGCGTATACTGGGAGACCGGGGAGGGAGAGGGCTTCTCCTGGCTCCGGGACGAGACCTTCTCCGCCACGCAGTTCTACAACAGCGACGACTCCGACTGCGCTGTCACCAGGTTCGAGTCGAAAAGCCTCGGGCTCACGGTGGTCCAGCTCGACCTGGTTCTCGCTGACAAGGACGCGCTGGTGCGCCACTATCACGTGCGGCGCTCGGAGGACTCGCCGGTGGTCTCGGCCAGGCTCATGCACTTGGCCAACTTCCACCCGGTGGTGACAAAGTACGCCCGGGCCCCCCTGCGCGACTGGTGCCTGGAGTGCATGGGAGACTCGCACCTTGAATATGAACACGGCTTTGATGCCCTTGTGTATTTCGAAAAGGGCAGGGACTTGTCCACCGGGAAGCGCTCGAGCGTGGCCATCGCTATCGGCACGCGCTCTTTGTCGTCCGGCCACCAGGCCGGCATGGACTCAATCGCTGCCAGGCTGCGGCCCTTGCCCAGGGACCCTTTCAAACAGGCCCCGACCGGGACACTCCCCGGGAGCGACCGAGCCAGGGGCGAGGTCACGGCCGGCCTCATGCAGGAGATCGTATTCAATGACCAGGACAGCTTCCAGGACTCGCTCATCATTGCCGCGGCCGGGGACAGGGATGCCGCGCTGCAAACGCTTGCAAGCGCGAGAGCGGAGCCTTTCAGCGAGCAGCTTATGAAAAAGCGCGAGTTCTGGTGGAGCTTCCTGGCGGACGCGCCCATGCCCGACACCCATGACCAGCGTGTAATTCAGGTGGCCAAGCGCTCTATCGTATCCGTGCTCCAGGCCATGGCGCCCGGCGGCGGCATCATGGCATCCATTGACACCCAGGGGCCGTACGGCGAGGACTGGCCCAGGGACGGGGCCTTTATAAACGTGGCACTGGAAACGGCGAACCTCTCCGGGCTGGTCAAGAGGCACAACCTTTTCTACGCACGGGTGCAGTCGCGCTCCGGGCAGAAGATGTGGCTGGTGCCCGAGGGCAACTGGGCAGCGGTGTATTACGCGGACGGAAAGCACGGCATGCCCATCCCTTACGAGATAGACGAGACCGGGCTTTGTCTGTGGACGCTCTGCGACCACTTCCAGAGGAGCGGGGACCGTGAGTACCTGAAGCGGGTTTATCCTGCCATCGAGGCTGCGGCCGACTTCCTGGTCGAGTTCCGCGACCCTGAGACCGGCCTGCACAGGAAGTCATGGGAGGACGACAACCCTTTCAAGAGGAGGAGCGTGCACGGGGCCGTGCCTATTTATGCGGGGCTCAGGGAGGCTGCCGAAGCCGCACGCGCACTGGGGCGGGATGACCAGGCCGCAAGGTGGCAGGCCCGGGCTGACGAGGTGCACCGGGCCATAATGGAGCACCTGCTGCATCCCGAGTGCAACTGCTTTGCGCCGTCAACCGGCCCGCACTGGGACGACGCCTGGGCCATATACCCGGGCGAGCTCTTCCCTTATGAACATGCCGTGATGCAGGGGTGCGCGGACTCTCTTTGGAAAAAGCTCGAACACAGCTTCGGGCGCAAGCAGGGCAGGAGCTTTTACGAGCCCAAGGCGCTCTTGTCGCTTGCGCTGGTGTGGAAGAATGACCCCGAGAAGATGGAGAAGGTGCAAGAAGGGGTGCGCTGGCAGGCCCGGGCGCCCATAACTGACACCGGTCATTTCGGCGAGGCCTGGAAGATCGAGCAGGGCCGGGTGACCCCGCTCGAGGACATGCCTCACGTATGGCACCACGCGCTCTTTTACGCGGCCGCGGTGGAGGCCTTCGGGGCAAGGCCGGCTGAGCGGGACCCGGGCTCATACTACCGCGGACTGTGACCGGCGTGGTGACGCGAGCACCCCTGTTTACGGCCAAGCCGTTGTGCTGATAAAATAAACCCATGAAGACCGGGCTCGAAATAGTAACCGGGATAGTGCTGGTAATCGTCTTCACGGCACTTGCCGCCACCTCCGCCACGCAGAAGAGCGCCACCATTGACGAGTTCGCGCACATGCCCGCGGGGCTCTACGCCTGGAAGACGCGCGATTTCTCGCTTTACCCCAAGACCCCCCCGCTGGGCCGCATGCTCATGAACGCTCCCGTGCTTCTGCTCAATCCCCAGGTGGACACGCACCTTGGCCGGTACCGCTCGAACGCCTGGCGGCCATGGGCCTACGGGTCGAGCTTTTTGCAGATGAACTTCGGACGCTACGGCAAGATGCTCCTGGCCTCGAGGCTTTCCGTGGTCTTTCTGGGCGTGGTGACATGCGTTCTTGTATGGGTGATGGCAAGGATCAGCTACGGGAAATTCGGCGGGCTCACCGCCCTGGCCGCATGCGCGCTCTCGCCCACCCTGATAGCCCACTCCAGGCTGGTCACCACCGACGCGGCCGCTGCGCTCACGAGCCTTTTGTTTATCATGGCCTTTCTGTTCTACGTTGACAGGCCGGGCTGGCGCAGGGTGCTGCTTTTGGCCGCGGCTGCCGGGTTTTCCGTGCTGGTCAAGTTCTCGTGTATTTTGTGGGCGGCGCTGGCCCTGGCCTCGCCTTTGATAGTTTACCTGCCCGGTCTTACCGAGGTGAAGGCCAGGCCCCGTTTCCTGGTGGCCCTGTTCCACGTGGCGCTGGCCGGTGGACTTATGTGGCTATTGGTCTGCGGAGCGTACCTGGCAAAGGACATGGGGCCTCATAACGAGCTGTGGTTCGGGAGCAGGGCCTTCAGGGCCGCGGGACCGGTGCTGAGCCTGCTGCCCATGCCCCTGGACTTCATGAAGGGCATTGACAGGCAGTTGCACGACGTTGAGAAGGGCGAGTGGAGCAAGGGCAACTTTCTGCTGGGCAAATGGTACACGAGGGGCAAGCCCTATTACTACGCGGTGGCTGTCTCGGCCAAGGAGCCGCTCCCGCACCTGTTGTTGATGCTGGCCGCTGTCTTGCTGGTGCTCCTTCGCTGGCCCTGGAACCGTGACGAGGTGGTGCTGCTCTCTTTCGTGATACTCTGGTTCGTGATTTCCTCACTTGCGGGGTCGCTGCAAATAGGCATACGCTACCTCTTGCCCGTGTACCCCGCGGCGTTCATTCTCATGGGCCGGGCCGGATGGCAGGCTTTTGCCAGAGAGGAGAGTTCGCCTGCCGACTTGAACAAGAAGGCTCAACCCGCCTCCAATGAAAAGCGCCCGGCTGAGCCGGGCAGGAAGCCCGCGCCCGGCTTGCAGCAAGTGGCCGCGCCCGGCCCGGGCAAGACCGCTCCCGCGGACACGAAAAAGGATGACCCGATCGAGCTTAGCGATGAACACTGGTCCGGCAACAAGGAAGCCCCCGGGTGGCGCAGAATTGCTAAGAGGGTTTCCCAGGTGCCGGTCCTGGCAATGGTGGCATGGATGCTCATGATCCACGTGTTTACCTGGCCCCATTACATCTCCTTTTTCAACCTCGCCTGGGGAGGGCCGGAAGACGGGAGGCGCGTGCTCCTTGACTCTAACCTGGACTGGGGCCAGGACCTGCCTTCGCTAAAGAAATGGATGGAAAAGAACGAGGTGAGGGCCGTGGACCTGGCCTACTTCGGGCACGACGACCCTGCAAGGTTCGCCATCTCCTTCAACCTGCCAGGCAGGGACTCGGACAACCGCTACATTGCAATAAGCGCCAACCTGCTCATGGGAAAGGTATACCCCATGACCTTCCTGCGCCAAGACGTGTACAACAACGACCCGCTCTGGAAAGAGATCGGGAGATACAGGACCGAAGATTCGGTGGCAAACGCCGGGCACTCCATCCTGATCTATGAGAAATTCAAGTTCTAATACCACTAAACCATGAAGATCAAGAAACACATAGTGGGTCCTATCCAGACCAACTGCTACCTGGTGTGGGACCAGGACACTATGGATGCCATGCTGATTGACCCCGGCGGCGGCAAGACAAAGCTGCTTGGCACCATCAAAAGCAAGGGCGTAACCCTCAAAGCCATCGTGCATACCCACGGGCACTGGGACCATACCTGGGCCAGCAAGGCGGTCCAGAAGTCCACCGGAGCAACGGTGCTCAGGCACCCCGCGGATGTAAACAGGGGACTATTAAGCAGGGAGCGGCCTTCAAACAAGACGCGCATACGCGACCTGGACAACGGCTCCGGGACCGAGCTCGGCCGGATGGTGTTCAAGGTCCTGCACGTGCCCGGACACTCGCCTGGCAGCATAGCGCTCTACACCCAGGGAGTGCTCTTTGCCGGAGACCTGCTCTTCAAGGGGGCGGTGGGAAGGTGGGACCTCTCGGGCGGGAGCTTCCGCGAGCTGGTCAATTCATTAAACCACAGGCTTGCAGAAATTCCAGACGACACCAGGGTCCTGCCGGGGCACGGGCCGGAGACCAACCTGGGAGTCGAGCGCAGAACAAACCCCTTCTTTAAAAGCGCCCGGTCTTAAGAAGTGATACAATGTCTCCGGCAGGAGAGCGCCATGGCAAGCGATAAAGCAAGAGACCGGATCATTGATCCAAAAGCCCGGGCCCTGCCCCCGGCCAGAACCTGGACCATACTCGGCCTCATTCTCGTGGGCTCCACCCTCCTGGGCATAGCATGCGTGTTCCAGTCCAAGTCCAGCCCCTTTTTCAACCTTCCAATCATAGACGAGGAGTCCTATGTCAACTGGGGAAAAAGCATAGCCGAAGGGGCCATTATGGGGGAGCACATATTTTACCAGGACCCGCTTTACCCATACCTCTTGGGACTCATCTTTTCCGTCTTCGGAAAAAGCTACATGGCGGTGAGGATAGTGCAGGTGTTCATGGGCACGGGAGCGGTGGCCCTGGTCTTCTTTATTGCAAGGCCTTTTATGGGGGAGAAGCCCGCGCTCCTGGCCTCTGCGATCATGGCCTCATACCGCGGGCTCTACTTTTTCGAGCTCCTTTTGCTAAAGGCCACCGCGGTGGTCTTCTTCTCCGCGCTCTCCTGCGCAATCGGGGTGTGGGCTGCAAGCAGTGAGAAGGCCAGGTCAAGGTGGCTTGCCGCGGGCGCGAGCCTGGGCCTGCTCGCGCTCCTCCGAGGCAACTTCCAGGCCATCATGCCTTTCATGGCCCTCCTGCCCCTTGTGGTTTTCCGGGGTCGGCCCCTGAAGACCCGGCTCATGCCCGCAAGCTTCATGGTCATAGGCATACTCGCGGTGGTGGTCCCGGTAAGTGTCAGGAACTACGCGGTGGGAGGCGAGCTGGTGCTTACCACCAGCCAGGGCGGGGCCAACTTCTTTATCGGCAACAACCAGCAGGCCAACGGCCGCTACGTGGACCTGCCCTTCGTGCGTGCCAACCCCAGGTGGGAGTCCAGGGACTTCGAGGCCGAGGCTGAAAAGCGCGCCGGCCGCGAGCTCTCCCCTTCTGAGGTGTCAAGGTTCTGGTTCAGACAGGCCTTCTCGTGGATCAGGGACCACCCGGGCAAGGCCTTCAAGCTAATGGTCTTGAAAGCGCGGCTCATGGCGCACCAGCACGAGATACCGGACAACCACAGCTTTTATCTTACGCGCGAGCTCTTCGCAGAGGCCTTGTGGGTCCCGGTCCTGGGCTTCGGGCTCTTATGGGGACCCGCACTCGCGGGAATTCTCATAATAGCGCGCAAGGAGCCGAAAGCTGTGTACCCCGCGGCCTTTGCAATGCTCTATGCGCTCTCCATCATTCCCTTCTTCATAGTGGCCAGGTACCGGCTGGCCGTGCTTCCATCCATATCCGTGTTCGCTGCGGCCTTCCTGGTGTGGGCATGGAAAAGATGGAATGAAAGGGACACTAAAGCGCTCCTGCCCGCGGGAGCGGCCATACTCGCATCGCTGTTGATAGGCTTTTTGCCCACCCCCGTGTCCAGGGCCCCCATGGGCATGGAGTATTACCTCCTGGGCAATGCATACTTGAAGACCGGAAAGCCGAGGAAGGCCATACCATGGTATGACAAGGCCAGGGAGACACTGCCCCGGAACCCGGAGGT
This sequence comes from uncultured bacterium, assembly GCA_964650485.1. Taxonomy (GTDB): domain Bacteria; phylum RBG-13-61-14; class RBG-13-61-14; order RBG-13-61-14; family DATKZS01; genus CAZYTX01. The sequence goes on along the minus strand of CAZYTX010000060.1, from coordinate 6,474 downwards.
GGCAAAGAACAGGGCCATAGCAATGAGCAGGCTCAACACCTCGGAGATATCTTCACTGGTGTCGCGGGTCGGTAAAGGCGAGCTGGGCCCGGACGAGCTGGTCGAGGCGGGAAAGAGGCTGGAGCAGTTGGGACAGGTAAAGACCGCGATAAAGATATATGAAGGGGCCGCAAAGAAAAACCCGGATATGTTCACGCCAAGGGCGCGGCTGGGGTTCCTGTACTCCACACACCCCGAGGTCAAAGACACGGACAAGGCGGTTTCCCACCTGGAACAGGCTTTGCGCATAAGGCCCGGAGACCTGGACACCATGAACGCGCTAGGGAACGTGCACTTCCTTGCCGGAAACACCGAGGAAGCAAAGAAGTGGTGGGAGAGGATACTCGAAAAGGACCCGGGGTTCGACGCGGCCGGGCAGAACCTCCGGGTGCTGGAACAGAGCAACCAATAATACTGATCATAAACACAACTCAAGAGGAGGACTGTCAGGTGGAAGAAGACAAGGCCATGCAGGTTTTGAAAAAGGCGGCCTACGGCTGCTACCTGCTTACAGTGGAGTCGCCCGAAGGAATAAACGGCATGCCCCTGTCGTTGTTCATGCAGGTGAGCTTCAAGCCGGCGATGGTGGCCTGCGGGGTGGCACCCCGCAGGATGACCCACCAGATGATCGAGAGTGCGGGCTCCTTCGCGGTCATATTCCTGAGAAAGGACCAGGAGCATTTGGTGGACAGGTTCAAAAAAAAAGACGATGACCCGGCAAAGAAGTTCGAGGGCATTGAAATGGAAAAGGGAATCACCGGGGCCCCCCTGCTGAGAGACTGCCTGGGCTGGGTGGAGTGCAGGCTGGTTGATTCATTCGGGCCCGGGGACCACACTCTCTTTATCGGCGAGGTTGAGGACGCACGCCTTGTAAAGGACTCTGACCTGCTCACGATCATGGACCTGGGAAAGCACTACAGCGGCTGAAGCGCGGGGGGTTTTCAAGGTCCTATGTTCAGGACATCCACCGGTACATTCGAGTCTCCGCCCGTAGTGCCGTTGCCAAGTTGTCCTGTATCGTTCCTGCCCCAGCATCTTGCCCCGCCGTCCGAAAGTATGGCGCAAGAATGAAGCCTGCCCGCGGAAACCTCGATGCCACCGAGCCGGTCGTACAAGGGCACAGGGACCGAGGACAGGTTATAAACGCTGCCGTCACCGAGTTGTCCGTAATTATTATGACCCCAGCAGCGGAAAGCTCCGCTGTCAATGCAGGCGCAGGTGTGAGCCCCTTCCACTCCCCCTGCGCCTCCTCCTGAGACCGAGTTCACAACCGTGTCGCCGGAAAACACTACAAAGACCGGAACGGATGAGCCGTCCAGGGTGCCGTCCCCGAGCTGCCCTTTATTGTTTTGACCGAAGCACTTGGCCCTGCCGTCCGCCAGCACAACACAGGAATGGTACCAGCCCGCAGCCGCGCTCAGCGCTTCCTCCGTGGCCCCGAGACTGACTGCTACAGGTATGTCCGAGCTGTCCGTGGTCCCGTTGCCAAGCTGTCCATGCCCGTTGTATCCCCAGCAGACAGCACCGCCGTCTTCCAGGACCGCGCAGGTGTGGGCCCCTCCCGCGGCTATGGAAAGCGCGGCCTTGCCACCGGGCAGCAACGCGCTCACCGGGGTCGCGCTCCAGGAAACCGTGCTCCCGTCACCCAGTTGTCCATACTTTCCATAACCCCAGCACTCGACCGAACCGTCCGACACAAGGGCGCACGTATGCATGCCACCGGCAGCCGCCTGTTGTGCACTGCCTCCAAGCAACACAGAAACCGGCGCTGGCGACCCTGCGGTGTCCCCGTTCCCAAGCTGACCGTAATCATTGCTTCCCCAGCACATGACCTCGCCGCTGCTTAAAACCGCGCAGGCGTGGTCCCGGCCGCAGGCAACGGAGATCGCGTCCGAGACGCCCTGCACGCACACCGGCACGTTGGAAGAGGCAGTGGACCCGTCACCCAGCTCGCCGCTCGCGTTCATGCCCCAGCACTTGAGCGACCCGTCAGAAATCGCCGCGCACGAGTGGTTGCCGCCTGCTGAAATCCTGGCGGCCAGGCACCCCTCGTCAATAAGCCCGTCACAGTTGTTGTCAACGCAGTCGCACACCTCGGGCACGCCCGGGTTTATGGCAGGGTCGTCGTCCGCTGTGTCCGCGGGGAGCCCGTCCGTGTCGCCCGGCTCGGAAGGGTCGCACACGTCATACCCGTCCTGGTCAGAGTCCTGCGAGTCCGGGGTGGCCGGGTCGCAGTCGTTGTCCTTGCCGTCGCACCAGACCTCTGTTGAGCCGGGATGCACCGAGGGGTCTGAATCATTACAGTCCGCGTACAGGCCGTCCACGTCACCCGGCTCGAAAGGATCGCACACGTCATAACCGTCTCCGTCCAAGTCCTGCCAGTCCGGGGTTGAGGAGTCGCAGTCGTTGTCCTTGCCGTCGCATTCTATTTCCGCTTGACCGGGATTTATATCCGGGTCCTGGTCGTCGCAGTCAGCGGTGAGACCGTCAATGTCACCGGGCTCGGACGGGTCGCACACGTCATAACCGTCTCCGTCCCAGTCCTGCCAGTCCGGGGTTGCCGGGTCGCAGTCGTTGTCCTTTGCGTCGCACTGGGTCTCGGGATGGCCTGGGTTGACCTCGATGTCTGAGTCATCGCAGTCCGCAAAATAACCATCAGTGTCCCCGGGCTCGGAAGGATCGCACACGTCGTATCCGTCAGCGTCCTGGTCAGGTGCGTCGGGCGTGCCCGGGTCGCAGTCGTTGTCCTTGCCGTCGCACATGGTCTCCGTGCCGCCCGGGCTCGCCAGGGGGTCGGAATCATCGCAGTCAAGGGGAGGATGACATGATGAGCCCGCGCCCCAACCGTCCGCGTCCTGGTCAGCGCAGTCCATGCAGTTGTCCCAGGCATTGCCGAGACCGTCGTTGCAATCGGGGCCGTTGCGCGTGTTAAAGGCGTTGCAGTCCACGAACCAGGAGTCGTTGTCGTTGTCCGTGCAGGTGTCGCATGAACTCCAGTTGTCAGGGTCATCATCGTCGCAGTCCGGAGCAGTGCCGCAGTTATCCTCCAGGTAGTAGCCGTCCCCGTCGGAGTCAGTACACGTTCTTTCCTCGTGCTCGGACGAGCCGTTGCACCCTTTATCAGTGCATACCGGCGCAAGGGCCAATAACAAAAGGCAGCAAATAACCCGTATGATTTTTCGCACCCGGTCCATTTACACCGCCCTATAAACATACCAATCCGTGATCCTTTGGGTCAAGCCAATAAGGTTTATCAGGACATGGCAAGGAGAGATCATCATTGTCGGCGCTTTTTCAGCGGATGGTACAGGGGGAGGTTATTCCATCAGTGCCCCTCAGGAAAAATAAGCCCTGATGTTCTTTGCGCCAAGCCACAGCGCTTCATCCAGGGTGCGGTTGGTGGCCTTCTTGTACTGCACACCGATTGAAACAAGGAAGGCGGCCTCGAAAAGCGGGTTCCCGGGCAGGCGGGTCAGGGCCTTTATCAAGGGCCTTGCAGGGGGCAGCTTTATGTAGGGGTAGAAAAGCTTGTGCAGGTTCTCGATCCGTCGGGCCTCGGGGCCCTGGAGCGGCGAGGCCCGGAAGTAGCTCTCAAAAGCTCTCTCAAGCAAAGGACCCCCGCCCGGGCCTCCGGGGTTGCCGGCTCCCATATCCCCCAGCACCTTGTCGCCCAGAACAGTGCGAGGATAAGGCTGGAATATGGACACCCGAGGGAGGTCAACCTTCACGCGGGCGTTCCACTCAAGCGTGCGGCAGGCCCCTTCAAGGCTCTCGCCGGGAAGGCCCACCATGTTATAGGTGAGCACCCTGATGCCGGCGCGCCTGAGCATGCCCACGCCCTCCTCGAGGTCATGGTCGCTCACGTCTCTTCCCAGAAGCTCCGCGCGCAGGGCCGGGTCAGCGCTCTCCACCCCGAGTTGCACGCACAAGCAGCCCGCATCCTTGAGCGCATCCACCATCTCCCGGTCCACCTGCTCCGGCCGCAGGTTCACAATAAAAGCAAGGCCCGCCTCAGCGCGGTGCCTGTCAAGGAACTCCAGCGCCCAATCCCTTTTAAGGCCGAAGGTGTCGTCCACGAAGTTGATGGTCCTGGCCCCGGCCTTTGTTAGCTCCTCGATCTCGGCCAGCACGTTCTCCACGCTCCGGGTCCTCACGTATGGACCTTTGCCGCGCACCAGCTCGCGCAAAGACCGGTTGAAGCAGTAGGTGCAGTTGTACGGGCAGCCCCGCCCGGCCATGACCCTGCGCATGGAAAGACGCCTGAAACCGGGGTCAGCCTCGATAAGCACCTCCCTTCCCGGGAAGGGCAGCGAATCAAGGTCCGCAACCAGGTCCGCGGCCTCGTTCCTCGTGATCTCTCCGCCCCTCTTGGCCCAGAACCCGGGCGTGTTCTCCCAGTCGGCCCGGGCGTCCAGCTTGTCCAGGAAATCGGGCAGTGCATGGTCAGCCTCGCCCCGGCACACCGCGTCCAGGCAGGGCTCGGCTATGACCTCGGGAAAAAAGGTGGGGTGCGGCCCGCCCATGATTACCTTGCCCTTGAAGCCGGGCCGTAAAGACCGCGCAATTGAAAGGGCCTTTCTATGGGCCCCGGTGGTAGTCGAGAAGGCCGCCACATCAGGGTCCTCGGCAAGCACCCTGGCCGCGGTCCTTTTAGGGTCCCGGCCCAGCACCAGCGAGACCCTGTGACCGCGCTCTTTTGCCGAGGCGGCCAGGGCCATCACTCCCAGGTGCTCGAACCACTCTGTCTGGACAAAAAGCAGCCGGGCCATTTATTCGAGGATGGTAAAGGTATTTATGGACGCTCTGAACACCGGCTCCCACTTCCGAAGCTCTTTTTCCGGCGACACGGTGGAGAGCATATATATCTTCGTGCCAACGGGTATGTAATAGATGTTGATGAGCACCGGGTTGGGACCGGCCTGGAAAGTGGCCTCGGTGCGGTATGCCCCTTCCTTGTTCAGCGTAACCCGCCTGTTGCTTAACACCTTGTAGCTGGGTATGCTTTCTTTCACCTCCTTGTTCTTGTCGTGGATAAACTCGGTGAAATCGCGGTCAAGTCTCACAGGCTCGCCCCCGGAAACATGAACCGCCTGGATCATCATGAATGCGTGGTAGTCGCGAGACGAGAACCGCGCAAGGAAATCACGACTCTCAACGTCCTTCCACCACTGCGCCGGCGGATATATGTAGAAGCGGCCGCCAGGGTCGCGGTGCTTGTTGCCCAGGTACTCCCCTGCTCCCCTGTAGTTTCTTTTGGCCGCCTGCGCAAGCAGGTTTTCCTCCTGGTCTCCGGTCACCCCCGCGTGCGGGACAAAACAAATGAGCACCGCGCTCATAAACAGGAGCGCTGCTTTGCTCGACGCTTTCACGCGCTTATCCCTCATCTTTCATACCCACCGCCTGGTAAAAGGATACCACGCTTTGACCGTATTGTCTCCTCTCGAACCGGGAAAGCTTGCCATAGGCTTCGGACAGCTCAAGGTGTGGGGCGTGTTCCACAACCACCACAGCTTCATGGTCGAGCACTCCCAGGCCGGGCAGTTCCTGCAAGACCTCTTCGCAAAGCCCCGACTTATACGGCGGGTCCATGAAGACAAGGTCAAAGGTCTCGCCCTCCGCAGCCAATAGCTTCAGGCCCGGCAAGGCCTTCTTCTGCATCACACGACACATGTCCAAGATGCCCAGGCTTTCGAGGTTCTCCCTGATAAGCGAGGCCGCCCCCCCGCCAAACTCAACAAACACAGCATGCTGCGCACCCCTGGACACAGCCTCGATGCCCAGGGCCCCGGTCCCGGCGAAAAGGTCAAGCACGGTGAGACCGGAAAGCTCATGCGGCAAAATGTTGAACACGGCCTCCCGAACCTTGCCCTCGGTGGGCCTGAGTTCCCCCTTGTGCTTGATCGTCCTTCCTTTAAGCTTCCCGGCTATCACCCGCATGGATTTAATATAGACCTCCCAGCCGCCACGGTCAATCATTAAATAAGTTCGTAATCGAACTTACAGGTCGAAAATCTAAGTCCTTGACAAACAAAAGCTTTTCCTTTCGCGGTGTCAACCATCGCTTGATTTTTCGTATACACGTGTGAACGGCGCCGTACACCCGTGTAAACGGTATCGTTTACATGGATAAACGGCACAGTTTCCACATGTAAACGCGAAAACACGCCGCCAAGTAGTACTTGGAACCATATCGCCCCGGTTCCCTGCACGGCGCTGCTTCGTGCACAATGGCGGGGCGGTTTGTAAGCAGGGACCCCCTGCCCGCCAAGTAGTACTTGGAACGGGTAACCCACACAGCTTGCTGTGTGGGCGCCTGCCTGCCGCGCCAAGCCAAGGCGCGGCGCAGGCAGGAGCGCAGCGAGCAGGTCCAAAAACCACGGAGACACCAAGAGCACCAAGTTATAAGAAGCTCTATTCTCCCGGCCGACAATTTTG
>CAZYTX010000059.1:0-21934 GCA_964650485.1 uncultured bacterium | reverse complement strand
GGATCGGAAGATTTTTTCTTAGCAGGCCGTGCCCGGAGTTATTGAGAAGTTACAGGGGAGGGCATTAAAAAAAATTAATTGTATTTTAACCGCCTTCTAATCAGTTTTTTGACATCATAGTGAACTGAACGAGGCTTGTATAATTTTAAAAGCCAAAGCGTGGCGGTCGGTTTCAGTCGTTCATATCCTTGTACTTTTTTGCAGTCAGGATAAGGGTATAAGGTGTGGGCTCGTTCCAAATAATTTCCAGAGCAAGGTTCTAACCAGGAAAGGAGAGTAGAAATGGCAGGAGAACTTGTGCCTCCGCACGGATCGGACAAGCTGATGCCCCTGCTGCTCGAGGGGAAGAAGAGGGAGGAAGAGAAGAAGAAGGCCGAGGGCCTGAAGAAGATCACCATCACCTCCCGGGAGACCTCGGACCTCATCATGATGGGCATAGGCGCCTTCACCCCGCTCACGGGCTTCATGGGCAAGGGTGACTGGAAAGGTGTATGCGAAGACTACAGGATGAAAAACGGTGTCTTCTGGCCCATCCCCATCACCTTGTCCACCGATGACGAGGACATCAAAAAGGGTGATGAGATCGCACTGGCAGACGAGGAGACCGGCACCCTCATGGCCACCATGAAGGTGGAGGAGAAGTACGACATTGACAAGGCCAAGGAGTGCGAGAAGGTGTTTCGCACCAATGACACCGAGCACCCCGGCGTTGCCAAGGTGATGGAGCAGAAGAAGTACAACCTTGCCGGGCCGGTAAAGGTCATCTCCGAGAGCTACTATCCCGAGGAGTTCAAAGAGATCTACCAGCGGCCGGTCGAGTCCCGCAAGGCCTTCGAGGACAAGGGCTGGAAAAAGGTCGCCGCGCTCCAGCTCAGGAACCCCATGCACCGCTCGCACGAGTACCTGGCCAAGGTGGCCATCGAGGTATCAGACGGTCTCTACATCCACCAGTTGGTGGGCAAGCTAAAAGCCGGGGACATCCCCGCTGACGTTCGAGTCAAGGCCATCAACGCCCTGGTGGACAACTACTTTGTAAAGGACACGGTGCTCACGGGCGGTTATCCCATGGAGATGCGCTACGCCGGTCCCAGGGAGGCCCTGCTGCACGCGGTGTTCCGCCAGAACTACGGCTGCTCGCACCTGATCGTGGGCCGGGACCACGCCGGGGTGGGAGATTACTACGGTCCCTTCGACGCCCAGGACATCTTCGACGATATCCCCAAGGAGTCCCTTCGCCTGGAGCCTTTGAAGATGGACTGGACCTTCTACTGCTACAAGTGCGACGGCATGGCCTCCATGAAGACCTGCCCCCACGGCAAGGAGGACCGCCTGCTCCTCTCCGGCACCATGGTGAGGAAGACCCTGTCGGAGGGCAAGGAGCTGCCCAGCGAGTTCTCACGCGCCGAGGTGGTGGAGATACTAAAAGACTACTACCAGAACCTGGACGAGAAGGTGGAGATAAAGCTGCACGGGGCGGCCACCGGAGACGCTACCGATAAAAAGAAGAAATAAGATTTAAAGGGGTCGAGTTAAGGAAGGTGAAATTTTTATGACAAGGAGGTGGACAAGGAAAGGATGTGAAGCAGGCAGAGGTCTCAGGACGGGAAGCATGGGAAGTTGTTCCCGTAAACAAAACTAGAGAAACAGGAGGATAGTATTATGCCAAGCTTTGTCATTCCGGAAAAATGCGACGGGTGCAAGGCGCTTGACAAGACGGCATGCCAGTACATCTGCCCCAACGACCTCATGGTGCTCAACAAGGAGAAGATGAAGGCTTATAACCAGGAGCCCGAGATGTGCTGGGAGTGCTATAACTGCGTGAAGATATGCCCCACCCAGGCGATCGAGGTCAGGGGGTATGCCGACTTTATGCCCCTGGGCGCCGCGGTCACTCCCATGAGGAGCACCGACTCCATTATGTGGACCATAAAGTTCAGAAGCGGACAGTTAAAAAGGTTCAAGTTCCCCATACGCACCACCGCGGAAGGCTCGGCCAAGCCGGACGGGGAGTTCGGAGAGGGGAGCGGGGACCTCAAAGACCACGTGCTCTACACCGAGCCGGCATCCCTGGGACTGGACGCGGTTCCCACCAAGAAATAGTTAAGGAGGGGTACCCATGGAAGATTTTGAAACTGTAAACGTATCAACCGATCTTTTGATCCTGGGCGGCGGCATGTCGGCCTGCGGGGCCGCGGTGGAGGCCGCCCACTGGGCCAAGAAGAACAACCTCAAGGTCACCGTGGTTGACAAGGCGGCCATGGAGCGCTCGGGCGCGGTTGCCATGGGGCTTTCCGCGATCAACCAGTACATCGGCCTGGCCGAAGGGGACAACACCGTGGACGACTACGTGGACTATGTAAAGCAGGACCTCATGGGCGTGGCCCGTGACGACCTGGTATACTCCATCGCCCGCCACGTGGACTCCACAGTGCACCTGTACGAGAAGTGGGGACTTCCCATCTGGAAGGACCAGGACGGAAAGTACGTGCACGAGGGCCGCTGGCAGATAATGATCAACGGCGAGTCCTACAAGGTGGTGGTGGCAGAGGCCGCAAGGAACGCGCTCAACGAGCTGGGCGACGACGCCGAGATATACGAGCGGGTGTTCGTGGTCGAGCCGCTCATGGACGGCGACAGGATCGCCGGGGCGGTGGGCTTCTCCACCCGTGAGAACAAGTTCTACGTGTTCAACGCCAAGGCCGTGATAGTGGCCATGGGCGGCGCGGTGCACGTGTTCAGGCCAAGGAGCACGGGCGAGGGTCTGGGACGCGCATGGTACCCGCCCTGGAACAGCGGCTCCTCGACCTACTTCACCGTAAAGGCCGGCGCGGAGATGACCTGCCAGGAGGTGCGCTTCATACCCGTCAGGTTCAAGGACGGATACGGACCGGTGGGCGCCTGGTTCCTCCTGTTCAAGTCGCGCGCGACCAACGCCTTCGGCGGCGAGTACATGAAGGAGCGGGCCGACGAGCTCCAGAAGTGGAAACCCTACGGCACGGTCAAGCCCATCCCCGCCAACCTGCGCAACTGGCTGGGCATGATGGACATCATGGACGGCCTGGGCCCCATATTCATGCGCACCGAGGAGGCCATCCAGAAGATAGCGGACCAGGAGCCGGACGAGAAGGCCTTCAAGAAGCGCATGAAGGAGCTTGAGAGCGAGGCATGGGAGGACTTTCTCGACATGACCATCTCACAGGCCATGCTGTGGGCCGCCACCGACGTGCAGCCGGAGGAGAAGTCCTCGGAGATCGCCGCGGCTGAGCCCTACTTCATCGGGTCGCACTCGGGCGCCTCGGGCGCATGGGTGTCCGGTCCCGAGGACATCGCGCCCAAGGAATACTTCTGGGGTTACGAGAACATGTCCACAATAAAGGGCATGTTCTGCGTGGGTGACGCCTCCGGCGCGTCCAGTCACAAGTTCTCCTCGGGTTCGCACGCCGAGGGCAGGATCGCGGCCAAGGCGGCCATACGCTTCATCCTGGACAACAACGAGCTTCCCAAGATTGACTCCAAGGAGGTGGACGAGCAGAAAGAAAGGCTTCTCCGGCCGCTCAAGCTCTTCGAGGAGCACAAGGACAAGTCCTCGGACCCGGACATCAACCCCGAGTTCATAAAGCCAAAGCAGTTCATGTTCCGGCTGCAGAAGATCATGGACGAGTACGTGGGCGGGGTCTCGGCACAGTTCACCACCAACAAGCCCATGCTGGACAAGGCCATGGAGCTGCTCGGCTGGCTCAAGGAGGACGCGGAGAAGCTGGCGGCCGAGGACCTGCACGAGCTGATGAGGTGCTGGGAGAACGTACAGCGCATGTGGCAGGCCGATGTGCACGCACGCACCATACTCTTCCGCGAGGAGACCAGGTGGCCGGGCTACTACAGGCGCGCGGATTTCCCGGAGATGAAGGACGACTGGAAGGTCTTTGCAAACGCCATATACCACCGCGACAAAGACGACTGGGAAATGGTGAAGCGGGACATTATAGACCTCTGATCCTTGCTCGCCAGCATAAATAACATGTTTGATGGGTCCTCCGGGCGCCTCTGAAAGCGCCCGGGGGATCATCCGCCTTATGTATAAAAGGGTAACCCACATACGCTATGTGCATTGCCCCGATTGACTATAATAAACAACAGACAGCATCAAAAGGACCTATAAATGACAAGCTCAAAACCTTGCTGCCCCCATTGCGGGCAGCCCATGCAAAAATGGAAGATCCCCGGAGATTCCACCTGGGAGGAGGAGTTCCACTGGGTCTGCTTCAACGATGAATGCGACTATTACGTCCGTGGATGGGATTGGATGTGGAACCAGTATGAGCAGGCGGCTTCTTACAGGTGCAGGATGAACCCCGAGACCGGGCAGACCGGTCCTCTACCGGTCTGGTCATCCGGGGCTCACAAGGATTTCATTCTTTCGGACAATGGCGGTGAAGATGAGCAGTAAGCAAAGAGAAAGAGCCGAGCTCTGCCGCGAGATCGTAAAAAGCGCCGAGAGGCTCGAGCCTGACCATTGCTTCAACTTCTCCTGCCACCCCGGGGTCTCATGCTTTAACGTATGCTGCGCCGACGTGAACATTGTCCTCTCCCCCCTCGACATACTGAGGATGTCAAGGCGGCTCGGAGTTTCAACCACCGACTTCCTTGCAAAGCACACACTGGTGCCCTTCACCAAGGACCAGAAGCTGCCTTTCGTCTTCCTCAAGATGCAGGAAGACGACAAGCGGTCCTGCCCCTTCGTGAGTGAACAGGGCTGTACCATATACGAGGACCGGCCCTGGCCCTGCCGGATGTACCCGGTCGGCCAGGCCTCCCCCGGCGAGTCGGCGCCGCATGAGGAGGAGTTCTTCTTCATGATGCGCGAGGACCACTGCAAGGGCCACCAGGAAGAGCGGACCTGGACCATACGCGAGTGGATGGAGGACCAGGGGGTGTCGGATTACCGCGAGGTGGGCGAGCTATTCAAGGGCATACTCCTGCACCCCTACCTCGGGTCAAGGTCGCTCGACCCCGCCCGCATGGAGATGTTCTACATGGCGTGCTACGACCTGGACAAGTTCCGCGAGTTCGTGTTCAAGAGCCGCTTCCTTGAGAGGTTCCGGGTGGAGCCCGGCAAGCAGGAGGCCATGCGCTCTTCGGACATGGAGCTGCTGCGGTTCGCGTTCCAGTGGCTCAGGTTCGCGCTCTTCGGCGAGATGACAATGGAGGTTAACCCCGAGCACCTGAGCGAGCGCGAGCGTAAATCACTCTCGAATAAATAGTATGGAAATGGAGTTCTTATGAGTGAGTCCAAGAATATCCTGGTAGTTGGCGGCGGCATCAGCGGGATCACCGCTGCGGTGGAGGCCGCCGAGGTCGGACACGAGGTGGTCCTGCTCGAAAGGGGGCCTTACCTGGGCGGCAGGGTGGTGCGCATGTACCAGTACTTCCCCAAGCTGTGCCCGCCCACCTGCGGCATGGAAATCAATTACAAGCGCATAAAAAACAACCCGAGGATAAAGCTCATGACCATGGCCGAGGTGGCAAGCGTGGAGGGGGAGCCGGGCGACTACAAGGTCAAGATCAGGCAAAGGCCCCGCTACGTGACCGGGAAACAGCCGCTCAGCAAGGAGCACCTGGAGGCTGTAAAGAGCGAGGTCCCGGACGACTATCAATGGGGAATGGCCACGCGCAAGGCGCTGGCGCTGCCCCACAACATGGCGTTTCCCTACATGTACGTGCTCGACAAGCAGGCCCTTACCCAGGACGAGGTCGAGAGCTTGAAAAATATCGAACCCAAGAACGCCATTGACCTCGAACAAGAGGAGCAGGAGATAGACCTTGACGCGGGGGCCATCGTGCTGGCCACAGGCTGGAAGCCGTTCGATGCAAGCCGCATGCCGGACCTCATGTACGGAGAGCACCCAAACGTGATAAACAACGTGCAGATGGAGAGACTGGCCGCGCTAAACGGTCCCACCGGGGGCAAGATACTGCGGCCTTCCGACAGCAAGGAGCCCAAGAGCGTGGCCTTCATACAATGCGTGGGCTCGCGCGACGAGAACCACCTGCCCTACTGCTCGGGGGTGTGCTGCATGGCCTCCCTGAAGCAGGCCCGGTACGTGAGGAACACCCTCCCCGAGGCCGACGTCTCCATATTCTACATTGACATACGCACCCTGGGCAGGCTGGAGAAGTTCTACTACGATCTGCTCGAAGACGAGAAGATAAGCTTCATAAAGGGCAAGGTCCCGAAGATCAGCCGGGGCGAGGACGACAGGCCCGTGCTGCACGTGGAGGAAATGCTGAAGGGCATGAAGATGGAAAGGCCCTTTGACATGGCGGTGCTGGCCACGGGCGTGGTGCCCAGCACTGCGGACGAGAAGCTGCCGGGAGCGCAGGTGAGCTACGACGAGAACGGGTTCGTGGTTGACGGACCGGGCGCGGGCATCATCGGCGCCGGCAACGTAAAAAGGCCGCTCGATGTTTCCAGTTCGGTAAAAGACGCCACCGCGGCGGCTTTGAAGGCCATACAGGTAGTGAGGAGGTAATAGCGGTGGAAGACAAGCTCGCAGTCTATATCTGCAAGGGGTACGGGATAGGTGAGGCCATTGACGTGGAGGCCATGGAGAAGGTTGCCCGGGAAGAGATGAAAGCGCACCTGGTAAAGACCATACCCTCGTGCGAGGAGGATGACCTCTCGTCCATACGGGCGGACATCGAATCCGAGGGGATCACCAGGCTGGTGGTGGCAGGGCCCACACCAAGGTTCTATAGCTGGAACACCTTCCCGGAAAGCGTCATGGTTGACTACGCCAACATCCGCGAGCAGGTGGCCTGGGCCCAGCCTGCTGGTGAAGAGGACACCCAGATGCTGGCCGAGGACAACCTGAGGATGGCCATCACCAGGGTGCAGAAGACGGCCGCAACCGACGCCTTCCCGGGATGCCAGGACCTTAACAAGGACATACTGGTGGTTGGTGGCGGCGTGGCCGGCATGACCGCTGCCCTGGAGGCGGCCAGGACCGGCTACAAGGTCATTCTCCTGGAAAAGGAGTCCGAGCTGGGCGGCATGAGCGCAAGGCTATACAAGACCATTCCCCATAACCCTCCTTACGAGAAGCTGGAAGATACAGGCGTAAAAGAGCTCGCCGGGGAGGTCCAGAACCACGAGAACGTGGACGTGATCACCGGCGCCAAGCTTGAGAAGATAACCGGGGCCCCGGGAATGTTCGAGGTGCGGGTGGAGGGCAGGGAACCCTTCCAGGCCGGGGCCATCGTCCAGGCAACCGGATGGTCGCCCATGGAGCCCGATCACCTTGCGCACCTGGGCTATAAAAACATTCCCGACGTGATAACCAACGTCCAACTCGAGGACATGGCAAGCGCCGGCAAGATCACCCGGCCGTCCGACGGAAAGCCGGTCGAGAGCGTGCTCTTCGTGCAGTACGAGGGGTCTCCCGAGCCCGACCAGTTCAGCTACAGCTCGGCAATAAACTCGCTGACCGCCATCAAGCAGGCCATGTACGTGAGGGAGATAAACCCCGAGGCCAAGGCATACGTGGTCTACGACCACTTCAAGGCGCCCGGCCAGAACGAACTCTTCTACAAGGCGGCCCAGCAGGACCCCGGAATATTCATGACCAAGGGGATGGTGTCCTCGGTGGAGAAGTCGAACGGTGTGCTAAAGGCCAAGGTTGACGACACCCTCCTGGGCGAGGACATCGAGCTGGGCGTTGACATGGTGGTGCTGGGCGCGGGCATGATCCCGAACGCCGCGGACGGCGAGAAGATCAGGCAGTACATTGACGCCAAGGCCATCGTGGAGAAGGGCGAGGAAGGCGCGCAGCTCGAAGATGCCAAGAAAAAGGTTGAAGAGTTGGCGCAATATGCAGGGACCGAGATACTGAAACTCGGTTATAGACAGGGCCCGGACCTGCCCGGCCTGTGGTGGGGTTACCCGGACTCGCACTTCATATGCTTCCCGTACGAGAGCCGCAGGACAGGCGTCTACGCCTGCGGGTGCATGCGCTCTCCCATGGACCTCAAAGAGGCCAGGGAGGACGCCATTGGCGCGGCCTTGAAGGCCATCCAGTGCGTGGAGATGACCTGCCGGGGGGAGGCCGTGCACCCCCGTGCCGGGGACAAGAGCTACCCGGAGTTCTATCTGCTCCGGTGCACCCAGTGCAAGCGCTGCACCGAGGAGTGCCCCTTCGGGGTCTTGAACGAGGACGAGAAGGGGACCCCGGAGGCGTTCCCCTCGCGTTGCCGGCGCTGCGGTGTGTGCATGGGCGCGTGCCCCGAGCGGATCATCAGCTTCAAGGACTACAACGTTGACATGATCGCCAGCATGATAAAGGCGGTCGAGGTCCCGGACGAGTTCGAGGAGAAGCCCCGGGTGTTGATCCTGGCTTGCGAGAACGACGCCTACCCGGCCATAGACAACATAGGTCTCACCGGCGGCGCCTACAGCCCGTTCGTCCGGGTCATCCCGGTGAGGTGCCTGGGGTCGGTGAACGTGATCTGGGTGAACGAGGCCCTGTCAAAGGGCTTTGACGGCATCCTGCTGTTCGGCTGCAAGTACGGGGACGACTACCAGTGCCACTTTGTCAAAGGCTCGGAGATGATGGTGGCCAGGAGCGACAACGTGAGGGAGAAGCTCGAGACCATGGCCCTGGAGAACGAGCGCGTGCAGCTCCACCAGGTGGAGATCACTGACTCGGAAAAGATATCCTCCATCATCGCGGAGTTCATGGAGACCATTGAAGAGGTCGGGCTGAACCCGTTCAAGGGGATGTAAGAAGACAGGAGTTTATGACATGGCGGAGAAAAAAAGAGTTTCAGTCGAACCTGACATGGAGTTCCTGCAGGGGGTCCTCGATGACGGGGGCGAGAGCCTGAAGAAGTGCTTCCAGTGCGGCACTTGCTCGGTGGTATGCAACCTGGCCAAGGAAGGCAACCCCTTTCCAAGGAAGGAGATGGTGTGGGCCCAGTGGGGCCTAAAGGACCGGCTCATGGCGGACCCCAACATCTGGAACTGCTACCATTGCGCGGACTGCACCGCATACTGCCCCAGGGGGGCCACGCCGGGCGACGTGCTGGCCGCGGTGCGAAAGAAGGTGATCGAGAGCCTGGCCTGGCCGTCCTTCATGGGAAAGGCGCTTTCCGACGCACACTACTGGATCTGGCTCTTCGTGGCCCCGGCCATCATCCTGGGGGCCATCGTGCTCGTGAACGTGGCCAGGGGCGCCGAGCTCACCCCGGTCATCTACGGCAACTTCATAAACCACCTGCAGATGAACGCGGTGTTCCTCACCCTCTCCGGCCTGGTGCTGGTGGCCTTCGCGGTGGGGATTTATCGAATGTGGACAGGAGCATTGCAGGCCGCGGGCGGCGCATCGAAGATGGAATTGCCGCGCCTGGTCACCTCGATCAAGGACGTGGTGATAGAGATCATCACGCACCGCGACTTCGGGCAGTGCGAGACCAACAAATGGCGCAAGACAGCGCACTTCCTGGTCTTCTACGGGTTCATGGGGCTTCTGCTTACAACGGTGCTGGCCATAGCAGTGCTCTTCGTGTACGAGTACTGGAACCTGATCTTCGGAGGGGAGGGCCACAACACCGCTCTCGGGCACTACCCCATGGTCTTCTATCACCCGGTGAAGTGGGTCGGGAACGCAAGCGCCGCGGCCCTCATAATCGGCGCCGGGCTGATGATAGTGAGCAGGAGGAAGATGGCCGAGGAAGGCGACATCATAAACTCCAACTTCGACAACTTCTTCCTCTGGGACATATTCCTGGTGGGAGTGACCGGCTTCTTCGCCCAGCTACTTCGCTTCCTGGACGTGCCCATCCTCGCTTACCCCACCTACTTCATACATCTCCTGCTGGTGTTCGCACTGCTCATATACGCGCCTTACTCCAAGTTCGCGCATCTCGCATACCGCACCGCGGGGCTGGTGTACAACCGCTACCAGGAACTCTCCGGGGAGGAGCAATCAAAGGAAGAGACAGCCGCGGAGGTCGAGGCCGAGGCGGCCTGAGCTTATAAGCTTGTTGTACCCTTCAAGGCCCTGCGAAGTTTGCGGGGCCTTACTCTTTCTTTAACGCCAAGACGCCGAGGGAAGAAGAGGGCGCCAGGAAGAATATGAAGATCAAGTGAATGTGCGCGCGGCCGCCCGCGACAATATATACTATACACTATAATAAAACCCTTCTTCCTTGGCGAACTTGGCGTCTTTGCGTTTATATTTGAGAGGGCTTATCATTCATCAATTTTCTCGAGCGCCTCCACCGAACGCCTGTGTGCCTCGGTTTGTGCGTCGCGGGCCTTTTCAGTGAACTTGCCCCCGAAGCCGGCGTCCCCTCCGGTTATGCCCAGCTTGTCGCCCGCGGTTTCATCGGCCTTTTCCCTGGCCCTCTGCTCCATCTTGTCCATCCTGGCCTTTTCTTTCTCGGTGGTTTTGTCAATGTGCTTTGGCACCCACACCACCAGCAGGTATGCAATGACAAGGGCCGCCAGCACCGCTATTATTTTCTTCGCCATTCAGCCTCTCCTCCCCGTTCTATGCGGGTTTTGCCATACTCTCCTGTCTGCGCAACGACCTGAGCAGGACCACCAGCGCCGCTCCCGCTGCGAGCGCGTCAACGCCGATCACGTACCCGATCCTGTGCAGGTAGAGGGGCGTTGTGGTCTTGGGCGTTGCGCTCCAGGCGGAAAAGCTTCCCACCGAGGTGAGCTGGTCCATTGTAACAAGGCTGAATGCGGACAGGCCCACAAGCAACACGATCAACACCGCTGTTGCCAGCGATGTCTTCCCGGACCTTATGAGCCTGGAAGCCACCAGGAAGCCAGCAACCGTGGAGGCCATGTAAGAGCTCAGGGCGATCAAACCGATGGCCTCGACCGCGGCCTGCGACAGGGCCGAGGGGTCCACGAAGTACATCAGGCTCCAGTCGGGGTGGAAGAAGTAAAGGTACGTGCCCAGGGGGATGAAGAAGAACAGCTCGAAGAGCACCGCGGCCAGAAAGTAACGGTTGTTTATCAAGCTCTTGCTCGCACTTATCCCCTTGGGGCACACGAGCGGAATCAGCATGCCGATGATAAAGCTTAGCGGTATGTCAAAAGGGACTGTTTTAATCACCCCCCTTGGTCCCGGAAGGGATCAGAAGAAATCGCTCCCGTCCATTGCTATGTCATCCTCGGGGCCTGCTCCCGCGGCCTCCTCGTCCATTCGCCTGAACCCCTCCAGCATGAGGGAATCATTGGAGATGTTTATGAGACGCTCGCTGATCTCGGCCTCGGGATCAATGGAGAACGACCCCTTGGTCCAGTAGAGTATCTTGTAAAAGGCGTCCTCCCCTTTGATGTCGTCAATGGACGCGTTCACCACCTGTCCCTCTTCCATGTCTATGTAGCAGGTCCTGCCGTTGTCCTCGAGCGTGATCCTCCCGGTCTTCCTTCCCGCTCCCAGTATCTGCACGATGTCGGGAAGTCCCATCTCCGACAATGACCCGGACACCCCCGCGGCCGCGGGCGCGGTCTTCTTCTCGGCCTGGAGCCTGCTCATCATGGTGTTTATCTTGGCGCCCAGTATCTCCACCTTGACCGGCTTTATGATGAAGTCGTCCGCGCCCATCTGGAACCCCTTGTTCACTGAGGCGGAGTCGTCCTTCCTGGAGATGAAGATGAAGTGGAGGTCGCGGAGGTCCGGCTCGGCCTTTAGCTGCTCGATCATGGAAAGGCCGGACATGTCCGGCAGCTCGACCTCGGTGATTATCATGGAGGGGAGCTCGGCCTTGGCCTTTTCCATGGCGTCCTCGGCCGTGGACGCGGTGGTTACCGCAAACCCCATGTTGACCAGGCGCAGCTCCAGCAGTGTCACCAGGTCGGGCTCGGTGTCCACAACCATGAGCTTCTGCTGTGCGGTGGACATCTGCTGGAGGTATATGTCATCTCTCACCACGCCGAGGAATATCTCCACCATGGAGGGGTCGAACAGCTCCTGCTCCCGATTTTTTATTGCCTCCAGGGCAGCGGTGGGGTCCACGTTTTCCGTGCCGGTGTGTTTGTTGGTGAGGTCCTCGAAAGCCTCCACCAGCGCGAGAATCCTCGACCCCGGGGGTATGTCCTCGCCCTGGAGACCATCGGGAACGCCTTTCCCGTCCCACCTTTCGTACTGGTGGCGCAGGATAGGCGAGACCTCGAGCGGTATCTTGGCCGAGCTCAACAGCTTGAGCGGTATCTCAACCTGCTCCATGAGGAGGTCAGGGTCAACCTCCTCCTTTTCCAGTGACAAGAGCGAGCGGTGAGGGATGCCCTTTTTGCCCAGCTCGTGGATGTAGGCCGCAAGCGCTATGGTGTCAACCTCGCGCTGGAGCAGGTCGAGCTTGCCGGCGATCAGCTTGGCGTACTTTGCCATGTTGTGCGAGTGCCCCTGGATACCCCCGCCTTCCATCTCCAGAAGCCCCATGACCACGTCCATGGTCTCAAGGAAGGAACTCATCAGCCGCTTGTGGGCCCGGGTCTCGCCGATGACCGCGGAGCCGTAATCCTTGATCGAGCACAGCTCAACGTCCGGGAACCGCTCGAGCATGGTGTTGGCGAACTCCTCCCCCTCGCCCAGGTCGCGGTCTTTTATCACCAGGCTGTCGTACTCGCCTATCTCAAGCTCCTGCAGGGCCTCCTCCCGCGTCTTCACGCCTTTCACCTTGAAACCTTCGTGGCCGAACAGCTTCGAGATGAACTTGCGGATGGAGTCGTGAGGCTCGACCATCAGCATGCGCAGCCTGTACTTCTTGGCGTCGGGCCTTTTCACCGGCTTTGCTTCCAATTCCTCTTCAGCCGCTCCCGGCTCCGCGGCAGGGGACCGCTCCCCCACTGTCACCTCTTCGACCTCCACCGGCTCCTCTCCGGTGACCTCCTCGATCACCAGGCCCCCGGGGGAAGAATCCTCTTCCTCGGCTGCATCGGATATCCCGCCCAGGTACACCTCGCCCTTGTCCGAATCCTCGGCCTCCTGTTCACCGGCTTTCTCTTCTCCGCCCCTGGGGGAGACCAGGGAGGACAGGTCAAGGGGGCTGTCCTCCTGCTCCAGCTCCTGGGCTCCCCCGCCGGCGATCTCGTAGCCGGGGACCTCATCCATACCCTCCAGCATGCTGAAGGCGTTGTCGTCCCTTTTATACCACTTGGTAATGGCGGCCTTGATCGCCTCCTTGAGGCCCACCAGTGCTTTCACGTTGCCGATGCCGGAGACGAACTTGACCTCGTCCACCGCGGCCACGTCGTCGGGGTTTGTCATCACCACGGTAAGGAGCTTATTGCTTTTCTTGTACTGGACCGGGAAGACCTGGTATTTTTCCGCGGTGGCTTCAGGCACCAGCTTGAGCACCGTTTCCGGCACCTTGATCTCGGAGAGCTTTTGGGTTGTCAGGTATTGGGTATGGAACTTCTTTGCCAGGATCCTTAGGAAGTCCGGCTCCGATATTATATTGAGCTCCATCATCACTTCGCCCAGGGGCTTGTTATATGACTCGTTCTGGGCCTCCAGTGCCCGGTTCAGGTCGTCTTCGGTAATGACCCCTTCGCGAAGCAGAAGCTGACCAATTCTTTGATCTTCATCCATCAAGGCCACCACGGGAGATCACAGCTTAAGAATTGACAAGGGTTCGCCTTTTATCATCATTGTAGTATATCACCGGAGTTGTGGACTCGCAAAGCAAAACTTGCGGACGCTACTCCACGTATAGCGCCCTTTCGAAATCGGCCGGGTTGGATGCCGCGGACTTGGCCACCTCCAGGCTTATAAGCCCCTGCTTGTACAGTTGGGTGAGGCTCTGGTCAAAGCTCTGCATGCCGTACTGGTCGTACCCTTTTTCAATGAAGTCTGTCATTCCATGGGTCTTGGCCGCGTCTTTTATGCAATCTGATATGGAAAGGGTGTTGACGCAGATCTCCACGGCCAGGGCCCTTCCCTTGCCGTCCTGCCTGGGCAGGAGCCTCTGGGAGATGATGCCCCGGAGAGCCTCCGCCAGCCGGAGCCTGACCAGGTCCTGCTCGTCAGCGGGGAAAACGCCCACCAGCCTGTTTATGGTCCTGGGGGCGTCGGTGGTGTGCACGGTGGAGAGCACCAGGTGGCCGGTCTCAGCAGCTTTGAGCGCTATGTCCACGGTCTCATAGTCACGCATCTCGCCCACCAGGATCACGTCCGGGTCCTGGCGCAGGGCCTGTCGCAGGGCGCCGGAGAAGTCCTGGGTGTCAATCCCCACCTCCCGCTGGGTGACCGACGATTTCACGTCCCTGTGCACGAACTCGATGGGGTCTTCAATGGTGAGGATGTGCTTTCGCCGCAACTGGTTTATGTGTCCTATCATCGCGGCCAAGGTGGACGACTTGCCCGAGCCGGTCACTCCGGTGACAAGGATCAGGCCCCTTTCCTGGCTGGCAAGCTTCTGGATGACCGGGGGCAGGCCGAGCGCATCAAAGTCGGGAACATCGAGAGGAATAAGGCGCAGCACAATGGCCAGCGAGTCCTTCTGCCGGAAGATGTTGACCCGGAACCTTCCCACGCCCTCCAGCATGTAGGAAGCGTCAAAGTCCCTCAGCTCGTCCACGGCCTGCTTCAAGTCGGCCCTCTGCATGATGTGCGCCGCAATCTCCCTGGTGTCCTCGGGCCGGAGCTGGGGGGCCTTCACCTCGCGCATCTCGCCGTTCATGCGGAACATGGGAGGGGAGCCGCTTTTGAAGTGTATGTCCGAGGCATTGTTCTTCATGCCCGCGGCCAGGAGCTGGTCGAATATCTTTATATCCATTTCAGTCTCCTCTGCTATCAACCTTGATCTGAAACCTTACTTGTGACTACTACTGATCAGCGAGTCTTCTTTTTGGACCCCGCCTTCTTTCGAGCCCCGGTTTTCTTGGCCTTCTTTTGCTTCGCAGGGGGAACGGACTTGCCTTCCTTCTCAGCCTTCAGCCTGAAGAGCTCTTCGCTGGTCCTCCTCAGCCTCTCGCTAAGTGTATGGCAAAAGGTCTTGTAAATCTTCTGGGCCAGGTCCTTGTCGTCTTCCATCAGCTTCTCAAGGCTCTTCCGGGTAATTACAAGCAGCTCCGCATTGGTTTGGGCCTCCACCGAGGCCGAAGTCAACTGGTCCTCGATAAGACTCATCTCCCCGAATATCTCGCCCCTGCCAAGGACGGCAAGGTCTTCACGGGAATCATCCTCTCCCTTGAACACGCAAACCTTGCCCTGCTCGACCAGGTACAAGGCGCGACCAAGAGCGCCCTCCTCGATTATGAGGTAACCCTTGGACATGCGCTCTTTCTTGAAAAGCCTGGCCAGGGACACGCTCTCGTCAAAGTTCAGGTACTTGAAAAGAAAGGTTTCCTGGAGCATGTCCGTTCCTTCAAGACCTTTTAGTCCTTCGATCTCCATTTTTGGCTCCTTCCGGGCAGTTTATCTGTCAGCGCCGCAATCAAGCACAAGTATGAATCTCAGCCTGAATTTAGAGTATATTCTCATTTTTACTGGCAAGTCAACGGGGGAGGGCAGGGGATGGCAGGGGATTTTTTTCGAGGCCAAAAGAGGAAAGGAGAAGGCATCGGAAAACCCTGATTTGCTCACTCGGAGGCGCCGGGCGCCGGGCTGGAGCGCTTCAGGCGATTCAAGTTTTTCATGGCGTCCGCGTTTTCGGGATCAATCTCCAGGACCTTGTTGAATGCCTTTTCCGCGTCTTCGTGTTTCCCCATTATCACCATGAGGTTTCCGAGGTCATTGTAGGCCGCGGCGTAGCCGGGGTCCAGCTCGATGGCCTTCCTGAGGGCATTCTCCGCCATGTCCAGTCGGTTGGACACGGCGTAGACGTGGCCCAGGTTCTTGTAGGCCTCGGCCTGGCCCGGGGATGCGGCCAGTATCTTTTGGTAGGTCTTGACCGCCTTTTCATAGTCCCGCTCCAGGGTGTAGTGGTATCCAAGCTGGTATAGGCTCTCCAGGCTGGCGGGGCCGATCTCGCTCGCCCGCTCGAAGTGTTTGACCGCCTGCTTGTGACGCTTGTCCTTTATAGCCATTCTCCCGGCACGGGAGAGAATCTCCGGGTCCTCCCGGTCCAGCTCCGCAGCCTTTACATAGCTTTCCTCCGCACTTTTGTAATCCCCCTGCTTTTCCAGGACCTCAGCCAGCGCCAGGTGGTATCGGGGCTCATCCGGCTGCATACGGACGGCCTTCTCAAGGCTGAGCTCGGCCCCGTAAAGGTCTCCCTTGCTGATCATCTCCATGCTTTCATCGTACAGGTTCCGGGCCCTTGCCCTGTTGATCGTATCCTTTTGAAGGTAGAGCACGACCACGGCAACCAGCACCAGCGCGGCTGCAATAAGCACGGCTATTATCTTGGGGCGCTTCATGTGGGATTTACTTTTTATCTTCCAGCTTCTGCTTTAACTGGTCGAGGACCGAGGTCATGCTTTGTATCTGTTTCTCAAGGTCGCCGATTTTTTCCTTGAGCTCGGCCGAATCATCCGCCGACGGGCTCTCTACATCCTGTGCTTCTTCTTTCTGAATACCTGGCAAAGCGCCGGGCTCGACCTCGTCTTCAATCGTGGTCACTTCTTCCGGGGGCAATTCTTCCATTGTCGAGAGCTCTTCAAGGTCGGGCACATCGTCAGCCACGCCAGCTTCCGGCGCCGGCTCCACTGAAATGCCTGGAACTTCCTGCTCCTTCGCTTCCTGCAGAGGCGTCTCCTCCGATTCAGGGGCTTCTTCAGGCTCCTGGACAGCGGACGCTTGTGGCTCTTCCCGTCCCGCTTGCGCAGGCGCGGCAGGCCCCTCGCCGGCCTGACCTTCTCCCGCAAGTACATCCTCCAGAGGGGGGGCGTCCAGGGATGGGAGGCCCTCTCCAGCAGTGGTTTGCGCGGGCTCCGGCTCACTCGGCTTTTCCCCGGCCGCAAAAGCGGAGCCCTCATCCGTTCCCTGTCCCAGGATGCTGTCCAGGGAAGGGACGTCAAGCAAACCTTCTTCCTGGTCTTCTTCTGCCACGGGCGCGGGCTTGTCATCGGAAGGGGGCACGGACAGCCCCGGTTCCGCCGGGGAAGGGGGCTGCTCTTCAGGAGCTGACTCTGGCTGGCCGGGACCTTCTGAGAGCGGCTGTTCTTGTGCCTGCGCGGATGCTTCTTCTTCCAGAGGAGGGGCCTCGATTGAGACTCCCTGCCCGGTTTCCGGAGGGCTGGTTTCCCCGGGCCCGGCAGCGGCTTCCTCCGGGCTTAAAGGTGGAGGCATAAGCTCCTCAATGTCCACCTGCTTCTCGGCACCTGCATCATGGCCCGCGGCTTCATTCCGGGAAATGTCAGGAGGCGCCGCCTGTTCATCCGCTGGCCCCACCTCAACGGGCTCCTGCGAGTAGATGTCCGCTTCAGCAGGCGGCATGGCCACCGCTTCCTCGCTAGCGGGTGCTTCCTCTTCCGCGGGAGGCATGGCCACCGCTTCCTCGCTAGCGGGTGCTTCCTCTTCCGCGGGAGACATGGCCACCGCTTCCTCGCTAGCGGGTGCTTCCTCTTCCGCGGGAGACATGGCCACCGCTTCCTCTGCCGAGGGAGTTTCCTCCACTTGGGGAGGCCCGGGCTGATCCCCGACAGAAACTGTTTCCGCGACATCAGGGCCAGCGGCCTGCTCCTCCGGCATACCTTCCATTTGCTCCGAGCCCATCTGGCTGGCTGTTTCGTGAGGAGCTTCCAGGGGCACGGCATCGTCTTCTGATGCTGGTATTTCAAGAGGCTCTTCTTCTGCTGCGGGCATCTCGGTGGACTCTACCTCTGGCGCGCCTTCCTTATCTTGCTCGATGCCTTGGGCCTGCGGCTCGGGCGGCGGCACCATGGAATCCTCGATCTCCTGCCCGGGAGCCTGATCTTGCTGCGCGGGTTCCTGGGGCCGGGGGAAAGGCTCCTCCCTGTTCAGGGGCTGCTGCTCTGGTTGCTGAATTACAGGCTCACCCTCGACCGGCGTGAATATACCGTTCTCGTCCTTTACAAAGGCCTTCTTCACGGGCTGCACGCTTGCGACCTGCACTTTATCCGGTATCTTTCTTGTTATTATGTCCACGTCCGTGGGGGTGGCGAGCACCAGTCTGGCGTCTCCTCCGAGCTGCTCTGAGATGGCCTGTTCCAGCCCCTCTTTGTCGGGCTCGGCCACGGCCACCTTCCAGCTTGATCCATCGAACTCGAAGGGGATGGCCAGCCATTCTTTGGCAAAGTCCTTGTTTATGCACTTCAGGATATCGAGCGGAATGGCCCTGCCCTGGAGCTCCACGAACTCCATCTCCATCTGTTCGGCCAGCACCTGGTAGAGCTGCTCCTCCTCCAGGTATCCCAGCTCAATAAGGCTTTGTCCGAGCTTCGACTTCCACTTGCGCTGGTGGCTGAGCGCGGCCACCAACTGGAACTCATTGATTAAGCCCTTCTCCTCCAGTAAAGTGCCGAGTTTCTTCGTCGCCATAATAGCTATGCTCCTCGCATGAATAGCAGCCGGCTCTTCATTCCTCGGACGATTCTTCCTGGACCTGTTATAAACCCTTCCGGCAGCGGACTGCCGGCGTCTTGACCTTTATATAACTTTAGCACTCTTGCGTGTAAATCTCAATTCAAGAGCGGGTCTGCAGGAGGCGAGAGCAGAGGTTCCTGCAAGATGTAGTGATGCATCGCATGAAAATTGCGTGCGCGAACCCCTTGTGTTAATATCTCTCGGAAGCCGTATTTACACTCATGTCAAAAGAACCGTCAGCCGGACGGGAAAACAGGAGACGAGTCTTTTACAAACCCTCCGGAGCTGTCGAACGGGCCGTTAGCTCAGCCAGGTAGAGCAGCGGACTTTTAATCCGTTGGCCGCAGGTTCAAATCCTGCACGGCCCACCAAGTAGTACTTGGAACCATATCGCCCCGTCTCTCTTCATGATGTTGCTTCGTGCACAGCGATGGGTCGCTTTGTAAGCAGGGACTCCCTGCCCGCCAAGTAGTACTTGGAACCATATCGCCCCGGCTCCCTGCACGGTGCTTCTTTGTGTATAGATGAGCCGGTTCCTGAGAGGAGGAGTAAGCCTTATCTCAACTTCGGTATTCCCCTCCCGCAGAAGCCCCGTGATCTCAAGCCTCCAGGGCGGGACCAGCAGGACGCCCGCGGGTCATTGCGTTTATGGCGATCATGGTGGAGGCCGACTTTACGTCGCACTCGCACACGCCCACCAGGCCGGAAAGCCCCCATTCATGACGAGGCCCGGCCCGGATGCAGAACATAAGTTATGCTTCCTCTGGCGCGGCAGGCAGGCGCGCACATAGCTTTGCTGTGTGCGCTACCCGATTGAAAGTCACTGCAACAGCCTCCTTGCAGACCCTCAGAACTTCCTGGGCATTTCCGGCTTTCCCCTGTCAATGTATTTAAAGAAGCGGTTGAACATGATGTAGTCGGTTATCTGTATGGCTTCGTTGGGGCATATGGCCACGCAGTCGCCGCATGATATGCACACCGGGAGGTCGGTGACCATCCTGCACTTCTTGTCCACGACCTCCAGGCAGCTTGCAGCGCAGGCAAAGGTGCAAATCTTGCATCCGTTGCACTTATCCTGGTCTATGAGCACGGCTCCCATGGTCATGTCAGTGCCGAGCTTTAGAAAGCTCTCTATGCTTTTCCTGTCCTTCCTGGTAATAAACTGCGGCATGTAATCACCTCTTTAATATTCCACTCTGAAGCGGCCGTCCTGGCCGAACCAGTCAATGGCCTGGGTCTCCCTGCTCACGTACCCGTCCGGGTTGCCGCGTGGATATCCCAGTGCGATGGAGGTGTGGAGCTTGTAGGGGTACTTCAGCCCCAGCCTCTCCCTCCATTTCTTCATGGTGGCCAGGGGCGTGCAGAAGCTCACCCAGCAGGTTCCCAGGCCGTAGCTGTGCGCGGTGAGCACCATGTTCTGTCCAGCTATGCCTATGTCAATGGCCGGGTTTCCGGGAGAGCGCTTGTCCCCCAGCATGAGGACCACTGTGGGTGCACCGTGCCACACCCCCAGCTTGTCCTCGGCAATGAGCTTCATGGCCCCGAAAGGTATGGGGTGGAACATGCCCGGCAAGAACCTCATAAGCGCCTTGGCCCGCCACTCCTTTCTCCCTTTTCCTCTCTCGATGTAGTCGGCGAACTTCTTAATCCTCTTGCACACCTTGACCACGTCCTCGGTCATCTGGGCTATCATGTCCTGGTCCCGGACCACCACGAACTTCCAGGTCTGCACGTTGCCCGCGGAGGGCGCGAACCTGCCGGTCTCCAGCACCCTCCTGACCAGGTACTCGGGCACCTGCTTGTTCTTGTAATAGCGCACGCTCCTCCTCGAGTAGATAACGTCTTCAACCAGGTTGAAGTCCGCTCCTGACTCGGGCGGCTTCCTCTTTGGCTCCTCTTCCTCGGTCTCTACTGCTTCCACCATACCGGCTCTCCTTTTTATCTAGGTTTGTCTTAGCAGCGTGAATACTCTTCGTTCCTTGTACGGGACCGGCTTTTTCTGCTGCCTTCCCCTTCTTACCCACACCCTGTTGTCAAAGGTGTTGTAGTACGACCATCTGGGAGGCGGGTCCGAGACCACCTCCGGCTGGGGCATCCGACTCTTCCTCTTTATCTTGTTTGATATGTAATATGAGACCCCGCCTGGCAGCAGGCCCGGCCTGCCCACCTCCTCGCGGTAGCGGCGCTCCAGGTCCTCGGCCCTGGCCCTCACTTCCGGGCTGTGGTGATGGAGCTTGCAGGAGCGCAGGTAGGAGAATGTGGCCGTGGCAAGCTGCCTGGCCTTGTCGGAGAGGTACTCGTGATACTCGTCATCGTATCCCTTCAGGTTCTGCGCGGCGTTTAGCATGTTCTCGGTCATCTGCAAAGGCGGCGGCCCCAGCTTGTCCCTTATCCTCTCGTGCGCGTAGTCGAAGTGCTGTTTGATCTCGCCGGGCTGGAAGTTTTTGAGCTCGAACACGTCG
This sequence comes from uncultured bacterium, assembly GCA_964650485.1. Lineage (GTDB taxonomy): Bacteria > RBG-13-61-14 > RBG-13-61-14 > RBG-13-61-14 > DATKZS01 > CAZYTX01. The sequence goes on along the minus strand of CAZYTX010000059.1, from coordinate 966 downwards.
TCCTTCCAAAGGGTGAAGTCCTCCCACTTGTATGTGTCCAGGATGCGGCCCTCCTCCTCCATGCGCTCGTAGAGCGCGGTGCCCGGGCAAGGGGTCAAAGGAGATATCTGGTAGAAGAAGGGCTTTAAGTCAACAAAGCGGTCTATGTCCTCCCGGAGGTTCTCATGATCGTGGAAGTCAAACCCCAGCACCAGGGACCCTATGGTGACGATGCCGTTGTTGTGCAGCCCCTCGAACATGTCCTGTATCTCTTTGCCTTTCCGCTTTGCATAATAGTCGTCGGTCTTGTCCGCACCGCACAGGAAGCTCTCCACCCCGATCCACACGGCCCCCAGGCCGCAATCGCGCAACTCCTCGGGATCGAACCGGGAAAGGGAGCGCATGGACCCGAAAGTGAACCAGCGCACCCCCCAGGTCTCCTTGTCCGCCCGCAGCAATCTTCCCAGCTCGCGCACGGACTCGGGGTTTAAAAACAGGTCCTCGTCGAAAAGCAGCACGAAGATGTCGTTGAACTTGAGGCGCTTCTGGTAGTTCTTGATGAACTTGTACACCTCTTCGGGCTGGGCCACGTAGATCTTCTTGTGATGGAAGAAGGCGCTGGTGTTGCAGAAGTCGCAGGCGTTGGGGCAGCCTAAGCTGACGAGTATTATTGGCAACCGGGCCTGGGCATCGAGCCCGGCCACTGAGAAGCCGGTCATGGGAAGGTGGTACTGGGTGATCTCGCGGTCCACCGGCTCGTCTCCCAGTATCCTCCGCATGAACTGCACTCCCTCCTCCCGGCACAGGTAGTCGGCGTTCTCGCGTATGTAGACAGCGTCACCGTCCTTGTCCTCCGGCACCGGGTTTCCGAGTGTGCCCACGCCGTATCCGCCCACCACTATCTTGGTGTCAGGACACTTCTCTCGGATGCGCTTCATCATGTTGGCCACCTTCTTGGTGTGAAGGCTCTTTAGCTGGAACCCCACG
>CAZYTX010000058.1:2275-22307 GCA_964650485.1 uncultured bacterium | reverse complement strand
GACAGGATAGAGACCGGGACATACATGGCGGCAGCGGCGATAACCGGCGGCGAGCTCTTTCTGGAGGGGGCCGAGCCCTCGCACCTGGAGGCGGTCATAGCCAAGTTCAGGGAGGCCGGGGTGCAGGTGGAGGAGGCCGAGAAAGGCTTGCTGGTGCGTGGAGACGGTGTCAGGGCCGTGGACTTGAAAACAAAGCCCTTCCCGGGCTTCCCCACCGACATGCAGGCGCAGTTCATGGCGCTCATGTGCCTTGCCAGGGGAGGGCTCTCGGTAATAACCGAGACCGTATTCGAGAACAGGTTCATGCACGTGCTCGAGCTGCAGCGCATGGGAGCCGACATCAGGATCGAGGGAAACTCCGCCATCGTACACGGCGGGGACTTTCTCTCCGGGGCCGAGGTGATGGCCACGGACCTCCGGGCCTCGGCTTCACTGGTGCTGGCCGGGCTGGCGGCCAAAAACCAGACCCAGGTGCTGCGTATATACCATCTCGACCGGGGTTACGAGAGAATGGATGAGAAGCTCGGAGCCGTGGGTGCGAAGATAGAGCGGAAAAGGGCTGCCGGACCATGAAGATACTTGAATACTCCAGGGTGCGAAAACAAGGCGGGGCCATTGCCCCCGCCGGCCCGGGTATACCCCGGGAGGTGATGGAAAAGGCGCAAAAGATTTTCGACCAGGTGGCGGAAAAAGGCGACCCCGCACTGTTCGACTGGACATGGCGCCTGGAAAAGCACCGCATCTCAAACAGGAGCGTAAAGGTGTCGGCAGCGGAGATTGAAAAGGCCGTGAACGCGGTGCCGGGTCCGGACCTCAAAGTAATGAGGACCGCGGCAAAGAGGATAAGGGAATATCACAAGAAGCAGAAGGTCAAGGGGGTCAAGTTCGATGACAAGAGAGGCGTAAGCATCGAGGAGCGGGTGGCGCCTTTGCAAAGGGCTGGCATCTGCATCCCCGGCGGCCGGGCCCCGCTCGCCTCCACCGTGCTCATGACCGCCATACCTGCCAGGCTGGCCAGGGTGGAAGAGGTCGTCATGATAAGTCCATGGCCGCAGGGCAACATGAACCCTCACGTGCTGGCAGCGGCCCGCATAGCCCGGGTGGACGCAGTATACAAGATTGGAGGGGTACAGGGGGTGGCTGCGCTGGCATGCGGGACCCGCTCGATGCCAAGGGTTGACAAGATCGTGGGACCGGGGAGCGTATGGGTGACCGCGGGCAAGGCAATAGCCGCCTCGCGCGGTCTTTGCGGCGTGGACTCCCTGGCCGGCCCGTCCGAGGTCATGGTGGTGGCTGACAAAGGCGCCAAGGCAAGATGGGTGGCGCTGGACCTCATATCCCAGGCCGAGCACGGGGAGGACTCGACCGCGGTGCTGGTTACGACCTCGAAGACGCTCGCAAAAGATGTCAAGGCCGAGGTCGAGCGACTGCTGGAAACAAGCGGCGCCGAGACTTCGCTTGAAGAAATGAAGGAGCGGATAAAGGCCGTGGTGGTGGGAAGCCTTGACCAGGCCGCCCGCTTTGTAAATCAGAGCGCGCCCGAGCACCTGGAAATAATGGTCGCCTCGCCTCACAAGTTCGCCAGGAAGATCAAGAACGCGGCCAGCGTATTCATAGGCCCCTATTCGCCGGTGCCGGCCGGCGACTACATGGCCGGGGCCAACCACGTGCTGCCCACCGGGGGGACGGCTCGCTTTTCCTCGCCTCTGGGGGTGTACGACTTCGTTAAGAGGCAGAGCCTCACCAGGCTCACGAGAGACGGGCTCGCGACCATCTCTTATGACACCGCTAGGTTCGCGGAGATAGAGGGGCTCGTGGCTCACATGCTCTCCATACTTGTGAGGTTCCCTCCGAAGCGCTAATATGCTGGACGACGAGAAAAAGGCCTCTGCTCACTCCCTCCTGATACTGGGCGCCGCGGCCGTGCTTTGCGGGGCCGCGCTGCTTGCGGGTGCGCTCGACTGTGACCTTTTTATCGAGGCCCGTATATTCCTCGGTTTTTTCCTTTTATTCATTGCACCCGGCCTTGTTTTCATGTCCCTTTTTTTCCCCTCGAAGAGGTTCATGCTCATCGAGAGGCTTGTAATGTCCATAGCCCTTTCCATGGGCGTGTGGGCTTTGCCGGGACTTTTTTTCTACAGCGTTGGCTCGGACCTGGACGCGGTGCTGAACGCGGAACTCATCATCCTGGGAGCCATGTTCGCGCTGGCTTTTGTAAGGCATGCCCTCTTCAGGCTCTCCTACGACTTTGACCCGGCCGAACTCTATTCTCCCGGAGGAAGAGTTTCCGTCTACGTCATAGGGCTCTTGCTGCTTTTGCTCGCGGCCTGGACCGGCTCCTTCCGGGGGGCGGCGCTTGACTGGGACTACTATAACTATATCTCCGCGGTCAAGAAGCTTGTGGTGTGGGGCCGGGCCTCCGTGGCCCACTTCGCTTACGCGGATGCTCCACCCGATCCCATACACTCCTATAACACCTGGGCACTGCAATGGGCCCTCATCTCCAGGCTGTTCGAGATTAACCCCGTCGAGCTCTACACCCGGTCGGCGTCCCTTACTGTTCCAGCGTCCGCGGTGGCGTTTTACGCCCTGGGGCGGAGGCTTTTTTGCTCTGCTGTTTCGCGCACCGCGCTTTTCCTTTTCGCGGCCTACCACGTGATATATGGTGGTCTTCTGTTTCTGGGCAGGACGACTTTTTATCCTGCGGACAGCCAGTGGCTCATTGTTTTCCCCTGCTGCCTGGCGCTTTTCCTCCGATACGTGCAGGGTCCCGGGGCCGGTCTGCTTCTCGGCCTTGCCCTCTCCGTGCTGGGCATGTTCATAGTACACGTTTTATGGGGGCTTTGCTTTTACCTCACCCTGTTGTCTTTTCTCATTGCCATCTGGTTCAGGCGCACAAGGATTCTGCGGACATTCGCAGCTATTTTCCGCTCGGGCAGGGGACTTCACCTGTCATTGCTGCTGGTATGGGTTGCGGCGCCGGTTGTGCTCGTTCTGGTTGACGCCGCGGTGATGTACGGGGGCGACCGTGAAGGGTTCACCCCGCTTCTGGGCGGGGGAGCCGACTTCTCGGCCTGGGTATACGCGGGCGCGTTCGTTATCGTTCCCCTGCTGTACTTCGTGTATCTGGCTGCGCCCTTCCGGCCCCGGCGCATCTCCGGGCATCAGCAGCATTACACGGTCTACAAGATAATCGCGGCGCTTTCCATGTGCGTCCTCCTGGCCCTGCCGTACTTTTTTATCAGGGCGGAGACCATCCAGGCCACCAACTGGGAGCAGTTCGGCAGGAATCCCTACCGCGCATTTATAAGCTCGTCACTCTTTTTCCTGAACCCTTATCAGCGCAGCCTTCAAAACCCCAACATGACCTTTTATCCCTTATACATCCTGGGATACATTTGCATCCCCTTCTTGTGGGCCGCGACCAGGAGAAAGACCGCCCCCCTGATGGCCCTGGCGGTGATGGTTGCTGTGCCTCTCATATGCTTTCACCCCGTGCCGGCCACACTGTTCGCCAAGCACTTCAGCCTGGGTTACTTGAGGAGGCTTCTCAGGCTCATGGCCTTCTTTTCCATGTTCCCGGCAGCGCTTCTTATACACGGGCTGGTGAACGTGTTTTTCAACGAAGAGAGGAGGAAGGCCCTGAACATCAGCGCCTGCATCCTGGTTTCCGTCCTGGTGAGCCTGGCCGCGGTCCGCTTCCATGCCTCTCCTCCCTACTACAACGACCTCTTGAAGAAGACAGTGGTATTGACCCGGTCTTTTGCCAAGGACTCGCTTATATACGATGACACTCCTTTCGAGGTAATCGAGGATGCCGGCTGGTTCGAGGATGACGCGATCATTTTTTCAGACGTCTGGACCTCTTACCGGCTTACCGCGCACCTGCCCCAGTTCGTGGCAGTGCAGCACAAGCCGGGCACGGGGGTTCCAGACCAGGACCAGCGCAGGCTGCTCGAGTCCGAGTTCTTCGAACCCGGGACTCCCGTGGAGCGCATGAGGGAGATCCTGGATCATTTCAGTGCGGACGGCGTCATAGTGAACAGGAACCCGACGTACGACATCTACGGTTACGTGTGCGGACGCCCCGAGGCCGCCGGCAAGCTTAAAAGAGACAGCAGGCACTTCGAACTGCTCTTCGACAAGGGCGACTGGGTTATACTCAGGTACAAGGCCGCGGGCAAGGAAAAAGGCCGCTGAGCGCACCCGGTTTTGACATTTATGTTAATTTTAAATACAAGGCATAAGTTATGAAGATACTCGTGACCGGCGGCTGCGGTTTCATCGGCTCCAACTTCGTCCGGCTTATGCTCAAGGAGACGTCTCACCAGGTAATTAACCTGGACGCGCTCACCTATGCCGGGAACCTGGAGAACCTGGCGGACCTTGCGACCCACGAGCGCTATCGTTTTGTAAAGGGCGACATCCGCGACCGGGGGCTTTTAAAGGAGGTGTTCGGCCGGAGAGTGGATGCCGTGGTCAACTTCGCCGCGGAGTCCCACGTTGACCGCAGCATCGAGAGCGCCTCAGAGTTTCTGGAGACCAATATAATCGGCGCGGAGAGCCTGCTTTCAATGTCGGTGTATTCCAGGGTCAAGCTCTTCCTCCAGGTCTCCACCGACGAGGTGTACGGCTCGCTTGGCCCGGAGGGTCTTTTCACCGAGGACTCGCCGCTTGCTCCCAACTCCCCCTACGCCGCTTCCAAGGCATCCGCGGACTTGCTCAGTCGCGCTTATCAGCGCACCTTCGGGCTGCCGGTTATCATCACCCGCAGCTCGAACAACTACGGGCCTTTCCAGTTCCCGGAGAAGGTGATACCGCTTTTCATAACCAACGCCATGGAGGACAAGCCCCTGCCCCTGTACGGGGACGGGCTGCACAGGCGCGACTGGATACACGTTTCGGACAACTGCCGGGCCATGCTGGCCGTGCTGGAGGAGGGCAAGCCGGGCTCGATTTACAACATCGGGGGCAACCGCGAGATATCCAACATCGAGCTCACCCACATGATACTGGATGTCATGGGAAAGCCCGAGACACTTATCAGGCACGTGGAGGACAGGCCCGGCCACGACCGGCGATACGCGCTCGACACCTCCAGGCTGAGGTCCGAGTTCGGCTTCGAGCCCGACTACACCTTCGAGCAGGGGCTCCGGGACACGGTGAAATGGTACGCGGAGAACAGAGGATGGTGGGAGCGGATAAAGTCCGGCGAGTACAGGAGCTACTACCAGAGGATGTACGGGGAGAGGCTGGGGAAAGCGGGGGAGTGACACGGCGGGGAAGAGGAAAGTAGCGGTCCTGGGCGCAGCCGGCATGCTGGGAGGCGCGCTTTGCAGGGAGCTGGAGGAAAGCTTCGAGGTGGTCCCGCGCACCAGGGATGACTACGACATAAGGGATACGCATGCGTTTGAGCGGGACCTTGAAAAGGGACGGCCGCAGGCGGTGGTGAACTGCGCCGCCTATACCGCGGTGGACAAGGCCGAGGAGGAGCAGGAGCTGGTCATGGAGGTGAACGCAGGGGCGCCCGCAAGGATGGCCCGGGCCTGCAAAGGCTCGGGGGTTGCCTTCGTGCAGATGAGCTCGGACTACGTGTTCGACGGCGCCAAGACCTCGCCCTACCTGGAAGAAGACGAGCCAAAGCCCCTTAACGTCTACGGGGCCAGCAAGCTGGCAGCGGAGCGCGCCGTGGCTTCCGCGGACCCGGAGGGGCGCCTGGTGATCCGCACCTCGGGGCTGTTCGGCCCGGGAGGAAGGAACTTCGTGAACGCCATGCTGGAAGAGTGCGAGCAGGGAACGCGCAGCCTCCGTGTGGTGGCTGACCAGCACACCCGGGTCACTTACGCGCCCGACCTAGCCAGGGCCATAAGGGTGTGCCTTGAAAAGGGCCTCTCCGGGATTTATCATGCTGCTAACGCGGGAGAGACCACCTGGTACGAGTTCGCGCTCCTGATATTCAGGGCAGCGGGTGTGGATGGCGAGGTCTCGGTCGAGCCGGTAAGCACGGGGGATTATGGCGCCAGGGCCTCGAGGCCCCTTTATTCAGTGCTGGATACGGGCAGGCTCGAGCGGGAGGCGGGCGTTAACATGCCTGATTTCAAAGACGCGCTTTCCCGCTGTCTTGCAAAGGAGAAGCCTTTGAAAGGGAGTTCCAAGGATGCCTGACAAGGAATTCTGCATATGGTGCGGCCGGAACAAGGAAGAGGTCAATAAGCTCATGCAAGGCCCTGCCATGACCATCTGCGACGCGTGCATAAGCCGGCTCTCGGGCAGGCTTTCGAGCGAGGAGGCCAGCCTGAAGCAACAGGTGCGAGAAGAGATTGACAAGGCCGTGCAGGATAGCTTCCAGCGGATGGTGGCAAACCTCGACCTGGGGCCTCTACAGGAGAAGTATCAGAAGCTTGTGCAGGTCACCTTCAAGGAGGAGCCCGGAAGCCCCACCTTCCAGGAGGTGTTCACGGAGTTCAAGAAGGGGGTCGAGTCCGAGGTTGAAAGGGACGATTACCAGACCAGGTACGACCTGGCCATTGCATACCACGAGATGGGCCTTTCCGAGGACGCCTTCAGGGAGATGGTGCAGAGCCTTTCAGGCGCGCTGGCGCGCAATGACTTTGACCGGGCTGGCGAGATCATGAGCGCGCTGCTCTACTTCCACCAGGACTCGGCCAGGGTGATACGGGCCCTGCACCGCACCTTGTCCTCGTCCGGCCTGGATAAAAGCCGAGAGCCAGAAAAAGGGGTGTACAGGTGAACATTTGCATGATCGGGACGGGTTACGTCGGACTGGTGGCCGGGGTGTGCTTTGCCGAGAGCGGCAACGACGTGGTTTGCGTTGACGTTGACGATGAAAAGATAGCAAAGCTTAAGAAGGGCGAGGTCCCCATATACGAGCGGGGTCTGGAAGAGCTTTTGGAGAGGAACTTGAAGGAGGGCCGGCTGGTGTTCACCACCCGGCTGGAGGACGGGGTCCCCGAGGCGGAGGTGGTGTTCCTGGCTGTGGGCACTCCTCCTGGCGAGAACGGGGAGGCCGACCTTTCCGCTATCCGCGAGGTGGCCGGGGAGGTGGGCGGTCTTATCAAGGACTACACGGTCATAACCGTGAAGTCCACCGTGCCGGTGGGGACGGTGGAAAGCCTGGGGGATATAATAGCCGAAAAGACAAGCGAGCCTTTTGAAATGGTGATGAACCCGGAGTTCATGAAGGAAGGCGCCGCGGTGGACGACTTCCTCAAGCCCGACCGGGTGGTCATAGGCGCCGATGGAGAGAAGGCGGCCAGGATCATGCAAGAGCTCTACGAGCCCTTCGTGCGCACGGAGAAGCCCATACTGACCATGGACACAAGAAGCGCGGAGCTTACCAAGTACGCGGCCAACGCCATGCTCTCCACCAAGATAAGCTTCATAAACGAGATAGCCAACATCTGCGAGTGGCTGGGTGCGGACATAAGCAGCGTGAGAAGGGGGATAGGGTTCGACTCGCGCATCGGCTTCCAGTTCCTTTTCCCCGGGGTGGGCTACGGGGGCTCGTGCTTTCCCAAGGACATACAGGCGCTCATTCGCTCTTCCGAGAAGGCCGGGTACAAGGCCAGGATACTGAACAGCGTGCAGGACGTTAACCAGGGCCAGAGGCGGTGGATGGTGGAAAAGGTCACCTCCTACTTCGAGGACGGGTTCAAGGCCCCCGTCGCGGTGTGGGGCCTCTCCTTCAAGCCGCAGACCGACGACATAAGGGAGGCGCCTGCCATCTACATAATAGACGAGCTCCTGGAGAGGGGCGCGCAGGTGCGGGCCTACGACCCGGTGGCCGCCCAGAACGCGGAGGCTGTTTTCGGGGACAGGGTGATCTTTTGCGATACGGCCTATGAGGCCCTGGGCGGGGCCGCGGCGCTCTTGATCATAACCGAGTGGAACGAGTTCAGGCGTCCCAACTTCGGCAGGATGCGCGCTCTCATGAAGAACCCGGCGGTGTTCGACGGCAGGAACCTGTACGACCCGGAGAGCATGGCCGAGCAGGGGTTCTATTACTGCTCGGTGGGAAGGAAAACGGTGGCGCCGGGATGTGCGAATTGAGTAAAAAGTATATAACTCATTCGGGACAAGAATTTTTCATGGCTGATTAAAGGAAGATGCAATGTCAAAAAAGAGGGTGCTGATAACCGGAGGTGCGGGGTTCATAGGCTCGCACCTGTGCGAGCGTTTCCTTGAGGAGGGTTTCGAGGTGCTCTGCTACGACAACCTGCTCACCGGGGACCTCTCCAACATCTCGCAGCTTTTCGAGAACCCCTCCTTCACGTACTTCAACAAGGACGTGACCAACTTTATACACGTGAAAGGGGAGGTGCACTACATACTGCACTTCGCATCGCCGGCCTCCCCGGTGGACTATCTTGAGCTTCCCATACAGACCATGAAGGTGGGAGGCCTGGGCACGCACAACGCCCTGGGGGTGGCTTTGGCCAAGGGGGCGCGCCTGCTCCTTGCCAGCACCTCCGAGGTGTACGGGGACCCCATGATACATCCCCAGTCCGAGGACTACTGGGGCAATGTGAACCCCATCGGGCCCAGGGGGGTGTACGACGAGGCCAAGCGTTTTGCAGAGGCGTTGGTCATGGCCTACAACCGGCACCACGGGGTGGAAACCAGGATAGCGAGAATCTTCAATACCTTCGGACCCAGGATGAGGACACGGGACGGCAGGGTGGTGCCCACCTTCATAGACCAGGCGCTCAAGGGAGAGAACCTAACCGTTTTCGGGGACGGCTCGCAGACGCGCAGCTTCTGTTACGTGTCAGACCTGGTGGACGGCATATACCGGCTCCTGTTCTCTGACTACGATCTTCCCGTGAACCTGGGCAACCCTTCCGAGATGACCATACTGGACTTCGCCAAAAAGATAATACAGATGACCGGGACCCAGAGCGAAATGGTGTTCAAAGACCTGCCCGTTGACGACCCCAAGCAGCGCCGGCCGGACATATCCCTTGCCAGGGAAAGGCTTGAATGGGACCCCAAGGTGGACCTGGACCAGGGACTTTCGCTCACCATCGAGCACTTCAAGAGAAAAACCCGGCAACAAAATCCCTGAAAAGAAGCCCTTCCCCGCCTTATTTCAGATACAGTATGTCCCCTATCAGGCTGGAGTTGTCAGCCACCATCTGATCTGAGGTCGCCATCAGGGCGCGCAGGGCCGCGGCCCCTTCCTGGCCGCGCATGACCCGGGGCCTGCCCTTCTCCAGAGTCACCGGCAGCACCCTCAGGTTCATCATGTTTCCACGGGTGAACTCCGCGGCAAGCAACAGTCCGTCCACTATTTTTGACTCCGAGGAGGCGGGCGTTCCCGAAAGCCTTCCCAGGCTGCCTATCACCCACCTTCCCCGTATCCTGTACAGCCCGCCCGCGGACCTTGGCCCGTACCCTATAACCAGGTCCGCGCCGAAGTCCATGGCCTCCTTGGCCACGCTCAGCTCATCGTCGGTGAGCCCCGGCAGGTCGCGCTCCTTCCAGTGGAACACGGCCAGGTGGTGCATGGCCCTCTTCTTCATCTCCTTGAGAGAGCTTATGAGCGCCTGCCTGCTGTATATCGAGGGGCCGGTGCATTCCTCGCAAGGGGCTATGGCAGGCGGACTTTCCATGAGGAAGCTCACGATGGATACGGTGATCCCGTACCTGGTGAGGTACACGGGTGCATGGGCCTCCTCCTGGTCTACACCGGCCCCGCAAACGTAAAAGCCCTGGGCCAGCATCTGGCTGGTTGCGTGGGCCAGGGCGTCCCTGCCGCAGTCCAGGCAGTGGTCGTCAGCAAGGTTCAGCACCCTGATGTTGGCCTCGCTCAGGTACTGGAGCCAGTCGGGCTGCCAGCGGAAAATCTGCTCCCGTATGAGGGGCTGGCACCCTATGTCCAGGCCGCCGGCTAGGTCCACCATCACCAGGTCCCGCTCGACCAGGTGCGGGATCATGGTGACGAGCGGGTGCCCGCCCTTCCGGTCTCCGAAGATATGCTCTCCCTCCGTTGTCCTGGGCCGGAGCTCGCCGCCCGCGGCAAAGGCAAGAATATCATCGCCTCTCTGCTCCCCCTGCCTGGGACAACCTGCAAAGCCAAGGCAAAGCAGAGCTAACACCGCGAGGAGAGCTGCCCTCCTTAGTACTGCAACCGTCATGTCCCCTCCCCTGAAATTCATGATAAAGATAGAAGGGCGGACAAGTCAAGCGAGGCAAGGCGTGGAAACATGAAAAAATTTTAGCTTTTTGCTTTTGCTTGCGGCGATGATAAGTTATAATACCATCTTCGTAGTATGCTCATCAGATGGAGCCTTGGTGCTTGTGACATCATCAGAGCGCGCGAATCAAAAGGTATATGAAGGGAGGATGTAATGGAGAAGCTGAAAGAGTTGGTGAAAGCGGGCAAAGCCAACGAGACAAAAGAGCAGGTGAAGCAGATGCTTGACAAGGGAGAGGGGCCCGAGGCCATCATGAAGGAGGGCCTGATCCCTGCCATGGACGAGGTGGGCGACCTGTTCCAGAGGGGCGAGTACTTTGTTCCCGAGATGCTGGTCGCGGCCCGGGCCATGCAGCAGGGACTGGAGGTGTTAAAGCCCATGCTGGTGGAGAGCGGGATCGAGCCCATCGGCAAGGCGGTGCTGGGTACGGTCAAGGGCGACCTGCACGACATCGGCAAGAACCTGGTGACCATGGCGCTTGAAGGGGCGGGGTTCGAGGTTGTTGACCTGGGCACCGACGTCCCCCCGGATAAGTTCGTGGAGGCCATAAAGGAGCACAAGCCCCAGGTGATCGGCATGAGCGCCCTGCTCACCACCACCATGATGGCCATGAAGGACACCATAAAGGCGATAAATGACGCGGGGCTGAGAGACCAGGTCAAGATCATGATCGGCGGTGCCCCCATCCGCCAGGAGTTCGCCGATGAGATCGGCGCGGACTTCTACGGGCCCGACTCGACCGCGGGGAGGAACTTCGCCCGTGACGTGGCCTCGAGCGAGGCCTGATCACGGCCTGGGATGAACGGTCATGTCATCATTGCGGGGCGCATAAACGGTAAAGGCCATGGCCCTTTTGCGCTTCCCCGATGATTTCTTATGGGGCGCGGCCACATCCTCCTTTCAGATCGAGGGCGCGCCGGCGGAGGACGGCAAGGGCGAGTCCATATGGGACAGGTTCACCCATAAGCCCGGCAACGTAAAGGACGGCGCCACCGGGGACATCGCCTGCGACCACTACCACCGATACAAAGAGGATTTAGGCCTCATGAAAGAGCTGGGGCTGCGGGCTTACCGCTTTTCCATATCATGGCCGCGTATCATGCCCCGGGGCAGGGGCGGGGTGGAGCAGAGGGGCGTTGACTTTTACTCCAGGCTGGTGGACGAGTTGCTGGACGCCGGGATCCAGCCCTTTGTGACCCTTTACCACTGGGACCTGCCCCAGGCACTGCAGGAGCGGGGCGGCTGGGCAAACCGGGACATTAAGGGCTGGTTCGGGGACTTTGCCGCCGCGGTTGCAAAAGCCCTGGGAGACAGGGTGAGATACTTCGCCACTTTGAACGAGCCCCAGATATTCGCCACCCTGGGGTACTTGCGCGGAGAGCACGCCCCGGGCATCGAAGACCCGCTCCAGTACTTCAAAGCATCGCACTACATTAACCTGGCTCACGCGAACGCGGTGACAGCGATCCGGGAGGAGGCCAAAGACCCCCTGGCGGGGACAGTGCTTCAGCTCCCGCCGGTGTATCCCGCCTCGGACTCGGGCAAGGACCGGGACGCGGCCCGGATGATAGACGGGCTCCTGAACCGCTGGTACGCGCAGCCGGTGCTTGCGGGAGGGTATCCGGAGGACATGCTTTCAGTGCTCGGGCCTTTGAACTTACCCATTGAAGAGGGCGACGAGGAGTTCATAAACAAGCCGCTCGACTTCGTGGGCCTGAACATTTATACCAGGGTCTTCGCTTGCCATGACCCCGAGGTCCCGCTGCTGGAGGCAAATATTGAATTCAAGCACAAGGAGCCGGGCGCAAGGTACACGAGGATGGGCTGGGAGGTCTACCCCGAGTGCATCTACGAGTCGCTCATGCGCATAAAGGAGGAGTGGGGGGACCCCGAGGTGTACGTCACCGAGAACGGGGCCGCGCTGGACGATCACGTCGAGAACGGGGCGGTGAACGACGGGGAGAGGATAGACTTCTACCGGGCCTACCTGGAGCAGGCCCACAGGGCAATGCAGCAAGGAGTGAAGCTGAAAGGATACTTTGCATGGTCGCTCATGGACAACTTCGAGTGGGCCTACGGCTTCACCAGGCGCTTCGGGCTCATACACGTTGACTTCGACACGCAGAAGCGCACGCCCAAGGCAAGCGCATTCTGGTACAGGGACACCATAGCGAACAATGGATTTGAAGCATAGTCGTGTTATTTTACAGGCTGAGAAATATGGATTTACAAAGGAAAGACATATTGAGGATGCTCGAAGAGCGGAGCAATGAGATCCGCGCTTTCGGCGTGAAAAAACTCGGCCTGTTCGGGTCCGCGGCTCGGAATGATTCCCCCGAGGTTAACGACCTTGACTTTGTTGTTGAGCTGGAGCAAAAGTCATTTGACTCATACATGGAGCTTAAAAGCCGAGATTGAAATCAAAGGTCCTAGAGGAAACCATATATGCCAAAGGATTGAACCTATGAAAACAAAACTCGCCGCGGCAATGGTGCTCTTTTTGGGGCTGCTTTCGAGCCGGGCCGTGGCTCAGTCAGAGCTCTGCTCGGATGTGGTGGAGACCGTGTACGGGCCGGTGGCGGGCATGGAATCGGACACCGAGGACGTGTGCGTGTGGAAGGGCATTCCCTATGCGGCGCCGCCCGTGGGCGAGCTGCGCTGGAAGCGGCCGCAGCCGCCCGGGCCGTGGACCGCGCCCCTGCCTGCGCTAGAGTTCTCGGCCGAGTGCGCGCAGAAGACCTCCATGCTCGAGCTCGACCTCTTAAAGACCGGCAGGCCCAAGGGCTCGGAGGACTGTCTATACCTTAACGTATGGCGTCCGGAGAAGAGGGGGACCTTCCCGGTGATGGTGTGGATACACGGGGGCACCCTGCTCACCGGCTCGGGCATATCCCCCATGTACCAGGGGGACGTGCTTTCAAAAAACCAGGACCTGGTGGTGGTGACCATCAACTACCGGCTGGGTCCGTTCGGGTTTCTGGCCCATCCCGGCTTCAGGGAGGAGGACCCCGACAAGGCCGCGGGCGGCTACGGCCACCTGGACCAGGTATTCGCTCTCGAATGGGTGCGCGACAACATCGCCGCCTTCGGGGGCGACCCGGACAACGTCACCGTATTCGGCGAGAGCGCCGGCGGCTGGAGCGTGTGCACGCTCATGGCAACGCCTTTAGCAAAGGGCCTGTTCCACCAGGCCATACAACAGAGCGGCGGGTGCAGGAGGACCAGGACACTGGAGCAGGGCTACGCTTATGCAAAGGAACTGGCCCAAGAGCTTGGATGCGACCACCCAACAGGCCAGGTCGAGTGCATGAGGAGCAAGAGCGCAAAGCAGATACTGAAAAAGGTGATCTGGGACGAGACCGGGCAGAGGAGCCCGTTCATGCCCCACCAGGACGGCCACCTGCTCTCCAAGCCGCCGCTTGACTGCATCATCGCGGGCGATTACAACAAGGTCCCGTATCTTGCCGGCTCCAACCGCGACGAGACCCGGCCGCTTATTTTGATCCAGCCGGGCAAGCGGTTCATGACCAGGCGCCGCTACCAGAGGGTCATGATGAAAGAGTACCCCGGGTTCGGGGAGGAGCTCCTTAAGGCGTATCCCGCGGACGGCTTTGACCGCCCAACCGAGGCCTACATCCAGAAGGACTCGGACAGGATTCTCGGGTGCGGCGGCCACGACCCGGTGAAGGCCATGTCCCGCCACCAGGACGAGGTCTACTACTACCGGTTCGACTTCGACGACATCCGGCTCAAGAAGAGGCTGGGCGCTTTCCACGCCCTGGAGATACCGTTCGTGTTCGGCACCTATGAGCGGGAGCCCTTCAAGCTTCTGTTCAAGGACAAGCACATGCAAAAGGTCGAGGGCCTCTCCCTCACCATGCAGTCCTACTGGGCAAACTTCGCGCGCAAAGGAGACCCCAACGGCCCGGGCCTGCCCGAGTGGCCGGCATACGAGAGCGAGGGCAAGAAGAGGATGATCCTGGATTCGGGCGGGCTCGAAGCCATACGGGAGCCGGCAAAGCAGTTCGAACGCTGTGATTTATGGGACAAATACCACCGCTCTGGAAGAGGAGGGCAATAAGCGGCGCTTATGGTGTTCTCAGTCGTTTATGTATCCCAGGTCCCGGAGTCGTTTCTTTGCGATCGGGTCCGGAAGGGGAGGGCGGTGCATGTCGTCTTCCGGGACCTTGCCCGGCAGTGTATTGAAGAACTCCTGCAGCATTTTCGTCATTTTCCCTGCTCGAGCATGACCATCGAATTTCAAGGGATTTGCTTCCCGCGGGTCTCTGTCCAGCCGGTAGTGCTCGATCTCCGGTGATCCCCGGGCTGGAATCTTTTCAATGACCTTCGAGTCCCTGCTTATGCACGCACGCATGTACACGCCCATTACTCCCGAGGAGAATCTCTTTGACCGGCGCGGAGGCATTTCAGAGTATGCAACCCGGCTCGGGTCTTTCTTGTCCTGACCCATGAGAGGAAGGAGCGACCTTCCCATGAACTTCTCCGCGGCCTTTATTCCGAGCAGGTCCAATATGGTCGGCCCGATGTCCATGTTCTGGGTGATTTCACCTACCTTGACAGGCTCTTCATTTCCAGGCATGAAAATTACCAGCGGCACGTGGACCAGTTCCTCATACAGACTGGTTCCGTGGCCCCGGTTCCCGTGGTCCAGGAACTCCTCCCCGTGGTCCGAGACCACGATGACGATGCAGGGGCGCTCCGAGTCCAGGGCCTCGAGTCTGTCCATGAACCGGTCGAAGGCTTCGTCCCAGTAGGACACCTCGGCCTGATACAGGCTCTTGTAAATCCCGGCGTGTCTCATGTAAATGTCGCGGTCATATATCTTGAAGGGAAGGTACAGGGCCTTTGCTCCTTTTATCAGGCCTTTTTCTTCTATCACCTCCACAAAATGGCGGGGCGGGGGCAGGTACGGGTAATGAGGGTCCATGTAATGCATGTAAAGCACGAAAGGCAGGTCCCGGTTTTTCTCGATCCATTTCATCGCACTCCGGTTGAGCCTCTTGGCCGATTTCCACCAGTCTTTTGTGTCGCGTCCGACCACCTTTATAAAGTCCATGCCCTGGCCGAAGTTGAGCGGGCCGCTTACAAGAGAATTGGTTGAAAAACCCGCGGTAAGATACCCGGCTTCTTGCACTTGCTCCATGATGGTCAGGTTTTCATGGGAGAGGTGGAGACCGCTTCTGGCCACCACACCGTTCTGGGCCGGCATCAGGGAAGTCAGAAGAGAGGCCACCGAGGGGCTGGTCCAGCTTGACTGGGCGTAATTCCGCTTGAAAAACACCGCCCCCTTCGAATTCATCCTCTGGTGCAAGCGCGGCGTGTGCCCCTGGCCGGGCCTATGGGTGACCGCGTCGTAGCGCAGCGAGTCAACAACCACCAGTATAATGTTGGGACCGCGGGATTCCCTGGACACCACCCCGGGGGGAGTTATGAAAAGATAGGGAGCGCCTCCCATGGGCCGGGGAGTGTGGTCCCTGATGGTTATTTTCACCTCTTGACCGGCATAAGATGAAAGATCAACCGTCTTGTCGAACCAAGCATTCCTGTTAAGGGGCAATGTCCACCTGTCCGCCTCCTCAGCAGGATGCAGGCGTGTGCTGACTAAAACCGAGACCTCGGCCCCGCGGCTGGGTTCATGCCCGTAGAGGACACCTATACCAAAGGAAAGAACTCCTCCGGAGGGGACCTTGACGCGCCGCTGCATTATCCTGGACTTACCCACGGCCGTGGCCCTCCGGCAGTCTTCGTTAATGCTGAGCTTTACATGTCCCCAGGAAGAGGGCGGCCCGGAAGGCATGTGGCCCGGTTTCTCGATGGAAGGACCCAGGAACTGGAAATCGTCAGGGTAGTCGTCTATGAAGATCGAGCCGCTGGATAAAAATAAAATCAGGCTGGCGGCATAGGGCCACCATGCGTGTCTCGTGCCAAGCCGGCGCCTGATGAAGTTCAAGCTTAGCACTGCAAGGAAAAAGGTAAGGAACGCCGCGGCCAGGTAATGGGGAGGCGCATGCCCTTCCCCGGTCTCCAGGCACTGGTACTTGAGGATTGCGATGCACACCAGGGCGAAGAGCAGGGAGAGGACCACGTGGAACACGTAGAGCATGATAATAGAGAACAAGCCTGATTCCCGCGGCTCCTTTGTTCCCCGGTTCCTCATGACTTTTCCCGGTGGCGAGAAATCCTGGCGCTGCTGGATGTGTCCTGCGCGATGGGCCCCCTTCCCTTATCCATCTATATAAAACAACAGAGTGGGCTTTGTCAACAGGGGGTTGTATATTAACCTAAGCAGTATAAATGCGCTGGAGGGGATAAGTGGAAGAGTATATGAATTCTCAGTCCTTCCTTCTCCCTTTGAGGGCGCAGGCGAGTGATTGCGGGTCCAGGAACTTTATCTCGGAACCCGCAGCTATGCCCCGTCCCAGGATGGTGACGCAAAGGTCCGGCCGCGCCTTTGCAAGCTCCTCGACAAGAAAGCCCGCGGTGGCGTCTCCCTCCGCGGTGGGGTTGGTGGCGAGAATCACTTCCATTACTTCGTCGCTTTTTGTACGCTCCAGCAGGCTGGCGATAAAGAGGTCCTCCGGGCCGCTGCCGGCCAGGGGCGACAATGTGCCTCCCAGCACGTGATATAGACCCCTGTATGAACCCGAGGCCTCGATAGTGTCCAGGTCCTGCGGCTCCTCCACCACCATGATCACGGACCTGTCGCGCTCGGGGTCATTACATATCTCGCAAGGCGATTGCGTTGAAGGGTAGCCGCATACAGGGCACTCCTTGACCTTTTCTCTTACCTCGAGTATGGCCCTTGCCAGGTCCTCGGAAAAACCTTGAGGAGCGCGCCACAGGAAGTAAGCCAGCCTGGCCCCGCTCTTCTCGCCCAGGCCCGGCAGCCTTGAAAGGAGCCTTTTCAGGGTCTCCAGTTCGCTCCTCACGCCAACATCCCCGGGAAGCCGGGCGGGACCATGCCCCCGGTCATCCTCTGCATCTCCTGCTCGCGGCGCTTCTTGGCCTCGGCAAGGGCCTGGTTAACACCCGCGGCCACCAGGCCCTCGATCATCTCCTTGTCCGGCTCGGAAAGAAGCTCGGGGTCCATGGAAATGGATAGAACCTCTCCGCGGGCGTTCGCTTTGACAGTGACCATGCCGCCGCCAACCACCGACTCGACCTCGATCTTTGCCAGCGACTCCTCCATCTGCTTCATGCGCTCTTTCAGCTTGTTTGCCATCTCCATGACGGAGGAGAGGTCCAGCTTTGAAAAATCTATGGGGAAATCATCCATTTTTTAAATTTTCTTTCCCTCGCTCCTCGCTTCCCGCTTCCCGCTCCTACTTGGTCTTCACGTCCTCCAGCTCTCCTCCCAGCTTATCCAGTATGCCTTTCACCACCGGGTCGTCCATGGCCTCCTTGCGTTTCTCCTCTTCCTGTTTATAAGGGCTTGCTTTTTCAGCCGGCCTCGACAGGGCGATGTCCTCGGTTATCACCAGCCTGTGCCCTTCACCAAAGCACTCGACCATGAACTCTTGCAGCTTTTTCGCGTTCTCCTGCTCTTTGAGCTTTTCCATGTGGAAGCTGCCCGGGTCAAAGGCCAGGCGCCACTCCCTGCCCGACCTGTTCCTGAATGTCCCGGCTGAAAGCAGGGTGAACAGCTTGCCGTCGTGCTTTTCCACGAAATCCATGAGGTCCTCCCAGCTTTGGGCTGCGCCTTCTCCCGTGTCCTCCTCGTACGCCTTTTCCGGCTCTCCCTTAAACAAAGGCGCGTGCTCGATTGCTGCTCCTCCTGATCCCTGCTCTTGCGATGCCTCTCTCAGTGCCGCTTCCAGCTCCTCCAGCCTGGCGATCACCTCGGCCACCGGCGCCATGGGAGGAGTCACAGCCATCCTGACAAGTGTCATCTCCAAAAGCAGCCGGGGCTGGCCCGACCTGCCCAGCTCCTCGTCCAACCTGGATAACTGGTCGAAAAGACGCTCCGCAGTCTCCAGGGTAGTCCCCTCTGCCATGGCCTGGAACTCCTCCAGCTCATTGCCGCTCACCTCCATGAGCCGCTCCGGCTCCCGGGATATCTTTACGACCACCAGGTCCCTGAACCACCTTATAAGCTCTTTTGCCAGTTGCTTCACGTCATGACCAGCCTCGTCCGCGCCGGCCAGGGCTGAAAGCACGCCCGAGGCGTCACCATCGAGCACGGACCTTCCGATGCTCCATATCAGCGACCGGTCCACCACGCCCAGGATGCGGAGCACGTCATCCTCGGAAAGCTCTTCGTGGCCGAAGCTGGTGACCTGGTCAAGGAGGCTCAACCCGTCGCGCACGCTCCCGTCAGCCTCGCTGGCGACCACCCGCAGGGCCCCCTCCGGCAGCTTTATGTCCTCGGCCTGGCAGATGTTTGCAAGGTGCTCGAAGATGGTCTGGGCGCCCACCCTGTGGAAGTCGTAGCGCTGGCACCTTGAGAGGATGGTCTGCGGCACCTTGTGGGGCTCGGTGGTGGCGAAGATGAACATGACGTGCGCCGGCGGCTCCTCCAGGGTCTTGAGTAGCGCGTTGAAAGCGCCCTTTGATAGCATGTGCACCTCGTCTATTATGTATATCTTGGTGCGCAGGGAGGCCGGCAAATAGCGCACCGTCTCCCTTAAGTCCCGTATGTTGTCAACTCCGGTGTTGGATGCCCCGTCAATCTCCAGCACGTCCACTGCCGAGCTCTGGGCTATCTGCACGCAGGCGCTGCACTTGCCGCAGGGCGAGGTGGTGGCCTCCTCGTATGACTGGCAGTTGAGCGCCTTTGAAAGCACACGGGCCATGGTGGTCTTGCCCACTCCCCGCGGACCGGAGAAAAGCAGGGCGTGGGCCATGCGCTTTTTTACTATGGCGTTCTTTAGGGTCCTGGTGATGGAGTCCTGTCCCAGGATCTGCTCGAACGTCTGCGGCCGCCATTTTCTGGCAAGTACCAGGTAGGACACGCTTCCTCCTTTTCATTAAGGGGCCTTGCAGGGTCTTTCCTGCGCGCTCCCGGGTGATAGCCGGGCTGTTCTGCATCACACCGCAAGTCCTGCTGCCGCTGCTTCCTTCCGGACCTGACGGGGTTTGCAGGCCGCGGTTGTGCAGGGCCCGACTATCGCCCCGGAGCGTGCAGTTGGCAGTTGAAACGCCAAGTCAAGCACGCCAAGGGACGCCAAGAATTTTATAATTGTTTCCGGACTGATGCGAAAAATACAAAGATTTTACCCTCTGTGCTTGAAATCAGTCTATATGGTTTTTAGCCTCATGCAAGGCCGCCAAGAGAAAAATTCAATAACTTGGCGTTTTGTTGTTTTTTCAAATGTACGATCAGGGATTGTGGCGGAGAGGGAGGGATTCGAACCCTCGAGGCGAGGTTTATCCCGCCTACACGATTTCCAATCGTGCTCCTTCGGCCAGCTCGGACACCTCTCCGCGACCTCTAAAACGCCAAGGCGCCAAGCACGCCAAGAATTTTATAATTGTTTTTGAAATCAGTCTATATGGTTTTTAGCCTCATGCAAAGTCGCCAAGTTACAATTTCAATGACTTGGCCCCCTTGGAGTCTGGCGTTTTTTCCTTCTTTCCGGGCCGCAACGTCCGGAATTATGACTGTGGCGGAGAGGGAGGGATTCGAACCCCCGGTGCCGACAAGCGACACAGCAGATTTCGAATCTGCCGCCTTAAACCGGACTCGGCCACCTCTCCGCAAAAAAGCTCCCCGCAAAGAACCGCTTCCTATCTCACCCTAAATTTTATTCCATTCACCGGGCACTGCAAGTCAAGACCCAACGTGGTCAAGACCC
>CAZYTX010000058.1:0-2175 GCA_964650485.1 uncultured bacterium | reverse complement strand
AATTTTATTCCATTCACCGGGCACTGCAAGTCAAGACCCAACGTGGTCAAGACCCCACCCGCAGTGCCTGGAAGAAGTCCTGCAACAGCGCCAGGCACTGATCTTCCATCACCCCGCCTGTAACCTCCATGGTATGGTTCAGGCGCCTGTCAGCCGCTATGTTGTAAAGGGACCCGCACGCCCCGGACTTCGGTTCCCTGCACCCGAACACCAGCCTGTCAACCCTGGCGTTTACCATGGCCCCTGCGCACATGGGACACGGCTCGCAGGTCACGTAGCAGGTTGCCGGCGACACCCGCCAGTGGCCGAGCACCCCGGCCGCCTGCCTGAGTGCTAGTATCTCTGCGTGGGCAGCGGGGTCAGCCAAAGACTCGCGGAGGTTGTGGCCCCGGCCGATGATAGCACCCCGGGACACGACCACGCAGCCTATGGGGACCTCGTTTCTCTCGGCCGCCTTTTTCGCTTCGACCAGAGCCTGTTCCATGTAAGACTCTTCATCCACTTTATCCGCTTCCTCTTTTTCCGTGGCCCGGCGATTTAAGCTTTGCAGCCATGCTTGCCAGCTTCATGGTCCATGAGATTCTTTTGCTGGCCATGAAAAGATCATTGGCCGCGAACAGAGGAGTCCTGTGCCTCATGCCCATCATGGGATGACATCTCTCCTCCACCGATTCTTTCCATGCGATATTTACGAGGAAAAGAAGAAAATGCGGAGGAATAAGATACCGTCTCAAAATGTTTTTAGTAGAGTAGAAACTGTTGAAAGTGCGCCAGTATAGCTGTTCCACCTCCTCGGGAGTGCACGCCCGCGGCTGGAACAGGCAGCGGGTCCCGTCCATGCGGCTCCACGACGCTATGCAAAGCCGCCCCTCCTGTTCCATCCTGCTGTAAAGCCGGCTGTGAGGGACGGGCGAGAGTATGAAAAAAGCCAGGATGGGCACGTTGTTTCTTACAAGGAACTCGACCATGTCCGCCATGCTCTTTTCATCGTCATTGTCCGGAGAGAGTACCATGCTTGCGACCAGCTTGATCCTGTTTCGCTTCAGCTTCTTTATGGTTGATTCTATCTCCTCCGGTGAATGGCCCGGGGTGCGCTTCCCCATGCGGCGGATGCTTTCGGAGCTTATGCTCTCGATCCCCACGTATAGTGCGAAACACCCGGCATCCCTGGCCTTTTCCAGGAAACCCTCTTCCTTGATCTCATCGAGGGAAGCCTGGGCGGCCCAGAACTTGTTCATGGACTTGAGTTGTCTGAAAAGCTCGCGGCAATAATCGCGCTGTGCAAACAGATTATCATCCACGAAGAAGAAAAAGTCGGTCGCGGTGCGGATGTCCCTGATCACGTCCTCTACCGGGCGCGTGCGGCATTTTCCTCCGAAAATCTTGGTCACCGTGCAGAAATCGCAGTTCTTCGGACATCCCCGCAGCGACTGCACGGAGCTCATGGGAATCAGGAACTTATTGAAATCCAGAAGATCGTAGCGCGGAGCAGGAAGACCAGAGAGTGAGGGAAGCTTTTCGAGTTTATACAAGGGCCGGAGGCTTCCACTCTTTGCGTGCTCGATAATCTGCTCCCACAGCCCTTCGCTCTCTCCCACAACCACGGAATCCGCGTGCTGCAAGGCCTCCTGGGGAAGCATTGAGACGTGGCAACCGCCCATAACCACCGGCACTCCACGCTTTCTGTATTCTTCGGCTATCTGGTAGCCGCGGGTTATGCGCGAGGTCATGGCGGTAATACCGACAAGGTCCGCTGGCTCCTCGAAGCTGAGTTCGTCAACAGACTCGTTTACAATGCTGACCTCATGTTCCTCTCCGATCAGAGCGGCAAGGTAGGGAAGAACGAGGCCGGGCATAAACTCCTTGTAGTACTTTACAACCCTTCCGGACTGGTCAAGCCCGGCGGGGTATATCAGTTTGATTTTCATTAAGCTTGCAACTGTAGGGCGGGACCCACCAATAAATCTATGGTACGCCCTGAGGGATTCGAACCCCCAACCTTGTGGTCCGTAGCCACACGCTCTATCCAATTGAGCTAAGGGCGCTTAAAAAGCCCACTTGGATTATTTACTATAATGAAAATATGAACGGGCGTCAAGACTTCCACGATCTCCGTGTCACGATCTCCGGCCAGGACAGTCGTGAAAATAAATACTTGACTGGACTGGAGCTATC
>CAZYTX010000057.1:0-22607 GCA_964650485.1 uncultured bacterium | reverse complement strand
ACTAGTCCGCCTCCGGGTTGTATGTTAAAATCGCAAAGACAGGCGTGCAGTAAGAATCTATAAAGAGAGGAGTAAACAGACATGGCGAAGATCAGCGACCCCAGGGACAGGAGGTTCGTGCTTTTCGACCAGCTAAAGGTCGAGGAGCTGTGCAAGTACGACAAGTTCAAGGACTATGACCGGGAGACCTTCGAGATGGTGCTCTCCGAGGCCGAGAAACTCTCCGAGAACGTGCTCTGGCCCTTGAACAAGACCGGGGACGAACAGGGCTGCACCTTCAAGGACGGCGAGGTCAAGACACCCGAGGGGTTCAAGCAGGCTTACGACCAGTACGTGGAAGGCGGCTGGATCACACCCTCCGACGACCCCGAGTGGGGAGGGCAGGGTCTGCCCCAGGCCCTGTCAACCGCATGCCACGAGTGCTTTCACGGGGCCAACTCATCGTTCTCGAATTACCCCAACCTCATCCACGGCGCCGGCATTCTGCTCTACAAGCACGGCACCGAAGAGCAGAAGCAGAAGTACCTCACAAGGCTGTGGTCGGGCGAGTGGGCAGGCACCATGTGCCTGACCGAGCCGGGCGCCGGCTCCGACCTGGG
This sequence comes from uncultured bacterium, assembly GCA_964650485.1. Taxonomy (GTDB): domain Bacteria; phylum RBG-13-61-14; class RBG-13-61-14; order RBG-13-61-14; family DATKZS01; genus CAZYTX01. Next base: position 22,008 of record CAZYTX010000057.1, on the reverse strand, counting down.
AATTTTAAAGACCAAGGCCGTGCCCCAGGATGACGGGACCTACAAGATCGAGGGACAGAAGACCTTTATCACCGCGGGACAGCACGAGCTCACCCCCAATATCATCCACCCGGTGCTGGCAAGGGTGGAGGGCGACCCTCCCGGTCCCAAGGGCATATCTCTGTTCATCGTGCCCAGGGACAGGGTTAAAGACGACGGCTCGGTTGGAGAGAACAACGACGTAAAGTGCGTGGGCATCGAGCACAAGATGGGACTGAAAGGCTCGGCCACATGTCAGCTCTCCTTTGGCGAGGACGGCAATTGCGTGGGCGAGCTCCTGGGCAACCAGTGCGAGGGCCTGAAGATAATGTTCCTGATGATGAACGAGGAGCGGCTGCTGGTGGCCGAACAGGCCATGGGCATTGCTTCCACCGCGTACCAGCTCGCGAACGCATACTCCAGGGAGCGGCAGCAGGGAAGACACCTCTCCGCGGGCAAGGACCCGAAAGCTCCCCCAGTGCCCATCATCCAGCACCCGGACGTGCGCAGGATGCTGTTGTGGATGAAGTCCGTGATCGAGGGCATGCGCGGTCTCAACTACTACACCGGCGTCTGCATTGACAAGGCCGAGGTCATGGAAGGCGACGAGAAAAAGCTTATGCAGGGCATGGTCGAGCTGCTCACCCCCATTGTAAAGGGGTACTGCCCGGACCTCTCCTTCCACGTGTGCGAGACGGCTATACAGGTTCACGGCGGCTACGGATACATATCCGAGTACGGGGTGGAGCAATGCGCACGCGACGCCAAGATCACCTCGGTCTACGAGGGGACCAACGGGATACAGGCCATGGACCTTTTGGGGAGGAAGCTGCCCATGGCCGGGGGCAAGGTGTTCGAGGCGCTTATGAACGACATCCAGCCCGCTATTGACATGGCAAAAAAGAGCGAGCTGTTAAAGCCTTACGCGGAGCGGGTGGAGGACGCCCGGGAGCAGTGCATAAAGGCCGTAAGGCACGTGGGCGGCCTGGCCGCGAGCAAGGAGCTCATGATGGGTTTCGTCAAAGCCACCCCCCTGGTGGAGATCATAGGCGACACCCTGCTGGGGTGGCAGCTCTTGTGGCAGGCCGCGATGGCCGAACAGATGCTGAAACAAATCCTCGGCAGCGGTGACAAAAAAGAGACCATAAAGCAAAACAACGAGGCCGCTTTCCTGGACGGCAAGGTCCAGTCCGCAAGGTTCTATATCGGCACCGAGCTTGCGAAGCTCTCCGGGAAGGTGGCCTCAATAATGGTGGACGAAAGCGCGGCTTTGGACATCGAGGAGGAGAGCTTCACCTGAGCCGGGGACTGACAATGCAGGAAAGCATGATCAATATAAGCGATCGAGGGGAGCGGGCATGAGGTGTCCCAAGTGCGGGCTGGTGCACTCGCCCGGCGACCAGGTCTGCCGCAGGTGCCAGGTGGACCTCAAAACCGGCGAGCCGAGGCCCATACAGGTAAGCATACCGCAGGACCAGGCATCCGCGCTGAACAGGATGAAAGCCAGGCTCCGGCTGCCAAAGAGCCCGGCGGCTATAATCACCAGGAAAGCAAAAAAGCCCGGCAAAAAGAAGAACGCCGCAGAGGCGGTCCAGGAAAAAGGCGAGACCTCGTCCGAGACATTCATAGCGCCCAGAAAAAAGAAAAAGAAAAAAACGAAGATGCCGGCGCCGCTGCTTTCCCTGTTCTCCGGCCGAAAAGGGGTGTCCGAGATACCGTGCGCCCAGTGCGGGGCCGACATGATGATAGCCCGCACCCGGCCCTACTCCATGTCCGGACCGGTGGCCCTGCTCGCGCTGGGGGCTGCGCTGCTGGCTGCCGGCGTACTCTTCCACCTGCTCTTTATAAGCTCGGGCATAGCACTGGCAGCGGGAGCTTTTTACCTCCGAGCGGGCAGGACCTTCTGGAAATGCCCCTCCTGCGGCTTCACCGTCAGCCGGGAGGCCGGATGAGATTAAGGTTGAGCGGGAAGATTTTTTATCGCACAGAGAACACAGAGCTCTTAATTTATCATCCCATGAGAATTTATTTTCATGCCTCTGTGCACTCTGTGTCCCTGTGCGAACTAAAAGATAAATTTTTTAATTCTTTGCGCCTTTGCGTGAAATAAAAAGGTGTTTAGGAAAACAAGGACAATGGAACCAGAAAAGAAAATAGCAATAGCAGGCGCCACAGGATACACCGGACAGGAACTGGTGCGCATACTCGCCGGCCACCCAAGCGTTAAGATAGTTGCCCTCACCTCCAGGAAGGACACCGGACAAAGGTACGAGGACCTGTTCCCTGCATTCCGCGGCTTTGGCCTGCCAAAGATCACCAGGTTCCACGCAGCGAAGACAACGGCCTCCGCGGACCTGGTATTCTTCTGCCTGCCGCACGGCAACAGCCAGCAGGCCGTGGCCGCGGCGGCGGACCGCGGGATAAAGGCCGTGGACCTGTCCGCGGACTTCCGCCTGAAAAAACCCTCCGATTACAGGAAATTCTACGGCGAGCACAAGCGGCCCGACCTCCTGAAAAAGGCGGTGTACGGCATGCCAGAGCTGTACCGCGATCGCATCCGCAAGGCGATGCTGGTGGCAAACCCCGGCTGCTACTCCACCGGGGCCATACTGGGGGCCCGGCCGTTCCTTGAAGCCGGGGCCGCGGACCCGGGCCGGGTGATCGCGGACATGAAGTCCGGGGCCTCGGGCGCCGGCAGGAAGGCCGACTTGCCTCTCTCCTTCTGCGAGGTCAACGAGGGGTTCAGGGCCTACAACCTCTATTCTCACCGGCATAGGCCGGAGATGGACCAGGAGCTTAAAAGGGCAGCGGCAAAGAAGGTGTCGGTCACCTTTACCCCCCACCTCGCGCCCATGAACCGGGGGATATTCGGAACCATTTACCTCGCGCTCAACAAGAAGCACACCAATAAGGCCCTGCAAAGAATACTGGAGCACGCTTACAGGGACGAGCCCTTCATAAGGGTGCTGCCAGGGGGAGAGCTGCCCTGCGTCTCCAAAGTGCGGGGCACAAACTTCCTGGACATCTCGGTCACCGCCTCGCCCGACGGAAGGCAGGCCGTGGTGTGCACCGCCCTGGACAACCTGGTCAAAGGGGCCTCCGGAGCCGCGGTGCAGAACATGAACCTCATGCTGGGATTGCCCGAGACACAGGGGCTCGAAAGCGCGCCGCAAAGGCCCTGACCATTCCCCTTAAACGCCAAGCCGCCAGGAAAGACGCCAAGGAAGATGAGAGTTGCTTTCGAGGCAACGACGAAAAGAAATCTTTTCAAGCTCTGAAAGAGCGGAGGCCTATAGCAGGGCTCACAATTATTCAAATGAATGATTCTACTTGGCGCTCTCTTCTTCCCCTGGCGTTTTGGCGTTTATTTATCCGCTACACGCTCCTCGCCACTCTATACCGGCTCCCTCTTCCTTGACTTCATGCGCAGCCCGGAATATCTTGAAACTATGCGCATACGCGCATCCCGTGGCGTGTTAAGGGGCCGGTTATGGGCATGAAATTCAACGCTCATCTTACGATCGCGAGAAGCGAGGAGGAGGCCGGGCAAAGGCTCCAGGCGGTGAACGCCGACCAGGAGGGTGTCCTGGCCATGGCACCCAAGATGAGGCACTACTGCATAAAGCTGGAGGGAGTGCCGGTTGCCGGGGCCAACATAATAAAGCAGGTCATGCTGAAGGCGGGCGCCGAGGCCGCGGAGTCGGTGAACGCGTACGCCGGCAGGGGCGAGAGCACGGACGTGATACTCATGGGAACACTGGACCAGTACGAGGCCTTAAGGGAAAAGATCAAAGAGGCGCCTTTCGGCCTCTCAGAGCTGGCCCGGGACCTCTCATCGCTCATGGCCGGGGTCGAGAGGAAAGTGTTCAAGGTGCCCGCGCCCAGAGGAGAGCTCGAGCTGGGCAAGAAGCCTCTCATCATGGGCATCATAAACGCCACCCCGGACTCCTTTTACGACGGGGGCAGGTTCTTCGACCAGGCCGCGGCCGTCGAGCACGGCAAGAAGCTCATGCGCGAGGGGGCAGACATCATAGACGTGGGCGGAGAGAGCACCAGGCCGAGTTCCGAGCCGGTGTCCGCGGAAGAGGAGCTGGAGCGGGTGATGCCGGTTATCGAGGCCCTTTTTGACCAGGGCGCGTTCATATCCATTGACACCGGCAAGGCGGTGGTGGCGGGGAAGGCCGTCGAGGCCGGCGCGGCTGTTATAAACGACGTTACAGCCCTGGCCGACCCTGACATGGCCGGCCTGGCCGCGGACACGGGCACGGGGCTTATCCTCATGCATATGAAGGGCACGCCTCGCACCATGCAGAAGGACCCGCGCTATCACGACCTCTTCGGCGAGATCATATCGTACCTCCGGGAAGGCATTGACAGGGCCGTATCAGCGGGCGTGTCCGAGGAGTCTATCATTGTTGACCCGGGTATAGGGTTCGGAAAGACCGTGGCCCACAACCTGGAGATCATAAGGGACTTATGGAGGCTCAGGTCCCTGGGTAGGCCCATCCTGCTCGGGCCGTCCAACAAGTCCTTTATCGGGGCGGTGCTGGGAGCGCAGATTGACGAGCGCTTGGAGGGCACGGCAGCCGCACTGGTGGCGGGTGTACTATCGGGCGCCCACATACTCAGGGTGCACGACCCCGCGGGAGTGAAGCAATACGTGGACATGGCATGGGCCATAGCAGAGGGCGAGGCATGGCAATGACAGGGAAGCTCACAGCAAGGGAGGCGTAACATGGCTAAACTGTTCGGCACCGACGGGGTCAGGGGCGTGGCCAACGTGCATCCCTTGACCTCGGAGATGGCCATCCAGATCGGCAGGGCCACGGCCTATATATTCAAGAACACGGAACACCGGCACCGGGTGCTGATCGGAAAGGACACCCGGCTGTCAGGGTACATGCTGGAGCAGGCACTGGCATCCGGCATATGCTCCATGGGCGTGGACGTGTTACTGGTCGGGCCGCTGCCCACACCGGCAATAGCGTTCCTCACAATAAGCATGCGCGCGGACGCCGGCATCATGATCTCAGCGTCCCACAACCCGTACCAGGACAACGGCATCAAGATATTCTCGCGCGACGGCTTCAAGCTCCCGGACGAGGACGAGCAGCGGATCGAGGACCTGATCATCTCCGGCAAGCTCGACTCGCTCCGGCCCACGGCAAGGGAGATCGGCAAGGCCTTCCGGGTGGAGGACTCGGACGGCAGGTACATAGTGCAGTGCAAGAACACCTTCCCGGACAAGTACACCCTGGACGGGATGAAGATAGTGGTGGACTGCGCAAACGGGGCCGCCTACAAGGTGGCGCCCGTAATCTTCGCCGAGCTGGGCGCAAAGGTCATAGACACGGGTGTGGACCCGAACGGCGAGAACATAAACAAGAACTGCGGGGCCCTCTACCCTGACAAGGTGAAAGGCCTGGTAAAAAAACACAAGGCCCACCTGGGAGTGGCGCTGGACGGCGATGGCGACCGGGCGGTGTTCGTGGATGAGACCGGCCAGGTGGTGGACGGGGACGCGGTCATGGCCATCTGCGGCTCGGATTTGCTTCAAAAACGCAGGCTCAAGAAGAAGACCGTGGTGGCCACGGTCATGAGCAACATGGGCCTGGACCTGTTCATGAAGCGGCTGGGAGCAAAGGTGATACGGGCCAGGGTGGGCGACCGCTACGTGGTGGAGGAGATGCGTGCCAGGGGCATGAACTTCGGGGGCGAGCAGTCCGGCCACCTGGTGTTCATGGACTACTCCACCACCGGCGACGGCATCGTCACCGCACTGCAGGTGCTCTCCATAATGAAGGACACCGGCAAGGAGCTCTCCGAGCTCGCAATGGTAATGGAGAGGCTGCCCCAGGTGCTCATTAACATCAAGGTCAAGGAGAAGCCCAACCTGGACGAGGTCGCCTCGGTGAAAAAGGCCATCGAGAAGGCCGAGAACAGGCTCGACGGAAAGGGCCGCGTGCTGGTGCGCTACTCCGGCACCGAGATGCTGGCCAGGGTCATGGTGGAAGGACCGTCCAGGAAGGACATAGACAAAATGGCGAAAGACATCGCAAACCAGATTAAAAAGGAGATCGGCTGAAATGTACGCGCTGAGAAAAGGAGGCGACCGGTGAACCCCCGGCTGGGAGTGAACATTGATCACGTGGCCACCTTGCGCGAGGCCAGGGGGAACGTTTTGTATCCTGATCCTGTGGCCGCGGCGGCCATTGCCGAGATGGCCGGCGCCGACCAGATAACCGTGCACCTCCGGGAGGACAGGAGACACATACAGGACCGGGACGTGAAGATACTCACCGAGACCGTGCAGACCCGGCTCAACCTGGAGATGGCCAACACCCACGAGATGGAAAAGATAGCGCTGTACCTGAAACCATACAGCATTTGCCTGGTGCCCGAGCGCAGGGAGGAGGTCACCACCGAGGGGGGCCTGGACGTGAACCTGCACCTGGACGCCATCAAGAAGACCGCGGCCATGATGAAGGAGGCGGACATAGTCACAAGCCTGTTCATTGACCCCGACGTGGAGCAGGTGCGCGCAGCGCACAAGACCGGCGCCGACGCCATAGAGATACACACCGGAAGGTATTGCGAGGCGGGAGAAGAAAAGCAGATAGAGCGCGAGTACCAGGCCATCATAAACACCGCAAAGGCCGCGGCCAAGCTAGGCCTCAGGGTGCACGCGGGCCACGGGCTGCACTACCACAACGTCTCACTGCTGCTTAACATCGCCGAGATCGAGGAGTACAACATCGGGCATTCCATCATATCCAGGGCGGTGATGGTGGGGCTGGATCAGGCCGTGCGCGAGATGAAGGAGTTGCTGGCGAGGAAATGATAAAAGGAGTGGGAATAGACGCCGTGCCCGTGGAAAGGGTGAGGCGGATGATCGAACGCTTCGGCGGGCGCTTTACAAGGCGCGTTTTCACCCCCGCGGAGATAGATTACTGCGAGGGACGCAGGCGCCCGGCCGAGGCCTATGCCGCCAGGTTCGCGGCCAAGGAGGCGGTGATGAAGGCCCTGGGACACGGATGGGGCAGCGGGGTGAGGTTCGTGCACATCGAGGTGTCCAGAGGAGAACGGGGCAGGCCCGTGCTGGTCCTGCACCAGGGAGCGCAAAAAGCGGCCCGGGACATGGGCGTACAAGCCCTGCACCTCTCAATGGCGCACGAGGCTGACCTGGCAATGGCACAGGCCATAGCCGAGACCGGCCGGGAGGGTTGAACCATGGCGTGGATCAAAGACAGGGTCGCGAGCGTGGACATGATGCGCGAGATGGACAGAAAGGCCATAGAGGAGTACAAGGTTCCCGGCATCATCCTCATGGAGAACGCCGGCAGGGGAGCGTTCGAGATGATCATGGAGGAAGAGGCCCCCGAAAAGGTCTCGGTGTTCTGTGGCAAGGGCAACAACGGGGGCGACGGCTGCGTGATCGCCCGCCACCTCATGAACTCCGGGGTAGAGGTTGACCTGTATCTGCTGGCCCGGAAAGAGGACATAAAAGGGGACGCGAGGGCCAACCTCGACATACTTATCAATATGAGGGCCCCCGTGTTAGAGGCCCTGGACTACGCCGCCCTGGAGGACTACCGCTATCACATCCGCCACTCGGACCTTCTGGTGGACGCGATCCTCGGCACCGGCATAGACAAGCCGGTGGAGGGGTTTTACGCCCAGGCCATAGGATTCATCAACGCCATGGCACGCGAGCGCCCCGGCATGAGGGTGTTCGCCGTGGACATACCGTCCGGCATAAACGCCGACACCGGCCAGGTCATGGGGGCCGCGGTGGAGGCCGACTCGACCGCGACCTTCGGCGCCATCAAGACAGGGCAGCTCTCCTTCCCAGGGGCCGCGATGACGGGCGCCCTGGCGCTGGTGGACATATCCTTGCCAGCGGAGCTGTACGAAAAGGTCCCCCACAGGATCATCACCCGGGACCTGGCAACGGCGCTGCTGCCCGGGCGGCCCGAGGACGCACACAAGGGAACGACAGGGCACGCCATAGTGCTTGCCGGCTCGCCCGGAAAGACCGGGGCCGCGGTCATGGCAGCGTACAGCGCCCTGCGTGCGGGCGCCGGCCTGGTGACCCTGGCCGGTCCGGGGTCCTTGCACCAGGTGCTCGAGGCCAAGACCACCGAGGTCATGACAGAGCCGCTCCCGGACACGGACCGGGGCATGCTGGCACAGGTGTCAATTGAGAGGGCCTTGACCCTTATGGAGGACAAGACCGCCGCGGCGCTGGGACCCGGCATCGGAGGGGGAGAGGGCCCTTCAGAGTTCGTAAAAGAGATTATAAAGCAAAGCCCTATACCGCTGGTAATAGACGCGGACGGGCTGAACGCAATAGCAGGAGACCCCTCCATGCTGGATGATGCGAAGGCCCCCATGGTGCTCACCCCCCATCCAGGGGAGATGTCCAGGCTGGCCGGAGTGGGCACAAAAGAGGTGCTCGCAGACCGGCTACGGGTGTGCAAGGAGTTCGCTGAAAAGCACAAGGTGGTGCTGGTCTTGAAAGGGGCCCACTCACTGGTGGTCACTCCCGAAGGAAATGCATACTATAACCTCACAGGCAACCCGGGCATGGCCAGCGGGGGCACCGGCGACGTGCTAACCGGCGTGATCACCGGGCTGGTCTGCCAGGGCCTGTCAGCGGAGGCCGCGGCAGTGCTGGGCGTGTATTTGCACGGCCTGGCAGGGGACGTGGCCGCAAAGGAGCAGGGCGAGGAGGGACTGGTCGCCGGGGACGTGATCAAGGCTGTGCCCGAGGCCCTGATAAGGATAAAAAACCGTACGCGCCCCGTAGCCTTCGACAAGGAGGAGGGGAACGGAAGAGGAGCTTGAAAAGAGCGGTGATTGAATCGAACAGGCCCGGGCAAACCGCGGAGGCGGGCCAAAGGGTCGGGGACATGCTCCGGCCGGGCGACGTGGTGGCCCTGTGCGGGGACCTGGGCTCGGGAAAGACCGTGTTCGTCAAGGGCCTGGCCCTGGGAGTGGGGGTTGCACCCGAGGTGGTGGTAACCAGCCCCACTTTTGTTATTCTAAACGAGTATGCAGTGAGCAGGGAGTCCCTGCTCACAAACCGCCCCGGCATTGTGCATAAACAAGCACCATGCACAGATACGGGCCGTGCGGCCCATACGGGGCCACGTCCTCGTGAGAGGCGCTATGGTTCCAGGTGCTGCCTGGGGGGCCTTAAGCTCTACCACTTTGACTTTTACAGGCTGGGGAGCGAGGAAGAGGTAAAAGAACTGGGGTACGAGGAGTTCTTCGAGGGCGAGGGGGTGAGCGCGGTGGAGTGGGCGGACAGGTTCCCCGCGCTGTTCGGGCCCCGCACCCTGTGGGTCAGGCTGCAAAGGAGCGGCGAGAGCGCGAGGCTGATCGAGCTCGAGCCGGGCCCGGGCCTTGCCGGGCGGTGGGAGGAGATAAAAAGGGCACTGGAGGAGGATGGGACCCGTAACGGGTAACACACATAGCTTTGCTACGTGTGCGACCAAAGGGAGTAGGTTGTGCAGGAAAGAGCAAAAGGGTATTGGAAAAGGTCTGAAGAAGTGCACATGACCTGCTCGCTCCGCTCGCACGTAGCGGAGCTACGTGGGCTACATGTCTGTGTCTCTGTGCGATAATAACCCTTGCTTTCATCATCTGTTTTAGACGGCGCAGCTTAAAATACTATGTTCGGGGAGGACGCAGGAGTTGGCATTAGTGGTTCAGAAGTACGGCGGGTCGTCGCTTGCCGACGCGGACAAGATCAGGGCGGTGGCCCAGAAAGTGCTTGCCAGGGAGCGGGAAGGCGACTCCGTGGTTGTGGTGGCCTCGGCCATGAAGGGCGAGACCGACAGGCTAATAGAGTTGGCCGGGTCAATAACCGACCTGCCCGACCTGCGCGAGTACGACTCCATGGTGAGCACGGGCGAGCAGGTCTCGACCGCGCTCCTTGCCATGGCCATAACCTCGATGGGCGGCAAGGCCAGGTCGCTGCTCGGGTTCCAGGTGCCGGTGGAGACCGACACCGCATTCAAGGACGCGCGCATCGAGAACATCCGGGCGGAGAAGATAAAAAAGCTGCTCCGGCAGGGCCACATAGTGATTGTGGCCGGGTTCCAGGGCATTGACCACGAGCACAACATCACCACCCTGGGAAGGGGGGGCTCGGACACCAGCGCGGTGGCGGTGGCTGCGGCGCTCAAGGCCGACCTGTGCGAGATATACTCGGACGTGGACGGGGTCTACACCGCGGACCCCCGCATCGAGGAGAGGGCCCGCAGGCTCGAGCGCATAAGCTACGAGGAGCTGCTCGAGCTCGCAAGCGTGGGGGCCAAGGTATTGCAGATACGCGCGGTGGAGATGGCCATGAAGCACGGGGTGCCGGTGAACTGCATGTGCACCTTCGGTCCGTCAAAGGGGACCCTGGTGACAAAAGGAGACAGGCAAATGGAGAAGATCGTGGTTTCGGGCGTGGCGCTTGACAGGAACGAGAGCAAGATAACCATCGGGCCGGTGCCCGACAGGCCGGGAATGGCGGCCAAGCTGTTCAAGCCCCTGGCCGAGGCCAACATATCCGTGGACATGATCATACAGAACGTGTCCGAGCGCGGACATACGGACATATCATTCACGGTGCGAAAGGAGGACCTGGCCCGCTCCAAGAAGCTGGCCCAGGAGGTGGCAAAGAGCCTGGGTGCGGAAAACGTGTCCACCGACGACAAGATAGCAAAGGTCAGCGTGGTGGGGCTGGGCATGCGCTCGCACGCGGGAGTGGCCGCGTGCATGTTCGAGGCCCTCTCCGGCGGAGGGGTGAACATCCAGATGATCTCCACCTCGGAGATAAAGGTCTCCTGCGTGGTGGACGAGAAGTACGGCGAGCTGGCCGTGCGGGTGCTGCACGAGGCCTTTGATCTGCACAAGAAGCCAAAATCAAAAAAGACCGGCCCCAAAAAGAAAACGAGAGGCAAAAAGGCGGCCAAGAGCCCGAAGAAATGACGCGGCAGCTATTCAGACAAGGCCGCGAGGAGAAAAAGAATGACCGCAAAGGTTAAGGTATACGACACAACACTCCGGGACGGGGCGCAGGGTGAGGACATAAGCTTCTCCGTGACCGATAAAACCAGGATAACCGCAAAGCTCGACGAGTTGGGGGTGCACTACATCGAGGGCGGATGGCCGGGAGCGAACCCCAAAGACACCCAGTTCTTCAAGGACGCGAAAAGCCTCGAACTCAAGAACGCCACACTGACCGCGTTCGGCGCCACCCGCAGAAAAGGGCTGACCCCGGCAAAAGACCCGCAGGTAAAGGAGCTCGTAAAGGCCGGGGCCAAGGCCGTGGCGGTGGTTGGAAAGTCGTGGGACTTCCACGTGACCGAGGTGCTGGGCGCATCCCTTTCCGAGAACCTCTCCATGATAGCGGACACGGTGGACTACTTGAAGAACAAGGGCATTGAGGTCATATTCGACGCCGAGCACTTCTTTGACTCGTACTTTTCGAACCGGGCCTACGCAGAGGAGGTCCTGCTCTCTGCCGCGGAAGCGGGCGCTGACTGGACCTGCCTTTGCGACACCAACGGGGGAAGCATGCCCCCCCAGGTGTCCGAGGCCGTGGAGCGGGTGAAGACCATGCTCGATACCCCGCTTGCAATACACTGCCACAACGACTGCGAGCTGGCCGTGGCCAACACCCTGGCCGCGGTAAGGAGCGGCGCGACCATGGTGCAGGGCACGGTGAACGGTATCGGGGAGAGGGCCGGCAACGCAAACCTGTGCTCCATCATCCCGGACCTGGCGCTGAAGATGGGCGTGCCCTGCATCTCCAGGTCAAAGCTCAAAAAGCTGCGGGAGGCCAGCCTTTTCGTGTACGAGCTCGCACTTATCGCGCCCCCTGCGCACCAGCCCTTTGTGGGGGACTCGGCATTCGCCCACAAGGGGGGACAACACGGCCACGCGGTGCAGAGGAAGCCGGAGACCTACGAGCACGTGGAACCGGAAAGCGTGGGCAACCGGAGGAGGTTCATCGTCTCCGACCTTTCCGGCAGCTCCAGCCTCATCGTGAAGGCCGGCGAGTACGGGCACCGGCTCGAGCGCCGCTCGCCCGAGGCCCGCCGCCTGCTGGAGCAGGTCAAGCTCATGGAGGAGCAGGGGTACCAGTTCGAGGGCGCGGAGGCCAGCTTCGAGCTGCTCATGAAGGAGACAGTAGGCGGCAGGAAGCACTACTTTGATTTCCAGGGGTTCCGGGTCATTGACGAGCGCAGGCCCGAGGACGAGAAGGCCCGGGCCGAGGCCACCATAATGGTGCGCACGCCTTTTGGCGAGGCCCACACCGCGGCAGAGGGGGTGGGACCGGTGAACGCGCTTGACAACGCGCTTCGCAAGGCCCTTGCCCGTTTTTATCCCGGCCTGGAGCAGGTGAGGCTGGTTGACTACAAGGTGAGGGTGCTGCCCGCGGGGCTGGCCACGGCCAGCAAGGTGAGGGTGCAGATCGAGACCACCGACGGCAGGGACTCATGGGGGACAGTGGGCGTGTCCGACAACATCATCGAGGCCAGTTGGCAGGCCCTCATAGACAGCATAGACTACAAGCTGTTAAAGGATGAAAGAAAAGGTCCAAAGAAAAAGAGAAAGAAGCGCTGAGCTGTTCGGACCGGCGTTAATGGCCGCGGCCCTGTCGCTGTGGTGCCTCTTCCGGAGCGGGCCGGACCCCGGGGCCGGGACAGGGAACATGCGATGCGGGTGTGTAAAAGGGCCCTACTTGACCGTGCTCGTACACGGGGATGACAAGCGCGTCTGCGAGTGCAGCAACGCCCACAAGCACCTCCTGGGACAAAAGATGGATTTGAACCATGCCGTGGCCGAAGACCTGGCAATGCTCTCCGGAATTGGCGAGATCACCGCCCGCAGGATAATCGAGGAAAGGGAAGCAAACGAGGGTTTCAAGAGCATGGACGAGGCCCTCGGGTGTCCGGGGCTCTGCAAGGCCGCAAAGGAGAGCCTCATAAAATGGGCCAGGGTGGAGTAGGAAGTAGATATGGAGAACGCTAAGGGGCTTGAGCCCATGGAGGGCGACCTGGAGCAACACCCCTTCCCCGCGGTGCTGCAGTTCATCCATGAGCGCAAGGCCACCGGAAGGCTGGTGCTCAGGCGCGACCAGGTGACCAAGGTGGTCTTCATGGTCGAGGGCGCGCCCCAGAACGTTGACAGCACGGTGAGGGACGAGACCCTGGGCCGGCACCTGGTGAAGAAGGGAAAGATCAGCGAGCAGGATTTCGAGAAGAGCATACAGCTCATGGTGGACAAGAATATCCAGCAGGGTGCGGCTCTTGTCAAGCTTGGCTGTCTCTCACCAAGGGAGCTCTTTCACGAGGTCAAGACACAGACCAGGGAGAAGCTGCTCACCTGCTTCGCCTGGATCAGGGCCGAGTTCTCCTTCCATCCGGGGGTCGAGTTCATAGAAGACACCTACCGTTTTGACATGCACGTGCCCGCTCTGATGAGGGAGGGCATATACCGCTTCTTTCCGCCGGGCGCAGTGGAGCAGCAGCTTGCCAGGGTGGGGACCGGCCCGATACTCCCACTGCCCGGGATGACGGATAAAATCGGGGAGTACGACCTGGACGAGAAAGACAGCGCCCTGGTTATCATGATTGACGGGACCAGGACACTGCTGGAGATAAAAAAGCAGGAACCCTCCCATGATAAGGCTGACAAGCTGTTATACATGCTCCTGGTGTGCGGCCTCATAGGGACCCACGGAAAGCCCGAGCAGGCGGTGCGCTCCATTTGGGAAGGCGAGCTCGAGTTTCCCCCGGTCGAAGATTTCATAAGGCCCTCGGCCCAGGCCCCCGAGGTCTTCGAGGAGGACATGGTGGAACAAGAGGAGCATAGCGAAGAAGCGCCCGAGGCTCCAGCCCAGGCGCCGGTGGAAGAAGAGCAGGAGCCGGCAAAAGAAGAAGGGGAGACCCCCGGGATAGAGTTCTTCCCATCCTCTTCGGACGGGGAAATGGAAGTGACGTGGGAAGGAGAGGGAGAGGAAGGGGAAGGCGGGAGAGAGGAGCAGGAAGCAGGCCCCCGAGAGGACGTACTCGAAGAGGAGATTACAGTGGGGGCGGAGGACAAGCAGCCGGGGCCCGATGATATAATCGCGCACTTCCAATCGGCGTCGCAGCAGCCTGCGGAGGAGGAAGAGGGAAAGGAAGAGACCCGGGTGCTTTCGATGTACATGAGCGTGAAGAGCTCGGACTTCTTCTCCCTGCTGGGGCTGTCCCGGGACGCCGGAGACGAAGAGATCGAGAGGGCCTACCGCAGGCTCCACGCCGAGTGGGACAAGGAAAAGGTCAGCTCCGAGCTCTCTCCCGAGGCACGGGAAAAGCTCGAGGAGATTAACGCCCGTATCATAAGGGCATACGAGACCCTGAGGACCGCGGAGTTGAGAGAACAATACCGGGAGCAGTTAAAGAAGCGGGAAGAGGAGGAAAGGGAAAGGCCCGAGCTTCAGGCCGAGCAGTACCTGCAAAAGGGAATGCAGGCGGTAAGGAAAAGGGACTGGAAGACCGCCCGCAGGATGTTCGACCAGGCGGTCAAGAAAAAGCCCGGCGAGGCCGAGTACATGGGCTACCTGGGATGGGCCATATACTCGGACACGGACGAGGAGCCCGAGAAGAGGACCGCGGATGCAAAGGACATCCTGAAACAGGCCATGAGCATAAACCCCAACCTGGAATCCCTGCACGTGTTCATGGCAAAGATACTAAAAGAACAGGGCGAACCCGAGGCCGCGGAAAAAGAGTTCAAAACCGCGCTGGAGCTGAACCCGGGGTGCGGCGAGGCCGAGCGCGAGCTAAAGGCCAGGGAAGAGGGCAAATGGTAGGGCTGAGGTTTTCGGAAACATAAGGCTTTTAACATGTCCGCGGAAGAAAAGAAGGTCATTGACATCGAGTTCGACACCCCCGGCGAGCTCGAAGAGGCGTTTAACACCCACATCAGCAAGGGCGGTTACTTCGTGCCCTCTGAAGAGCCCGCTGCAAGGACCACGCCGGTGGAACTCCGCTTCCACCTGCCCGGCGTGACCGAGCCCCTCGCCGTGTCAGGCGAGGTCGCATACCAGGCCACAAAGGAAGCTCCAATGCCCGGCATGGGCCCCGGCATGGCAATACAGTTCAGGCGGATCACCGACCAGATGAGCAAGGCATTCCAGGCGGCCATAACCATCGCCAGGGCCGAGGGCATGGAAGCCGAGGACCAGGAAGGGCCCACCGAATGGGAAGACGACTCCGAAGATGACGAGGAAGAGGATCACGAAGAGCAGGGGGAGGAGCAGCAGGCAAAGGAAGGGGAGGATGCGGGCCCGGGGGACGAGGTCTCCGCGCAGAAGCTGCTCGCAAGCCTTTCAAACCAGTCCTCGGAGAACCTATACTTCGCTGTCAAGAAGATGTCCATGCATCAAAAGATTGTCGCGGCAAAACGAGGGAACCGAGCGGTCAGGAACATACTCCTCAAGGAAGGCAACAAGAAGGTGCTCAAGTTCCTCCTCCAGAACCCCAAGTTCGGCGCCTCCGAGGTCTTGCAGATGCTCAAGATGCCAAACCTGCCAATGGACCTGGTGCAGGTCATCGCAAAGAACTCGACCTGGAGCCAGAGCGAGGAGGTCAAGTATCAGATCGTGACAAACCCGAAAACGCCCATGCCGCTCGCCATGAACGTGCTCTCCTCCCTCAACCAGAACTCACTTGCTAAGATCGCAAAGTCCGGCGCAGCAAAGGTCCAGATAAAGTCGAGCGCCTTGAAACTCCTCGAGCAGAGAAGGAAAACGAGCTAATGAGTCGTCTAAAATCCCCCCTTGTCCAAGAGCTCGACCGAGAACCCGCTTTGTCCTCCCAGTATGCAAGTGTGGTTCTCTCCATCGTACTCGAAGGTGAGCAGCCCCGTGAGCGGGCCTTGTATGGTCGAGTCCTGGATGGTCCCGTTGCCGATAGCCCCGGTAAGACCGGAAACGCCGGCCATGACCAGGGCCGCCTGGTCCCCGTACACCACGCCCCCCATCTGGTATGCGACCCCGGATGAAAGATACGCCTCCTCGTCAGCCGTCAGCACCGGTCCCTCCTGGACCATGTTGATGGTGTTGCCGGTGGACGTGGTCACGGTCTCCATGAACTCGATTGTATTCGCGTGGGCAAGCGCAGGCTGGCAAGACCCGGCCTCGCCCTCGATAGTCATGACCCAGTAGTAGTCCGAGAGGTCGCTGAACTCGACTCCTTGCGAGGTCATGATAAATGTTCCGCCTTCCACGCAGTCGTGGTTCTTGGACTCGCCTCTGAAGGTCCCGACAAGGACCCCCAACTCCCGCCTGGCGCCGGAGAAGGAGGTGAAGAACTGGGTGTTCTGCGGCTCCCAGGCCTCCATGAAAATGCCGGAGAGATTAGAGGCCCCCTGGAAACCCCCTCCAAGGAAGGCTGAGAGGTCCGAGCTTACCGCGGAAGATAGCACCGAGCCCGAGACCTTCCTGTAGCTGCCACCGGTCCAGCGGGCCGAGTACAAGCCCTCGATCGGCACGAGAGGTGACACGCAGAAGTTGCCCGTCCTCCACCCGGGCGCGCTAACGCTCCACCGCTCGGCGTTCGTGCCCCCCGGGCTGCAGTCAGCAGCCGGCCCGGACTCGAAATCCTCGTAAAGCACCTGGCCGGATGCAATGGACACCGAGACCTCGTCCAGGGCCGCGAACTCCCCGGGCGATGAGAGCCCGGCCAGGAACCCCACGCTCACCCGGGAGGAAGGAGCCGTAAAGGTCACGGACACGGACGCAGTCTCCTCCTCGGCCACCCCCTGCCCGAACACGTAGTCCGCGTCAAACCTCTCCTCCGCGGTCACCACCATGACCCGGAAGAAGTCGCCCCCTTCACCGTCCGCAAAGATCTCCCGCTCGAAAGTAAGGGTCACACTGTCGCCCTCGGAAAGCAGCGGGTCAAGCAATGAAGGAGGCAAGCCGAGCTGCGCAGGGCCCAGGGACAGGCTCAACAAATGCTCCTCCGGGACCTCGGCAAAAAGCCGCGGCCCTTCCTGCAAAAGCCTCACCGAGAGCGTCCTGCCGCCAAGATAGAAGCCGGTCGGTCCCTGCCCCGGCGCCAGCGGCATGGAGCAAGCAAAGCTTGACCCCGCACAGTCGGTGGAGAAGGAACCCTCACCGGACTGCTCAAAGTAGGGGAAAAAGGTCGCGTCGTAGTTCCCTCCAACCGGGGTCACATGGTAGTCCTCGCTGGCCTCGTCTCCGCAACCAGCGATGGCAAGCGAAGCAACTAAAACGCAAAAAGCGAACGCCCTATTGTTCATGACAGCCTCCTCACCTTATCATTGACTGTATCTGGCTCATGTCAATACCCGCGGGCAAAGACCCCTGGTACTGCTCGATCATCTCCTGGCTAATCCCGGAGGGGATGGCGCCGGCACTCAGACCCGCGGCGCTGATGCTGGAAGGCGCCATTGCTGTCCCCGCCGGGAGGTATCCTTTCCTGGCCCGCTCCACTCTTCCCTTCGCCTTGGTGTACTCGATCAACGCGGATATCTCCGAGGTGCGGGCCTCCTCGAAGCTCTCCTCCGCCTCCATAACCTCGTAGCTGGTGCTGGCTCCCAGCGAGTACTTCTTCTCCTCGGTCTCAAGGTTCCTCTCCTGCAGGCGCCTGGCCTCGCGCGCAGCAAGAACGCTCCGGTCCGCTGCCTCAAAAGAATAGACCAGGTTCATCATGTTGAGAACCACCTGCTTCCTCTGGTTCTGTATCTCAGCGTGGAGCTTCTCATAGTTGATCATGCTCCGCTCCCTGTCCGCCTTGGCGCCGCGGTTGCCTATGGGAACCCGGAACATAAGGCCAGCGGAGTAAAAGTAGTCGTCCCCCTCGAACATGTTCTCCACCGCGTCCCCGTAGGTCCCTGCGGACTCGCTCTCCTCGCCCGGTATGACCACCGTCTCCATGATGTAGGGCTGTGGGTACTGGTCGGGCGGCAAGGGGTTGGGGACCACGAAACCGGTCTGCACCACCTGGTCCCGCGGGTGGTCGGTTCCGGCCAGGCCCGACACCCCCACCCGGGCCTGCAAATCCAGTTGCGGCAATACCTTGTTCTTCGCCTCCAGGTTGGATATCTCGGCGTTGGCTATCAGCAGCCTGGTCTTGCAGATGTCGAGGTTGTTGGAGACCGCGTCGGCAAGGGCCCTCTCGCGGTCTATCTGCAAAGGCTCGTACCCGGGCATGTCAGTGGGTATGAGCTCGAGCGACCACAGGTCCGCCTCGCCCAGGTTGAGCACCGTCTTCAGCGAGGCCTGGCCGCGCCGGTAGTCGTTCTCAGCCTCGACCAGCGAGGCACGGGCGCTGGCCAGGTTGGCCTCGGTGCGCTGGGTGGAGACAGGGGCCGCGGCGCCGGTCCGCACCCTGGCAAGGGTCACCTCGTGCATGCGGGCCGAGAGCCGCTCGGAACGCCTCCTAAGCTCCAGGCTGAGCCATGACTTAACCAGGCCCCAGTAAGAGTCCTCCACCTCGGACTCTATCTCGTACTCCTTTGATTCCAGGTCTTTGCGGGACCTTTCCAGGTCGTTCCTCTTCTTGTCGAGGTCCATGGCCCGGGTGTTCTTGAAACGGTTCTTGAGAAGAGGCTGGGAAAGGTTTACCGAAAGCTCGGTGTTGTAGTACGGGTTCAGGGTGGAGAAGATCGAGTCCGTCTCCTGCCTCGAGTTTCGGAAGTCCACGGACATCGAGCCCCCGGTCCAGGTGTTCACCCCGCTGGACACGTTCACGCTGGTGGTCTCGCTCTCCTCCCCGAACGCCCGCTGGCTCGCAGTGCGCTGGCTGTAAGAATGCGACCCGTCAGCCTGCAAGTACGGGTCGTACGCGGACTTGGCACGGGTTATCGAAAGCTCGGAAAGCCGCACCTCCCGGCGCGCGTTCGCGAGGTCCAGGTTGTTCTCCATGGCGAGCTCCACAGCCTGGTCAAAACTTAAATTGAGCTGCTGGGAGAAGTCGGAAAGACCCGATGATGAAGGAGAGATCATCTCAGCACCCCGGTCCGGGCTTGCAAGCCCGGTCTCCGCCTGCTGAAGCCGCGATCCCGCGGGCGCCATGCAGACCAGAACGCAGACCAGTATCACCCATGCCCGCGACGGCTTGTTATGCCCTTGCTTTTTCATTTTCTCACCTCTTGATAATTAGCGCTTACGTAAGCAATGCCCATACCATAACTCTGTTAGGAGCAGTTTTTCAAGGTCTTTTCCCTGTGTCGGGCCGGAAGGTCTATGTGGTCTTTTTCTGCTCGGTGCCGGCTTTCAATCGAAAAAAAGAAAAAAAGGCCGGAGAGTCGGGCTGCACGCCTCAAACGCCTCTCCGGCCGGTGCCGCAGTATGAGTGATTCAGCTTGAATCCAGGGGCATACTTATTATGCCGGGAACAGTCGCACTTGCGCTATGGCCCCGTGATTAAATCTCCGCAAAACTCGTCAACAGTGCCGTAGCCGGGCTCGCCGGGGCACTGGTTGTCAACCCCGTCGCACAGCTCGGGCGCGCCCGGGTAAACGTCAGGATCGCCGTCGTCGCAGTCCGGGCCCAGGTCGCAATCGGTCCCGTAGCCGTCCCCGTCGGCGTCAACGCACACTCCGCAGTCGGACCAGTGGTCCGGGTGGTTGTCGTCGCAGTCAGGCACAGGCCCGCACCCCGCTTCCACGAAGAAGCCGTCGTTGTCGCTGTCAGTGCACCACGGCTCTATGATGGTCCTGACCGGCTCCATGTAGAAAACCGTGGCCCCGTCTCCCAGGAACCCGGCGCCCCAGCACGATATGCTCCCGTCCTGGATCACCGCGCAGGACTTGTGCGCGCCCGCGTCCACCTGCACTGCATTGCTTACTCCAGGAATACGTATGGGACTCAATGCTTCGCGGCCCATATGATCAGCGCCCCAGCACATGACCGATCCGCCCCCAAGGAGAGCGCACGAGCTCTCTTCTCCGGCGGACACCTGCACCGCGCTGGTTATGTCAAGCACCTGCACCGCAACCGTGGACCCATCAGAAGTGCCGTCACCCAACTGTCCCGACCAGTTCGCGCCCCAGCACTTTACCGTGCCCCCGCCAAGCACCGCGCAGGAATGCTCGCCCCCGGTCGCCACTCCAATAGCATTCCATACGCCTGAGGCGTAGACCGGGGTCCAGGCAGGATTGAAGGTCCCGTCCCCCAGCTGGCCATAGTAGTTGGCTCCCCAGCACCGCACCTCGTCGCCGTCGAGCGAGCAGGCGTGGTCCTCCCCCCCGTCAACCGCCTTGGCATCAGCTATAAAGCTTACCAGGCGCCGCTTGTTCGTATACGGCGCGGTGGACCCGTCCCCCAGCTCGTATTCCGCGTTGTCCCCCCAGCTATAGATGGAGCCGCCCGCTGTCACCGCGTATGCGTTGTCGTCTCCCGCGCCTATGGACCTGGCACTCGAGCATCCCCATACCTCCACCGGCACGTTCGAATCCGTGTAGAGCGTACCCCCGTCCCCAAGCTCTCCGTCCTCGTTGTCCCCCCAGCACATGACCGAGCCGCCGGAGAGCAAGGCGCAGGTGTGCTCTGAACCGGCCGCGATCGTCCGCGAGGTCGAGCCCGCCATTACCGTGCTGGCACTGGAAATGCCCGAGACGGTCACGGGCAGGTTGGAGAAGTAGTTGGTCCCGTCCCCGAGCTGGCCCTCCAGGTTGTGGCCCCAGCACTTGACCGAGCCGTCCGAGAGCACGGCGCAGGAATGGTCTCCATGCGCGATGGTCACCTGCAAGGCATTGTTTATGCCTTGCACGAGTGTGGGTCTCAAGTGGCTTGCGTATGAATACCCCTGGTTCCCAACCTGGCCGAAGGCGTTCAGCCCCCAGCACATGACCGAGCCGTCCGAAAACACAACGCAGTTGTGCATGCCTCCTGCTCCCAGGGATACAGCGTCGCTCACGTTCTTTACCGGCACGGGAACTGTTGAAACGCCTTGATATGAGCCCATACCGAGCTGCCCCCACAAGTTCCATCCCCAGCACTCGACCGAGCCGCCGGACAGGAGCGCGCAACTGTGCCAGTCTCCAAGAGACAAAACAGTAGCTCCGCCGAGTCCGGATACGGACACCGGCAGGTTGGAACCGACTGTGGAACCGTCTCCCATCTGGCCGTCTTCATTGTTTCCCCAGCACATTACAGAGGCGCCCGGCGTGATCGAGCAGGTGTGCTCTTCACCCGCGGCAATTGCCACCGCGCTCAAGCCCGAGACCGTCACCGGCACGGTGGAGCTTGTAAAGGTCTCGTCTCCGAGCTGGCCGGAGTCGTTCATTCCCCAGCACCAGGCCGTGCCGTCGGCTTGTACTGCGCAGGAATGCCATCCTCCCGCTGCGATCTCCACTACGTCCGATAGCCCGGAAACAGATACCGGATAGCTCGAACCCACGGTGGTCTCGTTCCCCAGCTGGCCGTCCTCGTTGTCTCCCCAGCACATCACCGAGCTCAGCGTGTCACCCAGCAGGGCGCAGGTGTGCTCATAGCCCGCGGCCACCTGGACGGCGTTGCTGATATTTTTCACCGGCGCAGGGATATTGGAGCCGGCTGTTGTCCCGTTCCCGAGCTGGCCTTCCCAGTTCCCACCCCAGCACATGACCGAGCCGCCGGAGAGAACCGCGCACGAGTGGTCTTCACCCGGAGACACCTGGGTTGCATCATTGATTCCGTACACCAGCACGGGCGCGTGATAGTTCCGGTTATTACCCGTGCCGAGCTGGCCGCGGCTGTTCAGTCCCCAGCACTTTATCCGTCCGTCTTTCAGCAGGGCGCAGGAATGGTGCATTCCTCCGGACACCGAAACCGGGCAGCCCTCGTCCACCTCGCCGTAGCCCGGGTCCCCCGGGCACTGGTTATCAAGCTCGTCGCACAGCTCGGGCGCCCCGGGGTAGACCGTGCCGTTGCCGTCGTCGCAGTCCTCGCCGTTTATCGTAATGTACGCGTCGCAGCCCACGAACCAG
>CAZYTX010000056.1:0-23255 GCA_964650485.1 uncultured bacterium | reverse complement strand
TCGCATAAAGCTCAAGGGATTGTACCCACAATTTCAATTGTGAACGACTACTAGTGCCATGGGCACATACCGCAACACAACCAGAAAAGCCCTTGTGAGCTGATCCTCATGGTACTCAGGTTTGCTTTGATATGGTGTGAAATAGTTGAGACGGAACATGCTTACTCACCTTTTCTTTTGAAAAATATTTGAGGTATCTGGATAAACCATCCTAAAACGATAACCCCCAAAGCTATCCAGCCATAGATCGTTTCTTCTGCCCATAACCTAATGTCCTCAAATGAAGCAGCATCATGGACTTTACCATCTTTCTTGTTTCTATATTGAATTGTTCCCTGTAAAGGGAATCCATGTGCGGTTTGAAGTGTAAATTTGGAAATGTCATATTCATCAAAATCATTTGGTGGTGAAAAACTTTTCTCAAAATCCTTTAAGGCTGGATGAGACCGCAGATTTACAGATGATTGAGAACTTAATACGAGTCGATAAAAATCTTTCCGTTCTTTAGACTGGAACCAACCTAAGAGGTCGCCGAGACCGATTAGTATTCCAACTAGAGTTATTGTCCAGGCCAGGATTTGCAGCTTTCTATCTGATAGTTTTAACTTCATCGTAGGTGCATAATATCATATCAGATGACTTTATAAAATACCCGTGCTTTTACATCCTTACTCTTCAGAATTTTTATGAAAAGAGGTTAGCTCCCCATTCTCTTATAAATCACTTTCATGCAAATCAATTGCCTTCGTAATGGCATCGGCGCATGAGAGAATCTTCTCGCCTTCATGCCAGGCGATTGAGTGACAGGCTATTCCTCTTAAGTGCTTGATGATGGCCTTGGGTTCCACGCCGCTTCGGAGTGCAAGAGAGATCAGGCGGGCGATGGATTCCCTGCCTGCCGCGACGCATGGCGGCGCAGGCATGGGGAGTAGGATGCGGCGCATCCTCCGTCCTTTCCCCTTCTTCCCCGCTGGAAGCCCTAAAAGCGATAAACGCATCTTTGGTTGTCCAGCCACACTAAAATACGCAGGACCTCATTTATAAACCGGTTGTCTCAAAAGGTCTATTGTCTTTTGGGGGAAGTTGATACTGGTCTCGAGCCGCACTTTCTCCACCTTCGTCTTATCTATCAACAGCAGGCAGTAGGGCGCGGTGACGACCTGTGCGCTGACTTTGCCGGGGGACTGTTCAAGCTCCGCTTCCAGTACAAGTTCCTTGTTGTCAATCTCCGCGCTTTTCAATTCGAGCTCGTATCCAGCGTGTTTTTTCTCGCCGGCGAAGATGAGCAGCACGCCGTGTTTATTAAAGTCCACCCCCGGGGCCTCGGGCGGCGGCATCTGGTTCTTGTGCAGGTCTTTGTAAAGCGCCTGCCACGAGCTTTGCGAGTCGGCCCACGAGATTTGCGGCCCCGGCGAGATCATGGCGGGGTTCTGGCCGCACTCTATTGCTTTGTATGCCCATTGCCGGGCCTGGTCTTTTGACCCGGACTCGCATTGGGGCGCGGCGAGGAATGGAAGCAGCATAAAGGCCAGCGCCGCGGCGATGATATTCGATGGGCCATAATTTTCTCTTGTCTTGATTTTTTTTGGCCCTTTGTTTTTACAGGGTGTCATGTGTTTCCCCTTTTGCTGGTTTTCACTTTATCCTGACGGGGCGGACGGGCGAGTCTTTGGCAGAGCCCGCTGACACCGGCAGGCCAATGAACCTGATGGAGAAATCTCGTCCTGTAAGTACATCATCCTCGTGTATATTTATGGTGCCGGGGGCCTGCAGTGATGGATAGACCCCGAACAGCTCTCCCCTGTCCCCTATGAAACCGTCGTTGTCAATGTCTGTGCCCCCTATAAGCAGGTACTCTCCCGGTTCGACTCCCGAGATGTTATAGGCGTAGTTCTGTGAGAGCGCGGTCTTGACCCCTGCTGCAACCTCGTCAGCATCCGGAGCCATCACCCCTACGTACACCACGCCCACGTCGCTCTGCACAAAAGGGGCCTTGATCATGCTCACCTCGACCGGTTCGGTTCCTCCGTACTGCGAGCTTACAGTAACCCTCTGCTCGTACATCCCGTTTGACAGGCCGTTACGTTCCACGTTGAAAACAATGTCGGTGCTTCCGTTCAACTGGTGCGAGAGCCAGGCCGCACCGTATTCCTGTACGGTAACACCACCCAGCGGATCTACGCCCCGGTTGGTTATAAAGCTCTTCAGGCTGGTTGCGCTGAACCCGAAGTTCAGCTCGTCGGGCAGGAGCTTGAGCCTGGGCGAGGTGTCCACGGTGCGGCCGTCCATGATCATGGCCGCCATCACCGCCTTCTCCGCGTCCACCAGCCCGTAGCCGAGCTCTTTATCCCGCACCCCCTTGGGGTAATTGGTTATTGAGCCGAGCTCAGCGGAGCCCGTGCATTCACTGGTCCCTCTTATGAGGTCTTTCATAATGCATGGGTCAAGAAGGTCATAGACCGATTCCATCAGGGCCGCGACCCCTGCTATATGAGGAGCGGCCATGGAGGTGCCCTGATAAAAGGCATAGGTGAAATCAATGCCGGTCCCGGTGTCGTCCCCCATGGTGGATAGTATGCCGTCCGCGTTGCCGTCGTTGTCAAGGTCGCTCAAGAGGTCTCCTCCTGGCGCGGCTATGTCCGCGTTGTCAGCACCGAAGTTGGAGTAGCAGGCCAGGTCGCCTGCCATGTCCACGGCGCTCACCCCTGTAACCTCGGAGAATGCCGCGGGATAGAATTCCGCGCCGGTGGATTCGTTGCCTGCCGCGGCTATGACTATCACACCGCTTGCCACGACCTGCATGACAGCATCATGGAGCATCTGTGAGAAGTCGGGGCCGCCCAGGCTCAGGTTTATTATGTCCGCGGGTCTGACCGTAGAGCCCACCCTCGGCAGCACTCCCAGGTCGTTTGGGAGGCCCGCGGCAAAGTAGATGGCCTGCACCGTGTCGTACGTTGTGCCGCCCTCCTTGCCGAGCACGCGCACCGGCATGATCCTGGTGTTCCACGACACACCCGCCACTCCACGGTTATTATCGGATGCCGCGGATACTATGCCGGCTACGTGGGTGCCGTGGAAGGAGCTCTGCTGGCCCTCTTCCGCGTCCCCGGGATCATAGGGGTCGGGGTCCGGGCCGTCCCCGTCGTTTGCCGATTGCGGGTCGCTTATCATGTCGTAGCCCACCACCCTGGACCCGTCTCTTAGCACGTTTGCGCTGATGTCCGGGTGGTCGTACAAGAGCCCGGTGTCAATCACCGCGACCGTTGTCTCCGGGGCCCCGGTTTCGAGGTCCCAGGCCTCGGGAGCGAATATAAGGTCCATGTTCCACTGGTGCTGTAAATAGGTGTCATCAGGGACTATGGCGGGCCGGACGATGAAGTTGGGCTCTGCATAAGCTACGTCCGGGTCCATGGATATCCGCTTTATCTGCTCCAGGGTCTCTATCTTCGCGGCCCTGGTTGTGCTCCGGTCCTGGCCGGGATTTTTGCCGGGCCTTGCCGAGCGGGTTTGGAGCGGCAGTTCGATTTTTACAATCCCGGAAGGGCCCACTCTACTGAGCCGTGCCCCGTGGCGCCGGGCCAGGCCTGCGGCCCGGTCATGCAAGTGTTCGCGGGCGCCTTTAAATACCCTCGGGCTTTTTTTCTCTGCAAGCTTTACTAAAGCCTGGCCGGGCACGAACTCGGAATAATGGGACCGCTGACTGGAAAGCCCGGGCACTGATCCCGAGGTCCCCAGGGCCAGGCTGTAAATGGATGAGAGGCTTCTGGACTTCACCTCTACAATGTAGGTGGCGCCCTGCATGGTGGAGACCTCTTCCACCCTGCTGTCAAGGCTCTGGGAGGATGCCACCCGCTGCCCGTCTTTGTAGAGGAAAAGGTCAAGGTTCGCGTTGGTGTCGGCTATTTTCAGTACCACGCTCTTGTCCCGGTCGATCTGGACCCGGAAGTAATCCTCTGAGTCCATGGTGGTGTTGCTGTCGGACACGTGGCCCGCCACCGTTATCATGCTCTCCACTTCCTGTGCTCCCTCCAGGGTGTTGTTCGGCGCCTGGGGGTTGTTCACGTCCCGGGTGTCGGAATCGAGCTGTACGCGATCGGGTATCGTGATGTGTCCGCTCAGGCTGCCTGCCTGGTCGTCATCAACCGCGCAGCCCGCGAGCATCAGCGCCGCGATGGAGACCGAAAGCATTGCCCGCAGCCATCCGCGGCCGCGGGCCGCTTTTTTGCAGAACATTTATAACCCCCTTTTTCTCCTCGTGCGCGCGGGAGGTTTGATAATCCAATCTTGCTTTTTCATTATAATGTCCTTATGTTAGTATGCAAGCTTAAATCGGACAAAGACAGGAGGAGTACTATGAACTGGCTTCAGCTTGCCTATCAGTACATTGTGGGCGGACTGTTCTTTTTCATCACTCTATACTTATGCTTCGGGCCGGGGGCGAGCAGCAGAGAGAACCCTTCTGACCGCCGGGCCCTATTCTACCTCCTGATCGGGTACGCGGGCTATTTCATATTGCATACCGCATGGATAATCCTGGCCGGTCTGGTGTAGGGCAGAGGGGAGAAGATAAAAATGACTGCAAGCGAACACCTGGCCAGCCTGAACATGTACGTGGTCTACGGGGTCATGATCGCATACTTTGTCATGGTCCTGGGCTTCGGAGGATTTTTCGGAAGGAACCAGCGGACCACCAGAGATTTCTTCTTCTCGGGACAGCGCTTCTCATGGTGGCTGATAGCATTCTCATGCGTGGCCACGGTTGTCGGGTCATACTCTTTTATTAAGTACTCGGAGCGGGGCCTCTCATTCGGCATGAGCTCAACCATGACATACCTGAATGACTGGTTCTTAGTTCCATTGTTCATCCTCGGCTGGCTGCCTATCATTTACTACTCCCGGGTGCGGTCCATCCCTATGTACTTCGAGAAGAGGTTCAACCGGCCGGCCCGCATAATGGCCATCATCTTCATCATGATCTACATGATCGGCTATATCGGTATAAACCTGTATACCCTGGGGGTTGCGGTCAACAAGATTGCGCCGCTGGACAACCTGGTGGCCGGTTACATGGACAAGGACCGGTTGATCGAGGATAAGGACGTTGCCGAGGTCAAGGGCACAAGTTACAAGCTGGTGGACAAGGAGGGGGACTTTGTCCTGGATGAAGACGGTTTCCCGGTGTCTCTCGAGGAGGCCCTTGCGGGCAAGAACACCTCTGAGACGGTGCGGGTATACAGCAAGGACCCGGAGCTTTACTCCCGTTTTCTGTGGGCACTCATAATCGCGATCATTGCGGGTATCTACGTGACCTTCGGGGGCCAGACCGCTGTGATCATGACCGACCTGGTGCAAGGGTTCCTTCTGCTCCTCGTGGGCCTGGTGCTGCTGTTTTTGGGGGTCCGATACCTCGGCTCCCACGTGGACGGCCTGTCGGGCCTGGCCGCCTGGTGGAAAGGGATGCCCGAGACCCACCAGATGCCCTTCTCCGGGTTCAACCGGCCCGGCTCCTTCCCCATGGTGGGGATCTTCTGGCAGGACTTCTTCGGCTCGTCCATGTTCTTCTACTTCGCCAACCAGGGGCTGATCATGCGCTTCCTGGCGGTGAAGTCCGTGAACGAGGGCAGGAAGGCCATCATCACCGTGGTCCTCATACTCATGCCTATAGCCGCCGTCGCGGTGGCCAACACCGGCTGGATAGGCGCAGCCATGCAGCACTACGGGCTCATGAGATACAACGTGGACCCCAACAACGCCTTCGTCCTGGTCGGGGCCGCCATCATTAAGAGCGACATTTTGTTCGGCATAATCCTGGCGGCAATCACCGCGGCCCTGATGTCCACGGTGGACACCCTGATCAACGCGGTGTCCGCAATCGCGGTATACGACATCTGGAAGCCTTTCGTGGTTAAAAACCGGGATGAAAGGTACTACCTTAAGTGGGCCCGCATCTTCTCCGCTGTCTTCACCCTGGGAGGCCTTGCCCTGGTGCCGGTATACATGGGATTCGAATCAATATACGACGCCCACGGCGCATTCACCGCGGCCATCAGCCCGCCCATCATCGTCACCATTATCCTGGGGACATTGTGGAAGAGGTTTTCGGCCAGGGCCGCCTTCGTGACCCTGCTCCTGGGAGGCGCACTGGTGTTGCTGTCCATCTTCTGGCCGGATCCCATCGTGCCCTTTGCAAAGCTCCACGGAATGGACCTGGCCGGGGGAATGGAAAAGTCCCTGAAATACATGAGGGCCATGTACGGCATGGTGGTGTGCGGCGCCATAGCGGTGATCGGAAGCTACATCTGGCCAAACAGGGACGTGGAGGGCATCTCCGGCCTGTGGGTGGGCACCATCCAGGCGGCCAAGCGCTTTTTCAAGGGCGGGGAGCCCAACGACCTGGAGACCGGCGATAAGACCAAGCTAAGGCTCGAGACCTCGGCGGAAGTGGAAGAGGACCAGACCGGCGCCATCACCACCGCGATAGTGACCATGGCGTCGAGGGACGCCGAGGTGATGAAGGCAAAGGACGGGGACCTGGTGTACGTGGCTGACAAGCGCTGGTGGCTCGGGGGGCTACGGTCCCTGCACGCCACACTCAAGGTCTCGGACGACAATGAAGGCGTGATCACCATACCCGAGAACTACGTGCAAAGCGCGCGCCTGCGCCCGGGCGAGGAGGTGGTGGTGGAGAAGATCATCTGAAGGCTTTTTCAAGCGAATACACTCGCATGCGGGCACAGATCGAATCAGTCCCGGCCGGATGCGAACATCTGCTTAATCTTTTTCCGCAGAGCGAGCAAGGCGATTCCACCCGCGACCTCGATTATCCCGGAGAGGTGGAATGCCGAGTCGAACCCCAGCCGCTCTCCCACCACTCCCGCAAGGTTTGCGAACATGAAATATGACGCGGTGTTCACTGTGAGGGCGAAGGCGAAGGCCCCTCCGGAGCGGCGCCTGGGAAAGATCATGGATGCCACCACCAGTACGAGCAGGTTTACAATCGAATCCCCCGCGGTGTGCAGCACCCTGAAGATGAGGAAGTCCATGGCCCCGGCCGCGGACCCGGACGCGGCCATGAACACGCCCGAGAGCACCAGCGCGAAGCCCATCATGAACAGGGGCCTCTCCCTCTGGTCGTGCATCCTCCCGGTAAATGCCGTGATTATAGCCATCCACAGTGCAAGGACCATGAAAAGGCGGCCCACGGTCTCGGGGGAGAGCCCGATCACCTCTGTCTGCAGCAGGGTGTAGCCGGCGTGCTCGAACCCGGCGTGGGAGGCCGCCACGAAGAGTATGGCCACCAGTATCCAGGTGCGGCCCCTTCTCAGGTCCCTGCCGTACTCCAGTATGGGGAAGGCTATGCCCCTGGTCCTGGGAAGATAGAGCGCCATCAACGCCCACAGACAGGCAAAGACAGAAGAGAGCACGAATATCACCCCCGGCCAGGAAAGGCCCTTTATGAGCTCGCCGCAGCCGAAGCCGCCCACCCCTGCGCCCAGTATCCCTCCTATGTTGAACACCGACACCTGGAAGCCGCGCCTTTTTTCAGCGACCTGTTTGAAGAAAATTGAAAACAGGGATATCCAGGAAAGGGTGAAGCCCGCTCCCATTATGAAGGTGCCCGTGGCAAGCACAAAATAGTCCGAGCTTGTCGGCATGAAGTAGCATGCGAGCAGCACCAGACCCGAGCCGGCGAGCATGAGCAGGTGCGGAGGGAGCCGGTCCGAGAGCACGCCCAGGGGAAAGACCAGCACCAGCGTGGCAAATGAGTAGAGGGACACCAGGTTCCCGATGCCGGAACCCGAGACGCCTTGACCCTGGAAGAACAGCGGGAGGAAGAGCATGCACATCCACTGGAAAGCGACCACGAAAAACTGGGCCAGCGCGTAAGGCAGGGCCTTTTGAAAAAGCCTGGCGCCTTCCTTGAACTCCGTGTGTGCCGGGTTTTCCAAGCCCTTCACTTGTTCTCGAAAAGCTCGCGCACCTTCTGGAGAAAAGACTTGCTCTGGGGATGGATGTCCTCGCCCGAGACCTCGGCGAACCTGGTTATGAGCGACTTCTGCTCCTCGCTGAGCTTTGTGGGGACCTCGACAAACACCCGCACGTGGAGGTCCCCTCTTCCGTTGCCATCCAGGAGTGGCATGCCCTTGTCGCGCAGCCGGAACACCTTTCCGTTCTGTGTCCCCGGCGGAATCCTCATCTTTTCGCGGTCTTCGGGCGTGGGTATCTCGACCTCGTCTCCCAGTGACGCCTGGGGGAAGCTTATGGGCAACTCCACCAGGAGGTCCCCTCCCCTGCGGACGAACAGGGGATGGTCCTCCACCGTGATCACCACGTGCAGGTCGCCGGGGACGCCGCCCTTCTCGGACATCTCGCCCTCTCCCGCGATCCTCAGCCTGTGGCCGGTGTCAATGCCCGGGGGAATCTTTACGTTTATCTTCTTCTCCTCCTCGACCAGGCCGGAGCCGCGGCAATTCTCGCAGGGGTCCACGATTATCCGGCCGGCGCCACCGCAGCGGTGGCAGGTCTGGAGGATGCTGAAGAACCCCTGCTGGAACCGGGTCTGTCCCTGTCCCTGGCACACCGGGCACACAGCGGGGCTGGTGCCGGGCTTTGACCCTTTGCCGCCGCACTCGGGGCAGACCGCGTTCTTTGGTATGGTGATGGTCTTCTCGGTCCCGTGGAAAGCCTCCATGAAGGATATCTTCAGGTCGTAGCGGAGGTCCACCCCCCGGCGGACTGCCCTCCTGCCCCTGCGCCGGCCCCCGAAGAGTTCTCCAAACAGGTCGCCGAACAGGTCGTCGAGGTTGAAGAAATCAAAGTCCTCCACACCGAAGCCCCCGGGGGCCTGGTGGCCGAACCGGTCGTATCGTGACCGCTTCTCGGGGTCAGAGAGCACCTGGTATGCCTCGGTGGCCTCCTTGAACTTCTCCTCTGCATCCGGGTCCTCGGGGTTCCTGTCAGGATGGAACTTGAGCGCGGTCTGCCGGTAAGCCTTTTTTATCTCGTCGGCAGTTGCGCTCCTGGACACGCCCAGGACCTCGTAGTAATCCCTCTTGTCCACTTTATAAACCTTTCCTCAACCGGGGCAATGAAGGAGCAAGCGCGGGGTTTTTCGGGGTCACTCCTTTTTCTCTTCTTCCTGGTATTCCGACGCTGCCTGGGAATAGATGGCCTCGGCCAGCTTGTGCGCGGCTTCGCTCAGGCTGTCCACCGATGCCTGGACCTCTTCCAGGTCATCGCCCTCAACCGCTTCTTTGACCTTTTCGATCCGCTCTTTTATCAGTTTCTTGTCCTCGTCATCCAGCCTGTCTCCGAACTCCTCCAAAGAGGCCTCGGTGGTGTATACCAGGCCCTCGCCCTGGTTCTTGAACTCGACAAACTGCTTTACCCTCTTGTCCTCCTCCTCGTGCTCCGCGGCATCCTGGATGAGCTTCTCTATGTCCTCGTCGTCCAGTCCCGAGGCCGCGGTGATCTTTATGGACTGCTCCTTGCCAGTGCCCAGGTCCCTTGCGGAGACGTGCACTATGCCGTTGGTGTCAATCTCGAAGCTGACCTCGATCTGGGGGACTCCCCTGGGCGCCGGCGGTATTCCCACCAGCTCGAACCTTCCCAGGGTCTTGTTGTCCTTTGCCATCTCGCGCTCGCCCTGGAGCACGTGCACGTGCACCGAGGGCTGGTTGTCAACCGCAGTGGAGAAGATCATGCTCTTCTTGGCCGGCACGGTGGTGTTCTTCGGTATGATCTTGGTGAAGACCCCGCCCTTGGTCTCCACGCCCAGGGACAGGGGGGTCACGTCGAGCAGGAGCACGTCTTTGACGTCCCCCTTTATGACCGCGCCCTGGATGGCCGCGCCTATGGCCACCACCTCGTCCGGGTTCACGCCCGCGTGCGGCTCCCGGTCGAATATTTCTTTTATCTTGTCTTTTATCCTGGGCATTCTTGTCATGCCGCCCACCAAAAGCACCTGGTTTACGTCATCCTTCTTCAGCCCCGCGTCTTCCAGCGCCGTCTTGCAGGGCCCGTCCACCCTCTCGACCAGGTCCTCGACCATGGACTCGAGCCGCTGCCTGGTGATCCTTACGTTCAGGTGCTTCGGCCCTGAGGCGTCCGCGGTTATGAAGGGGAGGTTGATGTCGGTCTCCAGGGAGGGCGAGAGCTCGCACTTCGCCTTCTCCGCGGCCTCCCTCAGCCTCTGCAGGGCCATTTTGTCCTGTGACAGGTCTATGCCGGTCTCTTCCACAAAGTGGTCAATGAGGAACTCGACCATCCTGTGGTCGAAGTCCTCGCCGCCCAGGAAGGTGTCCCCGTTGGTGGAGAGCACCTCGAACACGCCGTCTCCCAGCTCCAGTATGGAGATGTCGAAGGTCCCGCCGCCCAGGTCGAAAACCGCCACCTTCTCGCCCCCGCCCTTTTCCAGGCCGTAAGCCAGCGCGGCCGCGGTGGGCTCGTTTATGATGCGGAGCACCTCCAGGCCCGAGATCTTACCGGCGTCCTTGGTGGCCTGCCTCTGCGAGTCGTTGAAGTAGGCCGGCACGGTTACCACCACCTCTTGCACCTCCTCGCCCAGGTAGTCCTCCGCGGTCTCCTTCATTCTCTTAAGTATTATTGCGCTGAGCTCCTGGGAGGAGTACTGCTTGTCCATGCACTCGATCCAGGCGTCGCCGTTTTTGGCCGCCACTATTGTAAAGGGCAGCCTGGTCATGGCCTTCTGTATCTCCTCGGAGTCGAACTTCCTCCCGATCAGCCTCTTGACCGCGAACACGGTGTTATTGGGGTTTGTGACCGCCTGCCTCTTGGCTATCTGCCCCACCAGCCTCTCGCCGCCCTCGGTGAAGGCCACCATGCTGGGGGTGGTGCGGCTGCCCTCGGAGTTGGGGACGACCACCGGCTCCCCGCCCTCCACCACCGCCACGCAACTGTTCGTCGTCCCCAGGTCAATGCCTATTACTTTGCCCATGCAATTCTTCTCCCTATGGACTGTTCCGGCTTTTTATAAGCCGTGTGTCCTTTGCGACTAAAAAGCTCTCACTCATGCTCTTCAGTATCATACCCCTCCCGGGCGCCCTCTTCGCCCGCTCCCTGGTCCCCTCTTTCCTGGCGCCTGGACACTATGACCATGGCCGGACGGAGCAGCCTGTCTTTGAGCTTGTACCCCTTCTGGTGGACCTCCACCACCGTGTTGTGGGGAACGGTGTCGTCCTCCTTCTGGCTCATGGCCTGGTGGTACTCGGGGTTGAACTGCTCGCCACCGGGTTCCACCACCGAGACGCCGAACTTTGCGAGCACGTTCAAGAACTGCTTACGGGTGAGCTCCACCCCCTGCTTCAGTGCCTTGGCCTCTTCACTCTCACCCCCGTGCTGCAGGGCCAGCTCCAGGCTGTCTATCACCACCAAGAGCTCCTTCAAAAGCGACTCGTTACCGTAGTTGAACCAGTCGGCCTTCTCCTTCTGCATCCTGGCCTTGTAGCTCTCGAACTGGCTTTGTATGTGTTTTGCGTGCCCCAGGTTCTGCTTTAGCTCCTTGACCCTCTGCTCGATTTCCGAGTCCTTGTCCCGGAGCTGTTGCCTGTGCTCCAGCACCTGCATCTTCAGCTCAAGCTCCTTGTCCGAGGGGGGGTCCTGCTCCTCTTCTTCTTCCGGTTCCTCCATTTTTTCAGGCGCCTGCTCGCCGGGCTCATCCCTTTTATCTTGCCCAACCGTCACCGCGGACTCGGCCTCATCGAGCGCGGCCCGGAGCTCGTCGGACATCTCCAGGCGAGGCAGCTCCTCGGCATCCTCGTCCTTTTCAGGGGGAATCACCCGGAGTGTTTCAGGCTCCTCGCCTTCTCCCTGTTCTTCTGCTCGCTCTTCTCGAGCGTCGTGCTTTTCAGCGGGGGGCCGCTGGTCCGCACCAGCCTCGTCCTTCTCCTGCTCTTCATGCTGTTCTTCTTGGTGCTCTTTTTCTTTATAGTCTTCATCCCTCATGGTCATTCTCCCGGACAACGCTCATCTTCCCTTTAGTGCCGGATGGGTTTTATTCGTATCTCCTGAGGCACTCGGAAAGGAGCTCGGAAGCGGAGTGCACCAGTGGGACCAGCCTCTTGTAATCCATCCTGGTGGGACCTATAACCCCCAGGGCGCCCGCGGATTCCTCTCCTCTTCCATAGGTGCTGGTCACCACCGAGCAGTGCCGCAGAGAGCCTATGTAGTTCTCCCCTCCTATAACCACCCTTGTCCCCGAGGTCAGGGCCGCGCTTTCGAGCATCTTCACCAAGAGAGAAGTCTCCTCCAAGGTGCGGATGACCTCGCGTATGGCGTCAATCTCCAAAAGCTCGGGAGTGTCGAAGAGGTTGGCCTGGCCCCGCACCAGAAGCTCGGGCCGCTGCATGTCAACCAGCCTCTCGCTCAGCTCCGCGGCCCTGTAAAGCAGCACGTCCGCCCGGGCCCGGGTGTCCTCCCTCTGGCGTATGAGCTCCCTCCTGAGCCCGGTCAACGTCTTTCCCGGCGCCAGACTGTTCACGTAGTTGCCAAGCTTTCGCAGGGCGCCGTGTGTAAGGCCCCACTCGTTTTTGATAATCCTCTCCTCCTTGAGGCCGCCCATGAAGCTCAGCACCACCCTTATCTTTCCCGGAGTGCTTTCCCTGAAGTGGACCGAGGAGAGGAGCATCTGCCCGGTGCGCATCACCATCACCACGCCCACTTGTCGGGTGAGGTCCGAGAGCATGCCGGCGGTCTCCTCCACAAGCTCGCGCCAGGACATGCCCCTCGCCCGGTACAGTGACTCCAGCTCATGCTTGTCCTGCGCGCTTGGCTTAAGCTTCCCTATCAGGTGGTCCACGTAATAGCGGAACCCCGTCTCGGTAGGGAGCCTCCCCGCGGAGGTGTAGGGGTGCTTGAGAAGACCGGCGCTCTCCAGCTCGCCCATCTCCTTGCGGACGGTGGCGGGGCTGGCTTTTATCCCCTTTTTAACCACGGTCATGGAGCCTACCGGGTCCCCGCTGCTGATGTGCTCCTCCACCACCGCGGCAAGGATCAGCTCCTTTCTATGGTCCAAGCTCTCGGCCATCTCTTTTGTATCTCACCCCGTTTTTAGAGAAAGCCCCTCTCCATTAACACCTTAGATTAAAGCTAAAAGCATTAATGTTCAAGTGCCTGAAGGCAACCGGCCATGACACCACAAGCTTCAATTTAATTCCCGGCAAATTCCGTGTCAAGACCACGTCGAGGCGGGCTTTTGCTGACCGGCCCTGCAGGCGAGCGGCAAATGTCGGGGGATCAGCCCCCTCCCGCGAAAAAGGCCCTCGCTCCATCCAGAATGAACTGCACCGCGAGCAACAGGATGACGAGCACTATGCCCCCGGCCACACGGAAAGACGGCACTTCACCGACGACAAGATCACTTCTTACGGAGGCGGCGTTTTCCTTTCCAGGTGCTCTTCCAACCTTGGCCAACGCGGCTCCTGTGAAATCCTTAGCTTGCAGGACACTTAAAAACAAGAAAACAGGCCGCCGCCACGGGATGTCCGCGTTTTCAGCCGCTGCCGGCGCCGAACATTTTTTGCTTTTATCCGCGAACCTTGATTTTCACCCTCAAATATATTAAAGCTTTCTAATGCAGGCATCTGGTTGCAACCATGCAAGAGACCATAAAAGAGCTTATAATCGAGCGCGCCCGCGAACACGGAGACAAGACCTTTCTTCACTGGGAAGATGAGGAGGTGAGCTACGCTAAGCTGCTGGACATCTCCCGCTCAATCTCGGGTGGCCTGGCTCGAACGGGTCTTTCAAAGGACGACAAGGTCTGCATTCTGTCTTACAACCGGCCCGAGTTCATTTACATGATGCTGGGGTGCGCTTTTTCGGGCACGGTGCTTGTTCCCATCAACACGCAGTTCAAGGCCGAGGAGGCCGCGCACATAATCCGTGATTCCGACGCCAGGGTTGTTATATCCCAGCCCGAGTTCGCGGGGCTTATCGAGAGGGTGCGGCCGGAGTGTCCCGGGCTCGAACAGGTGATCATGCTGGACGAGGCCCTGCCCGGGAGCGCGCCTTTCCAGGAGCTCTATTGTCCGGAAGGCGCGGTTGAACAGGATATAGAAGAAGACGATGCAGCCGCGATTATATACACCTCCGGGACCACCGGCCACCTAAAAGGTGTGATGCTCACGCACAAGAACTACGTGTTCAACGCCTGGGAGATAACCGAGGCCGCGCGCATGAGCGAGGAGGACAGGTTCATGTGCATTCTGCCGCTGTTCCACGTGAACGGGCAGGTGGTCACGGTGTACGCTCCGCTATACGCGGGGGCCAGCATGGTTCTCTTGAAGGGTTTCTCACCCAAGGAGTTTTTGCCCAGACTGGAGCAATACAAGGCCACCGCCTTCTCCGGGGTCCCCACGGTCTACGCCATATTGAACAACCTGCCCGACGCCGAGTCCTACGACCTCTCCCCGCTCCGGTTCTGCATCTGCGGGGCCGCGCCCATGCCGGTTGACGTTTTCGAGACCTTCGAGAAGAAGTACAACGCCTTCATACTGGAGGGGTATGGACTCTCTGAAGGCACCTGCGCGAGCTCCCTGAACCCCCTGGACGGGAAGAGGAAGGTGGGCAGCATCGGCGTGCCCTTGAGGGGACAGGAGATGATGATCTCTGACGGGAGAGGAGAGGAGTGTTCACTGGGTGAGGTGGGTGAGGTCCTGGTCAGGGGCGACAACGTGATGAAGGGCTACTACAAGAACCCGGGTGCCACCGCTGACACCCTGAAAAGCGGGTGGCTCTACACCGGTGACTTGGGCTACAAGGACGATGAGGGCTACTTCTTTATCGTTGGCCGCAAGAAGGAGATGATCATCCGCGGGGGCGAGAACATCTATCCTCGGGAGGTGGAGGAGGCCCTTTACAAGCACCCGGGCATCATGGACGCCGCGGTGGTTGGTATACCCGACAAGATATGGGGCGAGGAGGTTGCGGCTTTTGTGGTGCCCCGTCCCGGCCACGGGCTCAGGGCCTCGGAGATCATTGACTACTTAAAGGAGACGCTCGCGAACTACAAGTGCCCGAGGATGGTCTTCTTCTGGGAAGAGCTGCCAAAGACGGTCACCGGGAAGGTGCAGAAGGACAAGGTGGTCGAGCAGCACCTGCGCACGCGTCAGGGTTAGTTACTCGACTAATTTGTACACCGCGTCGTTCTCGCGCACGCGGTCTTTGACCTTGATCCCCACTTCCTGGCCGGCCCCGGCCTCTTGTATGGACTCCTTCTCTATCTGGATGGAGTCCACCTCCTGCTCGAAGTCGGTGTGCGAGCCCTGGATGGAAATTTTATCTCCCACCTTCAAGCTGTCGGTGAGCGCGATGGCCGCCACATTAATCTTTCCGAAGTAATGCGTGATCTTGCCTATCTCTTTTTTTTCCATGGCTTGCCCCCTTACCATGCCGGATGGGCTTAAGTCTTTTTCTTTCTTTTCTTCTTTTTCTCTTCCCTCTTTGTCATGGCCAAAATCCTGTCGAAGAGCTTGTACGCGATGTCTACCTTTGTCATCTGGGGCCACTGGGCCTTTCTTCCGTCACGGTCAATTATCATGACGATGTTGGTGTCCACTGAGAATCCCGCGCCGGGCTGGGTGACGTCGTTTGCCACGATGATGTCGAGGTTCTTCTCCTTGAGCTTGGTCTCCGCGAACTTTACCAGCTCCGAGGTCTCGGCTGCGAATCCCACCAGCACCTGGTCATCCCTTTTGTCCTGCCCTATGGTTGCGATTATGTCCGGGTTCTCGGTGAGCTCGATGAACATCTTGTCTTTGTCCTTCTTTATCTTCTGGCTCACCTCGGTTATTGGCCTGTAGTCGGCGACCGCGGAGGCCTTCACAATGACGTCCGCCTTTCTTGCCTCCTCGATTGCCACGTTGTACATCTGTCTCGCCGATTCCACGTTTATAATCCTGACGCCGGGCGGGTCCTTCAATGCGGTGGGCCCCTTTATAAGACACACCTGTGCGCCGCGCCTCCGCGCCACCCTTGCCACGGCGCAGCCCATCTTTCCTGATGAGCGGTTGGTGATAAACCGGATCGGGTCTATGAACTCCCGGGTGGGCCCCGCTGTTACCATGACCTTTCTGCCGGCGAGGTCCTTGGGAGAGAGCACAAGCTGGGCCTCCTCCACTATGTCGTCCAGCTCGGCCAGCCTGCCCACGCCCTCCCAGCCGCAGGCCAGCTTTCCGGAGGCCGGTCCGGCAAAGACCACTCCCCTCTGTTTGAGCTTTTCGATGTTCTCCTGGGTGGCCTTGTGCTCCCACATGTTGACGTTCATTGCCGGGGCCACCAGCACGGGGGCCCGGCATGCCAATGCCAGTGTGGTGAGCGAGTCGTCGGCTATCCCGTTTGCGAGCTTTGCCATGAGGTTGGCGGTGGCCGGTGCGATGAGCAGGAGGTCTGCGCGGTCGGCGCTCTCGATGTGCCCCATCTGCCCGGGCTTTTCCGCTCTGAACAGGTCGGTCATCACCGGCCTCTGGGTGAGGACCTCGAGGGTAAGCGGCGCAATGAACCTCTGCGCGTTCTTTGTCATGACCGCGGTGACCTTTGCATTGTCCTTCGCGAGCATGCGCACCAGTTCGGGCGCCTTGAAGGCGCCGATGCCGCCGGTGACTCCCAGGACTATTTCCTTGTCGGTCAGCATAAGCGGACCCTCTTCAAGGGATTATAATTGACGACCCCCCTGTGGTCTGCCCTCCATCCTGCAGGAAGGGGTTATGCTTTTTCTCCCTGCCCATGAGTGTGGGCGGCCCGTGACCGCAGTACACCTCCACGTCGTCGCCCAAGGGCAGCAGCTTCTCCTTTATTGACCGTATCAAAAGCGAGTGCGACGCCCCGGGGAAGTCGGTGCGTCCGATGGAGAACTGGAACAGGGTGTCCCCCACCACCACCATGGGCATGTCCTTGACCTTGAGGGATACGCCGCCGGGCGAGTGGCCGGGCGTATGTATGACCTCGAGCCTTACAGCCCCCACCTCGATCACGTCACCCTCGTCGAGCTCGCCGTCGGGCGGAGGCGAGGGCTCGAACGGTATGCCCCACTGCTGCGCCATGGAGCTCATGGCTGTGAGCATGTCCTTTTCCGAAGGGTGTATGAGTATGGCCGCGCCGGTCTCGCGCTTGAGTGCGGCGTTGCCGCCTATGTGGTCGAAGTGCGAGTGGGTGTTGATTATGTATTTGAGCTCGAGCCCGTCCTCCTTCAAGAGGTAGAGGATGGCCTCGGCGTCGCCGCCCGGGTCAACCACTGCGGCCTCCCTGGTTCCCTCGTCTCCCAGTATGAAGCAGTTGACCATCAGCGGCCCGGTCTCGCGGTACTTGAAAATCATCTCAACTCCCTCCCTGGCCGTAACTCCTTACTATCTCATCATACACCTGCCCGGCGCTCTGGTACCTGTGCGCCGGGTCTTTTGCCATGCATTTCAGCAGTATCCTCTGCACCTCCTCCGGCACCTGGGGGTTCAGCTCCCTGGGCGGCGTGGGAGGCGTGTGCAGGTGGTGGTATCCTATGTCTCCCTGCTTGAAGGGGACCGTGCCCGTTAGCAGCTCGTACACTGTCACTCCCATGGAGTATATGTCCGACCTGAAGTCGGCCTCCTTTCCCATGGTCTGCTCGGGTGACATGTAGTATGGCGTGCCGGCTATCTGGGTTTTTCCCTCCCTCATCTGGTCCACCACCTTTGCAAGGCCGAAGTCCATGATCTTTATGATCTGGGTCTGGGTCCACATAATATTTGCCGGCTTGATGTCGCGGTGGATGATCTTGAGGTCATGGGCGTAAGAGAGCGCCTGGGCCACTTGCGAGAACACCTTTATGCCCGCTGCCAGAGGCAGCCTCTTGTTTTCCCCCTTCAGTTGCTTGAAGTCCTTGCCCCGGACGTACTCCATGATAATGAAATAGACTCCGCCTTCCTCTCCCGCGTCGAAAATGGACACTATGTAGGGGTGGCTGAGCTTTGCCAGGCTCTTGGCCTCCCTGATGAAGTTCTCCACCATCTGCTGGTCGGCTTTCAACTCCTCTGCCAGGACCTTGAAAGCGACCCTGCGGTCCAGGTGCATGTCCTGGGCCAAGTATACCACGCCCATTCCCCCGCGGCCAATCTCCTTTTCCACCTTGTACCTCTGGCCCACTGTGCCGCCCGGCTTGCCCCAGGCCGAGCCCTTGCTGGCCGCTTGCTGCTGCACCTTCTGTGCAAGGGCGTTGAAGCGCATGACCGTGTCCTTGTAGTTGTAGTTGAACTGGGCTATCTGCTGGTACACCCCCATTGCGTACATGTAGTGCTCCGCCCCCTCGTAAGCCCTTGCCAAGAGGTAGTAGTGGTCCAGGGTGGCCGGGGCCAGTGCCAGTCGGGTGGCCATCTCCTGTAGCTTTTCAAGGGCGTTTTCATAGTCGCCTCTCTGCATGAGTATCTGGCCCAGGTTGTATCGGGCGTCCGCAAAAGCCGGGTTGTCCTGGGGCACCTTTTCGAGCAAAGAAGCGGCCTTGTCCGTCTGGCCGAGCTCGAGGTATGCCTCAGCGGCCTTGTGCGGTCTTTTTGAGCGCTCGTACAGCTCCGCCATCAACTGCTGGTTCCCGGTCTCCTCGCACACCCGTATGGCCGACTCCATGTCTCCCTGCTCCTCGAAGATGCGTATGCCCCGGTCGGGCTTACCCGCAACAATGAACATCTCTGACGCGGTCTTGGAGTCCCCGCCCTTGAGGTACATTTCAGCGGCTTTCTCGTAGTCGCCTTTGCCGGCGTATATGTCCGCCGCGGACAGGTAATCTTCGGCAAGCTCCAGGTACTTGAGCGCCTGGTCCGGCCTGGCCTCGGCCTGGTGCCAGCGGGCCATGATCTCTGCGGCCCGCCTTTTATCACCGGCCTTGTACAATATCTCCGCGGCCTTCTTATACTCACCCTGCTCGAGAAACAGGTCCGCGGCCCTTTCCGACTCCCCTGCTTCCGCCAGCATCTCGGCCGCATACGAGGACAGGTTGGCGTCAAGCAAAAGCTCGCCCGCCCTCTTTACCTGCCCGGCCTGCCTCAAGTGATAGCCTGCCTGCTTTGCCAGGTTCTGCAGCTTTGCGGACTCTTCCCGGCCAGCCCTCTCGCCCAGTGACTGCCTGTAGTGCTTGTATAGCGAGGCGTACATCTCCCCGGCCGGTCCCCATGCCTTGGCCCGGCTGTAGCACCTGGCCGCCTCGGCTATGCGGTCGCTCCTCTGGTATAGCTGGCCGGCCTTTTCGAACCGGCCCGCCCTTTCCAGGGCCTCGGCCGCCATCTGCTGTTTTCCGGCTTTTAGGAAATACTCGCCGGCCTCGTCATATTGTCCCAGGGAGGCATACATCTCTGCCGCGGATGCATGGAGCTGGTAGCTGTGGAGCAGTTCCAGTCCCTTTTCCGGCTGGCCCATCTTTTCCGCGTACACCTTTGCGGCCATTGTGGGGTTCTTCCCCTTGAGGTAGCTCTGTATGGCCTTGTCAAAGCGCTTTGCCTGCTCGTAGTACTCGCCCGCCCTGATGAAATCCCCCATCTTCGCGGAGCGCTTTGCCGCCTTTTTTGCCTGGGAGGGATTCACCGGCTTTGTGGTGAGCTTCCTCCTGCCCTGCGAGCTCTTCCTGTAGTACATGACCCCGAGCACAATGCCCGCGGTGGCGAGCACTAAGAGTCCTATCAGAATCTGCTCGGAGTGCATGATCACGAAGTAGTTGGTGGTGAACTTCCCGAGCAGTGCGTCCCATGCCTGGACCACGCTCCTCCACGCATCTTCCAGCTTCTTTATATAGAGGGGGATGCGGTCAATGAAGCGGTTGATCTCGTTATAGGTGTAGATTTCGAGGTAATTCGATATTGTTGAGAGCGCTTTGTGGTGAGGGCCCATGAAGTTCAATTTAGGAGAATAGTGCTACTTTGTCAATTTATGCGGGAGCGAAAAAATAACAAGGCCGGCCGTAGAAGGAGGAGGAAAGACCGGCCGGCCTTGCGTTGGCCCAGAGGGTTTCCCCTGGAGGTTTTCGCCTATCGAGGCAACCTTATAATTTGTCTCCTGTTGTTATTTTGCTTTTTATCTTTTATTGACACCTCTTCTGTTCTTCCTTCTCTCATTTATTTAGATGCATTTGGGGCGATTTGGTTTCATACATGAATTGCCTTATTTTATGGTTAGTTATACATGGGGGTAGAGCCGCCCGGGACATGTCCCTGTCCTTGCGTTATAACCTACTAAATTTGTTGGGTTTTGTGTGGAGCGGGTCAGTCTTTAGACCAGATTCCCACTTGCCGCTTTTTTGCGAGCTTTTCAAGCCTTATGAATCGGCCCATCTTCGAGTGGGGGAACCTCTTGTACGCCCTTGCACACCCCCTTCTTACAAGCTCCAGGTTTACGTTCTCGTCTCCCTGAAACACGTATGCCAGCAGCCTCCCGTACTTGTCCCGCTCCGGGGCCCCGCTGGGCGTGTCGAACTGGAGCCTCAGGGTGGCCGCGTCCAGGAGCTCCACCAGGCACTGCCTTGA
This sequence comes from uncultured bacterium, assembly GCA_964650485.1. GTDB lineage: Bacteria > RBG-13-61-14 > RBG-13-61-14 > RBG-13-61-14 > DATKZS01 > CAZYTX01. The sequence continues at coordinate 2,757 of CAZYTX010000056.1, read as the reverse complement.
CTCGTGCGCGTATGGCTCGGGCGCGAGCCTTCCCTTGTCAGGGTTTTCCATCTCAGGGGCGTCCACACCTATGAGCCTCACGTTTTCAGTGGCAAGCCTCCGCCGGACTACAATGGTGTCGCCGTCCACCACCCTCACCAGCTTGAACCCCTCAGAGCACGCCAGGAGACAAAAAAGCATAAGCAGCGGGACCACGGTCTTTGTAATGTTTAGCATTGCTTTTGTAAAGGCTAGCCGCTCCGACGCCCGGCTGTCAACACGGTTGCCTGGAGGGTGTTGATGCATCTGTCTTGTAGCTGCTTTTAAATTCTGGTATTTTTAGCCTTCGCAAACAAGTGTCATGAAGAGGCCGGCTTTAAACAGATACGATCTTCCAAGCTCCCGCATACTTATCCGCTCTTTGCGGTACCGGGACCGGCGCGTGGAGTCCCTGGCCGGAGATTCCGAGGATGCTGCTCTCAAGCAGGAGCTTTCCGGCCGGGTGCTGGGTATGGTCAGGGACATGTTCGTGGTGCGGCTCCTGGAGGAGAGACGTGTGCTTGTTGACCGGTATCTTTGCGGGGGCAAGAAGTCTCGGGGCTTGGAGGGCGAAGTAGCCCGGGACAAACTTTTGGAGTTCAATGACTGGGCCGGCTGGGAGGTGTTCGACGCCTGTGCATGGGATGATCCCGGCCCGGGCAAGGCTCTCGCCGAGCTTGAGCACGAGCTTCACCTTGCCAGATTCTGGCCTCCGGGCATGCCTGTGGAGGTGTTGGGAGCCCTGTGGGAGGAGCGCCTTCCAGTGCCCAAAAGGAACGGAGTTTTTTACACCCCTCGGAAGATAGTGGACATAGCCCTTGATATGGTCTTTACGGGCCTTTCCGATAAAAAACGCAAGATGGAAGCTTATATCCTGGACCCGGCCTGCGGCGCGGGCTATTTCCTGCTGGGGGCCTTTCGCAGGCTCATTGAGGATGAGCTTTTTGAGCACCGCTCCAGGGGCGACCTGTTCGCTCCGGTGGTGGTTGGCGAGTCCGGCTGGCAGGTCCTTGACCGCGCCCGCCGCATGGAACTGATAAGCGAGCACATCTTCGGCGTGGACCGCGACCCCGTGGCCATTGAGCTTGCCCGCCGCGCGCTCTTTATCGAGACCCTCTCCGACGTAAAGGGCCTTTCCGGCACTCCTCCCCGGGTGCAGCCCCTGTTCGATAACCTCAAGCAGGGTGACTCGATCCTGGAGGAGAGCTTTCCCCAGCAGGTGGAGCTCTTTGACCCGAGCTCGCCTCCTCCCATTGCTCCATTTGACTGGTGGGATGAAGAGCACGGCTTTGGCCGCATCCTCTCCGAGGGCGGGTTCACCTGTATAGTGGGCAACCCTCCCTGGGTGAGCCTTAAGGGCAGGCACAAGCAGGCACCTTACTCGCCCCTGGTGGTCAACCACCTGATACAGCGGTACGGCTCGGACACCTACCGGCCCAACGTGGTGGAGTTCTTCATAAGGAGGGCCCTGGAGCTGCTCGGAGAGGGCGGGCTGAACAGCTTCGTGGTGCCCGACCGGGTGGCTGACAACGAGCAGTACGATTCTCTTAGGAGACACATGGCGGACTTAGGCGAGATGATGAGCCTCCACTTCCGCGAGCCCTTCCCCGGTGTGGCCGCGGACACTCTCATCTACCTGTTCACCAGGCGGGAAAAGCCGAGACGGTCATCGAAAATAGTGGTGAGCGAAAGCTGGGGAGAGAAAAAAACGGTCCCCCAGTCCTTCTGGGTGAAAGGCGAGGGCAGGGTCACAAAGGACGAGCGGCCCGATGAGGTGGAGTCTGTGCTCCGGAAGATCGAGTCCGCGGGCAGGCGAAAGCTCGCAGACTTCATGGAGACCGGTGTGGGTTTCATAGCCAGGTCCGGCCGCATTACGGCCGAGAAGCGCTCCGACACTCAGCGGCCGGCCATCAAGGGCGAGCACGTAAAGGCTTACAGGCGGGATGGGGGTGCCTGGTTCGAGTTCACCATAGACAACCTGGCCGGCGGCACCAGGAACATCGAAAAGCTCACCAGGAAGGACAGGATACTGCTGCGCAAGACCGGGGCCAGGCTGGTGGCGGCCCGGGACGAGAGCGGGGACCTGCCAGAGCAGTCGCTTTACTTCGCCTTCCCCCGCAACCGTCGCCTGGTGAAAAATTATGACATCCGCTATTTCCTGGGTATCCTCAACTCCAAGACCATGACCTTTTACTTCAGGCACAGGAAGATCACCAACCGCTCCACCACCCCACAGATAAAGAAGGTCCACCTTGACACCCTTCCCATACGACCCATCCACTTCAACGACGACAACGCCAAAGCACTGCACCAGGAGCTTTCACAGGCGGTCCGGCAGAGGGAGGCCGCATCCGGCCCTGAGGAGGCCAGGGAGCTGGAGCACAGGGTCGAAGAGAGCGTGGCCCGGCTGTACGGGCTCTCGCAACAGGAAATGGATGTAATATATAAGACCATGGAAAAGGGATAAACATGTCAACCGATTTCGATGCCTTGCGATTCTGCTGGCACGTGGATGAAACCGTGGCCGGGTCGGCCAGGCCGGGAAGGTATGCGGACATATGCTCGGACCTTGAGAGACTCAAAAGCGAAGGCATAAAGCTAATCATAAACCTGTGCGTGGAGCCTTTGGAGGTTGCGCCCGAGTTCCAGGGCGTCTTCCAGGTGATGCACGTGCCGGTGACCGACGGGCACCCGCCCACGCCCGAGCAGCTTAAAAGGGTGATCGATCTGGTGCAGCAG
>CAZYTX010000055.1:0-23301 GCA_964650485.1 uncultured bacterium | reverse complement strand
GCGGTACGCGAGCTGGGTTTAGAACGTCGTGAGACAGTTCGGTCCCTATCTGCCGCAGGCGCAGGACATTTGAGGGGAGCTGCCTATAGTACGAGAGGACCTGGGTGGACGGACCGCTGGTGTCCCTGTTGTGCCGCCAGGCGCATCGCAGGGTAGCTACGTCCGGATCGGATAACCGCTGAAAGCATCTAAGCGGGAAGCCGTCCCCAAGATTAGATGTCCCATCCCCGGCGAAAGCCAGGGACTGAAGGGCCCTCCAAGAACAGGAGGTTGATAGGCCGGAGGTGGAAATGCGGCAACGCATGGAGCTGACCGGTACTAATTGCCCGTGAGACTTGTTCCTACCGGAGTCGAGCCGCCCGTAAAACGATCGAACCTGTCCAGTCAGAACCTGATAAATTTTCCGGTGGCAATGGCGGAGGGGAAACACCCGTTCCCATCCCGAACACGGAAGTTAAGCCCTCCAGCGCCGATGGTACTGCAGGGTAACCTGTGGGAGAGTAGGTCGCCGCCGGGATTTTTTTGTCTCTGATGTCAAAACCATGATTGCAGGTGCTGTTTATCAGTGCAGCCACGGCCCGCGGTCGTCCTCTTCAGGAGGCCGCACCACCTTGTATGGCCTTTTGGTCCTGGTTTTCGGGAAGACCCTCTTTTTCCAGAAGGCCCTTATGTCCATGAGCCCTCTCAAGTAGAAGTATCCTATGACCGCGCCCGAGAGGTGCGCCACATGGGCAACGCTGGACATCTCTCCACCCACGTAAGAGGCTGTTGCCGTGAACTCGACCACCATGAAGAAAAGCACAAGCCACTTCACCTTGACCGGCAGCAGGAACATGAGGTATACCCGGGCGTTTGGGTAGATCAGGGCGAAGGCCATTAGTATGCCGAACAGGGCTCCGGATGCGCCCACTACAGGGACATTGGGGGCTCCTGCCCAGATATAGAAGGGCACGCACACAACACCAGCTCCTGTCCCGGTCAGGAAGTAGTAGATCAGAAAGCGCCTCTCCCCCCAGATCTGTTCAAGGGGGGAGCCGAACCACCATAGCATGAGCATGTTGAACAGGATGTGGGCGAAGTCCGCGTGCACGAACATGTAGGTGCAAAGCCGCCAAACCTGCATGCCCGGGAACACGGAGGAGGGCACCAGGGAGAGGAGGCCGAACACGGCCCGGCCCGCGAAAATCTCCAGCACGAACAAGGCCACGTTGGCTATTATCAGGTACTTGACCATGTTGGTGAGCGGACCGAAGATGTTTATGCCCGCTCCGCCTCCGCCGTAGCCGCCGTATCTCCTGGTGTGCCTTGTATAAGGTCTATACGCCATTATTTTCTCCGGGTATCCCCCTCTGACAGGAATGAGTGCATTCAAACCATTATTATGGAATTTAAGCAAAGATGAAAAGTTTTAAAGGCGCGGTCTATTATAATAGTTTATTCCACCATCACTTTCCAGAAGCGTATGAAGTATTCTATCCCCGACCACACCGTGAGGATGACTGCGATGAAGAAGAGCACCATGCCCGCGGAGTACATGTTCACTTCTTTGAAGACAAGCAGGGGGAAATGGTAATACATGATAAGGCCAACCAAGGCCGGCATCTGGGTGGCGGTCTTGTACTTTGCAAGCTGGGACGCGGAGATGACCACGCCCTGATCCGTTGCTATGCCCCGGAGCGCGGTTATGCCGATCTCCCTGGAGATCACCACCAATGCCATCCAGCCGGGGAGCCTGTTCAGTTCCACCAGCATTATCATGGCCCCGATGACAAGTAGCTTGTCAGCCAGAGGGTCGAGCAGCTTGCCCAGGTTGGTGACGAGCCGCCACCTCCTGGCGATGTATCCGTCAAAGTAGTCGGTGATGCTTGCCAGGGCGAAAAGAACCGATGCCACCAGGCAGTAGAGGTAGTTGCTCCCGGTGGGCTCCGCCGGGCTTAGCGCCAGCCATTCCCCCCGGTGCGACTTCTCGGGGGAGATATTTATCATCAGTATTATGAACACGGGTATGGCCGCTATCCTCATCAGGGTAAGGACATTGGCTATGTTCCAGATAGGGGCCTTTGTTTGTTTGTCATGCAGCATGGATGCAATTATCTTCCGGGCTGGAACCGGGGGGGCCTCCTCTTGTAGAGCCTCCAGTATTGCTTGACCCTTTTAACGTACTCCCTTGTCTCACGGTACGGGGGGATGCCGCTGTATTTGGCCACGGCCCCCTCCCCGGCGTTGTAAGCGGCCAGCACCAGGTCGTAATTGTAGCTGTACTTTACCATGAGGTGTTTTACAAAGTACACTCCCGCCCAGATGTTCTCCACCGGGTGAAAGGGGTCATTGACCCGGAACCGGCGGGCGGTGGCCGGCATGAGCTGCATGAGCCCCTTGGCCCCCGCCCTGGAGACGGCGTAGCGGTCGAAGTTCGACTCCACCTTTATCATGGCCTTTATCAGGGCCGGCTCAACCTTGTAAAAGCGGCAGGCCGCGTCAATGATGTCGTTGTAATAAGGGTCGAGCGGTATCAGCGACGGGTCTTCGACTCCGTTCTTCCAGATGCTCAGCCTGTCGTACTCCGGGCTGCGGGGGGTGTTGGTGAAATGGTATACCCCTTTATCGTCAACGTAGTAGTAGATGGCCGGCCGGGCATGGAAAAGGGGCGCCAGAAAGACAAGCACCAAGGCCGGGACCGCTAACAGCTTCAGCTTCAGCATCAGCATTCCTCCACCTTTGCCGCGCACTTATTGCTTATTATCTTAAGGCATACCGTTCAACATGTCAATGCGTCAGTTTTGACGATGCACTTGACTTGTCCGAGATGGTTTGTGCTGTTAATATAAGCGACAAGCCGTGAGAGGCGGGAGGTCCTCATGACGCTTGATATAGAGCTCCTGAGCCATACTGACCTGTTCCAGGGCCTGACCCCGGAGGAGCTGGGAAAGATCTCCGGCATATCCGCACAGGAGGCCCACCCCCCGGGGGACGTGATCTTCGAGGAGGGGGACCCCGGGGAGAAGTTCTACCTCATCATGAAGGGCGAGGTCAGGGTGTCAAAGATGATTCCCGGGGTGGGAGAGGAGGCCCTCGCGGTCCTTCAAAAGGGGGCCTACTTCGGGGAGATGAGCCTGATAGACGACCAGCCACGCAGTGCCCATGCCATTGTCAACAAGAACGCCGAGCTCCTGGTAATCGAGCGCGACGACTTCGAGAAGCTTTTAAAGAGCGACAAGGAGATAGCTTACAAGCTTCTCTGGACCTTTTTAAGGACCATATCAAGGAGGCTCAGGGAGACCAATGAAAAGATCATGGGCTTTTTCGCCATGACCGGACCGTTCCAGTGATTTTTATCTTGTGGCCTTCCGGTTGCTGATTTCACGGTTATTTTTGTTATCCTTGTTTGTAGTAGCATTATTTAGAGGTGATCGGCGATGAAGATGCGTCACGTATATCCGTTCAGCGCCATAGTGGGCCAGGAGAAGATGAAGATGGCCCTTGTGCTGAACGCCATCAATCCCAGGCTCTCGGGCGTGCTCATCCGCGGGGAGAAGGGCACGGCCAAGAGCACCGCGGTAAGGGCACTCGCCAGCCTGCTGCCCGATATAGAGGTGGTGGAGGGATGCGCTTTCAGGTGCGACCCCGGGGCCGTGAAAAAGCTCTGTCCCGAGTGCAAGCAAAGGCTCGACAAGGAGGGCGAACTCCCGTCAATAAAAGATAAAATGATAGTGGTGGACCTGCCAATAAACGCCACCGAGGACAGGGTGGTGGGCACCCTGGACCTGGAGCACGCCATACAAAAGGGGGAGAAGCGCTTCGAGCCGGGGGTGCTGGCCGAGGCCAACCGGGGCATCCTCTACGTGGACGAGGTCAACCTGCTTGACGACCACATCGTGGACGTGCTGCTCGACTCCGCGGCCATGGGAGTGAACACCGTGGAAAGGGAAGGGGTGAGCTACACCCATCCGGCCGAGTTCATACTGGTGGGGACCATGAACCCGGAGGAGGGGGAGCTCCGGCCCCAGCTCCTCGACCGCTTCGGGCTCTGCGTGCACATATGCGGGATACAGGACCATGAGCAGCGGGTGGAGATAGTAAAGAGGTGGTCAATGTACGAGGAGGAGCCGCAAAGGATGGCCGAGGTGTACGAGGACCAGGAGAGCGAGCTCTCGCAAAAGATCATAAAGGCCATGGAGCTGCTGCCACAGGTGGAGATCACGGACGAGATACTCATGAAGATAGCAAACGTGTCCATTGCACTCAGCGTGGACGGACACCGCTCCGACCTGGTCATGATGAAGGCGGCAAAGACAATCGCCGCCTACCACGGAAGGACGCAGGTGGAGACCTCGGACGTGCAGGAGTGCGTGGACATTGCTCTCGCGCACCGCATGCGCAGGAGGCCGTTCGAGGACATGATCGTGGAGGGCAAGTCGGTGGAGAACGTTATCAACGAGAGGGTGTCAAAGCATGCCCAATACCGCTACTGATAGCCACAGAGAAGGCTCTGGAATGCAGGCGTTGCAACACGGAGACCACAGGTACCGGCCGCCTGTATTCCCCTTCACCGCCCTGGTGGGCCAGGACCTGTTAAAAAAGGCGCTGGTGCTGATGGCTGTAAACCCGGGACTCTCCGGAGTGCTTATCAGGGGAGACAAGGGCACGGCCAAGAGCACCGCGGTGAGGGCCCTGGCCAGCCTGCTCCCCGAGCAGGCGGAGGTCGAGGATTGCCCGTATCATTGCGACCCCCATGACGCCCTCAGCATGTGCGCAAGGTGCAGGCAACGCATCGAGGAAGGCGAGGACCTGCCCGCGGTCCGCCGGCGTGTCAGGGTGGTTGACCTGCCTCTAAACACCACCGAAGACAGGCTGGTGGGCGCCATTGACTTCGAGCACGCACTCAAGACCGGGCAGAAGAGGTTCCTGCCGGGGCTGCTGGCCGAGGCCAACAGGGGGATAATCTACATTGATGAGGTCAACCTGCTCGCGGACCACCTGGTGGACATACTGCTGGACGCCGCGGTCACCGGAATAAACCTGGTGGAGAGGGAGAGCGTGTCCGTGGTCCATCCGGCAAGGTACATCCTCGTGGCCACCATGAACCCTGAAGAGGGGGACATAAGACCGCAACTCCTCGACAGGTTCGGGTTTGCAGTGGTCATAGAAGGCATACAGGAGCCCGGGGCCAGGATGGAGGTGGCAAAGAGGAGGGAGCACTTTGACATGGACCCGCAGGGGTTCAAGGAAAAATGGCTGGACCAGGAGTCCGGGGTGCGAAAGACCATACTGGAGGCCAGGGAGTTGCTCCCGCAAACCAGGATAAGTCCCGAAATGCTCCAGGCTATCAGCAGGGTTTGCCAGAGCCACAACGTGGCCGGCCACCGCGCGGACATCATCATGGAAAAGGGAGCACGCACAATAGCCGCCATGCATGGACGCTCCGAGATGATGATCCAGGACGTGTGGGAGGCCGCGGAGCTGGCCCTCCCCCACAGGGCCAGGGCCATGGACGAGCAGCAGTCCGAGCAGCAGCAATCGGAAAATAACCGGCAACAGTCCGAACAGGAAGAACAGCAAAAGGAGGGCGAGGGCGAGGACGCCCACTCCGATGACCAGGACTCGACCAGCACATCACAGCAGCAGAACCAGCAGGAGGCTCAGAGCGAGCCGGACCAGCAGGAGGGACAGGCCGAGGCCGAGCCCAGCCAGGCCAGCGTGGACGACAAGGCCGGACCCGACCCGGGCGGCTACAAGGAAAAGGTGTTCGACATAGGCGACCTCGTGCACGTGCCCACCCAGGACATAAAGTTCGCCAGGGACTCATTGAGCAGGGCCGCGGGAGGACGCCGAACCCTCACCACCACGGACAACAAGACAGGCCGCTACGTGCGCGCAACCATGCACAGGAGGAACAACGACCTGGCTTTCGACGCCACCCTGCGGGCCGCGGCCCCTTTCCAGAAGCGCCGGCCTGACAAGGGCCTGGCAGTCAAGATCAAGGACCGGGACATAAGGGAAAAGATAAGACAGAAGAAGACAAGCAACCTTTTGCTGTTCGTGGTGGACGCCTCCGGTTCAATGGGCACCAGGCTAATGACCGAGACCAAGGGAGCGATACTCGCGCTGCTCATGGAGGCATACCAGAAGAGGGACAAGGTGGGGCTGATAGCTTTCAAGGGCATGGACGCCGAGCTGCTGCTCCCGCCCACCAACTCCATCGAGATAGCAAAGAGCATGCTCGAGGAGCTGCCCACAGGTGGCAAGACCCCGCTGGGAAGGGGACTGCTGGTGGCCTACCAGCTCATAGCAAGCCAGATGAGGCAGGACCAGTCACTGCTTCCCCTCATGGTGGTGATCACCGACGGCAGGGCCAACGTGGGCCTGTGCAGGGACAAGTATTACGACGGGCCGCAGTTCGGCGAGATATACCGCGAGATTTACAAGGTCTCGGACCTGCTGGCCATGGAGGAGAGGCTGAGGTCAATAGTGATAGACGCGGAGGAGAAGAGGCTGGGGAGCTTTGGAAGGTCCAAGAAGCTGGCCGAGGCGTTGAAGGCAAAGTATTACCTGCTCGAAGACCTGGCAGACCACAAGGGGATACTGAACACCGTGAAGCTGGAGCAGGACTTCAGCTAAGGACCATATGAAGGTAATCGAGTACAAAAAAGCGTCCGAGGAAAAAGTATCGGACCCGGGCGCCAGGGACGTGTACAAGCGGGTGCTCATCGGACCGGACGACGCCGCGCAGAGGTTTTACATGAGGCGTTTCCGGGTCCTGGCCGGGGGCCACACCCCCTTCCATTCCCACGACTTCGAGCACGAGGTGTTCGTGATATGCGGCCGAGGACTGCTCCAGACTTCCACCCAGCCCCGGGAGCTCTCACCCGGCACCGTGGTGTTCATACCCTCTGGAGAAGAGCACCAGTTCAGGAACATTGGCGAGGGTGACCTCGAGTTCCTCTGCCTAATACCCGCTGACAATAAAGCCTGAGCGCCGACCGGGAAAAACCCTGTCTCGTTACCCTGCCCCAATTCCGCCTTCATCAAGAAACAGCCTGGCGCGGCAGGCATGTTGGCCGGAAAAGCGGCCCGAAAAGCTGTATCAGTTCTTGCCCGGTTGCGGATCAGAAGAAAAGGCATAGAGTTAGGAATGTGCAGTAAGAGAATTGCGTAAGCTGTCCCCCAGAAATGGTTGTCGGAAGCTTAAGGCTATGGTAAGGTAATTATAGATCATTGGACATATGCCTTTTACAACGAGGGAAGCCGCATGCCTTATTACGGAGAATTTAAAAAGGGCGTGATCGTATTGAATGAGCCGGTTAAGCTGCGGGAAGGGACACTGGTGAAGGTCGAGCCGGTGGTCTCACCTGAGCGGGGAGACAGGAAATCCTCCCGGCAGTGGAAGGGAGTTTTCCGCAACAAGGGTCCGGTCCCGACCGAGGAAGACATCCGCGAGATGCGCAAAGAGGCCTGGCCAGAATCATGAAAATAATGGCGGACACTCACACGGCTGTGTGGTACCTGTGGCTCCCGGAAAATCTTTCCACTGCCGCTGTTCAGGCAATGGACCATGAGGCAAGGGCCGGAGGGAGAATAGGCGTATCCGCTATCACCCTGTGTGAGATCGTATATCTCTCGGAGAAGGGAAAGATTAACGCTGATGCCCTGGAACTATTCAAAGAAGCAATCCTGGCGGATGACGGCATCTTCGAGGAAATCTCACTTGACCTGAACGTCTGCTCCTTGTTGCCCAAGGTCCCCAGAAAGGAGCTCCCAGACATGCCCGACAGGATCATTGCGGCAACCGCTTTGTGTCACAATGTCCCCATAGTTACAAAGGACAGGCGAATAATGGAATCAGGTCTGCAAACAATATGGTGATAGATCACAGTCCCCAATAACTTAAAACATTAAAACATTAAAACAGTCAACTACTATCGCCTAAAGGCGACAGCTTGGTGGGCCAATCGCCTCGTCGAATGAATTCGACTTCGGCGCCCCTGATACTGATACCACCGGCTTTAGACGGTGGTAGTTCAGAAAAATTTATAAAGCCTAAACCATCGACTTTAGTCGGTGGTAGTCCGTTTTTGCCCTGACGGGCATACTGAAGTCTTCGCCTAAAGGCGAGGGATTTTCTCCCATTCCCCGAATGGGACATTAATGCGGCAAGAGGAAAATGCAGAAGATGGAAGAGAAAGAGAGAAAAAGAAAGCCAAGGCTTAAAAAACGCATACAGAAGCGGCTCATACTCACCCTGGTTCCTCCCATAGCCGAGCGCTGGATGCGATGGTTCAACTACACCGCGCTGAAACACAACGAGAGGCAGCTAACCCTGCTGAACCACGAGGACCTCTTTGAGAGGGTGAGCAGCCGGACCCCCACCATACTGGCCCTCTGGCACAACCGATTAATGTTCGCGCCCACGGCCTACGAGTACTGCCAGGGAAGGGGCGTGTACGTGATGATAAGCAGGAGCTTTGACGGGGAACTCATCTCCAAGGTGCTTAGCCGCTTCAAGTTCGCACATGCGGTCAGGGGCGGCTCGGCCAGGAAGGCCGGCCAGGACAAGGGGGGCCAGGAGGCCCTGGCCAGGATGGCCGAACTGGGCAGGCAGGGCTTTGACCTGGCCATCACTCCCGACGGTCCCCAGGGACCGTGCTACAAGGTGAAGCGGGGGGTGATAGACCTGGCCGCGGCCACCAATCTTCCCATTTATCCTATCGCGGCCAGTGCGGACAAGTACCTGGTGGCAAAGAGCTGGGACCGGACAAGGCTCCCGCTCCCTTACGCGAACTTCGTATACACTGCGGGAGAGCCCATGCAGGTCCCGCCTGACCCTGATGAAGAAATGGTAGAGAAGAAAAGGCATGAACTGGAAACCGAGATGCTAAAACTCACCGAGTACGTGGACAACTACTTCGGCCAAAAGAAAAAAGAAGAGACCGAGTAAGACCAAAGCGCGCATTACTGACAGGACAGTACAGGGATACAAGCCGGCAAAACTAAAGGCAAGGCATGACAAAGCGCAGGTTCATAATAAGAATGATAGTCCTGATCCTCTCCATCGCCTTGTTCCAGATTCTGGCCATCGAGTTCCTCATGTACCACATGATGCGGCCGAGCCTGGAAGAAATTTTAGTCATGATAAACGCGCCCGGCCCCCTGGTCGCCTCCCTGCTCGCGAGCTTCACCATCCTAATCTACCTGTACGTGCGGCCCCTGCCAAATTTCCTTGCCGCCATAAACAAGGATGAAGAGCCGAGCCGGGACCTTATCCGCCAGGTGTTGAACAGGGGAATGAACTTCCCCTATTTCATGGCTGCTTTCGCATTCCCCTTTTACATGACCGGGGGCTACCTGGGCGCCTGGATAGTGGCCGGCAAGCTGGGCTGGCCCGGCGAAATCATGGTTTACGGTTTTATCGGCGGGATCATCAGCGCGCTCCTGGCTGTCCCTCTTTCCATATCCGCGTATAGCTGGCTTGCGAACCCTGTTATTTACGCGGCTGCGAGCATGGACCCGGACCTGGCGCCCGCGGGCGCCGCTGGTCTCAGGATTTCTCTCAAGACAAAGTTCACCATCATCCTTTTGTCCATGGTGACCGCGGTTGCCGCCTACATCGCGGTGGTGGGGCACCAGCAGAGCAGTATGATAGCCGATGCCGCGGCAGCCGGGGAGGACCCGGGCAGTATCATGATAGTCTACGTGTCCCTGTTGGCCGTGGCCTGCGGCCTTGCTTATATAGTGGCCTTTTTCGCGGGCAGGGACTTTTCAAACCCCATTATGGTATTGAAATCAGCCGCGGAGAAGATAGAGGAGGGCGAGTACAAAGAGCCGGTGCGTCTCATCACCAACGACGAGATGGGAGATCTGGGCGCCACCATCAACCAGATGATGCAGACCATCGTGGGCCAGATGAAGGCCATGGAGTCAGTGGTCGAGGCGCTCGGCCAGGGGGTGAAGCGCATTGACGGCACGGTGACCACCATGCTGGCAATCAGCGCCGACCAGGCCAGCGGGGCCACCGAGCAGGCCTCGGCAGTGCAGCAGTCATCGAGCATAGCCGAACAGATCGTGTCCACGGCAAAGCAGATAGCGGAGAGGGCCAGGACCGTACAGGATGTGGCCTCCAGGACACTGTCAGCGTGCAGGGACGGCGAAGGGAACCTGAAAAAAGCCCTGTCAGGCTTCGATGCCATAATCGAGCACATGAACAGCATCACCGTGGCCATGGACAACCTGGAGGCCCGCTTCATGGAGACCATGAAGATTGTGGAGCTCATGCAGGACATCGCCGACCGCACCGAGCTACTGGCAATAAACGCGGCACTGGAGGCTGCCGGCGCCGGACAGGAGGGCAAGAGGTTCGGCGTGGTGGCCCAGGCCACAAGGAACCTGGCCCTGCGCTCGGAAGAGGCCGCCGAGGAGATAAAGGAGCTGGTGGAGGCCATACAGCGCTCAACCGGGGAGAGCATCGAGGTCTTTCAGCAGGGCTCCACTAAGGTGGAGCAGGGAGGCCGTTTTATCAGAGACCTTTCAGCGGCTTTCAAGAACATCTCAAGCTTTGCCGAGTCCACCTCAGCCGCGGTCCAGGAGATTACGCTGTCCACCAACCAGCAGAGCACCGCATCAGAGGAGCTGGCAGCATCCGTACAAGGGGTGAAGGAGGTGGCGGCAAAGGTGGAGCAGGGCGCCAGGCGGATTGACTCGGCCATGACAGAACTGCGGGAGTTCGCTGACGGCCTTGTAAAGGACCTTGAAAACGACCGGGCAGGTCCAGGAAAATGACTTGCAAGCACCCGGACTAAGATGCCTCAAAAGCCATTATAATTCATTATAACCACAATGCCATTTGATTCCGATGCTAAACGCAAAACACGAAATCCAAGACTAAAAAAATTTGCAACTCACGACTCAAACCTGTCAGACCTGCCGGCTTCAACCTTGTTTTCGTCCGGCATACCTTTGCAGCACTCGCATCCAGTCCCGTTCCATGGCCTGCATCAGCTCTTTCATGTGCGGTCTTATGGCATTTTTGGCCTCTTCAACGGGGCCCTTGTCGTGCGCGTGCGGGACCTCGATCACCGGCAGTCCTCCGTGTCTTTCAATGGTGTCGGCGTTTGATCCTGCCGACTGGTCGGGACTCTCGTCCACCCGGTTCAGCACCACCGCCACGGTGGTGACGCCCCGCTGCTGTATGGCCTCGATTGTGAGCAGGGCATGGTTTATCACCCCCAGCCGGTTGGGGGCCACCACCACCACGGGCAGCTCGAACCCCTGTATCAGGTCGGCCATGTAGAACCTGGGGTTCACCGGCGCCATGACACCGCCTGCGGTCTCAACCACCACCACCGCGGACCTCTCCATCCACCCGTTCATGGCCTGGTAGATTTTATCCACGGTTATCTCCACGCCGGAAATACTCGCGGCCTCCTCCGGGGACACCGGGTCCTTGAACCGCCAGGGCACAACTTTGTCCATACCTATGCAAGCGCTGCTCTCCTCGCCCTGCTCAAGAGAGAGGCTATACCCGGCTGATGCAGCCAGGGCCAGGGCGTCAACAGCCGCAAGCTCATCACCCTCGCACCCGGTCTCCACCGGCTTCAAAACACCCACCTTGCAGCCGAGCTCCAGGAGCAGCGAGGCAAGGGCACAGGCCACAACGGTCTTGCCCACCCCGGTGTCTGTGCCGGTCACCACCACTCCCTTGTAAATCATCTGCGGAAATCCTTGGACAGGCTCAGGATCAGTAGACAGTTTATGCGCGGGTTGTTGCCAAAGCAAGTTGATTCGAAGCAGACCGGGTGATAGTCTCGTGCCCTGTCAACTGCGTATTGAAAGCTCTTTTATCCTTTAGTATCTTATCTTGCAGGACTTGTTTTTATGGACCAGCCATACCATGATGACAGCCGCGCCCGCACGCGCATAAAAGGAATCATAGAAAAAAGCGCTGTCGTCTTATCGAAATTACTGCTGTGCGCTGTTGGCGGCCTGTTTTACTCTGTCATACTAATGCTCTATTCCGGGAGACTCCGGCTTGCCGGCTATCACTGGCGTTTGAATCTATCCGGACTGTTGGCTTTCGCAGTACTTTCCATCACCGTGTTCGCGGCCGGCCGGCTCGGGTTTAAAAAGAAAGCAGGCATGTACGTCGGAGCGGTGGGGGTTCTCCTGGCCCTGCTCCCCTTTCTCAGGATCCCGAGCGACTACTCTGAGCTCCGCTTCCTTCCCGATCTGTCTCCTTCAGAGGAGAAGATGACGAGCCTCCGGGGACAGCCCAGGTTCTCGCAAAAAAGGGTATGGCTGGATTACGAGGTCCGGCCGGGCATGATCCTGCCGGTAAACCACAGCATCAATCGGCGGTTCCTCATTCCCGAGCGCTCATACCTCCATTTCGGCCTGGGAATCGAGTCCAATGAAGACGCCCCTCCTCTGCACGTGTCCGTGTTCAGCCGCGGACCGGGTGCAAACAGGCCGGAAAAGCTTTTCAGCCGCATTTTCAAGCAGGACAGGTCAAGATGGGAAGACCTCCTTGTGAACCTGGAGAAGTACGGGGGCCAGCAGCAAGATATAATCATCCAGGTGAAAAACACACGGCCCTTTCCTGGTTCAGAGGTATACATATCCCGCCCGGTGATTAAAACCTACCTGAAGGACGAGCGCCCTAACATCGTGTTGATAGTGGTGGACACGCTCAGGCCGGACCACCTTGGCAGTTACGGTTACCAGGTAAGAGACACCGATCCTTTCCTGAGGCGCTTATGGCGCAGCCAAGGTGTCCGCTTTGACAGTGCTTTTAGCACATCCTCGTGGACCACGCCCGCAGTGGCGAGCATTCTCACTTCCCTGTATCCGCCCGAGCACGGGATCAACAAGGTGGAGCATATGATTTTGAAAGACGGGTTGCTCACTATACAGGAGGTTCTCAGGGAAGACGGCTATGACACTTGTGCGGCTACAGCAAGCTGGCTGGTTACAGCCTCCCTTAACTTCTGCCAGGGATTCGACGTATATTACGACATGGACAGGTTCATGTTCCACTGGGACGGTGACAAGCTGCTTGCCGACAGGATAGAAAATTGGCTGCAAAAAGAACGTTACAGCCCCTTTTTCATGTACGTGCACATGATAAATCCGCACTGTCCCTACTCAGATGGTCCGCTCTTTGATAGCTCGCACCCGACCGTGAAGACCGCATTGATGGTGGAAGCCGACCGGAGAGCCATCCTGCTCAATTTTCTCGGGACTCTGCTCTTCCCCGACCCGCCCCTGGAACCGGATGAGAAGATGACAAACCACATGCTCCAATCTTACGACTCCGAGATCAAGCGCACTGACAAGGCCATAGAGCGTGTGGTGCAGGCCCTCCAGAGGAACGGTCTCATGGAAAATACTCTCCTGATCATAACATCGGACCACGGGGACGGGTTCAACGAGCACGGCCTCTTCTACCACCAGAACACCCTTTACCAGGAGCTTGTTCATGTCCCCCTTTTAATAGCAGGTCCCATGATCAACGAGCCGGGCAGGGCCATATCCTGCCCGGTAAGCCTGGTGGACCTCCTGCCCACCATGATGGAGACCGCGGGCATCGAAAGCATGGAGCGCCGCCGCGGGAGGTCGCTCTGGCCGCTGATCAACCAGGGGGTGTGCTACCACAGGACCCTGTATTGCGAGCTGGACAACCGGGGAGCAATGAAAGGGGGACTGTGGGAAGCACTTATGATAAAAGATACAAAGCTTATAAAGAGAACTGATAACGGCAAGGTCTCTTATGAGCTTTTTGACCTTGGAAATGACCCGCATGAATGGAACAACCTGGCGGCTGAGAGGCCCGGAAGAGTAAGGCGTCTAAAAAAATCCCTCGAATGGATGGAGGATAAAAGAAAAACGCAAAAGCAGAAGAGTTGGGAAAAGCGACTCTACTCAAAAAGAAAGAAGCTCATGAAGGCAATGGGCTACATTAAGTAAGTGAATTAAGTAAGAATGCTTTTAAATACAATCCAGCTAATGGAGTCCTGTAAAAAGCAGAAATGTTTTATCCTGTCGGCAAACCAGGATACCGTTACTACCCGCCACTCGAAGCCACTTGCTCCCTTCTTTATGCTAAATGTATAAGTAATTAATAATACTGACTATTTGTTCGAAAAACCCGCGAACTGGGAATCCTTTGTACAAAGAGAATAGCATTTTCTCACACCAAAACAGCATTTTTTTAAAAAAAGGGCTTTTCAAATCAATGCAAAAATGTTACACTATATAAGGCAGTGTGGCAAGGGCCTGGTTGGCAAGAGGCCTTGGAAGTGGATAAGTGGTGGAATGAGGAATGCGGTATTGCGGGAGTTTTCGGTCACCCGGAAGCCTCCAATATCGCTTATCTTTGTCTGTACGCTCTCCAGCATCGGGGCCAGGAAAGCGCAGGGATAGTCTCATCCACCGGCCGCAACATGTTCTCGCACCGTTCCATGGGCCTTGTGCAGGACATATTCAACGAGGAGATACTGCTCAAGCTGCCCGGTCCCATGGCCATCGGGCACGTGAGGTACTCGACCTCGGGTTCCTCGCTCATAAAGAACGCGCAGCCGTTCGCCATGGAGAGCGGGTGGGGGCGACTGGCGGTTGCCCACAACGGCAACCTGGTCAACGCGCGCACCCTGCGGGAGCATTTGGAGGAGAGCGGGGCCATATTCCAGTCATCCATGGACACCGAGGTGATAGTTCACCTGATGGCCCAGGCCCGCTCGAACAAGCTCATTGATAAGATCGCATCGGCAATCAGCCAGATACAGGGGGCCTTCAGCCTGGTGTTCCTCACCGACACCCAGATGGCGGCCTGCCGGGACCCGTGGGGATTCAGGCCATTGGTGATGGGCAGGTTGAAAGACTCGGTTATCATAGCCTCCGAGACCTGCGCCCTGGACCTGGTGGGGGCCGAGTTCGAGCGGGAGATCGAGCCGGGCGAGGTGGTTGTGGCAGACGAGTTCGGGGTGCGAAGCTTCCGCCCTCTGCCACAGCGGCCGCACGCCCGGTGCATATTCGAGCACATCTACTTTGCCAGGCCGGACTCGAACGTGTTCGGCCAGTCGGTGTACTCGGCAAGGTTCAGGCTGGGGGAGAAGCTCTGGCAGGAGCAGCCCGCTGACGCGGACGTGGTCATATGCGTGCCTGACTCCGGCAGGGTGGCGGCCATGGGTTACGCCCGGGCCGCGGGTCTTCCCTACGAGGAAGGTCTTATAAGGAACCACTACGTGGGCAGGACCTTTATCGAGCCCTCCCATGCCATACGGCATTTCGGGGTGAAGATAAAGCTGAACGCGGTGAGGAGCGTGATCAAGGATAAAAGGGTGGTGGTGGTTGACGACTCCATTGTAAGGGGCACCACCTGCCAGAAGATAGTCAACATGCTGCGGGAGATGGGCGGGGCCAAAGAGGTGCATTTCAGGATAAGCTCTCCCCCGATGGCATATCCGTGCTACTACGGAATAGACACCCCCACCAGGGAGGAGCTGATCTGTAATGTTATGGAGGGAAATATGGATTCGATCAGGGACTTCATCACCTCCGACACCCTGGGCTACATCTCCGTTCCTGGAATGTGCGAGGCAATAAACAACGAGGCTGGATACTGCGATGCCTGCTTTACAGGAGATTATCCGGTGGAATGCATAGATAACCTGGATAACAAGCAACTGAACCTGTTTCTCCAGGAGGTGAGTTAGAAGGAGACGGAAGGGCTTTAATGGCTAAAGCATTGATAATTTAAAGACTTTTTGTTAAAATGCATGGATTTTGAAACTTTTTTATTATATAATGGTCTAACCATGGAAGCATCTTGGAAGTAAAAGAGCGAGGTAATAAAAATGGCCAAACGCAGGAAAAAGAAGAAGACTAAAAGAGTGTGCCTGAGGTGCGACAGGGAATTCTATTCCGAGGGCATCTACAACCGGATCTGCCCCAACTGTCGGGAATCAAATGCAAATATTTCCCTCTACCCCAGCGAGTCCGGCTGTGAACACCCGGCTGGCGACCTGCGCAGGCACTAGCCCTCGGTTGTCCGTCTGCATGTATCAGTGCTCAAGACAGGCAGACGTATCCAAGAAGGCGCGACGGATCAGACAGGAACAACGGAAATCAGGAAAAGTGGGCAAGGAGTGAATCACTTATAGTGTTTTCAGGCATGTTCCAATCCGTAAGGCCCGGGGTGTACCTGCCCGGGCCTTTATTTTTGCAATAACGTAAAGTAATCCGCAATAGCCGCTTTCATGCTTTACTTGACTGGCAGGGCCGGCTGTCATAACTTGTGCCCATGACGATTGCCGGCAGCGCCCCTCACAAAAGCGGGCTTATATCAATCCTGGTCCCGGTATACAATGAAAGGCCCTACCTGAGAAAGTGCATTGAAAGGGTGATGGCTGCTCCCCTGCCCGATGGGCTCGAGCGCGAGATAATTATTGTTGACGACGGGTCCACTGACGGGAGCGCGGCCCTTGTTGACCAATTGGCCGAGAGGCACACCGGTGTGATCCGGGCCTTTCACAACCAGGGCAACCAGGGCAAGGGAGCGTCCATAAGGCGGGCAGTGTCCGAGATGCGCGGCCAGTACGCCGTGTTCCAGGACGCTGACCTGGAGTACGACCCCGAAGATTACAAGAAGCTCCTCCGGCCGCTCCTGCAAGGGTACGCCGACGTGGTCTACGGCTCGCGTTTTTCGAGCAGCGAGATGAGAAGGGTGCTGAACTACCACCATGCCCTGGGCAACCTGCTCCTCACCCACTTCTCCAACATGTTCACCGGCTTGAACCTTACCGACATGGAGACCTGCTACAAGGCATTCCGCGCCGACATACTGAGGACCATACCCATACGCTCCATGCGCTTCGGCATCGAGCCGGAGATCACCGCCAAGGTGGCAAAGAGGTACTGCGTGGTGTACGAGGTGCCCATAAGTTATCACGGCCGCACCTACTACGAGGGCAAGAAGATCACCTGGAAAGACGGGGTGTCCACCCTCTACACCATAGTCAAGTACTGGCTCATTGACGACTGCTTTGAACAGCGCTACGGTCACCAGATACTGCAAAGCCTGTCCCAGGCAAGGCGCTTCACTGACTGGACGGTGGACGTGATCCATCCCTTCTTCGGACAGCACATACTGGAGGTCGGCTCCGGCATAGGGAACATAAGCAGGCTGCTCCTGAAGGGGGAATCCCTGACCCTCACCGACGTGGACCCCGTATACCTCGAGTTCCTGGAAAACACCTACCGCGATAACGACATGGTCTCGGTAAAAAAGCTGGACATCACAAAAGACTCCGAACTCCAGGCACTAAGAGATAATGGGAACCTGTATGACACCGTGGTCTGCCTCAATGTGCTCGAGCATATCGAGGACGACCTGGCCGCTCTGAAGCGCATCCGAGGGATACTGTCTCCAGGAGGACGCCTGATACTGCAGGTGCCCCAGTACCAGGGGCTCTACGGCACCTATGACAAAGAGCTGGGACACTTCCGGCGCTATGGCAAGAAGCAGTTGGCTCAACTGGCCGAGCAGGCCGGGTTCGAGATCAAAGCCATGATGAGCTTCAACCCCCTGGGGCTAATCGGCTGGTGGATGAACTCGAAGCTTATGGGCAGTAAAGACATGAGCAAGTGGCAGATTAAGGTCTACGATACAATGGTGCCCCTTCAGCGACTGGTGCACAAGGTGCTCCCCGTGCCGGGCTTGTCGCTTATATGCGTGGCCCAGGCGGATTGAAAATAATTCCTTTTTTCTCTTTACACGCGGCCTGGATCGTGGTATAAAAAGAACTCATTCAAGATTCAAGAATAAAGCCTTGTTTCCAGGAGGGTGAGAGATGATGAAGGGGGTTTGCAGGTGTTTCGCGGTCGTTCTCACGGGGGCTTTGCTTTGCGGCTGCGCATTGATTGAAAAGCCCCTTACCAGCCGCTATTCAGACACCGGTCCTGTCAGCCGTCCCTACGCGGTGGAGCCGTCCACCATTGTGCTCAACGACACCACCATCACCTACATGGAGGCCGGCCAGGGGCCGTGGGTGATACTCATCCACGGGGGAGTGATTCCCCTGGGCATTGTAAAGTCAGTGATCCAGTACCCCACCGCCCAGCCGGTGCTGCACTCGGGCGCAGTGGCAACCGCGGACTCGTGGAACGCAAATATCATGGCACTGGCAAGGAACTTCCATGTGGCGGCCATAGACCTGCCCGGCTTCGGAGGCTCGGACAAGCCAGACATGAAGTACAAACTGGAGGAGTTCGTAATCTATCTCCAAGCCTTTATGGAGGCCAAGGGTATCGAGTCAGCCATGATGGTGGGACACGGCCTGGGAGGAGAGATAGCCATCAAGTATACATTGGAGCACTCCGAAAAGGTGGAAAAGCTGGTGCTGGTGAACAGCTTCGGAGCATGGGGAGTGAAAAGACCCCACATAAAAAAGTCGCCGCTGAACTTAAGATGGCCCGTAAAGTACTGGCAGAAGGAGAAGGCCGCGCACATCAACATATGCGCTCCAATTATAAAGAGGATGTCCTCCGGATGGAAAACCCCCTTGAAGCGATTGGTCGAAGGCACGCTCTCCCAAAAGATTGAGGGGACCTACCCCGACAACATAATCGCATCCAGGGAAGGGGAGTCGGGGGCCTTCATAAGCAGTGTGAGCAATTACAAGATCGAGTACATTACATCCAGGGAGTCCATGAAGGAGGTGCACGCCACACACCTCGCACTCCTGGAAACAAGGCGCAAGGACATGCAGGAGCAGTTTCATACAATTGACAAGCCCGTGCTCATTGTTCAGGGAATGCACGACTCCGCAGTGCCAGTGATGCAGGCCAGGTACATGGAAAACACCATGCCCCATGCCAGACTCACACTCTACGAGAAAAGCGGGCATTACCCCATGGTGGAGCAAGCTGACAGGTTCAACAGGGACCTGTCCCTTTTCTTGAGCGACACCGTCACCGCCCAGGCAGGAAAGTAATCCGGATTGGAGGCTGAAAAACCTGCCACCTGACAGGTGCAAGCCCTTGTTCCTTGCCCGCTGAATTTATTTTAAATATCTGTAATAAACGAGGATAAATCCTGATTGTGTCCTGATCCAGGGCTGACACATACCCCTTTGCCAGTTAACATCCTGAAATATAATACAAATTTTTTATTCGCCGCCAAGCATTTTTCCTTTGACAATACCAGAGAAATCTGCTAGCTTTAAAATGATATCAGTCACTTGAAAAGGTGGTGAAATGAGACTCGTTCAAGTTCAATTGCAAGGTTTTAAGTCCTTTGTTGCCAGGACTGTCATAAGCTTCTCCGACAATATCTCCTGCATAGTGGGCCCCAACGGGTGTGGCAAGTCCAATATCGTGGATGCCGTCCGCTGGGTGATGGGAGAGATGAGCGCCAAGCAGCTTCGCGGAGGGAGCATGGAAGACGTGATCTTCCACGGCACCGAGGAAATGCCCGGAGTGGGCATGGCCGAGGTCACCCTGGTATTCGACAACTCACAGGGGCATGCACCCCCGGAGTACAGCGGATTCTCCGAGATACAGCTCACCCGCAGGCTCTTCAGGAACGGCGAGAGCGAGTACCTCATTAACCGCACACCCTGCAGGCTGAAGGACATCACCGACCTCTTCCTGGGAAGCGGCGCCGGAACCAAAGCCTACTCCATTGTGGAGCAGGGAAAGATAGAGGAGATCATCACCATGAAGCCCGAGCAGCGAAGGATACTTATCGAAGAGGCTGCTGGAGTAAGCAAGTACAGGGCAAGAAAACTCGAAGCGACCAGGAAAATGGAAGCCACCAGGACAAACCTGGAAAGGGCAAGGGATATAATCGCAGAGCTCAAAAGGCAGATGAACTCTCTAAACAGGCAGGCAAAGAAGGCCGAGCGCTACAAGAAATACAGGGCCGAGCTGAAAGACCTCGATATAGAGTTCGCTGCAAGAAAAGCGGCGGAGGTAAAGGATAAACTGGAAAACAACGGCTCCAGGATGAAAGACATTGAAAACACCGAGATAGAACTCGCCGCAAGGATCGAGTCCGCGGAAGCCGCGCTCGAGGCCAGAAAAGAAAGCCTCCTACAAATCGAGAACAAGCTTGCAAACTGGCAGAACAGGGTAATGGAGGCCACAAAAGCACTGGAAAAAGCAGAGCATCGCTTAATCTCACTCCGCCATCAAAAAGAGTCCATGGAGAGGGATAAAACAAGGACGGACCAGGAAATACAAAAGCTCCGTGAAAAGCAGCTCTCAATCGAAGAAGAGATAAAGAGCATAAGCGCAGAGACCGCCAATCTCGAAGAGATGATACAAAAAGCCCGCGCAGAGCTGGAGCAGGCCGAGAGAACCAGGGCTGAAAAAGAGAACGAGTGCTCCGAGCTCAGGGAAGCCTCCGATGTACTGGAAAGGCACGCCGCATCCTCCAGGACATCGGTCTCCAGGCTCGCCGAAAGAATCGAGTACGCAAAAAGAAGAGAACAGGAGATCGAACAAGAAAAGCGCGAGCTTGAACAGACAAGAGCCGGGCTTGAGCAGTCCCTCGAGAGCCTGGCCAGCACCAACCTCGCCAACAACGAGAAGATATACAAGCACAAGAGGGAGCTCAACGAGCTCCGGGCCGGGCTCGAAAAAGACGAGGACGAGCTTGCAGGGCTTAAAAAGGATCACGCTGTATGCAAGGACCGCATGCAGAGCTTGAAAGACAGGTACGCGCAAGCTGACATAAGACTCAAAAATCTGAAGGAGATGGAGCGAAACTACGAGGGATACCAGGCGGGTGTGAAGGCAGTGATGGAGAGAAAGGCCGAGCTCGAGGCACAGGGCAAAAACGGGACCTATGGCCTCATTGCCGATGCCATTACCCCGGAGCCAGGCTACGAGGTGGCCTTGGAGGCCGTGCTTGGTGAAAGGCTGCAGACCATAGCCGTTGAAACCAGCGGCCACTGTCTCGAGAACATAAGGTTTTTGATGGAAGCGGACAAAGGCAGGAGCAACTTCGCCCCTGTAAAAGAAATTTCCACCGGCCCGCTCCAGGTCCCGGAAGAGCTGAAGAATATGGGAGCCGAGCCCCTGGTTGACAGGGTAAGCGTGGAAAAGGAGCTCGAGCCCGCGGTCAGGGCAATGATAGGCGATGCCCTGGTTGTGGATGACTTAGAAGCAGCGGCGCGCGCCGTCTCCGCAAACGGCTCATGCTCACTGGTCACAAAAGAAGGCGTCATACGGGACAGGATCGGCATGATCTCAGGTGGAAGCGCAGACTCCTTCCCGGGAATACTTAGAAAAAAACGCGAGATGGAAGAGCTCGCAGCGCTCCTCCAATCACTGGCAGAAAAAAAACAGAAGCAGGAGAGCGAGCTTTCCGAGCTCCAGAGAAATATCCAGGAAAAGCAGCAAAAGATCGAGAGCACAAGGGAGCGCTTATACGCACTGCAGATTGAAAAGAACAACCTGCAAAAAGACCTCCGCCACGGCACGGAAGCATATAACTCCATAAAAGAGCGGATACAAAAATGCGAGCAGGACATCAAAAGGTGCCAGGAGACGAGCTCCTCTTTGCAAGGCGAGATTCAACAGGCACACAGCCAGGCGGAAAAGGAGGAAGAAGCGTGCAGGAGAATCGAGAACGAGCTGGAGGAGAGAAGGGCCGTGCTCGAAACCATACACGAGGAGCAGGAGGCACAGGCGCAAAGGTGCACCTCTTTGAAGGTTAATGCAGCAAGCCTGAAAGAGAAAATCGAGGCCGCAAAGGCGCAGCTCCACAAGCTGCAAGCTTCAAAGGCCGAAAACAGCCAGGCTGTTTCCGAAAGAGAGCGCCAAAGCGAGCGCATAAAGCTCGATATTCAAAACAGTGCCGCCGGCCTGGAGGCCGCTGAAAAAGAACGCGAACACGCGGTGCTTGCCGCAAAAGAGCTGGAGCAGGGAGCGGACGCGGAGCGGGCGCGACACCAGCAGGAAGCGGAAAGCGTGCGCGAGCAGGAGCAAAAGATTAAGCACCTGGGTCGCCAAAAGGAAGAGACAAGGGCCGAGCGCATGGAGACTCAGCTAGAGATTGACAGGCTGAAACTTCAGTGGGAGGGCATAGCCGACAACCTGCGCGACCGCTATTCCAGGGAGCTGGAGCAGGTTATTGAAGAATGCGTACAGGACCTGCAAGCCGACTATCCTCAAGAGGAAAAGCGAGAGCGAAGGGAGGAGCTCAGGCAGAAGATCGAGAGGATGGGGGATGTAAACCTCACCGCAATCGAGGAGTTCGAGGAAATCAGCCAGAGACACAGCTTCCTCACAAACCAGGAGGCTGACCTCATAGCCGCACTGGAGAACCTGGAGGAGACAATAGCGAAAATCAACAGCGCTTACAGAAAAGCATTCAAAAAGACCTTCGAGAAGGTGGACCAGAACTTCCAGGAAGTGGTGCCCAGCCTCTTCAACGGCGGAAAGGGACATCTCGAACTCACCAACCCCGATGACCTGCTCGAGTCCGGAGTAGAGCTCATGGTGCAGCTTCCAGGAAAGAGATTCAACTCCATCACCCTGCTCTCAGGAGGAGAAAAGGCCCTCGCAGCAGTGGCGCTCATAATCTCGCTCTTCCTGGTGAAACCATCGCCTTTCTGTCTCTTCGACGAGGTGGACGCCTCTCTCGACGATGCAAACATAGCAAGGTTCAACTCCCTCATGAAAACGCTCTCGGAAAAGAGCCAGCTCATACTCGTGACACACAACAAGAGAACCATGGAGCTCGGACAGACCCTCTATGGCGTCACCATGGAGAAAAAGGGAGTGTCCAAGCTGGTGTCGGTCAGGATAGCGGACGCCGAAAAGACACATGCGGCTTAAGGAAATCCTTGAAACACTGGTGGAGGGTGTCCCGGGAGCAAACGCCGCGGTGCTCGCGGACTGGGAAGGGGAGGCCGTGGTCGCATACTCCTCCGGTGAGAACACCGACTACCAGATAAAGTTCGTGGGCGCACACCAGGGAATACTACTGGAACGGGCAAAAGAGATGATCGAGAGGTTAAGCCTCGGGCGCCCTGAAGAGTTCACATTTCTCATGGAAAATATGAACGTGATTACTGTGCCGGTAAACAAAGACTATTACATCGTACTTACCCTCACAACCCCCTATATACTTCCGCAGTCAAAGCTCCTCGTTAAAAAGGCCGCCAGAGAAATCGAACGGGATATAGCCTGAACGCTCCCGCCGTTATCACTCCGCGGTTATGGTGGCAGCCGGGCTGAGGCTCTGAGCCGGGGCCCAGCGGCCCGATCCGCCGGAGCCGCACTCAGGATAGCCGGCCTTGA
>CAZYTX010000054.1:0-23302 GCA_964650485.1 uncultured bacterium | reverse complement strand
AAGGAGGCTTTTTTACGATTTTTTTTATGCCTGTTCGCGCATTATTTGGGATAATATCTTCAGAAAGTGAAATCTTCTACGCCTGGCGACTTTTCTTTTGCTCCTGCAATCCTTTCAGCTCCTCGCCCTCCTTCTCGAACCCCTTCCTCCCCATCATGGCAAAGGCGTAGCGCTTGCCCAGCTCCACTCCCGGCTGGTCAAGGGGGTCCACCTTGTAGAGCGCACCCGCGAACACCGTGGCCATCTCCAGCATGTACATGACTTCTCCCATGCAGGAGGCGGCAACCCGGGGCATTTTAATGGTCAGGCTGGGCCTTTGGGCCTTTGCAAGCGCGGTCTCGGTGGCAGACCTCTCAGCACGGAGCAGCTCGGCCAGGGTGTGACCGCCCAGGTAGCCCACTCCCTCCACCTCATCCAGATCACCGGGTATGGGCCCTTGCCCGCTAAAGCTCTCCACGCCTATGAAGGTGATAACCTTGTCATGCGGCCCTTCCATGTAGAGCTGCACCTGGGAGTGCTGGTCCGTGACCCCCAAAGCCCTCACCGGAGTGGAACCGGTGTTCGCCGGGGAGCCCTGCACGGTAGCGGCCTTGCCAAGGCTCTCAGCCCAGAGCTGCTGGAACCACTCGGCCAGGTCCAAAAGGCCGCTGGCATAAGGCATCATCACAACTATGTTCCTCTTGTACATGGTGTCGGACAGGTAGTAGACAGCTCCCAGCAGATAGGCGGGGTTTTCATGGATGCCCGGCTTTTGGCAGCGCTTGTCCATCCGAGCGGCCCCTTGCAGCAGCCCCTTTATATCTATGCCGCAAATAGCAGCGGGAAGAAGCCCCACCGGGCTGAACACCGAGTACCTCCCTCCCACACCCGGAGGTACGGGCAGCCATTCAAGGCCGTCCCGGCCCACTATCTCTCTCAGGTGTCCCTCTTCCGCGTCGGTGATCGCCGCCATCCGCTCCCTATAGCCCTCCATGCCGAACTCACGGATGAGCGCTCCACGCACTATCATGAACTGGCTCATGGTCTCCGCGGTGCCCCCCGACTTGGAGATCACTATAAAAAATGTCCTGGAAAGGTCCAGAGCGGAGAGCAGACCCATGAAGTGATCAGGGTCTATATTGTCGGCCACGAACATCCTCGGGAAGCCGCGCCTGGACTCGCGGTCAAGCAGGTGATTGAAAGGGTGCAAAAGAGCGCTGTGCAAGGCCCTGGCGCCCAGCGCGCTTCCACCTATGCCCAGCACCACCAGGTTGTCCATTTGGGCGCGCTTTCTCTGCGCGAGCTGTATTACATTCTCGATGTCCTGGTACGGCAGGTCGAGAAAAGCCAGCTTCCCGGACTCCCTATTTTCCGCGAGCTCACGGTGGACCCTGCCTGCCTCCTCCTTCAGCCCATCCAGGTCGGAAAGTGAAACACACCTTGCGTCGCCCAGGGTATCGGAGAGGGCGTTGGTGTAATCTATGATTACGTCCGCTTTTTCCATTTCAACTCTCCAGGCAAAACCCCCTAGAGATAAAAGCTCCTCACGGGAGCTGGAACCAGCGCCACCCTGGGTCAATGGTCCTGAGCCCGATATTGAGTACGCTGAACACACCGAAAATTAAAAGGCACACCCAGAAAGCCGTATACAGGGCAGCGAAAAACCGCATGCCGCCATCAGAATGCGCGCCCTCCTGGCCGATCTTCACAGAGAGCCACTGGTGACCCAGGGCCCACGCGCTTGCAAGCACGAAGATGGCCCCCAGCCTTACGCGAAGGGACAGCTCAAGAATGAGAAAGACCACAGTAGATACGGCCCACCATCTAAAGGTGCGCACATGGTACCACCCTCTCGACATCAGGACCAAACCTACCAGAATCCGGTGCTCATGGCAAGACCTCGAATACTTTGCCGTCGCCCGATTGCTACCGGGCCGTTTTTCTACTATGATTTCCTGGAAGGTTCGCAGCGACCACAAACCCAGCAGGGAATAATATAATGACGGAGTCATCCCCATACCTGGACACTTTGTTACGTGGTATCATCAGTTAAAGAGATTCCTGTAGCCTGACTGGAGACAATTATGGAAGAGATAATCCAGCAGTCCCAAAAGATCGAGAACCACTACGTAAAGAAGTGGAAAAGCGAGGGAGGGCGCGTGTTAGGCTACACATGCGTGGCCACGCCCGCGGAGTTCATCGAGGCTGCGGGAGTTTTCCCTTACAGGGTAAGGGCGCTCGGGAACATGAACTTCGAGATCGCGGACGCACACCTCTCCCGCTTCAACTGCAGCTTCTGCCGCTCCTGCCTCCAGCTCGGGCTCGACGGGACCTATGACTTCCTCGACGGCATGATCGAGACCAACGGGTGCGACCACCTCCGGGGCATGATCGAGAACTGGGCCTACGTGAAGCCCTTCGATTTCTTCCACTACTTGAAGGTCCCCCACATCGTGGACCCTGACTCGCTCTCCTTTTACGAGGAGGAGCTGCGACTCTATCGCAAGGCGATCGAGCACCACTTTGACGTTGCCATAACCGACGAGGATCTCTGGAGGCGGATAAAAATACATGACAGCATAAGAGAAAAGCTAAGGACCGTGTACGGGATGCGGGAGAGGGAGGAGCCGGCTATCACCGGCGCCGAGGCCTTGTCCGTGTTTCTCCTGGCCACCGCGGCCCCCTCGGATCAGGTGCTTGAGATGCTGGACAGGGTGATCGAGGAGCGCAAGGACCACAGGGTCGGGGATTACAAGGCCCGGCTGCTTCTGGGCGGCGCGGCCACGGACGAGGTCGAGTTCGTAAGACAGATCGAGAGCATGGGGGCCCTGGTGGTCTCGGACGCGCTCTGCTACGGGGCCCGGGCCTTCTGGCCGCGCATGTCGCAGCAAGGCGCCGAGGACCCGGTAAAGTCCCTGTCAAAAACATACCTGGAGAAGCTCCTCTGTCCCAGGATGTTCGACGACTTCCACTCGCGCAGGGACTTCATAATGGACGCGGTGGAGCGGGCAGGAGTCCACGGCGTGGTGCTGGTGCACAACAAGTTCTGCGACGTGCACGGGGTGGACAACGTGCAGCTCAGGATGGCGCTGGAGAAAAAGGGCATACCCGTGCTGCAGCTTGAAAAGGAGTACGGGGCCCTGGCTGACATGGGAAGGATGAAGACCAGGGTGCAGGCTTTCATGGAAAGGATAGGCAGGAGCTAATGAGAAATATCATGCCCCAGGGGCTGTTTGACAGGATTTCATCGCAACTGGCAGTGCTGGACCGCATGCCGGCTCCGCTCATGTCCAGGATAGGCTCCGCCCTGAGCGCCCTCAGGGTCCTCCCCGAAGGCTCGGAAGCCTTCATGGCCCCCCACGTGAGGGAAGCCAGCGTGGACTTCCTCAAGATGACGGCCAAGTGGGTGGGACAGGCGCGCACGGCCCACCGGGAGGGGCGCAAGGTTATCCTGGTTCCTTTCAACTTCCCCGTGGAGCTGATCCACGCCTTTGACAGCGCCTGCCCCTTGACCAGCGAGGTGCTCACCACCCTGGGCGTAGTGGCGCTGCGGGGACAGGGCGACCGCTACTGGGACATGGCAATGGGACTGGGCCTGCCCGACCACCTGTGCTCGGCCAACACCATCGAGCTGGGATCAATGCTGGGAAGCGAGGACTTCAGGCCCGACGCCATAGTGTCGTCCGCTCCCGGCGGGTGCGACGTGAACTCCAAGATACACGAGTTCGTGGCCCACTACTTTGACATCCCCCACTTCTTCCTGCAGAAGGTGCCGGAGGACACCGGCAGGGGCCGCCGGCAGTACGGGGTTTACATGGACACCCTGATCTCCAGGCTGGAGGAGTTCAATGGCGAGGAGCTGACCGAGGAAAAGCTTACGAGGGTGGCCAAGAAGGCAAACCAGTGCACCGAGCTCTTCTTCGAGCTGTGGGAGCTGCAAAAGGCCGTGCCCAGCCCGGTGCCAAACATATTCTCGCTCCTGCTCTACGGGGTCAGGTTCACCATGTGGGGCACTGACGAAGGGATCAGGACCCTGGAGACCATGGTCAGGATAGCCAAGCAGCGGCTGGCCTCGGGGGCGTATCCCGCGGAGAGGGAGGTGGCCCGCTGCGTGTGGGCCTACACCAGCTACTACTTCGACTTCTCCGGGTTCTTCAACTGGATGGAGGAGAGGGGATACTCCCACCTGGGGGACGGGCTGGACCTCTGCTTCCCACAGGTGATTGATACATCGAGCAGGGAATCCATTATTGACGGCATTGCAGAGGCCGCGTGGAACATGCCCATGACACGCCAGGTGGGGGGAGAGTCCATGTCAGCCTCCTGGACAGAGGACGTGATCTGGGCGGCAAAGGACCTGGGAGCAAACTGCGTGATCTACTGCGGGCACCACTCATGCAAGCAGACCTGGAGCGTGGTCTCCATACTCCGAAGCGAGCTTGCAAAAAGGACCGGCCTGCCGCTGCTGGTGCTGCAAGGGGACGCATGGATAAAACACATGACCCCCATGAGCGTTATCCAGCAGGAGATTGACGAGTTCATAAAAAACGTGGTGGCAAACAAGGATAAACCCGTAAGGAGGCTTACGAGGAGGAGGCAGCAGACGCCCGCGCAGTAAGATGCCCAATTCATTCCTTGTTACCGCATTTACTTTATTTTCTCCGCGCCTTTGGTGCGCTCGACTGAGCTCGCCGAAGTCCTTTGCGTGAAATGGAGTTCTGTTTTAGAAAAGATTGTGATGTTGACTTAAACTTATGTTGTTCGCTGGTATTGACATCGGCTCGCTGACCGCTGAGGCGGTGGTTGTGGAGGACGCGAAGTTGGTGGCCTCCGAGACCATGAACGTGCTCCCTGCGCCCGAGGACTCGGCCAGGGAGGTCATGGAAAGGCTGCTGTCCCGATCCGGCATAAGGCGGGAAGACATAGCATACATTGTGAGCACGGGCTACGGCAGGGAGAAGATACAGAACACGGGCATGGCCCAGGAGAACGTGAGCGAGATATCCTGCCATGGCCTGGGGGCCTTCACCGTGAACCCCGGGGTGCGCACCATCATTGACATAGGGGGCCAGGACGCCAAGGTCATCAAGGTGGATGCCGGGGGCAAGCTCGAGAACTTCGTGATGAACGACAAGTGCGCCGCGGGCACCGGCCACTTCCTGGAGATCATGAGCAAGACGCTGGGGGTGGCGCTTCCGGAGCTGGGTCCCATGTCCAGGGGGTCCAGGAAGCCGGTGGAGATGAGCAACCGCTGCACCATATACGTGGAGACCGAGGTCATACATTACCTCCAGCGCGGCGTGAAGCACGTGGACATAGCAGCCGGGATAAACAGGGCCATGGCTGAGCGGGTGATGGCCCTGGTGAGAAGGGTGAGCCCGGAAAAGCAGTTCATGCTCACAGGCGGGGTGGCGAAGAACGTGGCGGTGAAACAGGAGCTGGAGAGCATGTTGAACACGAGGATACAGGGCCCGGGCATTGACCCCCAGATAATAGGAGCGTATGGAGCGGCCATCTTCGCCCAGAGACAGGGGGCCGGGCCATGATAACCGCGGGCTGTGACGTGGGCAGCCTGTTCACCAAGGCGGTGGTGCTGATAGACGACGAGCCCGCAGCCTCTCTCGTGACCAGGACCACGGGAAAGATGGCCGAGGAGACAGAGGAGCTTATCTCATCGGTGCTTGAAAAGGCCGGGGTGAAGCGGGGCGACCTGCACGGCCTGGCAGCCACCGGCACGGGCGCGGACCTGGTTAAGGGCGCCGACTTTGTGGAGGACGACTTGACCTGCGTGGCCGCGGCCTCCATGTTCTACGTTCCCGAGGCCACGCTCTCCATTGACGTGGGGGGCCAGAGCATCACCTCCATGCTCATAGGACAGGAGGGCGAGGTCACAAACTTCATGAGGAACGACAAGTGCGCCTCGGGGTCGGGCCGCTTCCTCGAGGTCATGGCAGACAAGCTGGGCGTTCATATGGACGCGCTCGACCACGTGGTCTCCGGTTCCAAAAGACCGGTCAGGATAAGCGCCCAGTGCGGAGTGTTCGCGGAGAGCGAGGTCATAACCCATCTCAACGCGGGGGAGGCCCTCTCCGACATCATGGCCGGGGTGTGCCGGTCAATAGCAAACATGGTGGTGGCCCAGGCCAGGCGCTTCGGGGAGGCCGGGGATTTCACCGTAGTGGGAGGCGTGGCCGGCATCGAGGCGGTGACCGCTACCATCCGGGAAAAGCTCTCCGGCTCATTTCATCCGTTCCCCTTTCAGCCCGGCCTGGCCGCGGCCATGGGCGCGGCCCTGCTCGTCGTGCCCGAGTGAGATGGGCCTTTTTGACCAGCAGGTGAAAGACCTCCTGGAGTTCGCGGAGGAGAAGCGGGATGAAGGGACGCTCCGCGTATTCGACCCCATCGAGTATTCGGGCTGGCCTTCACATCCCGTGCTGGTGCTAAAGGAGGACACGGCGCTGGAGATCGGAAACCCCCAGACCGGGTCCCTGGACTTCATGGTGTGGTCAGGGCCCCGGGCCTCCTTTCCCGCAAAGGTCATGCTGGCCGGACCCGACATAAGCGAGGTAAAAGAGCGCGAGTCGCCCCTTTGCCGCGCCCTCGCGGTCTCGGGAGAATTCGATGATGAATACGAGTGTCTGACGCGGATCAAGGACGCAATGTACGACGTAAGGCTTACGGGGCTCATGACCAGGGCCCTCCCGGCAAGGCACACCATATGGTGCCGGGTGAACAAAGAAGCCATTGGGGAGGGGCTGTCCCTGGCACATTTCGGGGCCGCGCTGGTAAGGAGCCTCGAAGGGCTCGATTTCGTGGACAGGGCCGCATGCCTGTTCGTGACCCGCAGGGACGACCTTGCGCGGCTGAAGCGCGCCGGCATCGAAGCCGGGCGCAAGGCCGCGGCCATGGTGAAGATGAACGAAGAGATGTCGTATGACTGCAACTCGTGCGAGTACTTTGACGTGTGCGAGCAGGTGGCCGAGCTCAAGAAGATGAGGAAGAGGCTCATGGAGGAAGGCGCGAGATGAGCCCGAGGGTGGTGGCGGTGTGCGGCAAGGGCGGAACGGGAAAGACCACCGTTTCCGCGGTGATGGCGAGGGAGCTTTTCAAGAACAAAGACCAGAAGGCCCTCATGGTGGACGCGGACCATGCCGGGGGGCTCACCATGGCGCTGGGCATGGAGGTCTCCCGGTCCATTGACCAGGTGCGCAACGAGACCATCCGACAGATAAAAAAACGGGAGTCGAGCAAAAAGGACCTTGCACTCACCGTGGACTACCTGCTAATGGAGGCGGTGGCCGAGAAGGGAAACCTCGCTTTCCTGGCCAT
This sequence comes from uncultured bacterium, assembly GCA_964650485.1. GTDB lineage: Bacteria > RBG-13-61-14 > RBG-13-61-14 > RBG-13-61-14 > DATKZS01 > CAZYTX01. The sequence goes on along the minus strand of CAZYTX010000054.1, from coordinate 15,994 downwards.
CGGCCGGCCGGAGCAGGTGGGGTGCTACTGCTCGGTCAACACCCTCCTCAGGCAAGCCATCGAACTCCTGGCCGGGAACTTCGACATAACGGTGATAGACGCGGAGGCCGGCATCGAGCAGGTAAACCGCAAGGTCATGAGCGAAGTGGACTACCTGGTCCTGGTCACCGACGCCTCGGCAAAAGGCGTACAGGTGGCCCGGACCATAAAGCAGGTGGCAAAAGAAGTGACCGGGCAGGACAGGGCCGGCCTGCTCATAAACCGGGTGCGCGGCGGACAAGAGGCTGAAGAGGTCAAAGAACGCGCGGGCATGGACTGCATCGGCTGGGCCCCGGAGGGCGAGACCATAAGGAGCTATGACGCGGGGAGTAAGTCTTTTTTAGAGATGCCGGACTGCTCCGCAGCTTCCGCGATAACAACCGCTCTTCGAGGGGCCGGGGTCATTTAAAAAAGGCTTGAGCCTTGAGGGCTGAGTTGTGAGGGAATCAAGCTCAATACTCAAACCTCTAAGATATGACCTGCTCGCTATGCTCTCCCGCAGGGTCAGCCGTTTGACATGACAGGGGTATTCTCTTACATTCACAATGCCTCCTGCAAGGGAGGGTGACAGGGGCGCGGAGTTGTCAGATGTGGGTGTGCCGGTTTATTTCAAGCTCGATCGGGAAGAAGCTGCTCATGGCGGTGACCGGTCTCGGCTTCATACTCTTCGTTATAATGCACCTTGCCGGGAACCTCACCGTGTACGGCGGCCCCGACTACTTCGACGCCTACGTGCATAACCTGCACCGGCTGGGGCCTCTCATCACTCTTTTCGAGCTGGGGCTTTTGTTCTTCGCCGCGGTGCACGTGGGCACCGGCCTCCTGCTCTTTTTCCAGAACCTCGCGGCCCGGCCTGAAAGGTACGAGGTGAAAAAAGGCGCCGGAGGCCAGACCATAAGCTCGCGCACCATGCCATACTCCGGGATCATAATCCTGGGCTTCGTGGCGGTGCACCTGTTGAACTTCCACTTCATCGGCGACGACCCGAGACCCATGTCCGATATCGTGGCCTCGGTTTTCAAGGTCCCGGCCTATGCAGGCTTCTACGTGGCAGCCATGGTGGTGCTGGGGTTCCACGTACGGCAAGGGCTGTGGAGCGCCTTCCAGAGCCTGGGGGCCAACCACCCGGCATACATGCCCGCGGTGCAGGCTATAAGCGTCGTCTTTGCAATAGCACTGGCCGCGGGCTTCGCGGCCATACCGCTTTACGTGATGTATACGGGATGAATGCACATGCCGCTTGACGCAAACATACCCGGGGGGGCGATCCATGAAAAATGGGACCGGCACAAGCACGAGCTCAAGCTGGTGGCCCCGGCCAACCGGCGCAAGTTCGACGTAATAGTGGTGGGCGCCGGCCTGGCAGGGGCCTCGGCCTCGGCATCTTTAGCCGAGCTCGGCTACAACGTGAAGACCTTCTGCATCCAGGACAGCCCCAGGAGGGCACACTCCATCGCGGCCCAGGGAGGGATCAACGCGGCCAAGAACTACGCGAACGACGGGGACAGCATATGGCGCCTGTTCAACGACACGGTGAAGGGAGGAGACTTCCGCTCCAGGGAGGCCAACGTGTACCGCCTGGCCATGTTAAGCAACAACATCATTGACCAGTGCGTGGCCCAGGGCGTGCCTTTTGCAAGGGAGTACGGCGGGCTGCTGGCCAACCGCTCCTTCGGGGGAGTGCAGGTGTCTCGCACCTTTTACGCAAAGGGACAGACCGGACAGCAGCTCCTGTTGGGCGCCTACGGGGCCATGAGCAGGCAGGCGGCGCTGGGAAAGGTGGAACTCCTTCCCAGGAGGGAGATGCTCGACCTGGTGGTGGCCCGAGGATCGGCCCGGGGGATCATCACCAGGGACCTTGTAACCGGCGGGATCGAGCGCCACGCCGCGCACGCGGTGGTGCTGGCAACCGGCGGATACTCGAACGTGTACTTCCTCTCAACCAACGCCGCCTCCTCGAACGTCTCCGCAATATGGCGCTCCTACAAGAGGGGGGCGTTCATGGCAAACCCCTGCTTCACCCAGATACACCCCACCTGCATCCCTGTGCACGGCGAGTACCAGTCAAAGCTCACCCTCATGAGCGAGAGCCTGAGAAACGACGGCAGGGTGTGGGTGCCAAAGGCGCCGGGCGACAAAAGGCCGCCCGCACAGGTACCCGAGTCCGAGCGGGACTACTTTCTCGAGCGCAAGTACCCGAGCTTCGGAAACCTGGTGCCAAGGGACGTGGCCTCCAGGAACGCCAAGCACCAGGTGGACAAGGGTAAAGGGGTGGGGCCCACCGGGCAGGCCGTGTTCCTCGACCTGCGCGACGCCATGGAGCGAGGCGGCAGGGAGGCTATCGAGAACAAGTACGGGAACCTGTTCGAGATGTACGAAAAGATCACCGGCCAGGACCCCTACATCACGCCAATGATGATTTATCCGGCGCCACATTACACCATGGGCGGCCTGTGGGTGGACTACAACCTGATGAGCACCATACCCGGCCTGTTCGTGCTGGGGGAGGCCAACTTCTCGGACCACGGGGCCAACCGGCTGGGGGCCAGCGCGCTCATGCAGGGACTGGCAGACGGCTACTTTGTCATACCCTACACCATGGGCGGGTACCTGGCCGGGACAGAGCTGCCCGAGGTCGGCGTTGACCACCAGGCTTTCAAGGATGCGGAGAAGGAATCTTCCGAGCGCATTGACCGGCTGCTCTCGATAAAAGGGAAGCGCACGGTGCACGAGATCAACAGGGAACTCGGCAGGGTGATGTGGGAGCACTGCGGCATGTCAAGGAACGACCAGGGCCTCGAGAAGGCCGCGGCCCTGGTGCACGGGCTGGCAGGCGAGTTCCGGGAGAACGTGATCGTGCCCGGCTCAGCGGATGATTTCAACCAGGCCCTGGAGAATGCCGGCCGGGTGGCTGACTGCCTCGAGTTCGCGAAACTCATGATCCGGGACGCGCTGGCAAGGAGGGAGTCGTGCGGGTGCCACTTTAACGAGGCATATCAGACCGGGGAGGGCGAGGCCATGCGCGACGATGATAACTTCGCACACGTTGCCGCGTGGGAGTACCAAGGCGAGTCAAAGGACCCTTTGCTTCACAAGGAGCCGCTTCACTTCGAGAGCGTGGAGCTTACAAAGAGGAGCTACAAATGAGCCGGACCATCAGCCTCTTCCTGAAGGTCTGGCGCCAGGCCGGGCCCGGCCAAAAGGGAAAGCTGGTTACGTACCGGCTAGACGACGTTGACACGGACATGTCTTTTTTGGAGATGCTCGACGTTTTGAACGAGCGGCTGACAAAGGAGGGTGGCGAGCCCATAGCGTTCGACCACGACTGCCGCGAGGGTATCTGCGGCACGTGCGGCGCGGTGGTGAACGGCAGGGCCCACGGCCCGCTCCAGGGCACCACCCTGTGCCAGTTGCACATGCGCCATTTCAAGGACAATGACACCGTGGTGATAGAGCCGCTGCGGTCAAAGGCGTTCGGTCATATAAAGGACCTGGTGGTCTCCAGGGGGGCGTTCGACAGGATAATCCAGGCCGGGGGATACGTGTCGGTGAGCACCGGCCAGGCCCCGGAGGCCAACTCAATGCCGGTGGAGCGGGGCGCCTCGGAGCTCGCCTTCGACTCGGCCGCGTGCATAGGCTGCGGGGCCTGTGTGGCCGCCTGCCCCAACGGCTCGGCCATGCTATTCACCGGGGCCAAGGTGTCGCACCTGGCCCTCCTGCCGCAGGGGTTGCCCGAGGCCAAGCGCAGGGCCACGGCCATGGTGCGGAAAATGGACGAACTGGGGTTCGGGAACTGCGGCAACCACCGCGAGTGCGAGGCCGTGTGTCCCAAAAACATAAAGATAGTGAACATCGCCCGCCTGAACCGCGAGTTCATAAAGTCCGGTCTATCAGGGTCCGGGTAGGGTCCCTGCCGTTTCAGGAAGGTTTGAGATTTGATGTGTGAGGTTTGAGTATCGAGGTCTCCAGCCCCTCAAAGCTCACGACTCGCATCTCACACCTGACCTTATGTGATCTCCACGTCCTGGTTGCTTTGCACGTGCGGCGAGTTTATAAAAGAGCTTAGCTGGGCCCTGGTATGCTTGTCCATTGAGAGGAACTTTATCCCCATGCCCGCAGGATGATTGGCGGCCTCGGCCTCCTTCGCCTCGACCACCCTCACTACTTCTCCTTCCATGATCATCTCCTCGCCCGTCTCCGGGTGGGTGAGGATGACTCTCAGCTTTTCGTGCATCTCTTTCGGCTTGTTGGTGCGGATGAATATTCCGCCGTGGCTTATGTTGTGGGTGTACTCCTCCTTGAGCGCTTCCAGGCTCCCGAACCTCACCCTGATCTTCGCTTCATAGCGCTCGTGGTCCCGTCTTCCCAGGCCGTCTTTTGCCTCGCCGGTCTCGATCTTGTCGTGTATGAAATCCTCGATCAGCTTGCGGTCTTCCTCGGACAGCTCTTTGAGCTCCACGCCCATTCCCGCGGGCTGCTGCTCGGTGGCCTGCTCCGGCCTCACCACGTGGATGACCTCGCCGGTGGCTACGACCTCCTTGTCCGTCTCGGGCATCACCAGGGTCACCTGTACGGCCGAGCCCCGCTCGCACGGCTTCTTTGTCCTTACGAAAATGCCGCCCTTGCTTATGTTGTGGGTGTACTCGGAGATAAAGGCGCTTGCGTCCTTGAAGCGGACCTTGAGCTTGGTCTTTATCCTTACCGAGTTTCTTCTTCCCGTATCCTCCAATGTATACCTCCGCGACCTTGGCCCTGTCTTTCAAGAAAGACTTTCATTGCCATGGTAATATATACCGAAATTAATTGCAAAAGATTCCAAGCTCGGCAAGGTTCTTCACGCTCAGCCCCCCGCTGCCGAGGCCCCGGGGCCCTCTTCTTCCACGCCTTTCATCCGTCCGGCACTGAAATGGGAGACGAGCGCCTGCACCACCTGGTCGAGCTCTCCTTCCATCACCCGGTCGAGCTTGTGCAGCGTAAGTCCGATCCTGTGGTCGGTGACCCTGCCCTGTGGGAAGTTGTAGGTCCTTATCTTCTCGGAGCGGTCGCCCGAGCCCACCATCTCCTTCCTCATGGCCGCGGTCTCCTGCTCGCGCTTTTTGGTCTCCATGTCCAGGAGCCGGGAGCGCAGTATCTTCATGGCCTTTGACTTGTTCTTGTGCTGGCTGCGCTCGTCCTGGCACACCACCACCAGGCCGGTGGGCCTGTGGGTCAGGCGCACCGCGGAGTCGGTGGTGTTCACGTGCTGGCCGCCGGCCCCGCTGGCCCTGTACACGTCCACCTTGAGGTCTGCCTCGTCAATGTGGAAATCGAGCTCCTCGGCCTCGGGCAGCACCGCCACTGTGACCGCGGAGGTGTGTATCCTGCCCTGGGACTCGGTCTTTGGCACCCGCTGCACCCTGTGCACCCCGCTCTCGTAGCGGAGGGTCCCGTACACTTCAGGGCCCTTTACCAGCGCTATGACCTCCTTGAAGCCGCCCTGGTCGGTAGGGCTGCTGGAAAGGGTCTCCAATCGCCACTCCATCCGCTCGGCGTACCTTGCATACATCTGGAACAGCTCACGCGCGAACAGGGCGGCCTCCTCCCCGCCAGTGCCGGCCCTGACCTCCAGGATGGCGTTTTTCTTGTCCAGGGGGTCCGTGGACACCATCAAAGACCTGATGCGCTCCTCCAGCTCGCTCTGCTTCTCCTCCAGGCCGGGGACCTCCTCTGCTGCCAGCTCGCTGAGCTCGGGGTCATTGCCGTGCACGAGCTCCCGGGTGATCTCGATCTCATGGCTCACCTTCTTATACTCCTGGAAGCAGGCGACCACCTCGCGGAGCTCCGCGTGCTCCTGACCCACCTTTTTCAGCCTCTCGGGCGAGGTCACCACCTCGGGATCACCTAGCTTTTCAGTAAGCTCCTGGAAACGCTCTTCCAGCTCGGAAAGCTTGTCCCACATGGCTTCTCTCCTCCAAGAAACAAAAAATCATAAAACCGATGCCACTCCCGCAGAAAAACAAAGGCCACCCGCCCGGTCCGGCCCGGACGCGTGGCCTGAAATTCCCTCGCTCTACGATCCCTTGTTCTTTCTGTCCTCGAAGAACTTCTTGTACTTTCGCTGGAACCTCTCCACCCGTCCAGCGGAGTCCACCAGCTTTTCCTTGCCGGTGAAAAAGGGGTGGCAGGCCGAGCATATGTCAACCTTTACCGTGCCCGGCCGGGTGGACCTGGTCTCGATCACGTTCCCGCAGGCGCACTCGACCCGGACCTTTTCGTACTTGGGGTGTATTCCCTGCTTCACTTTCACGCCTCCTTCCGTTTAATATACATCAAGTCGGGACCAGGTTCAAACCAAGAGATTTAATATTTGTTCCTGGTTGAAAAGGGCCTGAACCGATACTATAATAGCTCTCGCCCGGGGCCCATAGCTCAGTTGGTAGAGCCACCGGCTCATAACCGGTCGGTCCCAGGTTCGAGTCCTGGTGGGCCCATTTTATTTTTTCCGGGGAAAGAAGGCAGATGACAAACGTTCATAATACAGGGTTGTTCTTCGGTTTTCGACTGGCAAGTAAGGGAGCTTTTACAGCCCTTGAGAGATGACGACAGGCGCCGGGAGGCGCCTTTTTTAGTGGTGCGAAAAAGGAGACAAGTATTGAACGAGCAGATAAAGCACATAATCGAGCTGCAGAGAAAGGACATGAGGATAGAGGCTCTCTCGAATTTTCTCGAGCACTTCCCCGAGTTCATGGCCTCTATCGGGGATGAAAGCGAGGCGGGCGAAAGCCGGGTGCAGGGGGAGCGGGAGAAGCTGGAACAGATGAAAAAGGACATAAAGCGCAAGGAGTCGAAGCTTTCCGATGGCGAGTCGAGCCTTTCCAGGCTGCAGGCCAAGCTCAACCAGGTGAAGACCAACAAGGAGTATGAAGCGGGTCTCAAGGAGATCGAGGACCGGAAGATGGAGAACGGGGAGCTGGAGGACGAGATCATAAACCTCTATGACCGGCTGGAGTCGGTTGAGCGGGAAGTGGCCCAAGCGGAGGCCGAGTGGAAGGAGAAGAAGGCATTGCTGGACGAGAGGCGAGAGGACCTGGAGCGCAGGAAGTCGTCTTTCACCGCGGAGCTCGAGTCGGCCAGGGGGGAGAGGGAAGAGCTGGCCTCGGGCATCAAGCCCGATTTTCTCAAACACTACGAAAAGGCCAAGGCCGGCACCGGCAAGGGAGTTGCCAGGGCCGAGGGCGAGGTGTGCAAGGCCTGCAACCGGCTCATACCCGCTCAGATGTACAACCTTGTTCTGAAGGGCGAGGACGTGGTGACCTGTCCCAACTGCCTGCGCATACTTGTACACCTGGAGCGGGACATTGAAGAGGAGGTCGTGGAGGGGGTGCGGTGAGCAAGGATTCGAGAGTGCTGATGGCCCTGGCCGAGAGCCTTGACGTAGAAGGGACCTTGAAGGAGCTGGGCGTGGATGCTGATGACCTGCGCGCCGTGCTGGTGAAGGCCGCGCAGATGCTGTCCCGGGAGGAGGGGAGCGCTGAGGGGGCCGAGTTCGTTGTCTATACTGACGGAGCATCGAGGGGCAACCCCGGCCCTGCCGGGGCCGGCTTTGTTATTTATCGTGACGGACGGATGGTGGAGGGAGAGGCCAAGTACCTGGGAAAGATCACCAACAACCGCGCCGAGTACAAGGCCCTTATACTGGCCCTTGAAAGGGCCTTTGACCTGGGGGCCAGGAAGGTGAGGGCAAGGACCGACTCCGAGCTTCTGGCAAGGCAGCTCCAGGGGGTCTACAGGGTGAAGAACAAGGGTCTTGCAAAGTTGTTCGACAGGGTGCAGGAGCTGATCCAGGGCCTGGACTCGTTCGAGATCGAGCACGTGGGAAGGGAGCTCAACACCCGGGCGGACTCGCTTGCAAACCGGGCCATTGACGAGTTCCAGGACGAGCCCGGCCACTGAGCCCGGGCCTTGTTGCACGGATAAAGCCTTCCCCTTCCGGCTGCTGCAAATCTCATGAAAAATGATTATTCATCCAGGCAGGGCATGCATTGACCCCGGATAAAAGGCGCGCAATATGATAACTCTCATCATACGACAGCTTGAAGCTAACAAGCCCCGCATCGAGGACTGGTTCCGCGACAAGTGGCAGGGCGTGCCCGTGCCCCTGTATTCATCAGTGGACATACGGAACTCGCATAACAAGATCGCGGTGGTTGACACCAACGCCTTCCCCGCGGGATTCGGCAACCTGTGCCCGAAGTACGGGGAGCAGGTCACGCTGCAGTTCAGGGAGCACCTGGAGAAGCACTTCCCGAACGCCCGCAACATACTGCTCATACCCGAGCTGCACACCAGGAACAAATACTACCTGGAGAACGTGAAGAAGCTTTTGGAGTTCATCGGGAATGCCGGCTACCAGGTGCGGGCCGGCAGCTTCGACCCGGAGCTGCGCTCGGAGAGCGTGACGCTTCCGGCCGTGGAGGGGGAGGTGGTCCTGGACAAGATTTTTCGGGAGGACCACCTGGTCCGCTCGCGTAATTTCAATCCCCACCTTATAATCTCCAACAACGATTTCACCGCGGGAGTGCCCGAGCTCCTGCGGGACCTGTCAATTCCGGTGGCCCCCCCGCCCCGTCTGGGGTGGCACAAGCGGAAAAAGCACCGCCACTTCATCATAATGAACGAGCTGATAGAAGAGTTCGCGCGCATGACCGGCATACCGCCGTGGTGTCTGTGCACGTACGTGTCCTGGACCGAGCAGGGGGACTTGAACCACGCTGACTCGAGGGAGCGGGTTGCGGGCGAGGTGGACGAGCTGCTCGACTACATCGGGGAGGAGCACAAGTGCCGGGGCATAGAGGAGAGCCCCTCGGTGTTCATAAAGAACAACGCCGGCACCTACGGCATGGCGGTGATGACGGTGAGCTCGGGCGACCAGGTGAGGGAAGCCAACAGAAAGACCAGGACCAAGATGGCCGCGGGCAAAGGCCGCTCGCCGGTTGCCGGCTATATTATGCAGGAGGGCATACCCACCAGGGACGAGATGGACAACTTTCCCATGGAGCCGGTCATACACCTCGTAGGCGAGCGGCCGGTGGGAGGGTTCTACCGGCTGCACCGTAACAGGAGCATGATCCAGAACCTGAACGTAAAAGGCATGGAGTTCAGGAGGCTGTGCTTCCACCAGGTGAGCGAGAAGAAGCCGCAGTCCCTGGACGACGGGTGCGAGGACGCGACCAGCCTGCTCATGGTCTACGGCACGCTGAGCAGGCTGGCGGTGCTGGCGCTGGGGATGGAGATGAAGGAGCTGGAGGACGCGGGAGAGTATTGAGATGGCGGGCAAGAAAAAAAGCAAGCTCTCCGCGGCCTTCATCATGGACCCCATCGAGGACATGAACGTGGACACGGACACCACCCTGGTGATAATGCTCGAGGCCCAGCGCAGGGGACATGAGCTTTTCTACTTTACGCAGGACAGGCTGCGGGTGGAGCACGGCCGGCCCGTGGCCTCCATGTTCCCGGTGAGGGTGCGATGGCCGCGCTCGACCGGGGCAAAGCACTTCACCTTGAAGGAGCCCGTGGACCGTGAGCTTTCATCCATGGACCTTGTGTTCATGAGGAAGGACCCGCCATATACCATCGAGTACGTGACCGCATTGCAGGTGCTCCACCTTGTGCCCCCGCCGACGGTGGTGATAAACAGGCCGCGCGGGGTGCTGCTCGCAAACGAGAAGCTCATGGCAATGCACTTCCCCGAGCTCATGCCGGCCACCATGGTCAGCCGGGACCCTGAAAGGCTGCTCAAATTCCTCGACCGCGCGGGCGGGAAGATGATTGTGAAGCCGGTGCCGGAGTTCGGAGGCTTAGGAGTGTTCCTGGTTGAGAAAGACCACACAAATAAAAACGCCATCATAGAGAACGCCACCCAAGGCGGCACAAGGGAGGTGGTGGCCCAGGAGTATCTGCCCGTGGAGAAAAAGGGCGACAAGAGGATCATAATGCTCGCGGGAGAGCCCATAGGAGCGGTGCTCCGGATGCCGGCAAAGGGCGACCACAGGGCCAACGTCCACTCCGGCGGAAGCGTGAAGAAGACAACCATCACCGACCGGGACGGACAGATATGCAAACAGGCGGGGCCGTGGCTCCGAAGGGAGGGGATTTATATCGCAGGTCTCGACATAGTGGCCGGCATGCTCACCGAGATAAACGTGACCTCGCCCACCCTGGTGCAGGAGATCAACCGCACTAAAGGCGTGAAGCTGGAGCGGAACATCATGGAATTCTGCGAGTACCTGGCCGCGTCAGCAAAGGCCGCACGCAAGTGAAATACACGGCCTCTGTCCAGTGGCGAATTATGCGGACTTTAAGTCCCGCATGCTCTTGCAAGGCACAAGAGAGGGCCTCTCCTTTATTCGGACTCCTCACGGCTTCAGCACCAGGTGATAGCGGGCCTTTGCTTTTATCCTTTCCGGGTCCTTGTCCGCTCTTATGTACCCGCTGTTTACGAACAGGGGATGCATGTCGCGGTAGTGTGGCGAGAGCCACTGTCCCGACTGCGACCCGTCAATGACCACGAGCGCGGAGTCGGGCTCCGCCATGTCAATCACGTGTCTCATGCACGGTCCTGTCATGCTTTTGTAGGGGACCCTTCCGAAGCCTGCTTTCTTTGCGTTCCTGACAGTGTGGTCCGCGCCCAGGTGGGGGTAGGGCCCCACTGACAGGACCTTTCCCCTGCCGATGCCCAGGGGGTGGAACCACTTTATCACGTGCACGTCCCCCCACCTGCGGTCGGACGGCTTTTTTCCCCACTTCCCGTGCACACGGGCCATGGCGTCCGCCAGGGATTGCACTATCATGTCGTCCATGTCCTCAACCACGCCCCTGGTGCTCCTGTCGTCGAAGAACTCTGACTCACCCTGAGCAAGCCACAGGTCAATGCGCATGTCCGGGTACCCCTCGATGCGGGCAGCCTTGAGGTCGGCCTTGTCAAGCTCGTCCCCCAGCACGTTGTCGAAAAGCGCGTCCTTGAACTCGAAGAAGATGAGGGCCGCGGTGTTGTCGAGATCCGCCACGTAGTCCCACCCCTCCAGCTCGGCCGCGGCCTCGATCACCCGCTTATCTTCCGGGTCCTTGTTCTCCACCGCCCGGAGTATCATGGGGACCTGCCACTCCGCGCGCCTCACGTACACATCGTTCTGGATGCGGGCCATGTCCTCCACGGAAAGCGGCCTCAGCTCCTCGATCATCTCCTCGATGCGCCACGCCCGCCACGGCGGGGCATAGTGGGTGGAGAACACGTAGGGGTAGAAGCGCGGGTCCACCACCTGGTTATTGGCAGTGACCATCCATCCCCGCTTTGGGTCAATGGCGTGCGGCAGCTCCATGAGCGGTATGAACCCGGACCAGTCGAATTCGCCCGACTGGCCAGGGACCGGCAGCACACCGATGCCCTTGTTCCTTATCGGCGCCAGGCCGCCGGGCAGGTATGCGATCCTTCCTGCTTTGTCCACGCCCACCCAGTTCTGGTTGGGCAGGGCCAGCATATCCATGGCCTCGATGAAGTCATCGAGCGAGCTCGCGCGGTTCAGCCTCTCAAGGGCCGCGGTTATGCTCAGGACATCGAACTTGTCGGATAAGCCGCGAAAAGCCCGCACGTACTCCGAGGCCGACTCCGAGGACACCGCGAGCTGGAAGGACCGGAGGTCCCGGGAGATGTCCCACCCGGTCCAGCGCAGGGCCACCGCGGGCCCGTCCTCCCCCATGTCCGCGAACTCGTTTATCACCGGGCCGTGCACCGTGTGCCTTATCTCGAACTCGCGCTCTCTCATGCGGCTGCCGATGCGCACCTTGATGATCTCCTTGCGCGTGTAAAAGGGCCTCCACTCCCCCTTGTACTTGTACATGCCCGGCCGGTCCGGGTCCGTGGTCTCGATAAACAGGTCCTGCACGTCGGCCCGGGAGGTGGTGGCACCCCATGCGAACTCGCGGGTATGGCCCAGCACCACGTAGGGGTTGCCCGGGAAGGTCACGCCGAATGCGTCGTAGCCGGCGCCCTTTATGTGCATGAGGTAGAAAAGCGAGGGCTGGATGTGCTGGAGGTGCGGGTCGTTGGCGAGCATGGGCCTGCCCGACTCGGTGAGATCCCCGGACACCACCCAGTTGTTGGAGCCGAGGGAAAGGTCAATGCCAAGGGCCGCGCGGAAGGCAGCCTCGGCCGTTGCCAGCTCCGCGGCGTCCCGGCCGGAAAGCGGCAGGTCATAGCCCAGCTCATCCTGCGACGGCCTGCCGCCAGGCGGAAGGTCACGGGGACTCTCCAGCCGGTTCTTCAGTATCTTTGTGGGAACGATGGTGGGGCCGCCGGGAGCGCCGTACAATGGATACAGCTCCCACCCCCTGTCCGGGCCGTACTTCTTGATCGCGGCGTAGCGGGACAGCTCGATCTCCATGTTCGAGCAGAGCATGCTGCCGATGAACCTGCCGAATGCCATCATGTCCTCCACCCGCCAGTGCCCGGGCCGCACCTTCAGCACCTGGAACTCGACCGGCAGGTCCTCCCACTCCCGGAGCGAGTCAATGTATGCGTTCACCCCGTCACAGAAGGCCTGGAGCTGGTTGTGGACTTTTGGGTTGGTCTCCCGCAGCATGGCCGCGGCTATCTCGCCCATGTGCTTCATTCCCATGATGCGCTGGTGCCGGTCCATGCCCACTGTTGAGAGGGGCATTCCCATCATCTTGACGCCAGGCACCCCGATGTCGCCTAAAAGCTCGGCTGTCCTCCCCTCGGCCACGGCGCGCAGCAGCACCATCTCCCACAGCCGGTCCTGTGCCTGGACGTAGCCTGTTGCAAAGAAAAGGTCGTGCGCATTATCCGAGAAGATGTGGGGGATCCCGTATTCATCCCTGTATACGTGCACCTCCCCCTCAAGGCCCGGCACGTTCACCCCGCCGCTGTAGCGGGCCAGGGCCGGGTCTTTCTCGTAGCTCTTGATGGCGCGGTAATGGAAGTTGGTCACAAGGGCGCATGATCCCGTGCCCGTCACCAGCCAGGCGAGTACTGCAGCCACTATTATCTTTTTGCCTTTCCTGCTTTCATCCATATCACTGCTCCTTATACTTCCCTTGCCCGGTTGACCTCGTTGAAAAACAGGGTGAACAAGGCGTCCGCCATCTCGGGCGGGAGGGAATTCATTATGCGGTTTATGCCTGCCATCCTCTCCGGCAGCTCGTCTCCTTCAATCCCCGCGGCCTTTATAAGCTCGTCCATGTCAATAGAGGCCAGGTCAATGTCATTGCTCGAGAGTGCGGCCAGGAGCTTTTCCATGGCCTGGTCAGGCTCTTTTTCCCTGGCGGCCTCCACGCTATGTGCAAGGTCGGATAGCATCTCATCTATAACCCCCAGGTTGGGAGGGAGGATGGTTAGGTGGAAGTTCGCGGGGCAGTGCCCGCGGCCGAACTGGGCCTGCACGTGCCAGCCGCGCGACTTCATCTCGTCCACCACCTCGAACACGTCCGCACCTTCCGCTGCCACCCCCAGTATGCAGAACTCGGGCTCTCCCAGCACCTTGAGGCCGGCAATTTCATTCACTCCCTTTACCACCTTGGCGGTGGCCTGCATGAGCTCCCCGGAAAGGCGCAGGTACCCCTCTTCTCCCAGGAAGTTGAGCATTGCCCAGGTGGCGGCCAGCGGCCCGCCCGAGCGGCTGCTCTGTATTGTGGGGTTTATCACCGTGTAGCCGGTCCAGCCGGAGCAGGCGAATATCTGGTGGCGGCGGAGGTTCTTGTTGCGGTAGAGTACCACGGATGCGCCCTTGGCCGCAAAGGCGTACTTGTGGAAGTCCATGGAGATCGAGGTCACGCCCGGCACCGAGAAGTCGAATTCCGTGACCCTGGCCCCCAGCCGGCGCCAAAAGGGCAAAAGGAACCCGCCCATGCAGGCGTCAACGTGCAAAGGTATGCCCTGGTCCTGCGCGATCGCGCCGATCTCGGGTACGGGGTCAACCACCCCGTGGGCGTATGAGGGAGCTGATGCAACAAGCAGCACCGTGTTCTCTGTAATGGCTTCTCTGATGGCGTCCGGCCGGGTCTTGTAAGTGTCCGGGTCCACATCCGCTGTCTTGACCTTTAGACCCAGGTAATGGGCGGCCTTGTGAAAGGCCGCATGCGCGGTGAGCGGAACCACCATCTCCGGAGCGGAGACCTTTGGCCTCTTTTCCCGGGCCATGTCCCGGGCCGCCTTGACAGCCAGCATGATGCTCTCCGTGCCACCGCTGGTGAAGCTGCCCACAGCCTGCCAGTCTCCGCCAAGGTGGGTTCGGGCCATGTCCACCACCTCGTTCTCCAGCCTCAAGAGGCTCTGGAACAACGTCGGGTCCAGGGCGTTCTCCCACAGGTACAGGGTATAGGCCCGCTCCACCAGGCGCCGTGCGGTCTCCCCGGCAAAGAATGCGTGGCCGAACATCCTGCCGTCCTCCCAGCTCGAGTCGCTCCCCTTCATGGACCCGAGCAGTTCCATGACCGCTTCCTCGGACTTGCCCTTCAAAGGTATGTTCATCTGTTCTCCTCTTTACTCAGAAGCCCCGGTCCGCTGACCTAACCGGTTGCCGGTCCAGACTACAGGACAGAAAAACCATTGACAAACACCGGCAGGGACGCCATTTTTGACGACCCCCTTATCCCTGTCCTCTTGAACCGGACCGGACTGACAATAAAGCATGATCGTGGCGGTATTTTACTGGGGTTGAACGCATGCAAAACGCAAACGAATTGAAAGAAGAGATAGAAGAGTGGGCGCTCGGGAGGGCCGACGCCGTGGGATTTTCTCCTGTAGACCGTTTCTCAGCGGCTCCCGAGGGGCACCACCCCGCCGGGTGTGTTGCGGAGCGGCCATGGTGGTGGGCAAGACGCTGCCCCCGCCCAAGGCACCCAGGGTGCCCCGCGTCAAGGAGTTACTCCTCCAGGCCCGTGAATGGCAAAAGATGCTAAATTCCGGAGAGGTCAGGAACCAGGCCGAGATCGCCCAGCGCGAAGGCATCACCCGCGCCCGAGTGACCCAGATAATGCACCTTCTCAACCTCGCCCCCGAAATCCAGGATCACATTCTCAACATGCCCAAATCCTCACAAAGGCCCCCCATCACCGACCGCGCCCTCAGGCCCATAACCCAGATCAATGACCATCATGAACAGTTGGAAGCGTTCCAAGAACTGAGAGGGTAGTGAACTAAACCTTCTGAGCCACAATTAAAAACCCATCTTGCAAACGAGGCATTTTAATCACATGAAGGTTGAATGCCTCAAGTATTGTCACCGTGTCCACAAGATCGGGGATTGAATGATCTTTCAGTTTTTCAGGAAAGTAATTTACGCCTAGAATTTCATCTGGCTTCTCTGACTGGACTATTCCCAGTTTCGCTCCGGGAGCAAGGACCCGACTCATTTCAAAAATAGACCTTGGCGGGCAGTCGAAAAGGTGAAAACAATTAAAGCAAACAGCGGCGTCCATCGAGTTGTTTTCCAGTGGGATGTCAGTAACGGAACCCTCACAAAGGATCACGTTTGAAAAAGATTTTTCAGTGCGGGCCCTTTCGATCATCCGAGCGGACAAATCAAATGCGAAAACAAAACCGTCACTGCCGACAATGCGACTCAACTCAGAGGTCAGGCGTCCCGCACCGCATCCGGGTTCGAGGACATAACTGCCGGGCACCAGGTCCAATTCGCGGATGGCTTTCCAGGCGATCACGCGTTCCCGCTCGGTTAATTCCGACCACTGCCTCTGGTCAGCGATTTCATCAAAAAAGTTTCTGGTGATCGCTTCTTTGCCGATATAAGGCGGTTGATCCCGGCCAATCATTTTAACCTCTTCATTGACCGGCCCCCACATTGGTGCGGCGTGGCGGGCCGATTATTTTTTCATGCCGAGCTTTATCAGCGGGTCCACGCCCGGCCGGGCCCACTCAATTGGAGACACTCCTTCAGGGAGC
>CAZYTX010000053.1:0-23510 GCA_964650485.1 uncultured bacterium | reverse complement strand
GGGGGGGGGGGGGGGGGTAAACCCCTGATAATAAAGAAGAAAATCCTTTCGCTTTTGTGAGGCGGGTTACATATCAGCTCCGGGCCGCTTCATGTCCCGCTCATGGGGCCTTGGCCCCTTTTTATTCGTTCAAAAATGAAAGCTCCCCTTCAGAAGCTCACGCTCAGGCCCACGCCCAGGGCAGGGTCGAACTCTCCTCTGAACATCCCCTGGTAGTCCTGGGTGAGGTATGCGCCCAGGTCCAGCTCGAGGCCCTCTCCTTTAAAAAGGTCCTTGGCGATACCGAGGCCGCCGCGATCGGTGGTGGTGATGGCGTCCCTGTCTGCGTGCGGGCACGCACAGGCAGGCAGGCTCCAGCCGGAGGTGAGCCGGCGCTTGCCGTGGCTCGAAAGAAGCTCGAAGGCAAGCGAAGGCTCTGGCCTGCCGCCGGTAACGAGTATGCCCTGTTTCCGCTCCAGCCCGAGGAGCGCGCCGGTCTTTTCAAAGAGCTTCGGAGCGAGCGCGGCTAAAGCGAGCAGGCCAGGGGCAGGGCGTCGTGAGCCGAAGCTCACTCCCACCTCATAACTTTTATAGACGACCCCGTACTACACAAGCATAACCTTGCATGAGTATTGCAGTCGCGCGGTGGCGTCGTTGCGTCTAAAGGGAGATTGAGGTTCACCTTGATGTCCCTTTCAGCGCGGGACCGCTCCGCGCTCATGCCCGCGGCGTCTCCGCCTGTGACCGGGAACTTTCGGGTCTCCATGGATACTCGTTCTTATGTGCCGGCTAGAGTTTCTTTGCGAGCTGGTTGGCGCACACCAGGAGCGGGTCCCATGCCGGCGCGAAGGGCGGGGTGTACATGAGGTCCAGGCCGGAGAACTGCTCCACGGTCATGTCCGCCTGCACTGCCGCGGCCAAGAGGTTTATCCTTAGCGCCGCCTTCTCGTCTCCCACAATTGCGCCCCCTATGACCCTGCCGGTGTCCGGGTCGGCCACCATGTGCACCCGTATGCTGCCGGCCCCGGGATAAGCATGGGCCCTGGTGCGGGCCTTTATGGTTGCGGACACCGGTGAGACCCCCTCCCTCTGGGCCTCTCTTTCCGAGAGCCCGGTCCCGGCGACCTCCAGGCCGAACGCCTTGACCGCGGAGGTCCCTATGCAGGTTGGTATCTCGCGGCTCGCTCCGCAGGCGTTGGCCCCGGCGATCCTCCCCGAGCGGTTGGCCCTGAGGGCCAGGGGCGGCCAGAACCTCTTGCCGGTCACGTGATGGAAGGCGTCCGCGCAGTCTCCCACCGCGAACACGTCGGGGTCGCTGGTCCTCCCGTACTCGTCAACGGCTATCGCCCCGGCCGCTCCCTCTTCCAGGCCGGCGTTCAGCCCGAGTTCTGAGCAGGGCTTGAACCCGGTCCCCGCGGCCACTATGTCGGCCGCAAGCTCTGCGCCCTGGACCTTCACCTTGAGCCTCTCACCCGGCTGGACCTCCATGATGGGCCGGCCGTGTATAACCTCTACCCCGTGTTCTTCGATCTCTTCTCTTACAAGCTGGTCCATCTCCTCGGGGAGGAAGTAAAGCATGACGGGCGAGCGCTTTACAATGGTCACCTTGAGCCCGCGGCGGTGCAGTGCCTCGCAGAGCTCGATGCCGAGGTAGCTGCCGCCGATCACCACTGCGTCAGTGCAGGTCCTCTCGGAAAGGCGGCGCTTTATGTCCGCGCAGTCGCGCAGCGTGCGGAGGGTGTACACGCCGGGGGACCGTATCCCCGGTATTTCCGGTAGTATGGCCCTGGAGCCCGTGGCCAGCACCAGCTTGTCATAAGGGACCTCGAACCTCTGGCCGTCCTCCTTGACTCCGCGCACCACCCGTGCCTTTCGTTCTATCTCCGTTGCCTCGTGTCCCAGTCGCAGGTCAATCTTTCTCTTCTCGATGAATTCCCCGGCAGGGATCACCACCAGGTCCTCTACGTCCCGGGAGGGGTCGGCGATGTTGTAGGGCATGCCGCAGGCCCCGTAGCTCACGTCGTGGCCCTTTTCCAGCACCACCACGTGGGAGTCCGGCCGCCTGCGCTTTATCTGGCTGGCCGCGCTCATTCCCGCGGCCACCGCGCCGATCACGCAGAAATTTTCATCAGGCATTCCACTGTCCCCTGGTCAGGTGTGAGGTTTGAGGTGTGTGTCGTGAGAGTAGAGAATCTTAAAACTCAAACACTCATAACTCACACCTCACGGCTTTCCGTCCAACCTGCTCCCTTCGGTCGCACACATAGCACTAGTCTTCCTGTAATATCTCTTCGTCGTACTCGATCTCGAAGCGGAGCTTGTGCTTTGCCTCCTCCTGTGCGAGGGAGAGGAACGTGTTTTTGAGGTCGTCGTCGTGCACGAAGCCGGCGAGGTCGGTGTATAGCTTGAATGAGGCCTTCTCTTTTTTCATGGCCAGTATGAGGGCCTGCTGGAAGTCCATGTCGGGTAGGGGCTTCTGCTCGACCAGGTAGTCGCCGATCTTGAGGTCGGTGATCTTCCGCCCGGGCTTTGACAGGGACAGCTTGCCCTTCTTGACCGCTTCCAGCTTGGCCTTGTGTCCCTTCTCCTCCGCTGCGAACTGGGTGAACAGGTCCTTGATCTCCCGCCTGCTGGCCTTCTCCGCAAGCCCGGTGTAGAAGTTATAACTCTCCTCCTCGCCCTGGATGGCGAAGTCAAGGATTTCTTCCGCTGATTGAAAATCCTTCATTGTTTGTTCTCCTTTCCTGTGGATAAGGAATAACCCGATTCAATGTCCAGTATGGTACTTATCACTCCCGGGCGCAAGCTCTCAAATCAGGGCGGTCCTCGGGACTGGCCTCGTAGCCCAGCTTGTCTATGGCATGGCAAAGCGAGTCCACGTCGAGCTCCCTGCCGGACACGTATGCTTTCCCGGCTTCAAGGTCCACCGTGGCCCTCTCCACTCCGGGCGTTCCAGACAGCGCCCTCTGCACGCTCTCCGAGCAGTGCGAGCAGCGCATGCCCGAGACCCGGAGGGTCACCCTGCTTCCCTCCTCGCCCTCGACTTGCACTTTTGTTTTAGGCGCCGGCCTGATCAGCGCGTGCAGGAGGACCAGGAGCAGGACGACGGCGCTTATCGGCTTTATAAAGTCCGGTATAATGGCGTGGGCCTCCGGGCTGGCCACCGCGCCCGTGACATTGAAGATGTAGTCTAGAGCGAGACCTCCGGCCAGTGCCCCTGCGGCCACGGTGGCCAAATAGATAATGACGGTCCGTTTGCCGGCGACCCTCCATATGGTTGACACTGTGGCGGCGTTGCTCGCCGGCCCGGTCATGAGGAAAACCAGGGCCGCGCCCGGGGTGATGCCCGCTGCTATCAGGGCCGCGGCAATGGGCACGGAAGCGGTGGCGCACACGTACACGGGCAGTCCCACCCCGATCATCACCAGCATGGGCAGGATGCCGGCGCCCAGGTACTTTGCAAAGAAGTCCTCGGGTATGAGCGCGGATATGACCCCGGCGATGACCAGGCCCACAAGCAGGGCTCTGCCGATGTCCCGGGGCAGGGCCACGAACCCGTAGTGCAGGGCGCGAAAGGCCCGGCCGCGCTTTTCCTCGTCCCCCTGGCAGGAGTCTTCTTCGCACCCGCAATCGCCCGCGGACAGGTCCTGCGCCCCCTCATTTTCATCCGTATCGAGCGCGCTGGCGATGAATCCGCCGGCCAGCCCGGTCACCAGCGCGGCAACCGGCCGGAACACCGCGAACACCGGCCCCAGCAGGCTGAAGGTCACAAGTATGGAGTCCACCCCGGTCTGTGGGGTGGAGATCAGGAAGGAGGCGGTCGCTCCCCTGCCGGCCCCGCTCCTGCGCAGGGACGCGGCCACCGGGATAACACCGCACGAGCACAGCGGCAAGGGTATGCCGAACAGGGAGGCCTTTATCACCGGGAGTATCCTGCGGCCTCCCAGGTGTCGCTCGACCTTTTCCGCGGAGATCAGCACTGCCAGAAGCCCGGCCACGAGGAAGCCGAACAAAAGGTAAGGCGACATCTCCGAGAGCACGTGCCAGAACTCGGACCCTATGTCCGAGAAGTATTTGATCGCGAGGGCCATAATATTAATATATTCATCAAAAGGCGGGTTTGCATGCGTCTCAGTAGTGGCCCTGCCCTGTACCCGCTTTTTCCCTGAAGATGTAGTATGCCCATGCCTGGTAGGCTATGACCAGGGGAATGAAGACCATGACCACGCCGAGCATGATCTTGAGTGACAGTGGGCTTGCGGATGCGTTTTGTATGGTCACGCTGAAGGCCGGGCCCATGCTGGAAGGTATGAGGGACGGATATATGCCTGTCATGCCGAAGAAGACAGCCGACATGATGAAGACCCCCGAGGATGCAAAGGCTTTTATCCACGCCCCCCTTTTGATATAGACCATGACCAGGAAAAGTGAGGCAAGGACGATTGCGGGGACGACCAGTAGCCCGGGCCGGTTCAAGTAGCTGCTGAAGATGCCGGTGAACAGCCAGGTGGAGACCATGAAGGCGAGGGCCGCGACCAGGAGTGCGAACCACAGCTTTTTTGCCATGCTCTTGGCGCGGTCTTCGACGTCTCCTTGAGACTTGATTGAAAGCCACAGGCACCCGTGGAGCGAGAATGCCGCGAGGAAGAGCGCTCCGCAAAGCAGCGCGTAGGGGCTCAAAAGTGACAGCATGTTTCCCTGGAGCACGCCCCTCTCGTTGATGGGTATTCCTTTAAAGATATTGCCGAAGGCCACGCCGAAGAGGATGGCCGCAATAAGAGAGCCCGCGCTTATAAGCGCGTCCCAGGCTCGCCTTGCCCGGGTCGTCTCCGACTCGGGTCTCAGGCCGAGCGCGGCCCCTCTGAGGATGAGGGCGAAGAGGAGCAATATGAACGGGGAGTAAAGCGCGCTGAACATGGTGGCGTATGCGCCCGGGAATGCTGCGAAGGTCACCGCTCCCGCGGTGATGAGCCACACCTCGTTGCCGTCCCAGAAAGGCCCGATCGAGTTCAACAGCGTCTTTCTGTCCTGCTCGTTGCGGGCCAGCACGGGCATGAGGGCGCCCAGTCCGAGGTCGAACCCGTCCAGCATGAAGTACACGGCCCACAGAAGCACCCATATAAAGAACCAGGCGGCTTCAAGCATGGGTGTCCTCCCCTGTCCCCGGCCCTTTCTTTGCGAACCTGTATAGAAGGTAGAAGTCCACCACTCCCAGCACCGAGTATAGGACCACGAACCCGATCAGGGACAGGAGCACCTGGGAGGAGGACACCGCGGACACGGCGTCCTCTGTTCGCATGAGCCCGTACACTATCCACGGCTGTCTTCCCATCTCGGCAACGATCCATCCGGCCTCCAGGGCCAGGTAGGGGAGGGGGATGGCGAAGACGAAGACCCACGGCAAGGACGGCATCTTTTCAAACGCCTGGCGCAAGAGGTATACGGGCTTCAATAGCTTCCCCGCCTGCAAAAGCTTGGGGTCCAGGGAGTACACCACCCCGGCCAGCGCGATCAGCGGGAACAGGAACCCGAGCCCCACCATGACCCTGAAGCTGAGGAACACCGGGAGCACCGGCGGCCGGTCCTCTCTCGGGAAGTCCTTGAGTCCCTTGACCTCGGCGTCGGCGTGGTGGTAGGCCAGCAGGCTGAGCATGCCGGGTATTCTTCCCAGCTCGAACAGGTTCCTTTCATTCTTCTCGTCCGGAACGGCCACCAGCACCTGTGGCGCGTGGGTCCTGGTCTCCCAGAAGCTCTCCATGGCCGCGAGCTTGGCCGGCTGGTGCTCGGCCACCACCGCGCCGTTCAGGTGTCCCTGGAAGATCTCGAAGAGGGAGAAGAAGAGCGCGAAGTACACTCCTGTCTTGAAGGACCTTTTGAAAAATGACGATCCGTGGTCCTTCATGAGGTGATAGGCTGACACCCCGGCCACGAAAAAACCGGATAAAATAAAAGTGCCGCTCACCGTATGGAGGAACTCGTAGACAAAGGCCCTCTGGGTTATAAGTGCCAGGAAGTCGGAGAGCTCGGCCCGGCCGTCCTTGATCACGTATCCCACCGGGTGCTGCATCCACGCGTTTGCCGCCAGTATCCACAGTGCGGAGAGGTTCGCGGCCAGTGCCACCACCCACATGGATGCCGCGTGCAGCCTGGGCGAGACCTTTTCCCAGCCGAATATCCACACGGCCAGGAAGGTGGATTCCAAAAAGAACGCCGCAGTGGCCTCGATGGCCAGCAGGGGGCCGAACACGTCTCCCACGTACTTCGAGTACTCTGACCAGTTGGTCCCGAACTGGAACTCGAGCGTTATTCCCGTGACCACCCCGATGGCGAAGTTGATTATAAAGAAGCGGCCCCAGAACCTTGCCATGCCTTTGTACTCGGGGTCACCGGTCACAAGATACGCGGTTTCCATGAAGGCCACTAAAATAGACAGCCCCATGGTGAGGGGGACAAAGAGGAAGTGGAACATGGCCGCGGCCCCGAACTGGATGCGGGAAAGCAACAACGGGTCCATAACAAGTCTTACTCCCCGGTTTTATTATACGACTTTATATTGCTAAGCGCCAGTGCCGCGAGCTCCCGCAGCTCCGGGTCCTCCGCCCCGAGCATCTCCTCCAAAAAGGGCGCGGCGTCTCTCACCAGGCCGGGACGCTCCTTTGCCACCCTTGCTATGCCCCATACGGCGCCTTTCTGCAGGGGGCCGTAGTCCAGGTATAGCCCTTCCGGGTTTATAAAGGACGCCAGCAAGTGCGCGAACTCGCGCGCAAGCCCCAGGTGCAGCGCCATGGCCTCTGCCATGGCCTCGGGCCGGCCCCAGGCGCAGCCCCCGGACTCGTCGTTCAGGTCCCACACAAACCTTTGCATCATGGTCCGGGCCTGGTCCATGTCCTCCTCGGCAAGTGCTGCAATTGAGGCGCCCATGGCCTTTATCGCCCGCTGCTTGATCCCGGGGTCCTTGTGATAGAGGAACTCCTGCAGGGCCTTGATAATGCTCCTGGGCCGATGGCGGCCGAGGAGCTCGAGGGTCTGATCGAGCTCCGGCATATAAAGAGCTTTTTCCGCCTCTTGTTTCAAACCGGGAGCCATTTAACCTTTTCGGACCATTGCAAAATATCTGTGTCTCCGTGTCTCTGTGCGAAGTAAACTTTGGCCTATCTTGCGGGTTCCGCGGATGCCTGCTCCTGGGGTTTATTGTTAAGGAACACGTACACCTTTCGGTCGTTTACGGTGTCCGGGATGTAGCTCACCACTATGTCGGCCAGGCCGTCGTTGTCAAGGTCGTCAACCAGAGGGAAGAGCGGGGCCACCACCGGCGCCACCATCCAGGGGTCATCCTCGAAGTTGCCTCCCCCCTTGCCTCGAAGCACCTGTATCTCGTCGGCGTTCCTCCCCACCACCACGTCGTTTATCCCGTCGTTGTCAAAGTCTCCGTCAACGTTGGGCACCCCGCTCTCCACGATCAGGTCCTTGAAGCTGACCTTGATCGCGGTCGAGTTTGTGCCCGTGGGCTCCTCGGGGTACTCGAGCCCGTCTCCCAGCACGTGCATTGCGAACTTGACGTTTATGGAGCTTGTGATGATCATCCTGGCGATGTTTAATATGTCCAGCTTCACGTAAGGTATGATCAGGTCCTTCTTGCCGTCGCCGTCAAGGTCGCGCAGGAGCGCAAAGCTGCCCGCGCCCTGGCGCTCGATCATCTGGTCCCACCTGTTCTTCTCAAGGGCCCCCGAGTGCCCGTAGTAGATGAAGGTCTGGCTCTTGAGGTCTCCGAACCCTCCCATGACGTGGCTTGCGATCACGTCCATCCTCCCGTCCAGGTTCACGTCGTCTATGAGCACCATGGGGGGGTTGTCCCTGGGTTTGCGCCTCCCCTTGCCGGGCTCGGGCTTTGGCAGGTCCAGCCGCAGGGTCCAGGCAGGCTCGCGTGAGAAGTTCCGGTCCGGCCCCTGTTTGAATATGGAAAGCTCCGAGCGGTATGTGGCCACCAGGTCCACCAGCCCGTCGCCGTCAAAGTCCTCGGCGTTGAGCTGGGGCATGAAGTAAAAGGCCCGCAGGCTGTGGTGTTCCTGGAAGAGCCTCTCCGGCCCCCCTCTATTAATGCTTATATGGGAGCCGAGCAGTATCTCTTTGCCTTCCCTGGAAAGGCCGGGGCCATCCCTCCCGAAGACCAGGCTCCGGTCGAACTCGAGCAGCAACAGCTCGTCAAGGCCGTCCCCGTTCCAGTCCCGGAGGAGGTCGTAGTAGGGGAGCGAGTCCGTGTCCGCAAAAGCGGTAAAGGGCCTGGCCAATACAAAGAGGGTGAGAGGCCCGAACCCGCGGCCGTCGAGCGGGTAGTAGCCGGCCCCGCCCCGGCACACCGCCAGCACCTCCAGGCCGGTCTCGCCGTCCACCTGGCCCACGTCAACCAGGACCACGCTCTCGTCCACGTAAAAGGTCTCCATGGAGTCCGGGCTAAAGCCTCCCTCGTCCTGGAAGAGCACGGTAATGCCCCTGGTGTGATCCGGGTAAGGGCCCTTGACGTGCGTTATAAAAAGGTCTTTCAGGCCGTCCTGGTCAACGTCCTCGATCACAAGCTCCTGCACCCCGCCCGGAAGCTCGAACTCGTACGAGGAGAAGTCCCCGCCCTCCCGGGCCGGAGCTTCGCCGGGCCAAAGCAGAAGAACAGCGGGGACGAAGGCACGCGCGGCCCTCTTCCAAAACGGCTTTTCCCTGTTTTGATCCATGGCTGAAAGGCCTTCCGATTAGTATAGCAGATTTATTTAATCTGGAAGGACACGGCGATGGGTGCGTGGTCAGAGGGCTTCTTGGCGGCCCTGGGTTTTTTGTCTATCCAGGCGCCGACTGACATGTCCGCGGCCGGCCTTGTGGCCATCACGTGGTCCACCCTCCATCCCAGTCCCCGCTCCAGGGCCCTTTTCACCCTGTAGTCCCAGAATGTATACTGCCCCGGCCCGGGTTCCCACTTCCTGAAGGCGTCCACGAACCCCCAGTCCATGACCTTGTGCAGCTTTTTGTGCACCTCGGGGTGGAAGTCCACGTGCCCTTTCAGCCTTTCGGGGTCGTGCACGTCAATGTCAGACGGGGCCACGTTCAGGTCTCCCGCCCATATGAGCGGATTGTCCGGCGAGTAGTTCTTCTTGAAGAATGCGAGCAGCCTGTCGAACCACTTGAGCTTGTACTGGAACATATGGGACTCCACGTCCCTGCCCTGGGGCACGTAGGTGTTGACCACGGGTATGCCGTCTATGCTGGCGGCGATGATCCTCTCCTCGTCCGGGTCCGTTCTCGTGCCCAGGCCGAAGCGCACCTCCCGAGGCGCAGACTGGCTTATGATGGCCACCCCGTTGTAGCCCCTCTCCCCCCGGAACACCACCTGGTACCCGGCTTCCCTTATCTGCTCCGCGGGGAAGTCTTTGTCGTCCACCTTGGTCTCCTGCAGGCAGAGCGCGTCCGGCCGGTATGAGTGCAGCCAGTCCAGCACCAGCACCAGCCTGCTGCGTATGGAGTTTACGTTCCAGCTTGCTATGGTCCATTTCCCCTGTGCCATTGTCCCCGGCCCTTCCAGAAAATAAAGATGGTTTGTCTCCGCCCGGGAATGAAGACGTTTTTAACGTTGAGGGGGCCTTATTTCTGCTTTGAAGCCATGAGCAGTTGGCCGTAGATGGCCGCTCCCAGGGCCACGCCTTCCTCGGGCAGTATCTGGTCGTAGATGATGTCCCCGAACACGTCTCTCAGCCTGGACTTGATCCTGGGCATCCTGGCCTGGCCGCCGACCAGGAGGAGCGCGTCCAGCTTCAGGTTGGGGTCCATGGTGCGGGCGTTCTCCACCGTGTCCAGGGCGATGGATATGGTGTTCTCGATCAGGTCGGACACCAGGTACTCGAGCACGTCCCTCGAGAGCTTGATGTCCATGTTGATCTCCGCGTCTATCTCCGGTATCACCCGGGTCACGTGGATCAGGGTCTGAGGCGTCTCCGAGAGCGCGATCTTGGACTTCTCGGCCTCAGACTTGATGGCCCTCAGTATGTCCTTGTCGGTGATGAGGATGCCGTCCTTGTAGGTGTTCCCGTCGGCAAAGGTCTTGTTCCGCGTTGACACCTGGAACTCGCGCAAGAGGTAACTCACGATGGCGTGGTCAAAGTCGTCGCCCCCCAGCCAGTTGTCCCCCAAAGTGGCCAGCTCCTCGTAGCCGCCCGGCACCCGCCTCAAAATGGAGAAGTCGAAGGTCCCGCCCCCCAGGTCGTAGACCCCGATGGTGTGCTCCCCCTTGTTGGTGTACCCGAAGGCGTACGCGGTGGCCATGGTCTCGTCCAGCATGCCCACGATGTTCATGCCCACCTTCTCTGCCACCTGCTTCATGGCCGTGGTGTAGCGGGTCTTCTGGGTGGTGGGCAGGGTGATGACCACGTTCTCAACCGCCTCCTTGAGGAAGGTCTCCCCCATCTGCTTCAAGTACCGGAAGATGTAGGATGCTATCTCCACCGGCGGCACGGCGAGGTCCAGCTCGTTAATACGCACCTGTATGTCCATCTCGTGGCTCTTGGCGTTCGGGTCACGGTCTATTATGTAGTAGTACTTGTCCTGGGCCACCTTCACGTCCTCGGACTCGAAGCTCTTGCCCATGAACCGTTTTATGGAATGGATGGTGGCAAAGGGGTTCTCCACGTACTTGGACTTGGCCGCACGACCCACCATGATCCTGGTGCTGTCGGCCTTCTGGTAAAAGTAGACCACTGAGGGGACCAGCTTGTAGCGCTCCTTGTCAAGGATCACCTTGGCCTTGCCGTCCTCGAGGTAGGCGATACAGGAGTTGGTCGTACCGAAGTCTATTCCCAGCACCTTGGGCATTATCCCCTCTACTCTTTCTTGCTGGTCATCCTGATGATCTGGTTGGCGATGGCCAGCCGCTCGGTGGTCTCCCGCAGCCGGTGCGAAAGTATGACGGTGAGCTTCTTGTAGATCTTCTGCGCGATCTCGTTCTCGGCCCTCATGAGGTCGTCGAAGTAGTCTTTCTTGATCCTGAACATCTTGGCTACGGTCTTGGCACGCACCGTGGCCGAGCGAGGCTCGGCCTCCACCAGCGCCATCTCGCCGAAAAGGTCGCCCGCACCCAGGGTGGCCACCACGTCCTCTGCTTCCTCGCCTTCAGATGAAGGGGCCAGGACCTCGACCTCGCCCTCCCGGATGAAATAAAGCGCGTCACCGGGGTCCCCCCGCTGGAAGATTATGTCCCCGGGGTTGAAGCTGACACGCTGGGTCAGGTTCGAGACCTTGTTCAGCTCAGCGTAACTGAGATCCTTGAAAAGAGGGATGGTTTTGAAAACCTCTATGTTGGCCATGGCTCATCCTCCTCATATCAGCTTATCATATTTTGCATCAAGCCGATTACTCTGTCAAAATTTAAACGTGGAGGCCCGGCAAACAAGTGCCTGATACATATGACGTTATAGTTGTCGGCGGAGGGGTGAACGGCACCGGCATAGCACGGGACCTGGCCCTCAGGGGAATAAAGACCGCGCTCTTCGAGAAGAACGACCTGGCAGGAGGGGCCACCGGCGGCAGCTCGGCAATGGTGCACGGCGGACTCCGCTACCTGCTCTACGACATAGACGTGACCAGGCGCTCCTGCCTTGACTCCGGCTACATCCAGAAGATCGCACCCCACATGCACTTCAGGATACCTTTCATCATGCCCATTCCCCACAAGCTCATGGCGCCCTTCTTCGAGACATACTTCGAGGTCTACGACAAGTACGCGCCCAGAAAACGCGGAAAGCCGCACACCATGCTCTCCAGGGAGCAGGCCCTCAAGCTCGTGCCCAACATAAGGAAAAACATCGCAGGCGCGGTCACCACCGACGAGTGGGGGGTGGACCCCCACCGGCTGTGCGCGGCAAACGCCCTCTCCGCCGCGGAGCACGGCGCCGCAATCCACACCCACGCCGAGGTGGAGGCGTTCTTGAAGGACGGCCACGGCAACGTCAAAGGGGTGAGGGTGCGCGAGCGCTCCGGCGCCTCCCGCGAGGTCTTCGCCCGCCTGGTGATGCAGGCCACCGGGCCGTGGCTGCCCGGGACCTCGAAGCTCGCCGGGGTCAAGGCGAGGATCAGGCCGGGAAAAGGCGTGCACCTCACGTTCGACCGCAGGCTCTCAAACATGAGCGTGATCCTGCGCATGATAGACGGCCGCTCAAGCTTTATCATGCCCCACGAGAACACCACCATCCTCGGAACCACCGACGACGACTTCTACGGCGACCCGGACGACCTCCAGGTCACAGAGGACGAGATCGAGTACCTCTTGCAGGGCGCGGAGCGCATGCTGCCTGACGTCAGGCGATCCCGGGTCATCCGGGCATGGGCCGCGGTGCGGCCCACCCTGTACGAGTGGGGCAAGAACGAGGACGACCTCTCCCGCGAGCACAAGGTCTTCGACCACCAGGAGATCGAGGGACTGTCCGGCATCGTATCTATTGCCGGCGGAAAGCTGGCCGAGTACAGGATGATGAGCCAGGAGGCCGCGGACCTCCTATGCAGGAAGCTGGGAGTTGACGCAGCCTGCCAGACGCATCTCATCCCTCTGCCCGGGGGCGAACAGACCCCGGACCCCGCTCGCCTGGCCGCCCGATACAACGTGTCCAGGTACGCGGCATCAAGGATGATCTTCAGGCACGGCAGCAGGGCAAGGGACATCCTCGAGACGACAAGGGAGCGGCCCGGGCTTGCCCGCACGGTCTGCCTTTGCGAGCCGGTGCTGGCATGCGAGCTGGTCCACGCCATAAGAAACGAGTGGGCCGTGACCATCGAGGACCTGAAGAACCGCTGCCGGCTGGGGGCAGGCCCCTGCCAGGGGGCCAGGTGCGCGGCCAGGGCCGCGGCTGTCCTCGCAGAGGAGCTGGGTCTCTCAGGCAGGGAAGCCCGCGAGCAACTGCTCGCCTTCCTGGACGAGAGGTGGCGCGGAAAACGCCCGGTGCTGCAAGGCACATCAGTGGACCAGGAGGAACTCAGCCAGGCCGCGCACTTCCTCTCAGCAGGGCTCAATAAAAAGACCGGCTTCACCGGGGCTGAATAATGGCAAGGGTGGTTGTTATAGGCGCCGGGCTCGCGGGCATATCAGCAGCGGCCTTTGCAAAGAGGCAGGGGGCCGAGGTCAAGGTGATAGCAAGGTCAAAGGGCGCCACCGGCTTCTGCTCGGGCGCCCTCGACCTGGCCGGCGACCCATGCGCGCCGCTGGCAAGGCCGGGCGACCGCGTGCCCGGGCACGTAACCGAACGCGTCAGCCAGCCTTGCACCGACGTCCGGGCAAACATCCAAAGGATCATCTCGGACAACCCCTTCCATCCCTACGCTGCTCTGGCCGGCGAGTCGAAAGACCCCGCCGGCCTGATACAAGGGCTTTTCAAGGAGGCCGTGTCAATGCTCTTCCCCCGCCACGGCCTGGTCTCCCTGGCAGGGAGCGCCGAGCAGAACCGGGCCTGCTTTACATTGCTCGGCACGATAAAGCACGCCGCGCTTTTCCCCTCCCACACGGCAACGCCTTCTTCCAATGGCATGCAGCGCCCGCTGGTGCTGGGTGTGCGCGGCCTTTTCGGCTTCGACCCCTCCCTGTTCGCGCTGCTCGCAACCGAGGGCGCCCAAGGAGCGGGCCCAGGAATTTCTCCCTCGGCCGGCAGCCTGGACCTGGGCAACGGATTCGAGCGGCAGGCCCCCGAGATGAGCGCATTCATCGAGAAGCAGCCCGAGGAATTCATCCAGGCAATGAAGCAGGCCCTGGAAAAGTCCCCGGGAGCGAGCGCCGTGGTGGTCCCGCCCGTACTCCCCTGCCGCGGACGGGATGAGCTGATCTCCCGGCTATCCCATGAGCTTTCTCTGCCAGTATACGAACTCCTGTCAATGCCCCCTTCGGTGCACGGGCTCCGGCTCTCAAGTCATCTCGCCGACGTGGCCGCGGGCCTTGGCATCGAGGTGGTGCGCGCGGAGGTCACGGGGTTCTCGCCGGAGGGACAGAGGATAGACGAGATCGAGATCGAGTCCATGAAAGGGCGCGAGACCGTGGAAGCATCAGCCTTCGTGCTGGCAAGCGGAAAGTTCATGGGAGGCGGCATCCAAAAGGAGCGGTCCTTTTGCGAGACCGTATTCGACCTGCCGGTGTTCATCCAGGGCGCGCCTGCCGGCGAGGTCTTCTCCGGCAACATCACCTCAAAGACGGTCACCGAGAGCCACGGTATCTTCCAGGCAGGCCTGATCACAGACCAGGGTCTCAGGCCGGCAGGAAAGAGCGGCCATGTCATGTACCAGAACCTGTTTGCCGCGGGATCGGTGCTGGCCGGCAACAACCCTGCATACGACGGCACCGGCGCCGGCACGGCACTCATAACAGGCGCCGGCGCGGGAAAGCAGGCCGCGGGCATTTTATAAGGCGCCGGCCGCTCCTGCAATGACAGTGGCCCCGTTGATAAGAGAATCCTTCTTTTTGGAAAATCCTGCCGGAAGCTGCATAAGTGGCAATAGGGTCCCGCTCATGAATTCTCAAAATCGGAAAATGGGATTTCATTTCTACGAACCAGGAGCTTCGGGGCAATGGTGCAAATTCGAAAAAAATCATAAAATTTAACCATTTGCAGAAATAAAAAACCGGGCATTCTTCTTGCTTCATTAAAAATGAACGGGAGAGCCCAGGCATGCTCGAGTTTGACGAGGAATCAGGCCATATAACGTGGAAGATAGTGTATTACGGCCCTGCTTTGTCCGGCAAGACCACCAACCTGATATGCCTGCACGACCGTATAGGCGAGAGCAAGGGCGGCCGCATGATGCAGATTGACACCCGTGGCGACCGTACTATCTTCTTTGATTTACTGCCATTTTCCTATCGCACCGAGTCCGGGGCGCGGCTCAAGATCAAGGTTTACACCGTGCCCGGCCAGGTGCAGCACAACGCCACCCGCAAGTCGGTGCTGATGAGGGCTGACGGCGTGGTTTTCGTGGCTGACTCGCAGCGGTCCCAGTCTCTTCACAACTCGGAGAGTTTTTCTAACCTGGACAGTAACTGCAGGCAGGCGGGTCTTGATTTTGAAACGCTGCCCCTGGTGGTCCAGTACAACAAGCGCGACCTTGGAGAAGAGATTGTAGTGCCCGAGCACGAGGTTAGGGAAAAGTGGCGGCCCGCTGGTATCCCGCTTTTTTTCTCGTCCGCGCTGTATGGGACCCGTGTGGCCGAGACATTCGAGTCCGCGGTGGTGGAGGTTTACCGGTCCATGGATGAGCGCTTTGACCTTTCCGCGAGTTTCGGTATTCACGAGTCCGGTCTTGTCTCATACCTGCGGGAGACCGGACAAAGGAAAGCTGTCTAAGATTATGTATTTGAAGGGAAAGTAAGCAAGACATGGAAGCTTTGAGCCAGAGCGATGAACTTAGCTTTGACCGCGAGGCAAGCTTTGATGAGGTTTTCCTGAGCGATGAGAGCCAGGAGTTTCTGTCGTGGCTCTCCGGGCTTGTTGGCCTCGAGATGCTGATCGCGGGCAAGCGTGGGGAGGCGGTCCCGGTCCCGGCGAGCTCGGAGGCTGCCCAGCTTCTTCCCCGTCCGGACAGGGGGGCGCTCCCGTCACAGCCCGTCCGGTACCGGGACCATGAGGGCAACTCATCCGTAGGCATACCCATCCTTCACGAGGGAGACTCCTTTGCCGTCATGGTTGTGGAAGATGCCTCGCTTTCCGAGCCGGACAAGTCCCGTAAGCTTAAGCTGGCGAAGAAGATGATCGAGTGGTACATCCACCTGATCCACTACCGCCGCATGATAAGCGAGCTGCACCAGAGCGCCCAGAAGACGAGCTACGAGGAGCTGTTGGAGGAGCACCAGAGGGTGCAGGAGTCGGAGAAGAAGTACCGCGAGCTCGCAAAGACCCTGGAGCAGCGGGTGGAGGCCAGGAAGCGGGAGCTGGAGCTTGCACAGCAGCAACTGCTCCAGCAGGAGAAGATGGCCAGCATAGGCCAGCTCGCCGCGGGGGTGGCGCACGAGATCAACAACCCCACCGGCTTCGTGCACTCGAACCTCCAGGCCATGGAAAAGTACGGCAAAAGCGTCACCGAGGCCCTTAAAATGAGCAGGGACATACTGGCAAAGGCAAAGACAAAGCAGGCGCAGAGGTTCATGGAAAAGTGGGAACATTACGATATTGACTTCATCTTGACGGACCTGCCCGAGCTGGTGGCACAGTCTTTGAGAGGCACCAAGAGGATAAAAAAGATCGTGGCAAGCCTCTCGCGCTTCTCGCACGTGGACCGGGACGAATCAATGGAGATAAACATAAACGAGTTGCTGGACCAGACGGTGGACATCCTGTGGAACGAGATAAAGCACAAGGCCAAGCTCGAAAAGGACTACGGGGAGGTGCCACTGGTGAGGTGCGAGCCCAACCAGCTAAGCCAGGTGTTCGTGAACATCATCATGAACGGGCTGCAGGCCATGTACACCCCGGGAACAATGACCATCGGGACCAGGAGGGACCCGCAAGGGGTGGAAATATTCATAAACGACACGGGCAAGGGCATTTCCCCTGAGAAGGTCTCGGAGATATTCAACCCCTTCTTCACCACCAAGCCGGTGGGCCAGGGCACCGGCCTGGGGCTGTCCATATCATACGAGATAGTGAAGTCGCACGGGGGTGACATAAGGGTGGAGAGCGAGCCCTGGAAAGGCACAACCTTTTTTGTTCAGCTTCCCGCGAAGAGCAAGGAGGAATGATATGAGGTCGCGACTGGCAAACCTGTTCCTTGACAGCCATGAAGACGAGGCTCAAGCGGAGCCTGCCAAGCACAAGCAGCGCTACACCCTCCTCCTGGTGGACGACGAGCAGGACGTGATAGAGTCCCTGAAGAGGGTGTTCAGGGAGGAGCATTACAGGGTTATCTCTGCAAACTCCGGGGAGGGTGGCCTGAAGCTTCTGGAGACCGAGCCGGTCCAGGTCATACTCGCGGACCACAGGATGCCCGGCATGTCAGGGGCCGAGTTCCTGGGGACGGTCAAGGAACTCCATCCCTCCACCATAAGGATCATGCTCACGGGGTACGCGGACACCTCCGCGGTGATGGGGGCCATAAACACGGGCGCTGTATACAAGTTCATAACAAAGCCGTGGAACGACTTCGACCTCCGGGTGACCGTGAGCCTGGCATTCGAGCAGTACGAGCTGCTGGTGGAGAACAGGGAGCTCAAAGAGGAGGCCGGCAAAAGAGAGAAGCAGATAAAGAAGCTTAAAAGGTACGTGGAGTTAAACCGAAGCACGCTGCTGAAATTGCTCGAGCAGAACGGGATTCTTCCTCGCGACCAGTCGGAGAAGGTCATCAAAGCCTACCAGCAGACAAAGAAACCATATCCCAGGATACTTGAAGAGCTCGGCTACATGTCCTTTGAAAAGCTCTCCACCTTTCTGAAGGCGCGCATGGACATCGAGACCGTGGCGTCCAAGGAGTACGAGCCGCCGAAAGCGCTTATGGAGCTTTTCCCGGAGCAGTTCTGCAAGTCGAGATACGTAATGCCCATAAAGAGGCTGGGCGAGAAGCGGGTGATGGTGGCAATGGCTGACCCCACGGACTACGCCATGGTGGAGGACATCCGCTTTTTCACCGGGGTCGAGGTGACCGCGGTCATGTCCCACTGGCGGGAGCTTATCGAGGTCATAAACCGCTTCTTCGGGGAAGGACCGCCCCGGGAAGGGGAGGAGATGGACACCGAGAGGCTCATGTCCCGGCTCGCCGAGTACGACCCTTATGAATCCATAGAGATAGTGCTGGAGGAGGAGGAAGAGGAGTCGGTGGAGGACATACTGAAGGACTCGGCCACTCCCCCGGCCATCCGGCTTGTGAACCTGGTGATCTGGGAAGCCCTCAAGGCCAGGGCGTCCGACATCCACATAGAGAAGCGGGTGAAGTGGTCCCTGGTGAGGTTCCGTGTGGACGGTCTTTTGGAGGACAGGATACAGGTGCCCGAGAACATGCACGAGGCCATGGTCTCCAGGATCAAGATCATGGCCGAGCTGGACATCGCGGAGAGGCGCAGGCCCCAGGACGGAAGGATCACGGCAAAGGCCCGGGACAAGACCGTGGACATAAGGATATCCACGCTCCCCACCATCTCCGGGGAGAAGGTTGTCATGAGGATGCTGGACAGGAACTCCAGCCTGATCGAGCTCTCCGAGCTGGGCGCGGACCCGGCCGAGGTCGAGCAACTCTCAGCGCTGGTGCACAAGCCGCAGGGCATGATCCTGTCCACCGGGCCCACCGGCGCGGGAAAGACCACCACCCTGTACGCGCTCCTGCACGAGCATTCGGACCCCAGGGTCAACTACGTGACCATCGAGGACCCGGTGGAGTATTACCTGGAGATGGCCGGGCAGGTGCTGGTGAAAAACAAGATCGGGCTGGACTTCTCATCCATATTAAGGGCCATTCTCAGGCAGGACCCCAACGTGATCCTGCTGGGAGAAATCAGGGACTTCAGCACCGCGGAGGTGGCATTCCACGCGGCCCTCACAGGACACCTGGTGCTGTCCACACTGCATACCACCTCCACAGTGGCCACCGTGGCAAGGCTCATAGACCTGGGGGTGAACCCCTTTATCATCGCCTCCGGCATCGAGGGGATAGTGGCACAGCGCCTGGTGAGAAGGCTCTGCCCCCATTGCAAAGAGGAAGAAGAGCCCGACCCGGAGATCATGAACCTGCTTGGGAACCCGGAAGTCAGTCATTCTTTCGCATCCAGGGGATGCCCCGAGTGCAACCACAGCGGCTTCACCGGCAGGGTGGGGATATTCGAGGTGCTGGTCCCGTCACAGGAGATGAGGGACCTTATAGCCGAGAACTTCTCCGAGAGCGAGCTCAACCGGCTGGCCAGGGCCTCGGGCATGAAGACACTCCTGGAGAGCGGGATCGAGAAGGTCAACAACGGCTTGACCTCGCTCTCCGAGGTCTTCAGGGTGCTGGGGCCTCAGGAGCTTATAAACTTCTACTGTCCCGGATGCCAGACCCAGTTGCAGGACTGGATGGCCTTCTGCCCGAGCTGCGGGACCAGGGCAAAGATGATATGTCCGGGCTGCAAAACACCGATCGAGTATGGATGGGACTTCTGCGTAAGGTGCGGACACCAGATAAAAGAGAATAAATCCGAAAACCAGACACCAAGGGAAAACGAAACCATCATGCACGCCTCTACCAGCAGGGAGAAAAGCGCATTCTATTCACCGGAAGAGGAAAGACTTAAGCAGCCGAGCGCCTTGCCTGAAAACCCAAAAGCCCCGGCCCGGGCGGTGGAGGAGGAGTCCATCGAGCTGGAGGAATGGGAAAAGCAGTGAGAAAAGGCCTTGAACACAAGGAGATCGACATGAACAGGGAAAGAAAGTACACCACCGCGGAGGTGGCAGCCATGCTGGGGGTGAGCTACGCCACCATAAACAACTGGATACGCAAGGGCAAGCTCTCGGCGTACCAGACCCCGGGAGGGCACCGCAGGGTCACACAGGAAGAGCTCCTGAAGTTCCTGAAAATATACGAGATGCCGGTTCCCCCGGAGCTCTCCGAGATAAGCCCGGTGGAGATACTGGTGGTGGACGATGAAAAGAGCTTCCTCGCCGCGGTGAAGAGGTGGTTCCATCGCTTCACCGACTACAAGGTGACAACCACCCACAGCCCCATAGAGGCGCTCCTTATCGCCGGCGAGAGCAGGCCGGCCCTGATGCTGCTCGATATCCTCATGCCGGGGATGGACGGGATCGAGGTGTGCAAGGCCGTAAAGTCAAGGCCGCGCACCAAAGACATCTGCGTGATAGGCATCTCGGGCAAGGCCGACCCCATGACCAGGCAGGAGCTGCTGGCTGCGGGCGCGGTCGAGTGCCTGGACAAAACCACTCCCCTGGACGAGCTGGCCCTGCTGGTGGACAAATACATGGCAAACAGCCGGGGCAGGCGGTCCGAAGCGGATGCACTTTCAAAAGACGGGGCAGCGGTTTAATATTAAGGTGCAGGGCCATAAAATCATGTGCAGGTATTTACAGAAGAAATAAGAGGTTTTATCCTTAAAGTTACAGAGACAGAGTGGAAGAGAGGTCGAGCCATAATGGAAAACTGCCATATCCTGGTTATTGACGACAACGTGGCCATATTGAAGCTTTTCGAGAGGGTGCTTTTTTCCGACGAGGTCGAGGTGCAAAAGGCCCAGTCCATTGAAGAGGGAAAAGACTTCCTCGCAAGGCAACCCGTGGACATGGTGTTCCTGGACCTGTTCCTCCCGGACGGAAACGGCATTGAGCTGCTCTACTCCATAAAGAAGAGGGCCCCTGACCTGCCCGTGGTGATAATTACAGGCCACGGCACCATCGAGCGGGCGGTGGAGGCCATGAAAGCCGGGGCTTTCGATTTCCTTAGAAAACCCCTGGAGCACGTGGACCTTATTAAGGTGACGGTGGAAAAGGCGCTCAACCAAAGGAGGGTGCTTCGAGAGAACTGGGACCTGAAGCAGGCCCTGTCCGAGAGGTACAGGCTCGACCGGCTGGTGGGAAGGTCCCCGGCAATGCAGAGGATATTCAGGCTGGTAAGGCAGCTCGCGGACAGCGAGGCCACCGTGCTCATAAAGGGAGAGTCCGGCACAGGCAAGGAGCTCCTGGCCCAGGCCATTCACTACAACAGCCCCAGGGGAATGCAGAAGTTCGTGCCCGTGGACTGCGGCAGCCTGCCCGAGAACCTGATCGAGTCCGAGCTCTTCGGGCACGTGAAAGGCGCGTACACCGGCGCGTACCAGGACGTGAAGGGCCTGTTCCGGGAGGCGGCCGGGGGCACCGTCTTCCTGGACGAGATAGGAGAGCTGCCCATGCACGTGCAGTCAAAGCTGCTCCGGACTTTGCAGGAGAGAGAGGTGAGACCGCTGGGTGCAGCCTCAACCGTGCCCGTGGACGTGAGGGTCATCGCGGCATCACACCGCGACCTGCAAGAAGGCGTGAAGCAGGGCGCCTTCAGGGAAGACCTCTTTTACCGGCTCAACGTGGTGAACCTGGAGATACCACCGCTCCGGGACAGGATCGAGGACATACCCCTTCTTGCCGAGCACTTCCTTTCAGAGTTCGAAGAGCGCACCGGGAACAGGCACACCCTTGACAAGCAGGCGGTGCAAAAGCTCTCCCACCACCACTGGCCCGGAAACGTGCGCGAGCTCATGAACACCATCGAGCAGGCCCTGGCATTCATAAGCCACGAACATATCACGGCCGATGACCTGCCGAGCTTTAAAATGGCGGAGCAGTGCGACGTGCCCGATGACCTGCCCCTGTCATTCGACGCCTACGAGAAGCTCTGCATTGAAAGGGCCCTTTCAATGTGCGATGCTGAGGTGGAGGAGGCCGCACGCATACTGGACGTGGGTCTGTCCACGCTATACAGGAAGATGAAAAAGCACAACATCCCTCCTCGCCGCACCCTGAAAGGTAAGAGCAGGAACGGGGACAACAAAGAGCCCAGAGCGGAAGAGAGGGAGTCCGCGGGTTGAGACCGGAAGTACAAGGACAACCGCTTTATGGCCGGACCTTATAAAAAGCCGAACTACATCGAGCTCAAGGCATCGGAGAAGATGTACCGCACCCTGGTCGAGCACGCTCACCAGGGGATCATATCCATTGACAACAGCGGCGACGTGACATTCGCAAACAAGATGGCGGCGCAGATATTGGGCTACGAGCTTGAAGCGCTCAGCGAGAAAAACATACTGGACCTGGTGGAGGAAAAATGGGTCCCCGCGGCAAGGGAGATGTTTTTAAAAGCGCGGAAAGAGCCGGTCGAGCAGGAGGAGATAAACTTTATAAAAGCCGGGGGAAAGCCGCTCGAATGCATGATAAACGGCGGGCCTGTAATTGACGAGAATAACCGGCCCCAAGGATACACCATATTCATAACCGACCTCTCCGAAACTAAAAGCCTCAGAGAGCAGCTCTACACCTCGGAGAAAATGACCGCAATAGGAAGGCTCGCAGGAGGCATCGCACACGAGTTCAATAACATCCACGCTGCAATACAAGGGTACACCGAGCTGCTACTACGACAGCCGCACATGGAAAAGGAGGACATGGAAGACCTACAGGCCATAAGGCAGCTCATTGTAAGGGCGTCGCACATAACGCAGCAGTTGCTGGTGTTCGCGCGCAGGGACTACGCGGAGCGGGACGTGGCAAGCTTGCCCGGGCTCGTGGACTCGAACGTGCGGATGATAAAGAAGGAGTTCGAGTCCGAAGGCATCAAGATAAAAGTCACCCACCACCACGAACTGCCGGAGATGGAGTTTAACCCGGGCAGGATCGGCCAGGTCATCATGGAGTTCATCATAAACGCAAAGGACGCCGTGTCAGAGGCCCCGGAAAAAATAATCAAGGTCGAGACCGGCAAAAAGGACGACCGGGCGTACTTTTCAGTCAGGGACTCGGGAACGGGAATCACACCCGATGCCAGGCAGAGGATATTCGACCCCTTCTACACCACAAAAGGGGCTTTGGGAGGCTCGGTCACGCCCGGCACCGGCCTGGGGCTCTCCGCGGTGCACTCCATTGTAAAGGACCACCGCGGCTCCATCGAGGTCAACTCCGAGCCGGGCAACACCGCGTTCACGGTGTGGCTGCCCATAAAGACCGGGGACGCGGCTCCCGCCACACGCACCGGGACCTTCGGACCCGTGGCAGTGGGCGCAAGGATACTTATTGTGGACGACGAGATGGACATTGTATACATGCTGGAGAGGGCCCTCGCAGGCGCCGGCTACCAGGTCGAGGTGTCTACCAGGGCAAAGGAGGCCCTCAGGAAGCTCCACTCCAGCTCTTTTCACCTGGCCCTGGTGGACCTGCAGATGCCGGACATGTCCGGAGAGGAGCTGCTGGAAAAAATAATGGAGATACCGCCCCACCTGCGGCCAAAAACCGCGGCGGTCACGGGAAAGGCACAGGCAACTGAGCTGAAGAAGGTCAGGGATATGGGAGTGGACGACGTAATCAAAAAGCCCTTCTCAATGGAGGACCTCTTCACAAGGACCTACAATATCCTGACAGACGAGGAGCAGACATAGATGATAATGGTGTCCCGGGGACCAATTAACGCGGAAGAGCTCGCGAGCAGGCTGGACACGAAAGGGGCCGGCTCCGTGGTCATGCACCTGGGCGTGTGCAAGCCGGACCCGGAAGGGAAAAAATCCAGCGGCGTGACCTTTGTCGTACAGGGGGACCCGGAAGCGGAGCTCGAAGGCATCGAGGAGAGCATAAGGCAAGAGTACAACGCCATTGACGTGGTGCTGGCAAAGCGCACCGGCAAGGTGGAGGTGGGAGAGAT
This sequence comes from uncultured bacterium, assembly GCA_964650485.1. GTDB lineage: Bacteria > RBG-13-61-14 > RBG-13-61-14 > RBG-13-61-14 > DATKZS01 > CAZYTX01. The sequence continues at coordinate 182 of CAZYTX010000053.1, read as the reverse complement.
CATACTCTACGCAGCGGTCGCGGCAAAGGACAGGGAGAACTCATTCGCAGCATGCCGCGAGGCCGTGGAGCAATGCAAAAAGATGTCCTCCCTCAAAAAGACCGAGCACTTCATCTCTAGTGAATAAACGTAACTTCTCAATAACTCCGGGCACGGCCTGCTAAGAAAAAATCTTCCGATCC
>CAZYTX010000052.1:0-25754 GCA_964650485.1 uncultured bacterium | reverse complement strand
CAAATGAACACCATCAAGTTCTTTTCCTCTTTGTGTCCTTCGCGTCTTTGTGGTCCCCAAAAAACTCCCCTCTCACCCATAGTAAAAGTGTTGCAGTTTCGCCAACTCCGAGTTTACGAAAAATGCTCTCAAATTTAAGCCGGGGTTTACAAAAATATGCAAGCATTTGAATTCATTGCCTTTCGAATAAAGCCCTACTCGACAGAAATATGAAAATTTCTCAAAACCCCCGAATTTACGTCCAAATGAAGTTGACAAACGCCAAGCCGCCCTGCCTGCGCCGCGCACGTCGCGGCAGGCGTGCGAGGGAAGACCAGAGCGCCGAGGTATAGAAGAATGCAAGAAAACGCGGAAGCCGAGACCCATAAATGGAGAGCGAGGCAGGGCTAACTTGCAAGCCCTGCAAGGGCTGGGCCCCTGAATGAGTTGTCCCCTTCCCTGTAGACTACGGGCGGGGACGATTGAACCTGTATATGGCCGGCGCCATCCTGCCGGGGTCCCCCACAACCTTGGTGAAAAGATGCGGGTGAGATTTCAGAAGTGGCGCCATTGTATCCATAGTATATTGGCTGAACCTGTCCACGAATACGTATTCCACTTCCCAGCTTGAAAAGTACTCGATTGCCGCCTCGGGTTGCAGAGCCGGTGGTATATACACCGCGGGGTTGCCCGTAAAGAAAGCGGTGTTCGAGGGCTTGGCGCTTGCCAGGACCGCGCCGCGCGGTAGCCTGGGGCCGGCGATCTGGTGAAGCACCAGGAACTCGCCCACGGCCTTTTTATTCTTGGAGGTCCAGTGGGCGTAAAAGGTGTTTGACCAGTCCGCGACCGGCCGGCTGATCTTGTGGCCGAACATGATCGTGGTATGCGCGGGGTATGGGTCCTCAATGTGCTGCGATACGATCACCGATGAGGTGCGTATGACGTATGCAAGCAGGATCAAGGCCACGACCGCCCCGGGCACGAGCTTCTGCCCGGGGGCCGGTAAAAACCCGGCAACCTCGCAGAGGGCGAGCCAAATGAAAACGAGGAACAAGGGCATGAGGGGGTAGAAGAACCTGAAGTCCAGGTGGGGGGGCCACAACATGATCATGGCCGCGTAGACCATCGTGTACAGGCCTTCAGTCAGCATGCCTCTGCGCAAGGCCAGGGCGCACCCGAAGATGATGAGCGCCCAGGTCAGAGGCGCCGCGGCCATGTAAAAGGCCGAGCCCTGCTCGAACAGGGGGATAAGCCTCATGGGCACCTGCATGGAGTAGTAGCCGGCGTTGGCGCTCACACGTTCCAGTATGGAGGCCGCATCCAGCGGCTCTCCCGTAGAGCGGATGGCGTGGCCGAACTCGTAAAAGTAGTTGTACACGGGGCTGGGATGCGAGAGCACGTACCAGCTCCAGCCGCCCACGGAAACGCATGCAGCGGCGATGATAATAACAAGGGCCGGGGTCCCTGCGGCCCTGGCGCGTCTCAGCTTCTTCGATACGATAAAGGACATAAAAAGGGAGGCGAACAAGGCCACGCCCGCAGTCCTGGTAAAGTAGGCCAGCACGGCGCTGGCAATGATGACCCAGAAGAAGGGCCCCTTGGCCGCGGGCCTCCACCTGGAAAGGGCGGACAGGCATACCCCGGTAAAAAGCAGGAAAGGCGTCTCTGAAAGCGTGCGGGTGACGAAACTCACCGAGTAGGGATGCAGGGCAAGCATAAAGACCAGGAAGGAAGATCCCCGCGGGCCCAGTTCCCCGCGGTAATAAAGCCACCAGGCGACAAAGCCGGCAACGGCAATCAGCGCCACCCACACCCTGATCAAAAGCATGTCCGCGCCGAAGAGGGCCGTCACCGGCGCAAGCAGGGCGGGGAAGACAAAAGGGTACTTGGTGTGATGAAAAGAGCCCGGGTACACGGGATCAACGTAGCTGAAGTCCTGCGCGATCTTCTGGCCCAGCATTATGTAATGGGTCGCATCTCCGCCGTAGTCACCAAGCTGGTCAGCCGCGGTGGAAAGATAAACGGCTGAACAGACCAGGAACATGAGCGCGGGGAACAGAACCTGCTTGATGGTGTTCCTTCCAGGGCTTGCCATGATAACACTCACTCTTTGCTGAACCGTCTGGTTGGGACCGAATTTAGCAAATGCGTGAAAGACGATCAACCGGAGAATTGTGGGTCAGGCCTTGTTCGCCTCCTCGGGCCTTTGTGGTAGAATTTCATTCTGGATGTGTAGAGGGGGCGGACATGGAGCACTGCTGCTCATGCCTTCTGCAAGGGCCTGAAAAAGTTGGGAGGAAAGAAGCCGCAAGAATGAGAAAACGCCTGCCGGCGCTTCTATTAGTTATAGTATTGCCCGCGGCGGCCGCTCCTTTGGTCAGCGGAAAGTCGAAGCCCTTCAGGGAGAGGACCGGGGGCGCGCCCATGTTCCGGCTGCCGGTGGAGAACCCGGAAGGCGCCTACTTCAGCGGCCCGCGCGTGAACCTGCGTCTGGACCTGGTCGGCGTTGACCACAAGCCCACGCCCAAGAGGGACGGGCTCTTTGCCAGGGCCCTTTGCAAAGACTACAAGGGCCGGGCCCTGCCCCACTGCTACGGCAACCACAAGGGCACGGACTTCATTCTGCGAGGCGGTTTCAAGACCATGGACCGGGGCCTGGGCAGGGTGGTGGCAGCCGCGGACGGGGTGGTGACAAGGGCGGTTGACGGCAACTTCGACCGCTGCCGCTTGGGCCTTTTAAAGATGGGGGTCTCCTGCCGGGGACACGATAAAAAGCCGAACCTTGTGTGGATCAAACACGATAACGGATACTCAACACGGTATTACCACTTCAAGAAGCACACCATAGCGGTGAGGCGAGGACAGAGGGTCGAGTGCGGGCAGTTCCTGGGATACGTGGGCTCCTCCGGTGAGTCGGTCGTGCCGCACCTCCACTTCGAGGTCAGGGACCCGCAGGGCTTTGCACTTGACCCCTACTCGAAAGACCCGCAAAGCTCGCTCTGGGTCGAGCAGAACGGTCCCCGCGGCCTGCCCGGGGAAAGGTGCGCGGGTTATTGAGGGTCCACCAGGTTGTAGAGGGCCGAGTAGTCCAGGTCGCCCAGTTCTCCGGCCACGGTCTTCTCGATGATCTTTCGCACCCCCTGGAGCGCGCCCGTATCCAGGTCCGTATCCCCGGCCGCTTTCAGCAAAAGTTCCACGTCCTTTAACAGGTGCTTTGCAGGGAAGTGCACGTTTGTAAAGTCCCTGGCCCTGATGCTTTCGAGCTTCCCCTCCAAGGACTTCACGTACAAGGGGCTTCTTCTAAAGACCTCCATGAACTTGTCCGTATCCACGCCGCTTTTACGCACCAGCCCGTAGCTCAGCGAGAAAGCGCTCATAAAGGAGGCGATGAGCTGGTTCAATGCGAGCTTCAGGACCGCGGCCCCGGGGACCTCGCCCGCGTACACCGGGTCCGGCCCGAAGGCCTCGATGAACCCGCGCCACTCGTCGAACTGACCGGGCGTGCTCCCAACCATGAGTATGAGCCTGCCCTGCTCGGCCTGGGGAGTGCTACCCAGCACCGGCGACTCCATGTACTCGGCCCCGGCTTCCGTAACCCTTGCCATGATGTCCTCGCTCTCCGAGGGAGCGATGGTGCTCATCTGGATCAGTATCCTGCCCTCGAGCGCGGACAGCACCGGGTTGTTCAGCACCACCTCCTCTATGGCGCCCGCGTCCGTAAGCATGGTGATAACGCACTGCGCGGACTCGACCGCCTCCTGCGGCGAGCCGGCCACCGCCGCGCCGGCGTCCGCGAGCGGCCTGGTCTTTGACAGGGTGCGGTTGTACACGCTCACCTTGTGGCCGGCGTCCAGGAGCCTTTTTGCCATGGGCGCTCCCATGAGGCCCGCGCCAAGAAATGCCGTGTCCATTCCCGTGACCTCCATTTTGTATTCACCAATAGAGTCTAAGCATCAATCAAGGCGAGGCAACTCATTTTAAGGGGTATGACAGGGGAGAATGACGCAGCTCATCTTCCGCCCGCTCGATCGCGGCCGCGGTGTCGAGCGCCCTCCAGTAACCTTTGTAACCATACGCGGCCACGACTTTGCCCTGCTCGATCGCCGGCACAATGCCGTGCCGCACCAGGCACGCGGGCCGGTCCGGGGGCAGCAGACCGATGATCTCGGGTCCTATGATGGACAGCCCGGCGAAGACTTTTCTCGAGAGTCCGCCCTGCCCTTCGGAGTTCTCCGGCATCCCGCCGATCGAGCGGACCAGTCCACCCTCGTCCGTCATCACCGGCGTATACTTATCCGTGTCCTTCTGCTCCACCAGGGCCATGGTTGCAGCGGCATTCGCCTGCCGGTGCATCTCAAACAGCGATGCAAGGCTCGCGTCAACCAGGGTGTCAGCGTTTATGAGCACAAGCTCCTTGAAACCGGTCACCCGGCTGGCCCTGGCCGCTCCGCCCCCGGTGCCCAGGAGCTCGTCCTCCCTGGACCAGTGGATACAAAGGCCCAGCCCGGAGCCTTGGCCCAGCTCGTGCTCGATCATCCCTCCAAGGTAGTGCGTGTTTATCACCACCTGGCGCACGCCCTGGGACTTCAGCCACAACAGCGGGTAATGGATCATGGGCCTGCCGGCCACGCGCACCAGGGCCTTGGGCATCCGCTCGGTCAAGGGCCGCAGCCTGACGCCCAGGCCCGCGGCAAGCACCATGCCTTTCAAGTCCCTCATCCATTCGCCCCTCTGTCGGCATCGCTGCTCTTTTCTAAAACCACCAGGTCACAAAGAACGCTAAGTTCTCTTCCCTTTGGGACCTTCGCGTCTTTGTGGTTAAAAAAATCTTGCACTTAGTCCTCCCGGCCAGGCCCGGCTCTTTCCAGGCGGGGGATGCTTATTGAGTAAACCGAAAGCTCGACCTCCCTGGCCCCGCCCTCCCACATCACTATGGTCCCCAGCTTCTCCCGGCGCTCATACGGGGATGGAAAGAACCTCTTGAGCCGCCTTGATACGGGATCGTATTCACGCCCCTCCGCCGCCTCCCTGGAAAGGACCACGTGGGTGATGCCCAAGGACCGTATCTGGGACGCCTTGCGGTTGAACACGCTCTTTATGTAATAGGTCTTGTACCGCGTGTCGAAGCACAGCGGCGGGGCCCACCTGCCCGCCACCACGGCCCGCTCGTCTTTGATGATGCGCTCGATCTCTTGCGCGGCCTTCTTTATCTCCCTCGGGTACTCGCTCGCCCAGGAGAGCCAGGGGGGGAGGTGCATAACGCCCGCGCATACCAGCAGCGCCGCCATCAGGGCCCGCACTTTTCCGGGCCCCCCGCCCTTTTCCCTGTAAAGCCCTGCCAGCCTGTGCACGGCAAGCCCGGCCAGCAGGACCGCCGGGGGAATGCCCACCAGGTAGAACCTCACCACCTTCTGCCCCTGCAGGGTGAGCGCGGCCCGGGCGCACACCCACCAGGCCACTGCAAGGACCCCCACGTAGTCGGCCCGCCTGCTCTTTATCAGGGCAAGCACCACCAGCACGACCTCGACAAGCGCCAGCGGCGCTGCCACCGGCATCATGGCAAGGTAGCCTCGCACGAAGTCAACGGTGAGGTTCTCCTTTATTGCCGCGAGCGTGCGGCCGGGGTCCGCCCGCATCCAGGTGTAGCTCTGGTCCGGAAAGTAAGCCAGCGCGTGCCGCACGTTCATCACGGTCCGTATGCGGTAGTCCCAAGACAAAAGGAACAGACCGGCGACAACCACGAAAAGCGCGGCAAGCAAAAGTCCGGCCCGCTTCTCCCGGCCACGCTCAGCCCTGGACCACACCAGGGCCGCGCCCAGCGCCAGCACCGGCAGGTAAACCACCGCGCTCTGCTTCACGAGCCACGCGCACAACCACGCCGCGGCAGCCGGCCCCAGCATTACCGGCCGATCCAGAGCCCGGACCTGGAAAGCGAAAGCGATGAGCAGGAGCGCATTCACCGGCGTCTCCAAGAGTGCAAGCCTTCCGAATATCACCGCGTAGAAGTTGAGCGCCATCAGTGCAGCGGAGAAAAGAGCCGCTTCCCGGGACCTCGCCCCGAGTGCCGCGTACAACGCGATAATGGAGAGAGCGGACCACAAAAGGGCCCATGCCCTGGCCTCCTTGTAGCCCGTGCCAAAAAGCTCGAACCAAAGGTAGGTGCTCCAGGTCCACACCGGGCTCAGCGTCTCCCAGTACTGGTAGTCGTCATGGGGCGAGGTCCGCCACTGCCCGAAAAGCGCCCGGTTGCGCGGAGCAAAGCACTTGGCAGACTCGTCCTTTAGGGGGGCGCTCGAGGAGTAGCCGTTGGGGAACCTTGCCGGCGCGTCCGCGTCCAGGTGAAAGGCCCTGAGACCCACTCCAGCGAGCACCACCGCGGCCAGGGCGATCATGAAAAAGCGTGTTTTCACGACAAAGAAATTAACACAGGGCGCAGGAAAAGGGAAAGAGCACGGTGTTGACTTGCTCATAACATTTGCTATATTGGCTCTGTCTGTTGTAGGCTTTACCACGTTTACTGAGCGGAATTTCAAGAGGCATGGAAAATCGAGAAGGAAAGGAGACGGATCATGGCAACGAAACAGGCGGTTGTAATTGACGCGGTGAGGTCGGCCATCGGCAAGTCCGGGTGGAAAGGCATGGAGAAGGGGGGCCAGCTATGCCAGGCCTCGGCCCAGGACCTCCTTGCAAACACCATGCGCGGGCTCCTGGACCGGGTGCACCAGAAAACCGACAAGTTCAACGAGGCCGAGATCGAGAACGTGATGGTGGGGTGCCTCTCCCAGATAGGCGAGCAGGGCCTGAACATCGGCAGGGTGGCCTCGCTCCTGGCCGGCATACCCGAGGAGGCCGCGGGGGCCACGGTGAACCAGTACTGCAACGCCGGGCTCAAGGCCATCAACATCTCGGCCAACGAGATCATGCTCGACCAGGGCGAGGTCATGATGTGCGCCGGGGTGGAGATCATGTCCCACTACGGCATGGGCTCGGACGCAAAGGTGGCCATGGACGCCAAGTACCCGGTGCGCATGTCGCCGCGCATCATGGAGACCAAGATGTTCGTGCCGCAGGGAAAATGCTCGGAGATCATATCCAAGGACCAGGAGCACACCCGCGAGGACCTGGACAGGTTCGGGATGCGCAGCATGCAGAACGCGGTTGAGGCCGAGCGCAAGGGGTGGTTCGACAACATCATCCCCTTCGAGTTCGAATGGGACGGCGAGAAGAAGAAGGTGGACAAGGACGAGGTGATCCGGCCAAAGGCGGTGGACGACCCGGACGGGTTCTGGGCCGACCTGCAGAAGCTCAAGACACCCTTCCAGGACGACGGCATAGTCACAGCCGGCAACTCCTCACAGATCGTGGACGGGGCCGCGGCAGTGCTGCTCATGAGCGCGGACAAGGCCGAGGAGCTGGGGCTGGAGCCGCTTTGCAAGATCACCTCATGCGCCGTGGCCGGAGGAGCGCCCGTCCCCATGCTGCTGGCCCCCATACCGGCCGCCCAAAAGGCATTGAAGCGCGCAGGCAAGACCATTGACGACATGGACATCATCGAGCCTAACGAGGCCTTTGCATCGCCGCTCTTGCAGTTCGCCGACGAGCTGGGATACGACCGCATGGACGAGAGGATAAACCCCACCGGCGGCGCCATCGCGCTGGGACACCCCATCGGCGCATCAGGCACAATATACTTCTCCGAGATGTGCAGGCACTTGAAGCGCATTAAGGGAAAGGCCGCGGTGCAGATGATGTGCGGAGGCGGCGGAGTGGGCATCGCCACCGTGGTGGAGGCGGTGTAATAAGCCGGGAAGCTTTGCATGGCTGAACTGGACATATACTCGTTGTTCGATAACATCATCCCCTTTGCGACCAGGGCGGGCATCAAGGCCAGGCGCCTCGACAAGGAGGGCGTCGAGATATTCATGCCTCTCGAGCCCAACAAGAGCCACGTGGGGACCTTGTACGCGGGAGCGCTGTTCACGCTTGCAGAGATGACCGGCGGCGCCATCGTGGTGGTCTACTTCATGGAGCACGAGATCATGCCGCTGGTGAAGTCCGTGAACATAAGGTTCTTAAAGCCGGTGCACACAGATGTAACGGCCGGCTACGTACTCGACCGGGAAGAGGCCGCCCGCATCGTGGACCAGGCCCATAAAAACGGAAAACTAGACTTCCAGGTGAAGATCGAGATCAAGGACGAGAACGGCGTGGTCGTATCCGATGCCGAGGCAGTGTACCAGCTAAAACACATGAAAGGCGCTGCCAGGCTTCTCGGCCTGCTCGACAAGTAACCACAGATTTTATCACGCGGGGGCGGTAGAGTAGAACGCAGAGAATAAAAAATCCATTGCTCAGGGCGCTCCGTGTTTAGACATGAGACGTTTCAAGGGTCCGGCCCGGAAATGCCGGACATGGTTTTCCAGAAATACAAAGCACAGCATTTACCTTGCTTTTTCCTCTGCGCCTCTGCGCCTTTGCGTGAGAAAATGTATACGGAAAGGAGAACCCAATGCCTGTAAACCCCGATGTTGCCGGCCAGAAAGGCGAGCCCGTGGAGCACCCCTACTCCTGGAGGGACGTGGTGCTATATCACCTGGGCATCGGAGCAAGGGCCGATGAGCTAAAGTACGTGTACGAGAACTTTAAACAGGGGCTCCAGGTCATACCCGCCTTCTCGGTCATACCCTCGCTTGAGGCCATGCAACAGATGAAGGCCGACCTGGGCGCAAACCCCATGATGATACTCCACGGCGAGCAGGGAATATTCATGAAAAAGCCCATACCAAAGGAGGGAAAGTTCATAACCACCCCAGAGGTCTCGGCAATATACGACAAGGGCAAGGGAGCGCTGGTGGCCATCAACACCAGGACAACGGACGCAAACGGCGATCACCTGTTCGACAACTACATCAGCCTGTTCTGCCGGGGAGAGGGCGGCTTCGGAGGGGACCGGGGACCCAGGGCCCCCTCATGGGACCCGCCCGAAGGCAAGGGACCCGACTATACTGACACCTATCCGACCTCGCCCGACCAGGCCGCGCTATACCGCCTCTCCGGGGACTACAACCCCCTGCACATAGACCCCGAGTTCGCAAAGATGGGAGGGTTCGACTCCCCCATACTCCACGGGCTGTGCACCTTCGGCATCGTGTGCAAGTCGCTCATAAAGGGACTGTGCGGCGACGATCCCTCCAGGCTAACCGAGTACAAGGCCCGCTTCTCAAGCCCGGTCTGGCCCGGAGACGCCGTCACCACCAAAGCCTGGAAGATCGAACAGGGCACATACGCGGTGCAGGCCTTCACTGAAAAAGCACAGGTGCTCAACCAGGCGTACGTAAAGGTCAACTAGACCACCAAAGCTCAGCTTGGACGCAACGGCGCAGCGGCGCTACGAAAACAAAAAATTACAACTGGTTTCATAACCTCATTGTCCGCGGACAATGGAAGTAGCGCCGGCACCTTGCCGACATAAAAACTTGAGGCCGCCTGGCAGGCGGAGTTACGACCAGAGCCCTTGCGAGGTTATGTAAACAGTTCTAACACCTCTGTTCTCTCTGTGCCGTTTTCCTTAATCCGTTGCGCCGTTGCGCCGTTGCGTCAAAAGCGCCTCCAGCCTCGTCACCGCGGGGTGGTCCGGCCGCAGCCTGGCCGCAGCCTCCACGAAGGGGGCGGCCCTTTCGGGGTCGCCTTCTACTTCGATGTAGTATTTCGCCAGCATGAGGTTGGCCCTGAAGCTCGAGGGGTCGAGCGAGACCGCCCTCCTCCAGTGCTCCGCGGCCTTGTCCCACGTCCCCTTTTGCGAGTAGGCTATACCGATGTTTACATGCAGGTCGGGGTTGCGGGGCTCGCTGGCCGCGAGGGAGCGGAGCTCGGAAAGGGCCTGGTCGGGCCTCCCAAGTCTGATCAGTATCTCGGAGAGGTTCATCCTGGCGATGGTGAGGTCCGGGCCGAGCTCGATGGCACGCCTGTACTGCTCGCCCGCCTTCTCGAGCATGCCCCGGTTGCGGTACGCGATCCCCAGCCAGTTCCGCGCAATCGGGAGCTCGGGCGCCTGGGCCACGGCCCGCTTCCAGAAGCAAAGCTCGTCCTCGAAAGCGCGTCCGCGCCACAGGCACATGGACGCGAACAGCAACACTAACACCGCGGCAAATGTCCTTGCAAGGAGCCTGCGCCTCCCCGGCCCGGGCGCTCCCGTGAGACCGCTTATGCCCGCGGCGACGAGCAGGCAGAAAAAGAGAGACGGCAGGTACAAGAATCGCTGGGCAAAGGTGGTTGGGAAGGGGACGAGGTGAGAAACCGGGAGCATGCTCACCAGGAAGCCGAAAACGCACAAGGCGAACACCGGCCGCCTCCTCCTCTGCCGGACCCCGCAGCCGACAATGGTTAAGATCGCAGCGGCGGACAATAACCTGGCCCAGGCAGAAGCGCCTGGCACCGCGTCCGCGTAGAAGTAGTCAATCCTCCATGCGTGCGGGTAGATGAGCTCCTTCAATGCGTACGCGAATAGCACCATTACCGAGGAGGCCTTCTCTGAAAGCCCCAGACCTTCCAGGGCGAAAGGCGCCGGCGGAGGCCCTTCTCCGGAGAGCACCAGAAAACGCGCCGCGAGGAATAAAAGCAACAGCGCTCCCATGCCCGCGTACTCGTAAACGTATGGACGCAGGCGCCGCAAGAGCAGCCAGTCGGCCGAAAACACCAGGGCCGGGAGAACAAAGGCCGTCTCCTTTGAACCCATGGCGCACAGGAACAAAATACCCGCGGCAGAGTACCACGCAGCGCCTTTGCCGTAATTAACGCAGTCCCTCGCCCGCAAGAGTGAGAGCCACGACGCGATCATGAACAGCGCGGCAAGGACGTCGGTCCGCCCGGGGACCCAGGCCACTGACTCGGCGTGGACCGGGTGGAGCGCGAAGAGCGCTGCGCACAGGAAAGCGGGCCGGCCGCAGAGCCTTTGCACCAGGAGGTATGCGAGCGCGCATGTGACGGCGTGGGCCAGGACGTTCAGTAGGTGGTGAACCCAGGGCGAGGCCCCGGCCGCGGCGTACCCGACAGCGTATGAGAGCGTCACCAGGGGCCGGTAGTAGACGCCCCTGGAGGGGCCGGGCCAGAACTTGCTCCCGAAGACGAGGTCCAGGCTGAAAGAGCGCACCGCGGGGTTGCCCTCGATAAGGATGCGCTCGTCGAACACGAACCCGTATCGGAGCGACCAGGCGAAGGCCGCGGCACCGAGCAGGCCCGCGGCCAGGGCGGCGAGCCATCGCCCGCGGACGCTCTCACCCACCCGGTCTCCGCACTCCTTTTCCGGCGTCTGTTCCGCCATCTTCGCCTTTGCATTCTATATAAGGGCGGGCGCAGTATCAACAAGAGCGGAACCGGCTTCTCGAACGAGCGCGGCTTCCTTGTCTTCCCGGCGTTCCCTGTGATAGTATTCTTTCCGGACGCCTGGGCGGTCTTCCCAGGCCGAACGCAAGCCTTTTTTCAAAGAGGAGGTAAGAGAATGGGCGTTTTTAAATGGACCGTTGGAGTGCTCGCCGCGGTTTTTATCCTTTTCGGTATTTTGCTCGCGCGGCCGCTGGTTGCCGACTACGAGGTTGACTTCCTCTCCCTGGGCGTGGACCCGCACCAGCCGCAGATGCTCGTCACCGCGGAGTACATGAGCGTTGACGAGCTTTTGGACCCAAAGGCCATGGAGCTTGCAAAGGAGTACAACCTCATGGTGGCCCCGTGCATCCGGGCCACCAGCCTCGACCGTGACCTCGACAGGCTCTACACCGCGTACGAAGAGGCGGGGATTAAAATAGTTTTCTGGCCGCTACTGCCCAGGGAGCACTGCCTGTACCTGAACGAGCGCTATGCTGATGAGTATCTAGCCCACCTGGACAAGATATACGCCTGGGCCGAGGAGTACGGCCACCGGATCGAGGCCCTGATCGTGGACATCGAGCCGCCCAACTGCCAGGAGGGCACGGAGCAAGGCCCCGAGGAGCAGGAAGAGGAGGAGGGCTTCAGCCTGGGCATGATCTACGAGCTGCTTGGCAAGGAGGAATTCGAGGCAAGCATACCCAAGTTCCGGGCGGTGCTGGACAAGCTGCACAGTCATAACACCGTGGCCATATCCACTGCCATGGACTATGCCGCGGTGGACCTCAAGACCGGGAGGCCGGTGTTCCAGGACGTGGCCGGGGGGCCGTCGCTCATCATTGACTGGGACTACGTGAGCTTCATGAACTTCGGCTCGCAGAACACGGCTTTCCTGAAGGACGTGTTCAAGTCTTTGCACATGAAGTGGGACGTGCACGACACCAGATACCTCTCTTACATCATCTGCAAGGTGATCGCAAAGGAGTGGGGCGAGCGCGCGGCCATCAGCCTGGGACAGACCATACCCGGCGAGGGCCACGGCGCGGTTTGGGAGGACCCCGCGGAGCTGGGAAAGGACGCTGCCGCCTGCAAGGCCGCGGGCATAATACACTTCGGTATCTACGACTTCCAGGGGATAGTGGACTCTGATGACCCCGAGGCCTGGATCGAACAGGTAAGGGGCGCGAAGCCGGAGAAGCCCAAGTACTCGCCCAAGGCCGCCGCGGTGTGGCGCCTGCTAAAGACCTTCTCCTGGTACGCCCAGTTCAAGAGGTGAGGGAAAAGGCTCTCTTTGACATGACTCCGGCGGATATTAAAAAGCCACAGGATTTTGAAAATTTCTCCATACTTGCTGACTACGCTGTTACCACTCCGCGGGCCCGGGAACCGAAAAGTATGACCTGCTTGAGACGGTGGCCCAGCATTTGTCCGAGGATATCTTTATACTCTTGAGCCAGCTTTTGATCCTTTTCGTCCATGAATATCTATTATAAACTTACGTATGAAAATACAAAATTTCTCTACGGCCACATCTTTCCCAGCAGCCTGGGGAAGGGGCACGTCTCGCGCACGTGTGTGAGCCCGCATATCCACGCCAGGGTGCGCTCGATTCCGAGCCCGAACCCGGCATGGGGCACGGACCCGTAGCGGCGCAGGTCCAGGTACCAGGTGAAGGCCTCCCGGGGCAGCTCGTGCTCTTCTATCTTCTTCTCCAGGGCATCGAGGTCGTCCTCCCTCTGGCCGCCCCCTATGACCTCTCCGTATCCCTCTGGCGCGAGCACGTCCACGCAAAGAGAAAGCTCGGGCCGCTCCGGGTCGGCCTTCATGTAAAAGGCCTTGGTGGAGAGGGGGTAGCGGTGCACCATGACCGGACGCTCGAACTTATCCGAGACCATTGTCTCCTCGTCTCCCCCGAAATCCTGGCCCCACTCCATGTCTCCGCCGCTCCCGCGCACTATCTCCAGGGCCTCCTCGTAGGTGATCCTGGGAAAGGGCTTTCGCACCTTCTCCAGCTTCTCGATGTCGCGATCGAGCGCATCCAGCTCAGGCTTGCGCCTCTCCAGGGTCCGCTGCACCACGGCCTCCAGGAAGTCCTCGGCAAGGTCCATGTCGCCATCCAGGTCCAGCCAGGCGGCCTCGGGCTCGACCATCCAGAACTCGGTCAGGTGGCGCCTGGTCTTGGACTTCTCCGCCCGGAAGGTCGGCCCGAAGCAGTACACCTTTCCGTGTGCCATGGCCGCGGCCTCGATGTAGAGCTGTCCAGACTGGGTGAGGTACGCGGGCTCCCCGAAGTAGTCGGTCTCAAAAAGTGTGGTGGTGCCCTCGCAGGCCGCGGGGGTGAGAATCGGCGAGTCCACCAGGATGAAGCCCTGCTCGTCCAGGTACCCCCGGCACTGGCGCACCAGCTCGTGGCGCACCCTGAGGACGGCGTGCTGCCTCTTCGAGCGCAGCCACAGGTGGCGGTGCTCCATGAGGAACGCTGTGCCGTGCTCCTTGGGGGAGATCGGATACTCTTCCGCATGATGCACCGCCTTGAGGTCCCGCACCCCGATCTCGTAGCCCAGCGGCGAGCGCGGGTCCTCCCTGACCTCGCCCCGCACGATGAGAGAGCTCTCCTGGGTCACGCCCGCGGCGGCCTCGAAGACCTCGTCGCTCACGTCCCCCTTGAAAACAACGCACTGGATGATCCCCGACCCGTCGCGCACCTGGAGGAAGTGGAGCTTGCCTTTCGAGCTCCTGTTGTAGAGCCAGCCGCGAAGCTCGACCTCATCGCCCGAGTGAGAGGCCACCTGGTCAATGCTCACCCGTTCCATCCTGCATCCTCCCCCGGGCGCCCCAGCTTGTATAACATATAAGTATAAGGGGCCGGCTCCATCGCGGACTCCGGCACACCCAGCCGCTCCATGATCCTTCTTATCTCATCCGTTGCCGCCTCGACCATTGACTCATCCTCGACCATGACCTCGACCTCGACGAAGAAGCCCAGGCCCTCGACCTCCACCAGCTCGATCACAGCCACGTGCCCGGGCATGCGCTCCAGCTCGATCCCGTACCTCCTGCCCCTCTTCCTCTTCCTCACAAGCACCTTGAACCCGAACAGCTCCGCGAACCTCATGAAGCTTTCAGGGTCGCTCACCTCGAACTCGTGCTCGATGCTGGCCTCGGCCCCCTCCGCTCCCGTCTTCTCCTTGACAGTGACCCATGCCCCGCCCTCCTGCTCGCGCAGCCGGAACCTCCTGTGGGTGTAGCCCTCGACCCCGGCGGAGGTGAAATACGTATCCTGATAGTCGAGAAAGCCGGCGGGGGCGGCTAGCTCCCTTGCTCTCTCCTCCACTGACGCGAGGTCCTCCGCCCTCGCCTTGACCTCCACCTCTATGTTTTTCTCTGCCATACGCTTAAATGCTAAATCATGGGCCTTGGCCGGTCAACCCGCCGCTGAACACCTGCATCGAAAACCATTGCAATAATAAAATCAGCTTGTTTTCTCTATCTGCCTGGTAAGGTCCTTGAATATAAACCGGTGAAGTCGGTCTTTATGTCCTCCACCAGGTACTTTATCACGTCGCGCACGGCGATCGGCAGACACTCGTTCCTGGCCCAGTGGGGGATAAAAATCACCGGCAGCCTGGTGACCTGATGCCGGATTATCTCGTAGGATGCGCTGGAAGGAGCGGATTTCAGGATGTTGTTGTATCACAAGTAAAATCTAGCCCCCTCCGGGCGTTTGTTAAAAGGCATGTGCTGAAAAGCGGCACTGACTGGTGCCCGGACCCGGAATCGAACCGGGACGGGGGGGTGCCCCAGGGGATTTTAAGTCCCCTGCGTCTACCTGTTCCGCCATCCGGGCAATCAGATACTAACAGCCGCAGCTAAAATAATATCATATCCTGGCAACCATTCAAAGCTTGTTTAGTTTTTTTGATTGACAAAATCCTGAAAAATTCTATAATTGATGTAATGATAATTTTTTGCGCCAGGTGCGCAAAAATGTTTAAGTTTTTGATATTACAGGTTGTTTTATGCATTTCCAGGATGTTGTACTGACGCTTTTCAAGTTCTTTACGGACAGAGGATGCCTGCTCGCGCAAGCATATGACCTGGAAGTTGGAGCCGGCACGTTCAATCCCTCCACCTTCCTGCGCTCAATCGGCCCGGAGCCGTGGAACGTATGTTACGTTGAGCCCTCGAGGAGGCCCACCGACGGGAGATACGGCGAGAACCCCAACCGGCTGCAGCAGCACCACCAGTTCCAGGTGATCTTAAAGCCCTCCCCTCTCGATGTCCAGGACATCTACCTCGAGAGCCTGAAGGCACTCGGCATCGAGCCCCTGGACCACGACATCCGCTTTGTGGAGGACGACTGGGAGAGCCCCACCCTGGGGGCGTGGGGCCTGGGCTGGGAGGTGTGGCTGGACGGCATGGAGATCACACAGTTCACCTACTTCCAGCAGTGCGGGGGCATTGACCTCACGCCCGTATCAGTGGAGCTCACCTACGGCCTGGAGAGAATAGCCATGTACCTCCAGGACATAGACAACGTCTATGACCTTTGGTACAACAGCGGCGTGACATACGGCGAGGTGCACCTTCGGGGAGAGTACGAGTGGAGCAGCTACAACTTCGACTCCGCGGACAAGGACATGCTCGAAAGACACTTCCAGGACTGGGAGGCAGAGGGGCTCCGGCTGATCGAAAATAACCTGGTGCTCCCGGCTTACGACGCATGCCTAAAGTGCTCGCACCTTTTCAACCTCATGGACGCACGAGGCGCCATAAGCGTGACCGAAAGAGTGAACAGGATACTGAGGGTGCGGACCCTGGCCAGGAAGTGCGCACTTGCCTGGCTGAAACAGCGCTACTCCCTTGGGTTCCCGCTTGTAAGAGACGAGAAAAAACGTGAAGGTTTGCTCGTAACCTATGATAAATTTTACAAAAACAACGATATGAAGGAGGCGGCTCATGGCGAGTGAGCTGCTGCTTGAGATAGGCTGCGAGGAGGTCCCGGCCAGGATGGTGGGGCCGACCCTGGGCCAGTTGAAGAAAAAGGCTTCCGCACTTCTTGAAAAGGCTAAAATAGCGCACGGAGATCTCCACACCTTCGGCGCCCCCCGCAGGCTGGCGCTTGTGGTGGACCAGGTGTCCGAGCGCCAGGACCCCAGGGAGGAGCGCAAGCTGGGACCTTTCACTGCCCAGGCCTTTCAAGAGGACGGGGCTCCCACCAAGGCCGCGCTAGGGTTTGCGCGCTCATGCGGGGTGGATGTCAACGACCTCGCCAGGGAGGAGACCCCCAAGGGCGAGAGGCTGGTGTTCATAAATAAGATAGAGGGAAAGGCTGCCACAGAGGTCCTGCCCGGCATACTGGTCGAGCTGGTAACATCCCTTGAGTTCGAGAAGTCCATGCGGTGGGGCGAGGGCTCGATCAGGTTCATACGGCCCATCCACTGGCTCCTGGCCGTGTTCAGCGGGAAGGCGCTCGATTTCGAGCTCTCGGGCATCCGCTCCGATTCCGTAAGCCGGGGCCACAGGTTCACTCATCCCGGCGAGCTTGCAATAATTAGCAGCAAAGACTACGTTGAAAAGCTCGAAAAAAACAACGTGATCCCGGACCCGGAAAAGAGGCGCAGGATCATCGAGGAGGATGCCCATAACCTGGCCCACGAGCTGGGCGGAGAGCTGTATCCTGACCCGGCCCTGCTGGACGAGGTCAAAGACCTGGTCGAGTTCCCGGTGGTGGTCCACGGCCGCTTCCATGAAAACTACCTTGAACTGCCCGTGCCGGTAGTTGTATCAGCCATGCGCACCCACCAGAGGTACTTTGCGGTGAGGAAGCCGGGCACCCAAGATGAGCTGCTCCCCTTTTTCATCACCGTGGCCAACACCCCTGCCAGGGACATGTCGGTGGTTGCAAGGGGCAACCAGAGGGTGCTGGGCGCGCGCCTTGCCGACGCAGAGTTCTACTGGAGCGAGGACCTGAAGACCGGGATCGAGAACATGCGCGAGCAGACCTCGGGCATGACCTTTTACAAGACTTTAGGCTCTTATCTAGACAAGACCGAAAGAGTTGAAGAGCTCTGCCGGGCCATTTGCGAGGCCATATTTCCCGGAGAAAGCGAGGTAAAAGAGGATGCGGCCTTTGCAGCCAGGTACTGCAAGGCCGACCTTGTAAGCCAGATGGTGGGCGAGTTCCCCGAGCTGCAGGGGGTCATGGGAGCGGAGTACATAAAGAGGGCTGAAGATTTCCAGGCGGGGGGACACAGGGAACTCATTGCCGAGGCTGTGCGCGAGCATTATTTGCCTCGTTCAGCAGAGGACATAGCAGGAGGAGTATTCCCATGCACTACTGCGGGAGACGCGCTCAGCATGGCAGACAAGCTGGACTCGGTGGTCTCCTGCTGGGCCGCAGGCCTTGCCCCCACCGGCTCGGGCGACCCCTTCGCGCTCAGGAGGCAGGTCCAGGGTGTCATAAACATCATCATGGCAAAAGGCTATGGTCTGTGCCTGCCTCCGGTAACAGAGAAAGCTGCAAGGCTCATTTCGGAGAGGACCGAAGCTAATGAGGGGGAGCTCTGCGGACAGGTGATTGAATTCCTGCTGGGAAGGTTCAGGGCACAGCTACTTGACCAGGGCTACGAGTATGACGTGGTGGACGCCTGCACCGCGGTGTGGAGCGGTGACCTCAAGGACACCATGTACAAGATCGAGGCGATGACCAGGATGAAGCAGAGGCCTGACTTCGACGATTTGATGATAGCATTCCGCAGGGTCATGAACATAGTGGAGCGGCCCGGCAAGGCTGACCCCGACATGTTCCAGGAGGAGAGCGAGGCAGTGCTCTACGCCGAGTACACCCGGGTGCTCTCCACGGTTGAGCCGCTCCTGGCTGCGGGCGACTTTGACCGGGCACTGGAGATAATGGGAGGGCTCAAGCCGGCGGTGGACAGCTTCTTCGACCAGGTGCTGGTGAACACCGAGGACCAGGCCATTAAAAACAACCGCCACGCCCTCTGCTCCATGGTTGCAGAGCTTTTCAAGAGGGTGGCGGACTTTTCAAAGATAGTGATCCAAGGCGAGAAGCGGGCCAAACAAGAAGGGGAGGAGAGCAATGGCTAAGAAATTCGTATACTTTTTCGGGGAAGGCAAAGCCGAAGGCAGCGCCGACATGAAGGAGCTCCTGGGCGGAAAAGGGGCCAACCTGGCGGAGATGACCAACCTGGGGATACCGGTCCCCCCGGGGTTTACCATCACCACCGAGGTGTGCACCTACTACATGAAAAAGGAGAAGTACCCGCCCGGTCTCAAGGACGAGATCAACGAGAACCTGAAGATGGTGGAGGACATCATGGGCATGCGCTTCGGGGACACCTACAACCCGCTGCTGGTAAGCGTGCGCTCGGGCGCAAGGCAGAGCATGCCCGGGATGATGGACACCGTGCTCAACGTGGGACTCAACCAGGCCACGGTCGAGGGGCTGGTGGCAAAGACCGGGAACGCACGCTTTGCCTGGGACGCGTACAGGCGCTTCATCCAGATGTACACCAACGTGGTCATGGGCGTGCCGGGCAGCGATCTGGAGGAGGTCCTGCACCACTTTAAAAAGCAAAAGAAGGTCAAAAACGACATCGAGCTTTCAGCCGAGGACTGGCAGGAGCTTACAGGGCTTTACAAGGACAAGCTGGGTGAGCTGGGGGTGACCTTTCCCGAGAAAGCCGCGGACCAGCTCTGGGGCGCCATCGGAGCGGTGTTCCATTCCTGGAACACACCGAGAGCGGTCACCTACCGGAAGCTCAACAACATTCCCCACGAGTGGGGCACGGCCTGCAACGTGCAGAGCATGGTGTTCGGGAACATGGGAAAAAAGTCGGCCACCGGCGTGGCTTTCACCAGGGACCCGGCCACCGGGGACAGCAGGTTCTTCGGAGAGTGGCTTCCAAACGCGCAAGGCGAGGACGTGGTTGCCGGCATCAGGACCCCCTTCCCCATCAACAAGGACAACAAGAAATCCGAGGAGGAGCTGTCTTTGGAGGAGTTCATGCCCTCGGCATACAACCAGCTGGTGAGGATATACAAGAAGCTGGAGAAGCATTACAAGGACATGCAGGACATCGAGTTCACCATACAGGAGTCCAAGCTGTGGATGCTCCAGACCCGCACGGGCAAGAGGACCGGGTTCGCCGCGGTGCGCATGGCGGTGGACATGGTGGACGAGGAGCTTATAGACAAGCATGAGGCGGTGAGAAGGGTGGAGCCGGCCTTCCTCATACAGCTACTGGCCCCCATATTCGACGAGGGGGAAAAGAAAAAGGCGGTGAAAGCCGGGAGGCTGCTTGCAACAGGGCTGAACGCCGGGCCGGGGGCCGCGACCGGAAGGGTGGTCTTCTTTGCAGAGGACGCGGTCAAGCAGGCCGGCAAAGGAGCAGTGCTCCTGGTCAGGCTCGAGACCAGCCCCGAGGACATACACGGCATGGCCGCGGCAAAAGGCATACTCACAGCCAGGGGTGGCATGACCTCACACGCCGCGCTGGTGGCCAGGGGTATGGGGAAACCATGCGTGGTGGGGGCCAGCGACCTTGACATCAACTACAAGACCAAGAGGATGAAGGTCGCCGGCAAGACCATCAAGGAGGGGGACTGGCTCTCCATTGACGGCGCCACCGGCGAGGTCATATCCGGCCAGTTAAAGACCTTCCCATCAGAGGTGGTGCAGGTGCTGATCGAGAAGAGCATGAAGCCCTCCCAATCAAAGGTGTACCAGGACTTTGACAAGATACTCTCATGGGCGGACGAGTTCCGCACCATAGGGGTGAGATGCAACTCGGACACCCCTCATGACACCGAGACCGGATACAAGTTCGGGGCCAAGGGTATAGGGCTGTGCCGCACCGAGCACATGTTCTTCGAGGGAAAGAGGATTGACGCGGTCAGGCAGATGATACTGGCGGACGACAAAAAGGGCCGCGAGAAGGCGCTCGACAAGATAAGACCCATGCAGAAGCAGGACTTCGTGGACATATTCAAGGCCATGCCCGGGCTGCCGGTCACCATAAGGCTCCTGGACCCGCCCCTGCACGAGTTCCTACCCCAGACCAGCAAGGACATAGAAAGCCTGGCAAGGAAGATGAAAGTAAAGCCCTCGGCGCTGAAAGCCAAGCTGGCGCAGCTTCACGAGTTCAACCCCATGCTCGGGCACAGGGGATGCAGGCTGGGAATAACGTACCCCGAGATCTACGACCTACAGGTCAGGGCCATCATGGAAGCAGCACTACAGGTGAAAAAGAGAAACAACATTGACGTGAAGCCCGAGATCATGATCCCGCTGGTGGGCCATGAAAAAGAGCTCGAGATACTGAGAGACAACGCGGAGAAGGTCATCGCCGAGGTCATGGAAAACGAAAAGACCGAGATCGAGTATCACATCGGCACCATGATCGAGGTGCCAAGAGCGGTGGTAGCAGCGTACAACATCGCTAAAACAGCCCAGTTCTTCAGCTTCGGTACCAATGACCTCACACAGACCACCCTGGGAGTGAGCAGGGATGATGCCGGATCATTCCTGCCCGAGTACGTGGAAAAGGGGATATACAAAACCGATCCTTTTACCTCCATTGACCAGGAAGGCGTGGGAGAGATGATGAGGATCGGGGTGCAGAACGGCAGGGCGGAAAGGCCGGACCTCAAAATCGGGATTTGCGGAGAGCACGGCGGAGAGCCAGAGTCAGTTATCTTCTGCCACCAGCTAGGCCTCGATTACGTCAGTTGCTCCCCCTACCGCGTGCCCGTGGCGCGCATGGCAGGGGCACACGCCGCGCTCCGGGAGATGGAGCAGAAAAAAAAGGAGATTGCAGAGGCAAGGAAGCGGGCGAGGAAAAAGAAGGAAAAAGAGAAACCCGAAAAGGCCGAGAAAGCCGCGCCCAAAAAGCCGAGACCGCTCCGGTTCCCGCCAGCGGTAAAGAAGGCCGAGGCAGAAGCAAGCGAGGCCGCAAAACAAAAGGCCGCGCCAAAAGAGAAAAAAGCGCCTCCTGAAAAGAAGCCAGCGGAGAAGAAAAAACCAGCGAAGAAAGCCGCTCCCAAAAAGTCCGCGCCAAAAAAGAAGAAGAGCGTATCAAAGAAAAAAACAGGTAAAAGTTCCAAGAAGAAAAAGAAGCGTTAAAATTAGGCCATCCTCTTCCCTTTGTGGCTTGGCGGTTTATTTGACTGCAAAGCGGCCATTGGTTATATTCTGCTTTATCCCTGAGATACCGGTATCACCCATATGAGCCGCACCGTCCTTATTATTGACCAGCAGGCGCAACTGGCCCAGGCCCTGTCCCGGTTCTTGTCCGATTTTGACGTGCAATCGGACGTTGCCCTGGACGGGGTGGACGGGCTTTCTAAGTTCGCGGCCAAAAGCTACGACATCATTATCATGGACCTGCATTTGCCCAAGCTCTCGGGGGTGGAGGTCATCCGCAAGATCAGGTCCACACGACACGGCAAGGGCCTGCCAATCATAATAATCACCGGCACGTACAAGGGCGAGCAGTACGCGAAAAAGGCCAGGGAAGCTCTGGCCGTGAATCACTACCTGGAAAAGCCCTTCACCAAGGCGGACCTCAGGGCAGCGGTGGAGGATTCACTGCAACCACCCTCCCCTTCCACGGAGCAGCAACAAGTAACCGCTCCGGTCGAGAAAAGACCGGCGGCGGCTGCAAGCCCCGGCACGGAAAGACCCCCCGCTGCACCGCAAGCGCCAAGGGAAACCCCGGGGGAGCAGCCTCCCGCGGTCAGGGTCATCGAGCTGGCAGCCGGCCCAAAGCCCGTGGCCGGGATAAAGCCCGCGCCCGCGGTCAGGGGAAACCTCGCTGAAAAGCCCATGGACCAGCTACTCATGGAGATAAAGCGCCAGCAGTCCACCGGCATACTCTTTATACGCTCCCATCATGAGGAGCGGGCCATACTCTTCCTGGGCGGACACCCCGCGGGCTTGAGCACCACCAACCCCGAGGCATCGTTCGGCAACCACCTTTTCTCAAAAGGCAAAATCAGCCTTATGGAGTACCAGGTGTACCAGAACCAGCCGAAAGACGGCTGGTCCCCCGAGGAGATATTCATAAAGATGGGGTGCCTGCTTCCGGAGGAGTTATTTGCCGAGTGGAGGCTCTTCTTCGAGGAGACCCTCATCCACATGTTCTCATGGACAGAGGGCGAGTACACCTTCCAGGTGTGGCCGGCCCTGCCCAGCGATGCGCCCGTGCCGGCCCCGATGAACCTTCCCCACGTCATACACCAGGGGTATAAGAGACACGTGATTGATGCCAGGGTCGAAAACATCATGCAGCGAACCGGGGAGAGCTTCATAGCGCTGTCGCCCTCTTACTTCGACAGCCAGATGCACCTTAACATCGAGCCCGCGGAAGCGCTGTTCCTGGACAAGGTTGACGGGGCGCACAGGCTGGTCGAGCTTCTCCCCGCTGAGCCAGGGGAGAAGCAGGAGGTCATCCGGGCCTTCGGGGCCTTCCTGGCGCTTGGCATGGTCGAGCTAAGGGAGAGCCCGGAGGAGACGGCCCTGGAAGCCCCCTTTCCCATACGCGAGAGGGCCGTGGAAAGGGAATTGGTCGAGGAAGAGGAAGCGGCTGGAGCAGAGATGGCCGCGGAGCCTGTCGCGGAGACTGCGGAGAACTTTGAGGACCTCATCGGAGACCTGGAGGACACACTGGGCGGGATCGAGCAGGCCGGCCCAGTGTCAGCGGAGCAGCAGCGGGCCGAGGCCGAGCAGGAAAAGCCCGCGGCAGAGCAGCAGGAGATCGAGGAGGAGATCAAGGTCTTCCACAGGGACATGAAGAAGAAAAACTACTACGAGATATTCGGCACCAGGCCCGGCCAGTTCGACTTCTCCAAGCTCAAAGAGGAGTACTTCCGGCTCACCAAGCGCTACAGCCCGGAGAAGTTCATCTCAAGCTCCGGAGATGTACTCAGCCTATCAGAGGAAGTATTGTCGGTGCTGGCCACCGCGTATAACACCCTCTCAAACGTGGTCAGCAAGGAGAAGTACGACGAGATGATAGACACCAGGGCAGGGGGAGTGCCCGGGGCCAAGGACCACGACAAGATGCAGGCCGAGGTCGCCTTCCAGTCGGGCATGGCATTCCTGGAGATGGGCGACTGGGACGGCGCCGAGAAGGCCCTGGGGGAGGCAGTGTCGCTCGCGCCCGACAACGCCGAGATCCTTTCCCATTATGCCTACTCAGTATACAACAGGAACCGCAAGTCAAAGGCCGTGCAGAAGAGGGTGCAGGACATGCTCGCCCGGGCGCTGAAGAACAAGCCAAGGTGCGCGACCGCGCTCGCCTACCGGGGCGCCCTGATGCTGGAGGAGGACAAGGTGTCCCTGGCCGAGGCCGACTTCAAAAAGGCCCTCTCCATTAACCCCCGCTACCGCTTCGCCCTGAAAGGGATAAAGAGGATAGAGGCCCGGAGGCAGGAGGAGAAGAAGGGAATATTCTCCAGGCTGAGGAAATGATTTTATCAGTATTCAGGGCATCCTCTTCAGCGCCTCCATGATGCTCTCCCGCGAGGGATGCTCGGGGTCGAGCTCCAGGGTCCGCTGGAAAAGGGAGCGGGCCTCCCCCAGCTCCCCCTCCTTGTACTTTATGATACCCAGGAAAAAATGAGCGTCCGAGTTACGCGGCCTCTCATCCATCACTCCATCCAGCAGCGCCGAGGCCTCCACGTGCTCGCCCTGCTCCAGGAGGGACCTGGCGAGCCCTATACGGTAATCAATACCCCGGGGGGAAACCAGGAGCGCCCTCCTCCAGTACTCTTCCTCCGAGGCCGGCTTGCCCTGCTTCCGCATTGCACGCGCCATGACGGAAAGCGCCAGAAGGTCGCTGGGCGACCTGGAAAGCGCACGCTTCGCCCATTTTACCGCCGAGCCCGCCTCGCCCCTTCCAAGCTCGATGCTCGCGGCCAGCGAGGCCGGGAGGCTGCTTCCGGGCGCGTAAGCGAAGCTTTTCCCCAGCAGCTCAACCGCACGGCCTGGATCGCCGTCCCTTGCAAGCTCAAGGGCGAAAGAGTTCATATACTTTGAAAGATCAATGGACAGCTCACCAGCGGGATACCCGGGGCCGAGAGAGGCGAGGAAACCCTCGGTCCTGGATATGACCTCGTATTGATCGCCCCGGGGGGCGTTCAGCAGGAGCTGGAGCTCGATCAGCTCATCGCGTTGGCGGTCGGCTTTTGCCAGGCTCTTCGCAAGCTCTCGACCGGCCTCCCCGGCCGGGAGCTCGACCACCGCCCCGGCGCTCTGGTGGCGTGCCAGTATTTTGGCGATCCCGGGGAGCCTCTGGTGGTACGGGGTGAAGGCCGTGCGCGGCATCTCGAACTCGAGCTGCCTCATGTCGTCCGTGTGCAGGGGCCCCGGACCCGCGGCCTCTCTTATCGCCTCCTCGTCCATCATGAACCTTGCGAACAGAGAAAATGCATCAGTATTGATGCGGGCGAGGTCAGAGGCCACGCTCCCGCGCTCGATGCGTCTTTCGAGCTCCTCATACTTAACCATGATAGGAGAGGCCGAGCCCAGCAGCACCCAGTCAGCGAGGTGTCCCGTGTCCCAGAGAGCGGCGTGGGGGAACACGCTGACGAAGGTCCTGAGGACCATGGAGAAGCTATCCGAGTCCATGTTATACGCGTCCATCCACACCGCGGCTATGCCGCCTTCACCCAGGCTGGAGAGCATGAGCTCGAAAAACTCCCCGGTGAACATGGAACCCTGGCCGGCCTGCCAGGGGTTGGAGGGCTCGCTTATGATCACGTCGTATTGGAGCTCGCTTAGCTCCAGGTGGTTCCTGCCGTCGTTGATAATGAGGTTGAACCGGGGGTCTGACCGGTCCAGGTTGTTCACGCGCCTGAAAAAGCGGCTGGCCTCAACAACAGCGGGGGATATCTCGAGGCAGTCGAGGCGCGAGACGGGGTGTAATAGAGCGCTGCCCGCGGTCACCCCGCTGGCGAGGCCAAGCACCATAACCCTCCCGGGCGCCGGGTGGAAAAGCAGAGGCAGGTGCGCCAGCAGCACCTGGTTCGACATGTCCCGGCCCGAGGAAGCGTCGGTCTTGCCGTTGATGCGCAGGTACCTGGTGAGGTCCCGCCGGGACTCGGACACCAGCACCGACACCTCGGAGTCCTCCCGGAAGTAGAGCGTGCGGTAATGCTTCCTGAGCTCCTCCTCTATGCTCTCCCCGGCAGACATCACCGACATCACCTCGTTGGCGTAAATGTAGGGGCCCGAGTTCTTTATCAGCGCATGGGACGCGGGTATATTATTTATTATAAGCAGACCCGACAGGACGCAAGCGAAGCCGGCCGGAAAAGACAGGGCCCTTCGAACCTCGCTCAGCATGATCCAGGCCGCGCCGATACCGAGGCTTATCAGGGTCGCAACC
>CAZYTX010000051.1:0-26424 GCA_964650485.1 uncultured bacterium | reverse complement strand
CGGGGCGATATGGTTCCAAGTACTACTTGGCGGCGTGTTTTGGCGTATACAGGGGGAAACGGTATCGGCTACGGGTGTAAACGGCGCCGTTCACACGTGTATACGACACTGTTTACACCCGTATACGGCGGGAGTGGTTGTAAAGGGGCGGCGGACTTTTTAAGTGCTTGTAATCATTGGGGGTTGGTTTTTACGAATTTTTATTGGCTGGAATCAGAAGATAAATATTCCTATAACGTATGGGATCAAATGGAGCGGTCAGTAAGTAAGGTGGAAAAAGCGCGCCGTGTTATTGGTGGCTTTCATTCCGGCTCGAACGAAAGCCTGATGAGCTGTAACCTGGTCTTGAACGAGACCGGATCGAGCCTCAGTCTTTTTATCTTTCCGGACATTGACCAGTGTACGGATCGGGTGAGGTCCACGTCGTAATGGTGCGGTTTTCCGTCAGCCACGAGGTCAAAGCAGACCTTCCTTTCAGGGGACATCCCGGGCTCTTGCAGGGTCTGCCACGTGAGGCATCCCTGGTCCATGCCTGGGGGGAGGTATGCCCTCTGCGGGACGGTCATGTCCAGGGACAGCCTGGATGCCGCGACCGCGGGGAAGGAAATCTCCGGGGATGTGAGATAAGGGTCGTTGTTCGAGGGCACAAAGGTGTAGGGCGTGCCCAGATGCACGGGCTCCTCGACCTTGAGGCCGGGGCCCGGAGTCCATTTCAGGCCCATGGGGTTCTTTCTGAAGGTGAAGCTTGGGAGCAGCCACACTTGCCTCTTCACCCTTCTCCTCCACAGCCGCCTCCGGTAAAAGCGCTTCTTGAGCTTGAGAGTTATATCGGTAAGCTCCACGCCGTTCCACTCGATCATCTGGGCGTAGGGGTCGTCCTTGGCGGCCAGGAGCAGGTCCCCTGGCCTGGTCGTGTAGAAGATCACCTCCGGGTCGGACTGGTGCAGGGTTTTCCCGGGCAGTGCGGATTCGGGCGCATCGGAGTTCAGGTGCTCGGAGTCCTTCATGTGCGCTGGTATCCACACAAAGGCGTCCTGGTCCGCGGGCATTATCTCGCGGTCGTAGAAGGAGGGTTTAAGGAGCAGCTTTACCATGGGGTCGAGGAAGTAGCTGTCCTCGGGGAGCCCCAGCACGTAAACCCTGCGCTCCCTTGCGGAGGGCCCCTGGTCCTTGAGACGGTCCGCTATTGCCGCGGCAACCTTCCTGGTGGAGCGGGTATCCTGCTCCCATGCCCTTGCCTCCTCGCGCGAGTGCATGCCGAATGTCAGGCACAGGCTAAGGCCGGCTGCAAACGCTCCCCCCATAGCGCCCTGCTTGCGCGGGCCTGCCACGAAGGATGCGGCCATCAATGCGAAGCCGACCAGTGGGAAGTACACCAGCCGCTCCTCCCTCAGTGCGAACATGTGGGAGAGGTTCCATGCCGGGGCCAGCAAAGCGAGCACCATGAGTGCTCCTGCCAGGAGCACTCCCTTCTGCGTCTTTATCATGCCCGGAAGCCCTGCCAGAACCAGCAAGGCCCACCCTGCCAGCAGGGGCCAGAGGAGCTGTGCTCCCGTGCTTATGTCGTGCAAACAAAGGTCTCGCGCGGCTGCTGCAATCACCCGGGGCAGGTGATAGAGCCCCATGGCCCAGAGCTTGGACGCAGATTCCGGGAAATCAGTGTACCCGCCCAGTCCTTTGAGCACCCACAGCCTGATGCACAGGTAGACAAGGGTCGCGTCCAGCACCGGAAGGGCCTTGTAAGCTGCCTGCCTGAACCTCTTCCCGGTCTCCAGACCGGGGGCCGCTGCAAAGGCCACGAACCCCGCGACCAGGAAAAGCGGCAGGTGGGTGACCTTGGCGCCGAGGGCAAGCAAAGCCGCTGCTCCCGAGAGGATAAGCCAGAGCGGCCTGGGCCTGTCCCTTCCCGAGACCATGACAAGGACCAGGAGGGAAAAAAACGTGGCCAACAGGTCCGCACGGCAGGCAAACCACGACGCGGTGAGACAAGCCACCGGATGCACGCCGAATATGAGCGCGGCGATGAACCCCCCGGCCAGGGCGTGCTTCCTATGGCGCGCTGATGAGAATCCGCGCGGGCCCCTGCTTTGGAACACCAGGTAGCAAAGGATAAGCACAAGCGCGGTGTTGAGGCAATGGATGAGTGCATCGAAGGCGTGCACCACGTCGGCCGAGTCGCTTATATAGTTCAGTTGAAAAAAGTTTATGACAAAGGTTACGGGCCTGTATGCCATGTCGCCGAACTGGGGATGGATAAATGAGCGCCAGGGTGTGGACACGAACCTGGCGTATGCCAGGTGCCAGAAGTCGTCGGCCACGAACCAGGAGTCGAGCCCGGGCGCAAGCACCAGGAAGGCGCAAAGCGCGCTCGCCGCCGCTGCCAGGGCCCATGTGACCGCTCTTGCCATGGCTACATGGTAAATTGGCAGGCCCTTGTTTTCAAGCATTGTTGACGGGCACTGCTCCCGAAAGCACATGATGTAAGCAAAGGGGCTTGCTTGCTGAAAAAAGATCATTATAATAGCGTGCAAAGTTTTAATGGGCTGGTAATGAAGATACTTATCATAGGCGCTGGGGAGGCCGGGCAGTACCTGGCTGGTATGCTATCCGGCGAGGGCCACGAGATAGTGATGATTGACCGGGACCCGGAGCGTCTGGCCCTGGTGGAGGACTCGCTT
Source organism: uncultured bacterium (assembly GCA_964650485.1). Lineage (GTDB taxonomy): Bacteria > RBG-13-61-14 > RBG-13-61-14 > RBG-13-61-14 > DATKZS01 > CAZYTX01. The sequence goes on along the minus strand of CAZYTX010000051.1, from coordinate 23,746 downwards.
GACATCAAGACGGTGCAGGGGCACGGCGCTGCCGCGGGCGTGCTGGAGCAGGCGGGCGCCTGGGGGTCGGACCTTGTGCTGGCGGTGACCAACAACGACGAGGTCAACATGCTGGCCGCTTTCCTGGCCAAGACCCAGGGCGCTGGCAGGACCATCGTCCGCATCCGGGGAGGCGAGCACCTGCACTTTCACCGCCACTTTTACAAGCGCACCATGGGGTTCGATTCCATCCTTGTGCCGAACGAGCTTTGCGCCCAGGAGATCATGGAACTTATCCGTGCGCGGCAGGCGGTGGCGGTTGAGAATTTCGCGGACGGCCAGATACAGATGCGGCAGGTGCAGGTTACCGGGGACTCGCAGTGGTCCGGCCAGGCGCTCTCCAGGATCAAGATGCCCAGGCGCACGCTGGTGACCGCGATTATCCGGGGCCCGGAGATTTACATCCCTGACGGGGAGTCCGAGATCAAGGCTGATGATGAGCTTCTGGTGATCGGCAAGAAGGACTCCATGGATGAGCTGGACAAGTTCGCACAGCGGCGCAAGGCTGCCAAGGCCAAGCTGGTGATCATCGTTGGCGGGGGCGAGCTTGGGCTCTCGGTGGCGCACTCCCTGGACTACTCGGACATCAAGACGCGGCTGATCGAGGATGACCAGGAGAGGGCCCGGGTGATCTCCGAGGAGCTTGAGAACGTGATGGTGGTGCACGGGGACGGGACGGACCTGGACCTTTTGAAGGAGACGGGCACGGACCATGCCGACGTGTTCATATCGTCCTGCGCCGAGGACGAGAAGAACCTGATGATATGTCAGCTTGCCAAGAACCTTGGCGCGGACAAGACCATCGCCCTGGTGAAAAAGCCCGATTACGTTCCCCTCTACCAGCAACTAGGCATTGACTCGGCCATAAGCCCCAGACTGCTGGTGGCGCAGCGCATCCTGCGCTTCGTGAGAAGGGGGGCGGTGACCTCCATCGCGGTCATAGCCGAGGGCAAGGCCGAGGTCATCGAGCTGAAGGCCTCGGAAGGGAGCAAGATCACGGGCACTCCATTGCACAGGATAGGCTTTCCCAAGGGGGCCATCATAGGCTCGGTGGTCAGGGGAGACAAGGTCTACATCCCGGACGGGGATTTCCAGATCGAGCCGGACGACTCCTGCGTGGTCTTCACATTCCTTTCAACCCTGTCGATGGTGGAGAAGCTGTTCCAGGGAAAGAAAAAGAACCTGATCGCAAACCTCAAGGGTAACCACTCGTGAATATAAGATACGTCTCCAAGGTGCTGGGCATGCTGATCGCTTTCATCTCGGCGACCATGCTCCTGCCGCTGGCATGGAGCGCGGGTGTCTCCGATTACAGCGCGGTGCTCGATTTTGTCTGGTCCATGGCTATCGGCCTGGTGCTGGGGGCGGGGCTCTACCTTTTCGGCCTCAGGAGCGAGCAGGAGTTCTTCAGGCGCGAGGGCCTGGCCGTGGTCAGCCTGGGCTGGGTACTGGGGGCCGCGGTGGGGGCCCTGCCATACATTTTCTGCGAGCGGTTCAGTCCGGGCGGGTTTGTAAACGCCTACTTCGAGGCCATGTCGGGCTTCACCACCACCGGCTCCACTGTCCTGGGCGAGATCGAGCAGATACCCGAGGGCATACTGCTTTGGCGCTCCTTTACCCAGTGGCTGGGTGGCATGGGCATCGTGGTGCTGTTTGTTGCCGTGCTGCCGGCCCTGGGCATGACCGCGAAGCAGCTCTACAAGGTGGAGGTGCCGGGCATCAAGAAGGAGGGGGCCACCCCGCGCATCCGTGAGGCTGCCAGCCTGTTGTGGAAGATCTACCTCGGGTTCACGGTGGCCGAGATCAGCCTGCTTAAAATGGGAGGGCTCACCTGGTTCGATTCCATAAACCACACCTTCACCACCCTGGCCACCGGCGGCTTCTCCACCAGGAGCTCGTCCATAGCCCATTTCAACAGCCTGTACGTGGAGCTTGTCATGGTCTGTTTCATGATCCTGGTGGGCACCAACTTCGGGCTGCACATCGCGGCGCTCAGGGGCCGCTTCGGGGTGTTTCTTCGCGACGTGGAGTACCGGACCTACCTTATAATTCTTGCGTCCGCCACCGCTCTTGTCACGCTTAGCCTGGTATTGAGCAATGACTACGACTCCGCGGGCAGCGCCCTGCGCCACGCTCTGTTCCAGGTGACATCCATCCTCACCACCACCGGTTACGTGACCGCTGACTTCGATACCTGGAGCCCTTTTGCCAGGGTGGGCCTGGTGGCTCTCATGTTCGTGGGCGGCTGCGCCGGGAGCACGGGAGGCGCCATGAAGGTGGTGCGGGTGGTGGTTGTTGTAAAGGCCGCCCTGGTGCAGGTGCAGAAGTTCTTCTTCCCCCGCATGGTGAGGCAGGTGAAGATAGGTGGCACGCTCATGCCCGAGGACACGCTCCAGTCCGTGACCGGCTTCGTGTTGCTCTTCATCGGGGTCTGGGCCGCGGGCACTGTTTACATGGCATCGCTGGGGCTCGACCTTGTAACCTCGGCCAGCTCGGTGATCGCCACCCTGGGAAACATCGGACCCGGCCTGGCCGGCGTGGGCGCGGTGGAGAACTACGGCTGGATACCGGCCGGGGGAAAGGTGTTCCTCTCATTGTGCATGGTGCTGGGCAGGCTCGAGGTCTACACCGTGCTGGTGCTCTTTTTGCCGTCCTTCTGGAAGGAGTGATTTAGTTTATTTAACCAGGTAGTTCCTGGCCACGGCCTTTAGGAAGAGGCTGTCCGGGAGGATCTTTCTCATGAAAAGGATAAAATTCGATCCTCTGGCAACCGGGTGCCGGAGCCTTTTAGTATTGGACTCGATCACGCGGGCGATGCCGCGGGCCACGTTCTCGGGCTTGTCCGCGGCCTTTCCCATCTCTTTGGCCTTTACCTTGTGGAACCTTACGAGAGCTTTTTCATAGGGGCTGTCAGGTGGTCTTACGTGCTCGGTCTTCTCCCATATGTCAGTGCCCACGTCGCCCGGCTGGAAAAGCAGCACCCGTATTCCAAAGCTTCTAAGCTCGTGGGACAGCGACTCGCAAAGCCCCTCCACCGCGAACTTGCTGGCAGCGTAGTGCCCCTGGAAGGGTATGCCGATCCTGCCCGCGGCCGATCCCACTACGGCTATGGTCCCGGAGCCCTGCTGGCGCATCTCGGGGAGCGCGGCCTTTAGCAGTCTTACCGCCCCGAAGTAGTTGGTCTCGAACACCCTTCGGGCCGCGTCAACCTGAGACTCCTCGATCGAGCCTGACTGGCCAATGCCGGCGTTGTTCAACAGCACGTCCAGCCGGCCGACTTCATCAATCACCCGGGACACTGCCGAGCTCACCGATGCCTCCTCGGTTACGTCCATTGTCAGGGGGATAAAGGGAATGTCCTCGTCCCCTTTCCATGACCGGCCGGCCCCGTACACCTTGTGGCCCCTGCGGGAGAGCTCCTCTGCCAGGACTCTGCCGATCCCCCGGGTCGCCCCGGTCACCAGGATTATCTTTGGTTCCGGCATTTGTCCTCCAGACACCTCATGTACCAGGCCATGAAATTATCGCTATCTCTTTGTGGACTTGATCAGCTCGACCAGCATGCCGGCGTACTGCGGGGTGTCAAGGTATATGGTCATGGCCCCGGGCATGGGCCAGCTCTTTTGCAGAATCTTGCCTCCCTGTTTCTCGAACTCCTCTGCCAGGGCTTCGGGGTCCTCTGTGTAAAAGCCCACGTGGTGGACCCCCTGTCCTCCGGGAGGGAGGAACTCGGGGTCATTGTGAATGGTGTTGCCCTCGATTGGCTGCATGAGCTCGATGGTCATGCCCTGGAAATCACCCATGCCTATCCTGGACTTGTAGGACACCTCGTTTCCTTTGTACATTGCCTTGCCGTCGCTGACTTCGAATATGTTGAACGGGCCCATGCCGAAGTTCTGCTCCAGGTAGCGGGCCGCCTTCTCCACGTCCTTGACCACGATTGCCACCTGGCCCACTTTTGGAAGCTTCATTTTATATTTACCTTCCTCAAGTTATGTTCGGGGTACAGCTTTTTCGGCCACCCCTACAATAGCATCCAGTTTTTCAGTGATTTCGTTATCAATAAGCTCTTCAGGAACATATTCAGCTAAGACATGGAAATTGGACTTTTGCATTAGATTGGGAAGCATCAGTTTATTGTAAAAGCTCTCGAACAAGGGAGTTAAAAACTCGCTTGCTTTAATTTCCGCCATTGAGAATGGCCGAGGTCTTTTTACTATTTCAATAGCCTTAGTAACTTCTTCAATTGATTCTTCCATGGCCTTTGTCCTTCTTTGTCTTTCTGCAGGCTCGAACAGAGGACCGGGAGATTCCTTTTCCACTTCAGACTCGGCAAAGCTCAGCAGCGTTTCTTTTTGCGACAAATAATTTTCGATTTCACGCTGACTCCACATTAATTCTACGAGTGGCTTCCCTGACTCAAGGGGCTTATCAATCCTGTCGAAAATGGCGATACCTACAAGGTCTTGTTTGGCTTCGCATAAGCCATAGAAATGTTCCCTGGCATTTTTCGGGATATTAGTGCCGACGTAGTGGACAAACGGTTGTTGGAGATAATCTATAGCCTTGTGACCCAGTCTGCGGGCAAAGGTCTGTAATATGGCCATGTCAGTTGATCCTTCGAGATAAAGAACCCATCCCTTTTGTTCCGCCTGATAATATTGCTCGAACCCTATGTCTCTCAAGGATTTCAGGACCTGGCTTCCTCTGTCATCAATACGGTGCGGCTTTCCGAGAAAGGCGATAACCACGTCCCTTTGTGCGGCTTCATTTAAGAGTTTCTCGGAATGACTGGCCGCAACAATTTGGGAGCCGCGGCCCTCGGCGGTTCTAGTCAGAATCTCGTAAATCTGCCCCTGTCTCAATATCTCAAGATGAGCATCGGGTTCATCCAGGAGAAGAACGGTTCCTGGCGGATTGTCGTAAAGATAAGCAAGGAGGAGCATGGTCTGCTGGGCCCCTCGCCCGGAACATGAGAGATCAAGCCTGACCCCTTTCTCCTTGTATGTCATTGTTATTTCGCCCCGTTCGCTTATGTACTCCGGGGGCTCAAGTTGCATTCCAAAAAGAGATTCCATGTCTTCACAAAGCCGCGACCACGACCCGGCTCCGGTATTAGTGAATATCCCATACAAAATATTTCTCAATACTTCAGAAGTTCTGCCCTCCCCGATCCTTACATTTATAGCTCCGGGTTGTAAGAGCGTTTCGTTGGATGCCAGGCCCGACATGGGGGGCAGGTAAGCGAACCCGATTTGTGCGGCCTCCTCCGGTATTGGCATTCTCGCGGCATTTTTATCTTCACTTAATCGCAGGGGACGACAATAAAAGGATTCTTCATTGGCATAATCAAACTCAAGTCCGCACTCCCATTTTTTTCCGTTCGTTACCCCGGACACGATAATATCTATCCTGATATTTTTTGTTAATTGTTTTTTTTCTTTCTTCTGAACCTCTCTTACATGCTGATCTTTCCATAATAGATTGGCTGCGGGAACGGGAAGGGAGGTCAAGTCCTTGCGGTTTATTGTAACTCCCGGCCGTTTTTGTGGCCCTTTGCCGCCCTTTCTTTTCTCATTCCAACGTCTCAGTCCGACGTCCCAGAGGGAAAGCGCCTGAAGAGCGGTGGTCTTGCCAAGGTTATTAGGCCCGATAAAAAGTGAGACCCTTCCCAGCTCAATTTCAACTTCATCAAACCTCTTGAATTTTGTTATTCTAACGTTGGTAATCATCTGTTATTTTCCAGTTTGCATGTTTCTTGGTTAAAATATCTCCAACCCTTTACTCGATCTTCAATCCCTTCCTCGCCATGTCCACGGCCTTCATCATGGCTTTTGCCTTGTTCACGGTCTCCTGGTACTCGTACTCGGGCTCGGAGTCGGCCACCACCCCGCCGCCGGCCTGGATGTTTAGCATGCCGTCCTTTATGAGCACGGTGCGTATTGTGATGGCCATGTCCATGTTGCCTGTAAATGAGAAGTAGCCCGCAGCCCCGCCGTAGCAGCCCCTCCTCGACGGCTCGCCCTCCTCGATTATCTCCATGGCCCGGATCTTGGGGGCCCCGGTGAGGGTGCCCGCGGGGAACGCGGCCCTGAACACCTGGTATGCGTCCACGCCCTCTTTCACAAGACCCCGCACGTTGGACACCAGGTGCATCACGTGGCTGTAGCGCTCGACCACTGAGAGCTCTGTCACCTCGACCGTGCCGGTCCTGCACACCCTTCCCAGGTCGTTCCTTCCCAGGTCCACCAGCATGATGTGCTCGGCCTTTTCCTTGGGGTCGTCCAAGAGCTCCTGCTCCAGTGCCTGGTCCTCCTCAGGGGTCCGGCCGCGCCACCTGGTGCCGGCAATGGGCCTGGTCTCGGCCCGGTCTCCCTCGAGTCTCACCAGCACCTCGGGGGAGGAACCGATAAGCTGCTCTCCCCCCATCTTGAGGTAGAACATGTAAGGGGAGGGGTTGATCCTCCTGAGGGCCCTGTAAAGGTGTATGGGATCGACCCTGGCAGGGGCCCGGAATCGCTGGCTGGGCACCACCTGTATGATGTCCCCCTGCCTGATGTATTGCTTGCACTTTTCCACCGCCTGGAGGTACTCGTCTTTTTCGAAGTTGGAGTGGTACTCGAGCTGCTCATCGTACTCGCGTGGAGGCTTTATGTCCTTCGGCCCTGTGAGCCGGCTTATTATCTGCTCGATCTTTTCCTTTGCTTGCTGGTAGCTCTCTTTCAGGTCGCTGTCAGGGATCACGTGGGTGTTGACCACCACCTTCATGGTGTGGCGCACGTTGTCGAACACCACTATGGTGTCGGTGATGATGAAGTGGGTGTCGTAGCAGGAAAGCTCGTCCGCGGTCAGCTCGGGCATGCGCTCGAAGAATCGGATCATGTCGTAGGCCACGTAGCCCACGGCGCCTCCCACGAACCTGGGAAGGCCGGGCAGCGTAACGGGCTTGTACTCGGCCATGAGCTCGGAGAGCGGCTCCAGTGCGTGGCTGAAACCCTCGATCACGTCGGCCCGGGCGCCGCGTATGACCTCGGCGCGACTCCCCTTGGAGCGGAATATCACCTGCGGGTCGGAGCCAAGGAAGGAGTAGCGGGCCCACTTCTCGCCCCCCTCGACGCTCTCCAGAAGAAAGGCGTAGTCCGAGTCCATGATGCGCAGGAAAGCGGACACGGGCGTCTCCAGGTCCCCCAGTATCTCCGCGTACACGGGGATGAGGTTCCCCTTCCTGGAAAGCTTTTCATACTCGTCAAAAGAAGGTATGATCTGGTATGAAGACATGGGCGCTCCTCTGCCGGATTAATTGTATCACAAGAAGCGTAAAGCAGCGAAAGAGGTAATCCAGGAAAGACGTGCAGGGCCGGGAAAGGGATTCTTCCGCGCGGAATGCAGTTTATTCGCTTGTACGTATTTTTTCAGCCCGTTTTATCATGTCCTTGGCTTCTTTCTCCCTTCCAGTGGACCGGTGGAGTGCCGCAAGGTTTTCCAGCACAGTGGCCACGTTGGCATGGTTTCGGCCGAGAGCATCTTCGTATATGGCAAGCGCCCGTTTATAAAGGGGCTCTGCCTTTTTATACTTTCCCTGGGCCCGGTAGAGCTCTGCCAGGTTGTTCATTGACCCTGCCGCGTCCGGGCTTTTCTCTCCCACCTCTTTTTTGAGTATGTCCAGAGATTGCTTGTAGAGCTTCTCAGCCTTTGCGTATTCTCCCTTCATCTTGTAGAGGAAGGCCAGGTTGTTCATGGTGGCCGCGACCTGGGTTGATTCCGGTCCCTTGTTTTTCTTCTGTATTTGCAGGGCCCGCTTGTAGGTCTTCTCAGCCTGGTCGAACTTTTGTCTGGAAAAATAGATGACCGCGAGGTTCGTGAGCACCGAGGCCACGCTTTGATGCCCGGGCCCGAGCTCCATCTCCGCAGCCCGCAGGGCCTTCTCGGCCGTGAGCTGCGCCTGTTCCAGCTCGCCCTTCCCGTAATGCTCCAGGGCCTTGTCGTTCAGCTTCTCCCAGGTCTTTTCACGGTGGCATGAAAAGCCGCATACCAGGACGCATACAAGGGCCACGCCTGCCAGGGCCGCCCTTGCAGTCACCCTGCTTCCCACCGGACCGCCGCGAGGTCTCACCGCCCGAGCGCCTTCCTCACCAGCATCATCTGCTCGCCGATGAGCACCCCGGCCTCGATCTTGCCGTATATGGTGTTGCCCGCCTCGTAGCCGCCCTGCTCGAAGTCGTCCGGAGTCACGCAGTAGAGGAACACGCCGTTGGCCAGGCCGGCCACTACTGGATACTCGACTCCTTGACCGTCGGCGCCCTCTTTCATTATGTGTCCTATGTCGGAGACCATCTCCACCGGGGCGCCCATCAGTGTCACGTCGCCCATGCGGATCGCCTGGAGCGGCATCTCCGGGAAGTAGTGCTTTATAAGCGAGCGGGGCACGCGAATGCCCATGACCCTGTTGCCGGGCGGTATCTCTCTGCGGTCCATGATGGAGCGGAGGGGCAGGGCGGAGACCTGTTCGGCGCTGTCCAGCACGGAGAGCGCTCCGTCCGCCACCTTGCCGCCTATTATCTCCAGGTACTCGTCATCGGATATCTGGTCCACCTCCATGGCCGGGGCCTGGTCGCCGATGGCGCCGTTTACGAAAAGCGCCACTGCACCGGGGACTGCCTCCTCCACCTTCCTCTGGGTGAGGCCGGGCCAGTCGGCGCTTATCATCATGTTGTCGGAGCCGAGCACGGTGGCGTGTGTGGCAAAGCTTATGACCACGGCCATGGGCTTGCCGCTCTGGTCGTCAATGCGCAGGAGCGTGAGCTCCGTGTCTATCACGTTCTCGGGATTATCGGGGTCGTATGCATTGGTGAACCTCCTGGTGTCGTAGTTGTATGATCCAGCAGGGTCTCGCCTGTTCCTGGTTGCTCCCTCGACCTTGGTCCTGGCCACCAACAGGGTTGCGGGCTGCATGTTTGAGTTGGCTCGTTTGACCGCGGCCACTATTTTGTCCGCGGTGGTCTGGGTGAGCTCCTCGTTGTATCGCCCGAACACCAGCCCCGCGATGAAGTTCTTCTGCATGGCCCCCGGCCCTGAATGTGTGTGGCTCGCGGTCATCATGAGATTTTTATCGTCTATCCCCGAGCCCGCGAGTCCGGCGACCACTTTCTCGCGGAGTGTCCTGGAGATGCCAATGAGGTCGCAGGTCACCAGAGCTGCCCGCTCGTCTCCTCCGGACACCACCAGGGCCTTGCAGTGCACGTGGTCGCGCACGCCTTTCATGGGTGTTTTCCCCCGGGCCCCGTACCCGGAGGATGGCACCCTCATCTCGGTGACGTCGGGGGTGATGTCCGCGACCGCGGCCCCGGCCATGAACTCGGCTGAAGCCCCCGCGGCCCATCCGAGTGCTAGCAGCATCGCCAGGAGCGCAATAAGCTTTGACCTGTTATTCATGACTCTCTCCCCTTGGTTTTGTAAATAATTTGTCAGGCGACATTTCTCTAGCCGGATTGTTTTTTTCTTTCCTCGAAGATAAATTCATTCTGTCCTTTTGCGGAATCGGAATTCCTGACCCAATAGTGTTTCTTCTGGTCATAACGCCAGCCTTTTTCTTTCAGAAGTGTCGCAACTTCATCTTTTTTGATGTTGATAGCTTCTATTACGCCGTATCTCCATGCCTTCAGGATAACCATATTTATTAAGTATTCCCCGTAAATCGTATCCCGGTCGTAGTCGTCTAGAATCGAGTCTACTATTTCAGGCAGGCTTGCATCTTTGCTTTTAGATTTCTTCCTCGAAATGGCATTCCCCTTATAGAATGTTAATATGAATTCACCCGCCATCACGGACTTTTTGCCTTTTTTCTTGTGCATGGACCATATCGGGTCTCCGATTTGCGATATTGCGGACTCCAATTCCGCTTTAGACTCTTCCGCCGCTGACAGTATCGTCTCAAAGTATTTTATATTCCAGTGCTGAAAAATAATCGAAAACCATCTGCCGTCTCTTAATAGATTCAAGCAAGTGCGAATGCTGTCATGAAGGCGATTAACATAATGCTCTTCCAATATTTTCCTGCTGCCGCCGACTATTAATTCTTGATTATATTGCGACTCTTCAGGCAACAGACCCAACCAATTATTCCAGAGCAAAGACAAATCCAGATATGATATGTGTCCGCCATAGGGGGGATCAGTTATAATGTAATCGAAAGATTCTCCAAGAGTCGCCGGCAATTCGTCAACGTCGCAACTGTAAATGTTCATTTCGCCGGACCAGCCGTTTGAGCTATTTTTAAAATCAATAATGTTTTTAATTTCCTTATGCGCCTTTACGATGTTCATGAACCTTTCATGGAAAGAGGCCCAGGGGTCGAGTATGACGGGGTCCTTGGCGACCTTGTATCTATAAATGCTGAAAATACTGCTGCCTCCTCTAGAGGCTGCCCTTCCTTTCGCTGATATAAAAGTTTTATTCAGCTTGGTAAGAGTTGATGACCAGGCAAGTAATAGTGCGTGTTTGAGGGATGGGTCTTCAAAGCGATCAATCTCATCTTTTAAAACGGCAAGTGAAACAAGCTGATAAGGGAGGAAAAGATCATAATAAAATTCAACATCAGAGTTTCCGGGCAGCCTGATATTCGGGGGGAGGCGGCAAGCCCCGGCGTAATCATCTATGGAAAGTTCTTGTCTTTTATAGATTTCTTCTATCGTTTGTTTGCAGTTCGTTTCTATTATATTAACGGCTGAAAAAAGGTCGTCTGCACATACCTTGTGGAGCTCATAGACGCCGCTTGCAATGAAGTTGGCAAGAGGGTTGATGTCGTTATGAAAAGCCTTTCTGTTTTCAAGAAAAGCTTCAATCGCCGTAACCCCCGAACCTCCGAAAGGGTCCATGACCCTGTCTCCTTCATTTGTGTAATGGGTGACGTAGGTCCGGATGACGTTATAAGGCCGTCTTGTGAAATATGGATGCACGCCGTAATGCCGTTTCGCGCCCTGGCGATCGGCCGGGATTCTTGAAATAATGGGAGTGATATTTGAATAGTTCATTTTGATGCAACGTACTCCGCCATGGCGTCGAGTTCAATGACGTCTATATGGCGGTGAACGCGCTGCAGTTCATGCCTGGCGCATAATATAACAGCGCGCGACAATTCATCCTTGCCGTATTTTTGCATTTGATATCTGAAATTTTTGCTTGACTTTTTTATCTCAACGGGCACATAGTATTCTGGGAAATTCATGAAGTGGAAGGAACTAAAGCAGTCGTATCCTTTTCCTACATATGGTCCTAGAGACACCCCCAGGTGTTTTAGTGGCCCGGAGGCCCTTAGAAGGTCAGTTTCCTGAAGGTGTGGAACTTTCTCCCGGTGAGCTTCATTGATTCTGGAAATTTCCATAAACGACCAGTTGACAAGAGAAGTCTTCTTCTTTTTAAGCAAATGATCTATTTGACTCTTCCAAAACGCGCTTATGTAGCCCTTTGAAAAAGTCAGTGCCCTTTCATAGGACGATAAGTCAGAAAATCGAGATGAAGAGGGAGTCTTATAAGCCGTAGGAAGCAGGTAAAAAGAATCGTCAATAATGTCTATGTCAACGTCAATCCTTTCAAAATCGCCTCTGGGCAATCCGTACCAATACCTTATTGATTCACCTATGCTCCATTCCGAACTGCCTTGTTGGATTCTGTCGTGACCGACCGCCCCCTTGACGATTTTTCCCTTAGCGGCGAACTTATGGTCCCTGCCCACGGCATAGTAGCTCGTTTTGGTTGCTCCATAAGGAGTTATCAATGCGACTCTGACGGCCCCTTTCTTTCTTAAAAATGTCTTTATGCTATCAGATATATCATGAAAATAGTATTGAGGTCCGCCGGTTGCTCTGCTTGCTCGTTTTGTTTGTTGAAGGTGCATGGCATGATAGTAGACTATTGGACACTGGAAAGTCAAGGGAGAAGACGTCCCAATATTACGACCCGCTAATTCTAAACCCGCTCCCATCCCCGCTTGGAAAAGTCCCAGTAGATGAAGCCTCCGGCGAGCAGCCCGATGACGACCAGGACTGCGCCGACCATTGTGTCCTGTAGGATTATCTTCCCGATCCCGAAGAGGAATGCGTATATGAGTACGCATCCCGCGATCCAGTCCAGGAAGCAGTAGAGGAGGTCATCGGTCACGTGCACGGTGTCCCCGAGCCTCTTTTTCACCGGGCTCCATCCCGGTCCCCCTGGCCTGGCCTTTTTGAAGAAGGAGTCCAGGACCCGGTCTTCTTCCGGCGCGGTGAGCAGTGTCACCGCCACCCACACCGCGGTTGTAACTGCCACTGTAATGAGCAGCTCGTATGCAAACGCCGTCTTTTCCGGCAAGGCCATGACACCGGCCTTGGCAAGCGCTTTTATGGAGAGCGACACCACCAGGGCCGCGGCCATGGCCGATATCTCGGACCATGCGTTAATCCTCCACCAGAACCACCGCAGGATGTATACCAGCCCGGTGCCGGCGCCTATGGTAAGCAGCAGCTCCCATCCACCCACCTGCGACTGCATGGCGTAACCTATAACTCCCCCGATGAAGATGAGGATGAGGGACACTATCCTGGAGACGGCCACGTAATGCCTGTCCGAGCCGTCCTTCTTTATGAACCTCTGGTAGAAGTCGTTGACCACGTATGAGCTGCCCCAGTTGATGTGGGTGGATATGGTGGACATGAACGCCGCGGCCATGGCAGCGAGCATGAGTCCCAGAACCCCCGCGGGCATGAAATCAACCATCATCTTCACGTAGCCTTCGCGCGGGCTTTCCAGTTCCGGGAACAGCACCACCGCGACCAGTGCGGTGATGATCCACGGCCACGGTCTCAGCCCGTAGTGGGCGATGTTGTACCAGAGGGTGGCCAGCAGTGAGTGCTTCTCGTCCTTTGCGCTGAACATGCGCTGAGCTATGTATCCTCCACCGCCCGGCTCCGCGCCCGGGTACCAGGATGCCCACCACTGCACGCCAATGTAGGTGAAAAAAAGCATGGGGGCCAGCCAGGCGGAACCCACCGGCGGGAGCACGGACAGGTAAGACTCGACCCCCTGGGCGCTCCCGGCGCGCTCGATTAGCATCTCCTTGAGACCCGGCACCCCGCCCACGTGTTTTAGCCCGAACACGGCCAGTAGGATGGAGCCCAGCATAGCTATGCCGAACTGGAGGAAGTCCACCACAACCACTCCCCACAGCCCCGAGAGGCCGGCGTAGATCACGGTCAATGCCAGGCACACGGAGATCGCGATCCACCTGTCAATGCCCATGGAGATCTCCACAATGGTCCCGATGGCTGAGATGACCCATCCCATGATAACGGAGTTTACCAGGACCCCGAGGTACAGGGCCCGGAAGCCGCGCAGGAAGGCCGCGGGCCTGCCCCCGTATCTCAGCTCGGTGAACTCGATATCAGTGAGCACCCCGATCCTTCTCCACAGCCTGGCGTAGAAGAACACGGTGAGGATGCCGGAGAGTACGAAGTTCCACCACAGCCAGTTGCCGGCCACGCCGTGCTCGTACACCATCTCGGTCACTGCCAGGGGAGTGTCCGCGGAGAAGGTGGTGGCCACCATGGAGGTCCCGGCCAGCCACCAGGGAAGGCTCCTGCCGGCCCCGAAGAACTCGGTGGTGCTCTGTCCGGCCCGCCGCGAGTAGTAAAGCCCGATGGCCAGTGCAATCGCGAAGTAGGCAAATATTATCGCCCAGTCGAGGGTGGACACCCGTCTCCTCCTTGTGCCGCCCTGATTTTTACAAAGCGTGACCGGAAGTGCAAGAAGACGCGGATCATCCAGTCAAGACCGGCCCCCGTGAAAACGACCACGAGCGGGTACCCGTGCATGGCGAAGCGGGCGTCAACCGAGCGGTGACCCACCACGGAAAGGGGGATTATGAAAGAGAATGGAAGCATGACAAGCAGGAACAGTAAAGGCCACTCCCAGTGCCGGCGCGCGCACATGGCAATGATACCGGGGGCGCAAAGTAAGAGCAACCACCACAAAGGGCCGAGCGCATGCCTGTAATAAAACCCGAAAGCCAGCATGTAACCCTCGGCCACCCTTTTTATGATCTCTTTTACCGAGTGCATGCCGAACACGTACTCGAAAGGGGAAGCCACTTCCCCGGTGAAGGAGTCTTCTCTGACCTCTTTCGAGGTGGGGAACCCCGGCTGGTCGCGGAACTCCTGGTTGCGCCAGAAGGTGGCCTCCCAGCTTGATATGAAGAAGGGCGAGCCGTACTCGCGGTGCTGGTTAATATAAAAGGGCGCGGAGAGGGCCATTGCGATCATGGCCGCGGCCCCGAGCCTCGATGAAACCGCCTTTATTCCCTGCCTTCTCCCGAGCCGTAACGCGGAGGCGGCCAGCATGACGGCCCCGATCATGATCCCCGTCTGCCTTGTGAGGAAGAGTGCTGAGAGCGCCAGTCCGGCCAGTGCAGACCTTTTCCATGACAGCTCCCGGCCGGGCAACAGCAGCCATGTCGCAGCCATGGCAAGGAACAGGAAGGTCTCCAGCCTGAGGCCCCGGACCGCCTGGAAGGACATGTAAGGGGTGAGGGCCAGCAGCATTCCTGAAAACCCCGCTGCCCACCTGCTCTCCATCACCTGCAGCGAGGTCCTGGTCACGATCAATACCAGCAGCAGGGAAAAGACCAGGCTGTTGATTCTTATTGCCCAATTTTTTCCACCTGCGGCCTGGACCGCGATGGAGTAGAGGCATATGGAGAAAGGCTCCCTTAAAGACGCGCTCCAGGGGCGGGGCGAGTCCGCGGCCAGGGAGTAGAAAGCATTGGCGTCGGGCTCGAGCGGCTTCTTTGCATGATGGCTCATGGTGAGAGCCCTGGGCATAAGCGCCACTATAAACACGGCCGCGATTATTAAGTATTCTACTGCTTTCTTCCGGTTGGGAGGGGATACGGTATGAGGGCTCATTCGATTTCGCTTTCAAGCGGAAACACGACCTTGAAGGCCGCCCCTTCTCCCCGCCGTGACGCCACTTCAATGTTTGCGTTGTGAAGCCTTGCCACCCTGTCCACTATTGCGAGGCCGAGGCCGGTGCCGCCTTTCTGCTTGTTGGTGGTAAAGAAGGGCGTGAAAATTTTTTCCAGGTCTTTCTTTGCTATGCCTCGTCCTGTGTCTCTGACCTCAAGCTCCACCGCTCCGTCACAGTTGCGTGTGGATATGCACAGCTCGCCTTCACCCCCTGGAAGGGCCTGTAGAGCGTTCACCACCAGGTTGGACACCAGTTGGAAAAGCTGGTCAATGGAGCCCCGCACTGTTTTAAGGTCATCAGCCGTGTTGCTGGTCACCTTGATTTTCGGCTTTTCCTCGAACTCGTGCGCCAGAGCGTCCAGGACCTGCAACACCACCGTGTTCAGGTCCACGGGCTCGAACTGCACTTTTTCCTCGACAGCATAGTTTATAAGCCTTGCCAGAAGCTTTTGAAGGTTCTCCGCTGAGTCCTTTATATGCCTTGCCCTCTCGCGCTCTTTCTTGTTCAGTTTCTTGAGCTTCTCCAGGGCCTGGGCATAGTAGGTTATGGCTGTGATGGGGTTGTTCATCTCGTGAGCCACTCCCGCGGCCATCCGTCCCGCGGCGGCCATCTGCCTTGCCTGGTCGAGCTGCCGGCTCATGAGCCTCTGCTCTCTTTCCCTTTCTTTCCTCTCGGTAACGTCCCTCAGCACTCCGATCAGGGCCTGGGGCTCGTCGTTTTCATCCATTAGCAGGTTCCCCGAGGCCTCTGCGATATACGAAGAGCCGTCTTTTCTCAGTACGCGCAGTTCCTGGTTCTTTACGAGCTCCCCTTGAATGGCGCGCCCCATCTGCTCGCTGACCTTGTCGAGGTCCTCCGGGGATATCAGTTCCATCACGTTGACGCCCCTTAGCTCCTCCGGGCTGCTTCCGCCCCACAGGTCAAGGGCCTTCTGGTTGGCCATTATGATCTCACCCTTAAGGTCCGACATGACGATGGCGTCCGGCGAGGTCTCTATCAGTGTGCGATACTTTCTTTCACTTTGCACAAGCTCCCTCCGGGCCCTCTTCTGCATGGTTATATCCCGTATGATGCCCTGGTATCCCAGTATGGCGCCGTCCTCGGCCTTGCGCACGGTGGAGGTGAGCAGACAGTCAATCAGTGCGCCGTCTTTTCTCCTGAACTTCAGCCCGTAGTCGGTTACCGACCCATGTCTCTCGATTTTTTCCTGGAACTTCTCCCTGTCCGCGGGGTCTGCATATATATTCCTCACGTCCATGCCGATCATTTCTTCCCTCTGGTAGCCGAACATCTCCACCGCGGCGGGGTTCACCTCCACGAACAATCCTTCTCTTGTTGTAATGTATACCGCGTCCCTCGATTCCTCGAACAGGGTCCGGTACTTCTTCTCGCTCTCCCAAATCGCCTCCTCCGCCCTTTTACGCTCGGTGATATCTCGCACAAAGGCGAAGTTGTACTCCTTGCCGCCATATTCCAAAAGGTTGATGGATATCTCCACCGGGATGATATCGCCGTTGCGCCGGCGGTTCCGACTTTCAATCACCATCCGCTTCTTCTGCCGCAATTCCTCCCAGTGCGACGGCCATCTCTCGGCTGGAAAATCAGGATCGAAGTCGGCAACGGTCATTCGGAGCAACTGGTCGCGGCTGTAGTCTAAGTGGCGGCAGGCCGCCTCATTGACGTGCTGGACACGTGCGTCTGCATCAATCCAAAGGACGGGGTCGGGAGCGTTATCAATCGAGAACTGCGTCAAGCGCAGCGCCTCCTCCGCCCGCTTGCGGTCGCTTATATCCCTTGCCACGCCTATAAAGGCCATGGGTTCGCCGCTTGCGTCCCGGACCAGGGACGCGCTGATCTCGCCTGAATAAGCGGAGCCATCAGCCTTCAAGAGCTCGTATTCAATTTGTTCCAAGCTTCCTTGTTCGAGTGTTTTTTGGGCGTTCAGGAAGGCCCTGTCCCTCTCTTCCGGCGCTATGAACTCGAGAGCGTTCTTGCCGATCAGTTCCTCCACTTTATCCACTCCATAGGACCTTGCAGCCCGCTGATTTGCCATGATCACCTTGCCGGTAAGGTCAGTCATTGTGATGGCGTCGGGGGAGGTCTCCACAAGTTTTCTGTACCTTTCCTCGGACTCCTTGAGCTTTTCCTGCGCGAGCCTTTGCTGGGTCATGTCTATATTCACGCCCATTATGCCTGTGATCTCCTGGTCATGGTAGACCGGAGCCACTATCTCGTGGAAGCAGAGCTTCTCGCCCTGCCAGTCGTACTCTTGCTCTCCGCTCACCACTTCTCCGTTGAAAGCCCTCTGGTTGTTACGCTTCCACTTGTCCAGGGTGTGTTCTTCAATGATCCCTTCCAGGTCGTCGTGCGTCTTCCCCCGCACGTCTCCCCAGTGCTCCTTTGCCATCCAGTTAATCATCACGTACCTTCCGGAGCGGTCCATCATCCAGAAGTCGAAGGGCAGGTTCTCCACCGCGGTGCGGAACTTCTGCTCGCTTTGCTTGAGGGCCTCTTCCGCGCGCTTCCTCTCGGTCACGTCAATCATGGACACGAGTATCTGGTCGGTGAGGGGCTCGAACCGTATGAACCACTCGGTCCAGCCGGGCCCGTGATCCTTCCTGTCAATCCTGAGCTCCAGTCTTTTCGGTTCCTCGAAGCCTCTTTTTAGTCTCTCCAGGTAATCCGCTGTCTCTTTCCTCCTCCCCTGGTCCAGGATTATGTCCACCAGCTTGAAGGAGCCCTCCTGGTTTTTACCCAGCTCGGTGAGCTCGAAGAACGCCTGGTTGGCCGAGCGGAGGGTCCCTTCCTGGTCCAGCCAGCAAAGAGGCGCCGCGGCCTTTTCAAACAGGCTGGCGTACGACTCCCTGGACTCCTCCAGCTCCGCGGTGCGATCTTCGACCTTCCTGTAGAGCTCCTCGGAGAAACGCCTGAGCTCATCTTCCATCAGCTTAATGCCGGTGACGTCGTTCAAAGACAGGAAAATGCCGGGGGGATCGGGGGAGCGGTCATATGGAGAAGCTCCCAGTTCCATGATCCTCATGGTGTCGTCCGGGAGCGAGACCTGGAGGTTCCCGCATGTTACGCTCTCGCCAATAGACACGTTCTCCATGAACACGGCGAACTCGTCAACCGACTCCGCGGAGAGCAGTTCGGTGAAGTTCATCCCAACGAGGTCTTGCGCCTGTATCTGGAAGAGCTCCGCGGCCTTCTGGTTCGCCCGGAGCACCGTGCCTTTGTGGTCCAGGACCAACAGCGCGTTAAGAGCGTTGTCGAACACCCGCCTGGACCGCTCCAGGACATAGCGCATCTCCTGCTCCTGTGAAGAGAACATGCGCTGTATGTAGCTTCCCGCGAACGCCGGCAGCACCAGCACCACGACGGTGGTGACGACCAGTGCCAGGTTGTGGATTGCATCGGCTTCCGCGGACATAAGAGGCACGTGCCTGTCCACAACCCGGCTGTTTTCCAAAAGCATCATGGAAAAGAAAGCGATCAGTATGGCGGCCGCGGCCAGGACCCCCTCAAGCGGCTTCACCGCCACGGATGCGTAGAACAAAAGCAAGAGGTATATGGCTATGATGGGTCCGGCCCAGGGGCCGCCGAAGAGATGCACGGCAAATGTTATGACCGCCACGTCAATGTAGAGATGTACCCTGGCCAGCAGGGGTGAGCTTACGTTCCAGAGCCTGCGGTAAAGGTAGGGCTGGTTCAGGCAGCACTCGAACAGGCCCAGCACCAGCATGGGGACCAGGACCGCGGGGTTGATGAGAAGGGAGAGGACCGCCCCGCCCGCGGAGAATCCCAGGCTGACGTAAAGCCTCGCCTTGAAGATGACTTCAAGTCGCTCGTTCTGGCCGTTCATCTTGGATCACGCCGGGGTCTGTTCAGTTTTCAGTTTTCATTGTCCGCCTCGGGTCCCGGGGCGTTCTCTTCCTGCTCCTCATCTCCTGTCTCCTCCTGGTCGAGCGGGAGTTCGGCCTGTGCGTCCCTGGCATCCAACTGCTCCTGCTGGATGTCGGTAAGCTCTTTAATGGTGGGGAGCTCGGCCAGGCTTTTCAGCCTGAAGAACTCCATGAACCTCTTGTCAGTGGCATAGATGAGGGGCTTTCCGGGCACGTCCTTCCTCCCGGCGATGCGTATGAACCCGTGCTCCAGCAGGGTTTTCAACACCCCGCCCGAGTCCACCCCCCTGACCTCCTCGATCTCGGGCCTTGTCACCGGCTGCTTGTACGCCACTATGGCCAGGGTCTCCAGGGAGGCCCTGGAAAGCCTCACCGGTCTCGACTGCAGCAGCCTTCCCACCCAGTAAGAGTTCTCCGGCTCGGTCTGGAACTGGTATCCTCCAGCCACTTCCACCATCCTCACGCCCCGGTTATCGGCCTGGCATTCCTTTACCAGTTCCTCCACGGCCTCCCTGACCTCCGCGGGCGGAGCCTCGGAGACAATGTCGCTCATGCGCTTCAACGACAGAGGCCCCCCGGAAACGAACAGGATGCTCTCGATTATGGACTGGATCTTTGCTTTTTCCATTCGCACTCCTTCAAACGGTCTCCCTGTTGATTTTAGGCAGGTTGTCTTCGATCCACGCATCGTCTATTTCCACCGCCCTTACAAGGTATATGTTGTCGAATTGCTTTTCCTGGGCGGCTTTTACAACCTTGAGCCTTATAAGCTCCAGTATTGCAAGGAAGGTCGCTATAATCACGGCCTTGTCAGTGACATGGGTGAAGAGCTGGTCGAAAGACAGGGTCTCGACCTCCTTTAGCTTCTCCAGCATCCAGTTGATCCTGTCCATGATGGACACCCGCTCCATGGTGACCTCGTGCCAGTCCGTCACCTGGGCCCGTTCCATGACCTCCTTGAAAGCGGAGAGAAGCTCGAATATGCCGACCTCGGCGAACCTCACGCTCTCGATCCCCGAGCACTCGGCAGCCTCCTCTATGGCTTCCGTGGACTCGTCCCTTACAAAGACCTCCCTGCCCAGGACCGGACGTGCCATGAGCTCCTCAGCGGCTTCCTTGTAGCGCTGGTAATCGAGCAGCCTTTTCACCAGCTCCGCCCGGGGGTCCTCGCCCTCTTCTTCCTCCTCCCCGGGCTCTCCCGGCAGCATCATCTGCGACTTTATCTGGGAAAGGGTCGCGGCCATGACCAGGAACTCGCCGGCCACGTCCAGGTCAAGGCTCCTCATGAGGTCCAGGTACTCCATGTACTGCTTGACCACCAGGGACACGGGAATGTCGTAGATGTCGAGCTCGTTCTTCCTTATGAGGTAGAGGAGCAGGTCCAGCGGCCCCTCGAACACCGGAAGCTTTACCCTGTATGTCGCCTGTTCCTGCATGATTTAAATCTCATCTGCATTCATTCTTTGGATAGCATTGTACACTTATGGCGCGAAATATGAAACGGCTTTTCATCAATCAAATCATGAAAGCAGATTTTATATTCCTTTCTGAGCCAACCCGTCAATGCCGGCGAATAATCTCTCTCCCCGATGTCCCCCGAGATCAGATGCCTGTCATCAGTTCGGAAGCATAAGACAACAAAAGGAATGTCGGTTGGATCGAATCGCTTTATTGATTTCGGCAATCCGCTTTTCAATCTCTGCCGCAGTCTTGCAGCTTTTGCCTCCTCGGGCTGGAAGTAAATTTTTACTTTCCCGGCTAAGTGCATCTTTCCAAACCAAATAGAGGAAAAGCTTTTATTCTCCGTGAGCGCCTTTTTCTCGTATTCCTTTAACACCTCTTCGCTTAATGGCATCTCATGGTCTCCAATAATGATATATTCAAGGAATTCTTTAGAGATGATGGTTTTATCTTGCTGATCATTAGCGCAAGCAAGAACCCAGGTGTCTATTGTCCACATCATTTATTGCCACTTAATTTTTTATTTCTTTTAAATACTGCTCTTGACTGCTCCAGAGCTTCCTCTATTTCTTCAGCGAAAAAACCCTCGGGCCAGTTGTCAAATTGGCCAAACTCGCTTATATTAAGCCTTTTACTTCTTCCTCCGCTCTTGGTCGCATCGCAAAAATAAACCGCCACCATGTCCGGCTTGAGCTTTCCCTCCGAGACCATGGTTCGGATGCGGTTAAGTATGTGCTCGCTGTGGGTCTCGATGATTAACTGCTTTCTATGTTTTTTGTCTTTGGCAAGGCGAATGAAGAAATCCGCCATTTCAGCATGGGTCCTGGGGTTAAGATGAATCTCGGGCTGTTCCAGTAAAAACGTTGACTCGGGCTCTTGATATAAACCTTGCACTAGTATTGGCAGGCTCTGGGGTGCACCAAATGCAGCATTGGAAATATTGCTCTTGTATTTCATGGTAACATTTGCGAATTCTATTGTGTAAGAGTCACTATTTTCATTCACGGAGACCTTATCGGCAATGCCAATTGCCTTCGCCCACTTTGAGACTTGTTCTCGGATATTATTATCGTCAAAGAACATAATATCCCCGGCTCTCTCGCCCATTATGCCGGCATCACTTGGCCGGACTTGGGGAATGGGATAAAACTGCCTGGGCCGCTCTCTTAGCGGGCCAAGATAATAGGTTGCTGAAATTTGACGTTGAAGTTCGTTTTCAAGCCAGTTTAAATGGGACAAAAAAGACGGACTTACTTCCAGGCGGTTTGCTAGCTCGGATGATGTCCCGTAAAACCTTATCAGCTTCGCTATACTTGGAAGCCTGTTTTTTTGTAGGTCTTTTCGTTCAGACCCTAGACCATAGCCTCCATTGGAATTCCTTGTCGCTGCAATGGACCGCTTGCCTCTAAACCTGTACTCCAACTCCTTTACAAGCACTCGGGAAAAATTTCCGTCATAGGACCACTGAACATCAAAGCTGGCATCATGTCCGGCATTTTCCGCATCAGCTATAGTCTTCCATTGCAATTGAAAATCAAGGTCACTATTTATATCTCCCTTTAAAATATAGTCGTCGTAAAGGCCCAGCTCGCAATAAGGCCCGTCCGGTACTATCGGTGTTTTCAGATCACGGCTCTCCACACTTTGTCTGGGCAGAAGGAAGGCTTTAAGCAAGGTGCTCTTGCCGCCGCCGTTGGGGCCGATGAAAACTGTGAGCGGCGCAAGGGCGATGTCCCTGGTGTCTTGATAAAGCCTGAAATTCTTCAATCTGATCTTGGTCCACATGGTGAGTTCCTTTAATCCGACCACACCCCCAGCCCTGCTTCCCTTGCCTGGTCCTCGGCCGCCTTAAGCCTGTGGTTGAAGCGGGTGGGCCCCAGTTCAGTGCTGAACCTTCCCAGTCCCCGGCTGATAAGCTCCTCTTGTATAAAGAGCTCGCCGAGGAACACGTAGGCCGGCATCCGGTCCTTTCCGGTCCACACCGGGTGCTCGGGCTCATCGTGCTTTATGAGCACGCGCTTTCCATCAAGGGTGTCCCTCAGGTAGCTGATTGCCTCGCTGTACTCTCTTGTCCCCGGCCGCGGAGGCTCGTATCCGATCAGCCGCAGAACCTGGTACTCGGCCAGGGAAGTAGCCCCGCCCTCTTTCATCTTAACCTTTATCACCTCAGGGGCCCTGACCTGGGTGACCTTCTTGCCCTTTGGCCCGGGCAGCAGGAATTTGCACCCCCCGGCGAGAGTCAAGAATAAAAACCAGAAGACAATAATCCTCAAAGCTTTCCGTGTCCCTTTCACTATCGGCTTCATGGACTGGCGCCCCGTTTTCCGCTCTCAGCCCGAGAGCTTTATGGCCTTGTTCACCATCTCCATGGTCTCCCGGGCGAATGACCTGGCCTTCGAGTTCCCCTGCTCGATTATGTCCCTTACCTGGTCCGGGTTCTTTTCAAAATGTATCCTCTTCTCGCGGATGGGGGCCAGGGACTCGATTATAACCGGCCACAGTGTGGCCTTGTGGTCAATGCACCCTATGTCCGCGGACCTGCATCCTCTGTCCGCCCACATCAGTGTCTCGTGGTCCCCGTAGAGCTTGTGCAGCTCCTGCACCGGGCATATGTCAGGGTTTCCCGGGTCGGTCCTTTTCACCCTGGCCGGGTCCGTCACCATGGTCCTTATCTTCTGCTCGATGGACTTCGGGTCCTCGGCCAGGGAGATGGCGTTATTGTACGACTTGCTCATCTTCCTGCCGTCGGTTCCAGGCACCCTGGAGGCCCTTGTGAGGATGGCCTCGGGCTCGGGGAACACCTTCTCGTAGAGGTTGTTGAACCGGCGGGCGAACTCCCTGGTGAGCTCCACGTGCGCCACCTGGTCCCCTCCCACCGGCACCCCCTGGGCCCGGTACATCAGAATGTCAGCGGCCTGGAGCACAGGATACCCCAAAAAGCCGTAGGTGGACAGGTCACGGCCGGTCTCCTCCTGGAAGGACTTGTAAGAGGGCACCCGCTCCAGCCGGGCCACCGGCATGAGCATGCCCAGCAGGAGGTATAGCTCCGCGTGCTCCTTGATCGTGGACTGCACGAAGATGGTGGACCGCTCGGGGTCCAGGCCCACGGCCAGCCAGTCCATCACCATCTCGGAGGTGGACGGGACGATGATGTCCGGGTTCTCGAACTCGGTGGTAAGAGCGTGCCAGTCGGCCACGAAATAAAAGCAGTCGTAGTCCTCCTGGAGCTCCACCCAGTTGGCCAGCGCGCCCCAGTAGTGTCCCAGGTGCAGCGACCCTGTGGGCCTGCTCCCGCTCAGTATGCGGTCCCTTGTCATTCACTTCCTCCCATGTAGCTACCCTACTACTAG
>CAZYTX010000050.1:0-26612 GCA_964650485.1 uncultured bacterium | reverse complement strand
CGCTTACGTCACCATTGACGGCCCTGACTGCGACGACTCGGACCCCAACAACTGGACCTCGTGCGCCACCTGCGTGGACAGCGATTCGGACACCTGGTACGTGAACTGCGACGCCTACGTGACCATTGACGGCCCGGACTGCGACGACTCGGACCCCAACAACTGGGTGTCATGCGCCTCCTGCCAGGACAACGACCTTGACTCCTACTACGGCGAGGAGATGAACCCGGGCAACACCTGCGACGCTTACGTGACCATCAACGGCCCTGACTGCGACGACTCCATCTCCAATGTCTGGAGCGATTGCAGCGACTGCGCCGACGGTGACACCGACGGTTACGGCGCGGGCACTTCATGCGACTCCGCCGTGGACTGCGACGACTCCGCATCTGATGTATACCCGGGCGCGCCCGAGCTGTGTGACTGCGTTGACAATAACTGCGACACCTTTATTGACGAAGGGTGCCTGGCCGTTGAGGTCGCCGGCGGGTTTATGCACTCCTGCGCGCTTATCAACGACGGGTCGGTAAAGTGCTGGGGCAAGAACTTTTACGGACAGCTTGGAGACCCGAGCCTGACGACCGGGGCCGCGGCTCCGATTACGGACAACCCGGTGTGCGTGTACGGCGTGACCACGGCCAATGCCATTGCCGCGGGCGGCAACCACACCTGCGCGATCTTGAGCGGCGGCTCGGTCAAGTGCTGGGGCCTGAACAACAACGGCCAGCTCGGAAACGGCACTGTGGTTGACTCGTCCACCGCGGTGGCGGTGCTTCTAGGCAGCACCGCGGCGGACAAGATCGCCGCGGGCAACCTGCATACTTGCGCAACCCTTACCGACGGCAAGGTGAGATGCTGGGGGGACAACAGCTCCGGCCAGCTCGGGAACAACTCGACCACGGACTCGGACGTGCCGGTGTCGCCGCTGATTCCCGCCGCTTACTTCGTCTCTGACGTAGCCGCTGGAGGCACGCACACCTGCGTGGCGACCTCTCCTGGAGGCACCGTGGGATGCTGGGGAGCCAACAGCTACGGCCAGGTGGGAGACGGCACCACTTCAGGTTCATTGCTTACCCCCCAGATAGTGGGGCTTAGCGGAAACACCGCTGCCGTGGAGGTGTCCGCGGGCAGGGCGCATTCCTGCGCAATCCTTTCAGACGGCAACGCCAGGTGCTGGGGGCTCAACAACGTGGGACAGCTATGTTACGGCAACACCGTGGCCCCGGCCGAGTTCGGGGACCCTGTCCCTGTTAAGGCGGATGCCACGGTAGTGGAGATAAGCCTGGGCGGGTGCGACGGTCTCAACTGCGGATACAACGGCACCGAGTCCATGCACACCTGCCTGGTGCTGAGCGGCGGCTCGGTAATGTGCTATGGAAACGGGTGGTTCGGTCAATGGGGAGACGGGACCGGCACGTATGGACGCGGAAGCACGGTCGGCAAAATTGTTGTGGAGGAAGACGGGGGCGATCCCCCGAGCGCCACGATCAACCAGATAACAGCGGATACCGGGGCCGGCGCTGTGATAAGCGCGGGCGACCTGCACTCCTGCGTGGTGGTCTCCGACGGACGGGTGGCATGCTGGGGCGAAGGAGGAAATGGAGAGCTTGGCAGGTCAGGGGTCGGAGACATGGACTTCGGCCTGTTCGTGCCACAGATCGGGCCTTAATCGTTAGCTTCGCACAGAGGCACGGAGGGCGCAGAGAAAAGAAATTATACTCTGTGTCTCCGTGTCTCTGTGCGATATATAAGTCGTTAGTCTTCGAGAGCGAGCTTTTTCGACACCCACTCGGACAGAGGCTCCGGCCCGAGCCTCTCCATGACTTTACCGATCCTCTCGCCGCGCTTTGCGTTCTGCTTGTAGAACTCGACCGCGGCCTCCACGGCTTTATATGCTTCCCGGTCATCCAGCCCGTGCATGATCTCTTTTGCTATCCTCGGCCTTGACCCCACGTTCCCGCCCGCGTACATGACCCACATTTTCTTTCCCTGTGCCACCAGTCCGAGGTCGCGCAGCTTGGCCTCGGCGCAGTCAACAGGGCACCCTGAGACCGCTATCTTCATCTTGTTCACGAGCTCCATGCCGTGGTACACCCGGTCGAGCTCCTCACCCAGGGACATGGAGTCGCGCTGTCCCAGCCTGCACCAGGTTTTTCCCACGCAGCAGCGCACGCTGCGCACGCACATCCCGGTGAGGCGGCCGCGGTCGAGTCCCAGCTCCTCCCACACCCTGTCCACGTGCTCCTCTCTTATGCCGAAGAGCGCGATCCTGTAGGCGCTGGTGATCTTGATCTGCTTCACATCGTACTTCTCCGCCACCTCCGCTATCTTCCTGAGCAACTCGGGCGTGACCACCCCGCAGGGGGTATGGGGCGCGACTGCGTAGGTCTCGCGGTCAACCTGTAGCACCGCGCCTTTCTCGCCGTCCTTTAACATGGTCTTAACCTTTGGAGACTTTTACAATCTTTATAAGGCCTGAAAGGCCGGCACAAAAATTCCCCGGGATCATGTCCGCTCTTTTTTTGTGCCGCCCCTTCAGGGCTTTAATGGTTTCCCGCCCCATTTTCTATCCATGTAAGCTCGCATAGAAATTCTAAACCAGAGAAAACAGATAATGTAATCTTTGCATTTCTCTGTGTTCTCTGCGCCTCTGTGTGAAACAAGGGACCTACTTCCCGAACACCAGCCGGCCGCCCAGGTTCCCGGCATAGGTTACCGCGGCCAGCATTGCGATAAAGCCAAAGAGGTACGCCCACTTTATGTTGGAGCCCATGTCCGCGACCTCGGGCATCACGGCGAGCCAGGCCACCATGATAATGCCGATCCCGAAGACCACGAACCCCGCTATGATCTTGTTCCTGATCACCCGGGTGAGGTGTCCCTTGTACCTTAGCTGCCAGTCCACGTAGCCCGAGTAGAGCACCGCGGGCATCGCAAGCACCACGAACACCAGGCTGGCAAGGGCGGCCCAGGCAAAGGACTGCTGCTTGAAAACAGCACCGATAAAATAGAAGAGCACGGCCATGGGGACCACCCCGTTGGGCACGTGCACTGCTATGGGATGGGCGTGGTTCCTGGCCATCATGGCGGTGACTGCCCCGTACAGGGTCTTTGGCGGCTCCTGCTTTTTGGCCGACGGCTTCTTCTTTTTACGCTCCTCTTGCTCTTGCTCTTGCTCTTGCTTTATGTCGGCCTCGAGGCCGGGGGGCGAGAATTCCCTGTCCTTGCGCCTCCCTTTCTCCTCGCTCGTATAAGCTTGCTCCACCTGTCCGCGCTCCTCCCTGGCCTTGAAGTCGGCCTTGGCACGGGTGGCCTCCTCTTCGCCGAGCTCCTCGAACTCCTCCTTTCCAGTGCCGTCAACCGGGCACTTCTCCGGCGCCCCGGCGCCGTGGGCCACGTACCCGCACTGCGGACATTTAAAGTACTTCACGGCTTCACTCCTTTTTATCGCCTCGACAGGGGTAGCGCACACAGCTCGCTATGTGCGCGAGCGAAGCGGGCAGGATGCATGGCGCAGCCTGGCCAATTATTCATCCTATACCATCCATTATATTCATCCTGCGCCTGGCGGCGCCCACATAGCAAAGCTATGTGGGCTACCCTCTTGACCCCTTTAAATCACACCCCGGCTCAGGCTTCATCGGCATCCAGGTTATTGAGCATGGTCTTTACCTCTTCTCCCAGCTCGGGGTGCTTTAGGGCGTAGTGCAGGGTGGCCTCGAGGAACCCCAGCCTGTCGCCGGCGTCGAACCGCTCTCCCTCGAACACCAGTCCCATCACCTCCCCCTGCTGCGCGCGGGTGTTAATTGCGTCGGTGATCTGTATCTCTGCTCCCTTTCCCGGGGTCGTGTGCTTTATGGCCTCGAATATGTCGGGCTTGAACAGGTACCTGGCAACGATCCCCAAGTTTGAGGGCGACTCCTCGATAGAGGGCTTCTCCACGCTCCGCTTCACTTTCACCACCTTGTCCGACACCCTGTCGTACTCGACCATGCCGTAGAGCGGGTACTGCCTCTCCGGCACCTGCATGAGCGCCACCACGTTTTTTCCGTGCTCCTCGAACACGTCCATCATCTGCCTGCACGCGGGGTAGCGGGGGTTGTCTATCATGTCGTCGGGCAGGAGCACCACGAAGGGCTCGTCCCCCACCAGCCTCTCAGCGCACCCGATGGCGTGTCCCAGGCCCATTGGATTCTTCTGCCTTACGCACACTATCTCGCACAGCTCCTGCGGCGCTTTCACCTTTTCCAGGATGTCAAGCTTGCCCTTGTGCTCCAGCGCGGTCTCCAGCTCGGGGGAGGCGTCGAAGTGGTTTGCCATTGCGTCCTTGCCCCGGGCAGTCACCACTATCACCTGCTCGATCCCGGACTGGGCGGCCTCCTCCACCATGTACTGGATGATGGGCTTGTCCGCGATGGGGACCATCTCCTTTGGTATGGACTTGGTGGCCGGCAAAAACCTTGTGCCCAGCCCCGCGGCCGGTATCACGGCCTTTCTTATCTTCATGGCTCCACCTTTCTCACCTTCTCAGTTTATGTACTGACAGCTCGTTTGTAAAGGGTTGTGCGGAATGCGCTGTGTGGATCACGGGCTTGTGAGCTTGCCCTGAATGATCACGGCCGATGCCCTGCCCTTTACCTTCCATCCGTGGAATGGAGTGTTCCTGCCCTTTGAAAAGAACCCGGCCCGGTCAACCTCCCACTCCGCCTCAGGGTCGAGCACAGTCACGTCCGCTGCCCTGCCCGGCGCCAAAGACCCGCCGGGCACTCCCAGTATACGTGCCGGGTTTTTCGAGACCAGCTCAACCCATCTCGACGGCCCGATCATGCCCTGGTGCACCAGGCCGAGCGAGAGCGGGAGCAGGGTCTCGAGGCCCACTATGCCGTTCGCGGCCTGGTCGAACTCCACGTCCTTCTCAACCGGGCTGTGGGGTGCGTGGTCGCTTGCTATGGCGTCAATGGTCCCGTCCGCGAGCCCTGCTACGACCGCTTCCCTGTCCTGTTCGGTCCGAAGCGGCGGGTTCATCTTGAAGCTGGTGTTAAACCCCCTCACATGCTCGTGGGTCAAGGTGAAGTAATGAGGGCAGGTCTCCGCGGTCACGTTCACTCCCCTTGCCTTGGCCTCCCTTATCATGCGCACCGATCCTTGGGTGGACACGTGCTGGAGATGCAGCCTCCACCCGGTGAGCTCGGCAAGCACTATATCCCTTGCAACCATTGTCTCCTCCGCGGCCGCGGGTATGCCGGGAAGGCCCAGGTCTGTGCTCACCTCGCCCTCGTGCATGCAGCCGCCGGCCGAGAGGTCCAGGTCCTCGGGATGGTCCAGAACCGGGACCCCCACACCCATGCAGTACTCCAGGGCCCGCCGCATGAGCATAGAGCTCATCACCGGCCTGCCGTCGTCCGTCACAGCCACGCACCCGTGCCCCACAAGCTCGCCCATCTCGGAGAGGCCCTCCCCTGCCCGGCCCCGGCTGATGGCGCCCACCGGGTACACCCTGGCCTTCCTGGCACGGGCCGCCATCTCCAGGACGTAGTCCGTGACCGAGCCGGTGTCGTTTGTCGGCTTTGTGTTTGGCATGGCCGCCACCGCGGTGATGCCCCCGGCCACAGCCGCGGATGCCCCGGTGGCCACGGTCTCCTTGTACTCCTCCCCCGGCTCGCGCAAATGCACGTGCATGTCTATGAGCCCGGGCGCCACCCACTTCCCGGATGCGTCAATCACCTTTGCGTCGCCTGCTTTGGCGCCCGGCGAGAGCAGCTCGACTATCC
The DNA here is from genome assembly GCA_964650485.1 of uncultured bacterium. Taxonomy (GTDB): domain Bacteria; phylum RBG-13-61-14; class RBG-13-61-14; order RBG-13-61-14; family DATKZS01; genus CAZYTX01. The sequence continues at coordinate 20,841 of CAZYTX010000050.1, read as the reverse complement.
TGCCCTTCTCTATGAGCAGGTCCTTTTTTGCATCGAGCTTGCTGGCAGGGTCTATCACCCTGCCGCCCTTAATTAGAAGCCTCATCCCCTCCCCCGCACAAGAGGTAGAGGAGCGCCATGCGCACCGCCACCCCGTTCTCCACCTGGTCGAGTATTATTGAGCGCGGCCCGTCAGCCACCTCGGGGGACAGCTCCACACCACGGTTTATGGGGCCCGGGTGCATGATAAGCGCGTCCTTCCTGGTCCGCTGCACCCGCTCCATGTTGAGCCCGTAGCGCATGGAGTACTCGCGCACCGAGGGGAACCTGGTCCCGCTGCCGCGCTCGAGCTGTATGCGCAGCATCATGACCACGTGCGCGTCCTTGATGGCGCCGTCCAGGTCGTAGGTAGCCCTGGCCCCCATGCTCTCGATGCCGGGCGGTATAAGGGTGGGCGGGCCGCACACCCACACCTTGCTGCCCATGGTGGTAAACCCCTGGATGTTGGACCGGGCCACCCTGCTGCCGGTGATGTCGCCCACTATCACCACCTTCAGCCCTTGCAGGGTGCCGAGCTTCTCGCGCACGGTGAACATGTCCAGAAGCGCCTGGGTGGGATGGGCGTGCGCCCCGTCCCCGGCGTTAATGACCGGGGTGGGTATCATGGACGCTATCATGTGGGGTGCCCCTGCTGAGCCGTGCCTTATCACCAGGATGTCGGGGGCCATTGCCTGGATGTTGCGCACGGTGTCCAAGAGGGTCTCGCCCTTTGAGAGGCTTGAGCCCGAGGACGAGAAGTTCACCGTGTCCGCGGAGAGCCTCTTGCCGGCCAGCTCGAAGCTCATTTGCGTCCTGGTGGAGGGCTCGAAAAACAGGTTCACCTGGGTGCGGCCCCTGAGAGTGGGGACCTTTTTTATCTGCCTGCGGTTGATCTCCTTCAATGACTCCGCGGTGTCTAGTATGGCTTTTATATCCTCGCGGCTCACGCTTTCGAGGTCGAGCAGGCTTTTTATCCCCAGTGTCATGTTAATGTTCCAGCCACGTGGTTGTCACGCCCCGGGTGTGATCACCACCCGGTCCTTTTTCTTTGCCTTGCCGCGGCCCGGCTTGTCGCAGACAGACACGCTCACCAGGTCGTTCCTGGCGGTTGGCACGTTCCTGCCTACAAAGTCCGCCCTTATCGGCAGCTCGCGGTGGCCCCGGTCAACCAGCACCGCGAGCTGTATGCTCCTGGGCCTGCCCATGTCCATTATACCGTCGAGTGCGGCCCGCACGGTCCTGCCGGTAAAGAGCACGTCGTCAACCAGCACCACCACCTTGCCCTCCACCGGGAAGTCAATCACGGTCTTGTGCACCCGGGGGTGGGTCTTCACGTGGAATATGTCGTCCCGGTACATGGTGATGTCCATGTACCCGCAGGGCGCCTCCGCGCCTTCTATATCTTTCAGCAGCGCGGCCAGCCGGCGCGCGATCCCCTCGCCGCCCGTGCGTATCCCCACCAGGACCACGTCTTCCACCCCCTTGTTCCGCTCCACGATCTCGTGGGCTATCCTCCTTAAGGCCCTGTCAACAGCCTCGTGTTCCAGTATCTCCTTTTCCCGGGCAGTCATTTCTCCCTCGATCCGGCTTTTGCCATTTAGCTTATAAAGCCGGTAAAAAAAGGGGCCCTCTTTAAGAGAAGGCCCTTTATAAAGCTGTTTTCTTGTATCTTCACTCATCCTTCCTTTTCTATCTCGCAGGATAAAATTAAAGGAAATTCTCTCGCTGAAAACCAAGACAGACTTTATCACCGAAAAAAGAGCATGTCAAACTCTCTTCATGCAACCGGTTGAATCGCCTTTTGTTTCAAGCTAGGATGAATAGATGTACCTAGCCAGGAACGGAGGGCTTTCTCTTGGCACAGAAGAGCAAAAGCAAGTCGCCTGAAAAGGACGCAAAAAAATCAATAGACTCCATACGGGAGGACATAGACCGGACCGACACCAGGCTGCTCGAGCTCTTGAACCGCAGGGCCAGGCTGGCCAAGAAGATCGGGGCCTTGAAAAGCAAGGAGTCCGCGGCTTACTTCATCCCCTCCAGGGAGGAGGACATCTTCGAGCGGCTGGTGGAAGAGAACAAGGGGCCGTTCCCCTCGGAGTCAATCCAGCCGGTGTTCCGGGAGATCATATCCGCCTGCAGGTCCATGGAGAAGCGGCTGACAGTGGCCTACCTCGGCCCGGAAGCGACCTTTACGCACATAGCGGCAAGGCAGCAGTTCGGCCATTCCACCCGCTTCCTTCCAGAGCGCAGCATCTCCGACGTATTCGAACAGGTGCAGAGGGGGCATGCCGACTACGGTGTGGTGCCAATCGAGAACTCCATCGAGGGGGTTGTCACCCACACCCTGGACATGTTCCTGGACTCCGAGCTGACCATATGCTCGGAGATAATCCTTTCCATCAGGCACAGCCTCCTGTCCGTGGAAGGGGACGCGCAAAGCATAAAAAGGATTTACTCGCATCCCCATGCAGTGGCCCAGTGCAGGAGCTGGCTCAGAAAAAACATGCCCGGCATCAGCATACACGAGGTGGCGAGCACCGCGGAGGCCGCCAGGATGGCCGCGGTGGACCGGGACTCCGCGGCAATAGCCAGCGAGTTCGCAGGGGACTATTATAACCTGAAGATGGTGGAGAAGGGCATCCAGGACCTTGAAGACAACTTCACCAGGTTCCTGGTCATCGGAAAGGAGATGGGACAGAAGAGCGACAGGGACTCGACCGCGATCGTCTTCTCGGTAAAAGACAAGCCGGGCATACTCTACCAGGCACTGGGGCACTTCGCCGGCAGGGGGATAAACCTCTCAAAGATCGAGTCCAGGCCACTCAAGGGAAGGACATGGGAGTACGTGTTCTTCGTGGAGATGGACGGGCACATCTCGGACAAGGTTATAAAGGACTCGCTGAAAGCCCTTGAAAAGGACTGCCTGTTCGTCAAAGTGCTGGGGTCCTTCTCCAAGATGAAAAAGCATAACCAGTTCCTGGGAATATAAGGGAGAAGACATGAAAAAGGAGCTCGTGGCAGACTACATAAAAAAGCTGGTGCCGTACGTGCCGGGAAAGCCTATCGAGGAGCTGGAGCGGGAGCTGGGGGTAAAGGACTCAATAAAGGTGGCCAGCAACGAGAACCCACTGGGGCCGTCGCCAAAGGCCGTACAGGCGATAAAAGACTCCCTCGACAAAATAAACCGCTACCCGGACGGGAACGCCACCACCTTGAAGCAAAAGCTCTCACAAAAGCTCGGGGTAAGCCCGGAAATGATCGTCACCGGGAACGGTTCCAACGAGGTGCTGGAGCTGCTTGCAGCCACCTTCATGAGGCCCGGCGACCACGCAGTGGTCTCCGAGCACGCCTTCGTGGTATACGACCTGGCGGTGGACTCCCGGGGTTTCGAGAAGACCGTGGTGCCCCCGGGCAAAAACTTCGGGCATGACCTCGAAGCCATGGCAGAGGCGGTGCAGGAGAACACCAGGATCATCTTCATAGCAAACCCCAACAACCCCACCGGGACATACGCCGACAAGCAACAGGTGGACAGGCTGCTGGAGAGCATTCCGGACCACGTCATAGTGGCCATAGACGAGGCTTACTACGACTACGTTAACGAGCCCGACTACCCGGACGCGGTCGAGCTCGTAAAGTCGGGGGCCGACGTGGTGGCCACCAGGACGTTCTCAAAGCTCTACGGCCTGGCCGCGCTCCGCATCGGCTACGGGGTCATGAGCGAGGAGAAGGCCGGGTACGTGAACAGGGTGCGCCAGCCATTCAACACCAACATGCTGGCCCAGGCGGCTGCGGAGGCGGCCCTGGACGACCTTGACTTCGTGGAAAGGGTGAAGGGCCTGAACAAGGAGGGCATGAATTACCTGGAAAAAGAGTTCAAGCGGCTGGGCATCGAGTATGTGCCCTCGGTGGCGAACTTCATACTTTTCAAGGCCCCGGGTGACGCCGGCGAGCTCTATGAAAAGCTCCTGCGCAAGGGAGTGATAACAAGGCCCATGCAGGGCTACCGGCTGCCGCAATGGATGCGCGTCACCACCGGAGTGCAGGAGGAGAACCAAAGGTTCATCCAGGCCATGGAGGAGCTCTTGTGAGCGTCCTCATAAACCGGATGGGGGTGATCGGAGTAGGGCTGATAGGAGGGTCTTTCGCGCTGGCGCTCAAAGAGGCCGGCGCAGTCGAGTTCGTGGTCGGGTGCGGCCGCACCAGGGAAAACCTGCACGACGCCCTCGCAATAGGGGCTATTGACGACGCCACCACGGACCCCGGGGAGGCGGCCGCGGACGCCGACCTGGTAATGCTGGCCGTGCCCGTCCGCTCCATGGCCGGCATATCAAGGGCTATCGGGCACTATCTTAAAAAAGGGGCAATAGTCACCGACGCGGGAAGCACCAAGGAGATAGTGCTGGGTGAGATGCTGGCCCTGTTGCCCACATACGTGAACGTGGTGCCCGGACATCCCATTGCCGGGAGCGAGAAGACCGGCGCCAGGGCCGCCTCCCCCCACCTGTTCAAGGGGAGACGCACCATACTCACGCCCGGGCAGGGCACCGACCCCGGGGCCGTGGAACTGGTGAAAAAATTGTGGCAGGCCGCGGGCAGCAAGGTGGAGATCATGGACCAGCACCTGCACGACCAGGTGCTGGGAGCGGTAAGCCATCTTCCCCACATGGTGGCCTACGCCCTCCTCGACACCCTGACGGAATGGGATAAAAAGACCCCCATGCTCAGGTTCTCGGCCGGCGGGCTCAAAGACTTCACCAGGATCGCGGAAAGCTCGCCCCGGATGTGGGCGGACATCTGCATGGACAACAGGGACGCCATCGTGGAGGCCATCGAGGGGTTCATGGAAACCCTGTCCAGGTTGAGAAGCATGGTGGACGGTCAGGACCATAAAGCCCTTGTCGAGCTGTTCGAGAGGTGCAGGGAGGTCCGCATAAAGATAAGGGAGGACGAGGCATGACCGAACTCCGGGTGGGGCCCCGCGGCCCGCTCAAGGGCTCGGTCCGGGTCCCGGGAGACAAGTCCATATCCCACCGGGCACTCATGCTCTCCGCGGTGGCCCGCGGGAGCACGGTGATCAGGGGGCTGCTCTTCTCCGGGGACGTGGCGAGCACGGCAAACGCCTTGGGATCAATGGGCGTTCACATGGAAGAGGACGAGCACAAGGCCTGGCTGAAGGTCCATGGAAAGGGGCCGGCTGCGCTCAGGGCCCCAGAGGGAGAGCTTGACCTGGGCAACTCGGGCACAGGCATGAGGCTGCTGGCCGGGCTGCTCGCGGGGTTGAACATAAATGCCGTGCTCACCGGCGACCAAAGCCTGTTAAAAAGGCCCATGAAGAGGATCATCGAGCCCCTCCGGCTCATGGGGGCCAGGATAGAAGCCGGCCCGGATGACACCGCCCCCCTTGTCATAAAAGGGGCCGACCTGGCCGGCATACGCTATAACATGGAGGTGGCCAGCGCCCAGGTGAAAAGCGCCATCCTGCTCGCCGGCCTGTCAGCGAGGGGAGAGACCTGGGTTCACGAGCCCGCGGTCACCAGGGACCACACAGAGAGGATGATGGAGGCCTTCGGCGTGAAGGTGGAGAGAAAGCAAGGGTGGGCGGGCGTCATCGGCGGACAGGTCCTCGAGTCTCCGGGTGAGATAGAGGTGCCGGGAGACATATCCGCGGCCGCCTTTTTCATGGTGGCCGCACTGGTCGTGCCCGGCTCGGAGATAGTCATTAAAGACGTTGGAGTTAACCCCGCCAGGTCGGGAGTGCTCGATATACTAAAGAATATGAGGGCCGGCCTGGAGATAAAAAACCTGAGGACCGCGGGCAACGAGCCGGTGGCGGACATAGAGGTGCGCTCGAGCCGGCTCCGGGGTACAGAGGTTAAAGGTCCGCTGGTGCCGAGGGCCATTGACGAGCTGCCGGTGATATGCGTGGCCGCGGCCCGGGCCGAGGGGGTGACCGTTATCCGGGAGGCCTCCGAGCTCAGGGTAAAGGAGAGCGACCGCATCGCGGCCATGGCCGGTCTGCTCACTGCAATGGGCGCCCGGGTGAAGGAGTTCCATGACGGCATCGAGGTCCGCGGCGGGGCCCGGCTGGCAGGGACCACGGTGGACCCGCAAATGGACCACAGGGTGGCCATGGCCGCGGCAGTGGCCGCACTCTGTGCAAAAGGCCAGACCCTGATACGAGGCGCGGAAACCATATCAACGTCTTTCCCGGACTTTGAATCAAGCTTGACACAGGCAACCAGATAAGTTATGAATTTAAGATACGTTATCGCGATTGACGGGCCATCGGGCGCGGGAAAAAGTACGGTGGCCAGGCTGCTCGCGGAGAGGCTGGGCTACACCTACATTGACACGGGTGCAATGTACCGCGCCGCGGCCCTTTTCGCGGACAGGCGAGGGGTGGACATCTCGGACCGGGAAGCGCTGGAAAACCTGCTGGAGAGCCTGCACATAAGCCAGGAGATGCAGGACGCAAAAGTTGTGACCCTGCTCCATGGCGAAGACGTCTCGGAGCGGATACGCAGCGCCGACATGGGAATGAAGGCCTCGGCCATATCCGCGGCGCCCGCGGTCAGGGAAAAGCTGTTGGCATTGCAGCGCAGCATGGGTGAGAACGGCGGGGTGGTCATGGAAGGAAGGGACATTACAACCGTGGTGTTCCCGGACGCGGATTATAAGTTCTTCCTCACAGCCTCCAAGGAGGAGCGGGCCAGGAGGAGATGCGAGGAGCTTGTGCAGAGGGGACAGGAGACGGATTTCAACACGGTGCTGCAAGAGATTAACATAAGGGATGAAAACGATTCCACACGTGCGGCTGCCCCGTTAAGGCGTGCTGATGACGCCTTGGAGATAGACACCACGGATAAAAGCGTGGAAGAGGTTGTATCAAAGCTTAAGGAGGTCATCAGCTCGCCTTTGCGGGACAAGGAATAAAGTCGGTTAGGGGGACAAGGTATTGGTTAACGAAAACGAGGACAAGAAAACTAAAGACAACGAAACAAAAGAGCAGGAAGACGCGGACAAGGTCGAAGAAAGGCAAGAAGAGGCAAAGGGCGAGGAGACTGCCAGGGACTTGAAGGAACCAGGCCCGGAGTCGCAGGCCTCGAGCGCGGAACAGGACAAGGCTGAGGGAGAAAAAGCGGGCGAGGAGAAGGCTGAAGGCGGCAAAGATGAGGAAGAGGCCGAGGATTTCGGAGAGCTGTTCGAGAAAAGCCTTAAGAAACCCGAGCTCGATCAAGGCGAGATCATCCGTGGAGTAGTGGTGGGCGTCACCAGGGACTACGCCATGGTTGACATAGGCGACAAGTCCGAGGGACAGGTGGCCCTGGATGAGTTCAAGAGCCTGACTGATAACGCGGAAGATTACGTGGGCCGCCAGATTGACGTGCTGGTCGAGAGCAAGGAGGACGAGGACGGCATAATACGCCTTTCAATGGAAAAGGCGGCCAAGAGAATCATATGGGACGAGATCGAAGAGGCCTACCGCAATGAAACACCGGTGAGCGGAAAAATAGCGGAGAAGGTGAAAGGCGGCCTCATGGTGGACATCGGGATCAATGCATTCCTGCCGAGCTCACAGGCGGACGTAAGACCCATCCGCAGCCTGGACAAGATGATAGGCATCGAGGACAAGTTCGTAATCATCAAGTTCAACCGGAAACGCGGCAACGTGGTGGTGAGCAGGCGGGCCTATCTCGAGAGGGAGCTAAAGGAAAAGCGTGAAGAGACCCTTGCATCACTGGAGAAGGACCAGGTGATAAAGGGGGTGGTGAAGAACCTCACAGAGTACGGGGCATTCATTGACCTGGGAGGGATAGACGGGCTCCTGCACATAACCGACATGAGCTACGGAAGGATCGGGCACCCGTCCGAGATCATGAGGATCGGAGACGAGATCGCCGTAAAAGTGCTCAGGTTCAACCGCGAGACCGAGAAGGTCAGCCTGGGGCTCAAGCAGATCATGCCCGACCCGTGGGACAACGTGGAGAAGAAGTACCCGGTGGGCACCATTGTTATAGGCTCCGTGGTCTCGGTCACGGATTACGGGGCCTTTGTCGAGCTGGAGAAGGGGGTTGAAGGACTGGTGCACGTGTCCGAGATGAGCTGGAGCAAGAAAAGGGTCCATCCTTCAAAGGTGGTGGAGCCGGGCCAGGAGGTCGAGGCCAAGGTGCTAGACATTGACGTGATCAACAGGAGGATCAGCCTTTCTATCAAGCAGGCCCAGCCAAATCCATGGGACATGCTGGAGATCAAGTACCCGGTGGGGACCAAGCTCCGCGGCACCATACGGAACATCACCAACTTCGGGGTGTTCGTGGGAGTGGAAGAGGGCATAGACGGACTCGTTCACATATCCGATCTTTCCTGGACCAGGCGGGTGAAGCACCCCTCCGAGCTATTCAAAAAGGGGCAGGAAGTGGACGCGGTGGTGCTGAACATTGACAAGGAGCACGAGCGCTTCTCGCTTGGCATCAAGCAGGCGCAGCCGGACCCCTGGGAAAGCGTGCCCGCAAAGTACAAGCCGGGCGAGGACGTGGTGGGCAAGGTGGTGAACATCACCGACTTCGGCGTGTTCGTCGAGCTCGAGGAGGCCATCGAGGGGCTGATCCACATAAGCGAGCTCTCACACCAGAAAGTAAAGGACCCCTCGGAGATGGTGCAGCCGGGACAGGAGATAACCGCGGAGATACTGAACGTGGACATCAGCGAGAGGAAGATTCGCCTGTCGGTTAAGGCGCTGGAGAGGACCGAGGACCAGGCGGCCTACCAGAAGCACCGCAGGCAGGAAGGGGACGGGACATCAAAGCTGGGAGAGCTCATACAGGACAAGCTCTCGAAGATGAGAATGCCGGAGTTCGGCGCCGTGACCTCACGAGCCCGGAGAGGAGAAGAAAAGGAAGAGCCTGAGGAAGAGACGGGAAAAAAGGAGGAGCAGGAGCCGGCGGAGGTCTCGCCTATGGAAAGAGAAGAGGTGAAAGAGACCGGGCATGCCGTTGAAAAAGAAGGTGAAGAGCTCGCCCCGCCAGCGGGGGAGGAAGAACCGCAAGAGCAGGTGCATGAAGAACAGGAGGCTCCGGCGGAGGAGGAAGAGCAAAACACGGCGGAGAAAGAGCCCGGCGAGGATACGGAAGAGGATGAAAGCCCCGGCGGGGAAGACAGATAAGGGGCGGCATAATTCAGAGGGCGCCCCACACACGTAGCTTTGCTACGCGGGCGCCGAAGGCGCGGGATGGATATGCTAGATGGAATGGGATTGACAATCCAGCGGACCGTGATCCGTATCATGCCCGTATGCGAATTCGCTGGCGCTTCGTTGCAAAAGTCGTCCGCGCACACAGAAGAGCTGTGTTCGCCGCCCCGATAATCTTCGCGTAGCCGCCTGCTGGCAAGGTGCGCAGCCTTTTGCGGGCTGCATCTTAATAAAAACTAAAGACCGGGAGATCACTTGTGTGAACGGACAGGATGACCAGGGCCAGGGCAGCGGCCGTCAATGGCAGGCCGACCGCGGCCTGCAATGGGGGGCATCCGCACCCCCTCCCCCTGGACAGGGGCCGCCCGGTCCGGGACAGCCATACCCGGGCTGGCAGACCGGGCCCGGGCGCAAGGGCGTTTTTTCCAGGCATCCATTGCTGACCATACTAATATTCTTCCTGGCCATAATGACGCTCACCCTGGTAATCGGGCTGCTGGCCGGCTCCGGCGCAAAGACGGGCGTGGTCTCCAGGGTGTCTTTCAAAGACAAGGTGGGCGTGGTGAACGTGGAAGGCCTGATCCTGCGCTCCAAGAAGGTGGTGGACCAGATCCACAGGTTCGAGGATGACGACTCCGTCAAGGCGGTGGTGATGAGGGTGGACTCTCCCGGCGGGGTGGTGGGTGCTTCACAGGAGATATACCGCGAGGTGCAAAAGCTCTCCGATAAAAAGCCCGTAGTGGTGTCCATGGGCTCGGTGGCAGCCTCGGGCGCCTACTACATATCCTCCCCGGCCACCGTCATCTTCGCCAACCAGGGGACAATAACGGGCAGCATCGGCGTTATCATGGAGGTCACGAGCCTGGAGGGGCTCTTCAGGTGGATGAAGATAAAGAACCAGATCATAAAGAGCGGCAAGTACAAGGACATAGCAAGCCCCTACAGGGAGCTTACCAGCGAGGAGAAAAGTCTCCTGAAGAGCTTCGTGGACCAGTTGCACGAACAGTTCGTGGGAGACGTGTCCAAGGGACGCGGCATTTCCATGGAAGAGCTGCAAACCATTGCGGACGGAAGGATACTGAACGGGAACAGGGCCAGGGAGCTCGGGCTGGTGGACGAGATCGGGAACCTGTGGGATGCCATAGACCACGCCGCGAAAGAGGCGGGGATCGAGGGAGAGCCAAAGGTGATCTGGCCGAAGCCCCACAGGTTCAGCCCCTTTGAGAGGATCATCAACAAAGTTGCTCCCGGACTGGCAAAAGATGAAATACTGCATTCGCCGGTGCGCGCACTCTACGTATTGGACATGAATTGAGACGGTGCACCTGTTGCTAAGTCATGAACGGAAAAGATCAACAAGGCATGAGAAGGGGGAGGATTTGTAAATGACCAAGAGAGAACTCATCGAGAAGCTGGCGGACAGGGTCAAGGAGCTTAGCCTGAAGGACGCGGAGCTGGTGGTCAACACCATCTTCGACACCATGACCGATGCCCTGACTTCCGGAGACCGGATCGAGATCAGGGGGTTTGGCAGCTTCCAGGTGAAAGAGCGAAGTGCCAGGGAAGGAAGGAACCCCAGGACCGGCGAGAAGGTCCAGGTCGAGGCCAAGAAGGTGCCCTTCTTCAAGGTGGGCAAGGAGCTTCGAGAGAAGGTTGACCAGGGCTGAGAAGCATCAGGCCCGCCTGAGACGGGCTCAGCCGAGCGGAGGGTTGATGAAAAAGCTGTTCACCCCCTGGCGCATGAAGTACATCAAGGAGGAGAGGAGAAAGACTGAAGGGTGCCTGTTCTGTAACATCATAAGCTCGGAGCGGGACGGCGACAACCTGGTGGTGTACCGCTCCGAGCGCACGGTGGTGGTCATGAACAAGTACCCATACATAGCCGGTCACACCATGGTGCTGCCCATAAGGCACGTGGCCGGGCTCGATGACCTGGATCAAAGCGAGCTCTTCGAGGTCTTTTACACCACCACCCTCACCACAAGGGCCATTGACGAGGTCATGAGCCCGCACGGCTTCAACATCGGCATCAACCTTGGCAAGGTGGCCGGCGCCGGCATGCCCGCGCACCTGCACGTGCACGTCGTGCCCCGGTGGGAGGGGGACCACAACTTCATGGCCGTCACGGGAGACACAATGGTAATACCCGAAAGTGTGAAGGACACCGCTCATAAGCTGGCCCGGGCGTTCGATGAAATAAAACGGGAAAAGTAACCGCATGTGTTTCAACCTATGAGCCACTGAACCCGCCATGCCGGACCCTTTCAGAAAAGCCGTCTCCATGCTGGACCCCGTCCCCGTTGAGGAAGGGCCTTCCAAGGTCATGCCCCTGTCCGAAGCCATGAGGACATTGGTAAAGCCGGGCATGGCCATACACCTGTGCACCACCCACAACCGCGCCGGGGGCGTGCTGTTCGAGCTGGTGCGGGCATTTTTTGGCAAGGACCCCGGATTCACCCTGTCATGCATCGGGTTCGTGGCCAACGGCGTGGTCCCAGTGCACACGGGAATAGCCAGGAAGCTTATCACCACCTTCTGCGGCGACTCTTATCCAACCCCCGGTCCCAACCCGGTGATAACCAGGGCATGGAAACAGGGCCGGGTCGAGATCGAGAACTGGAGCATACTGTCCTTCACCCTGCGGCTCCTGGCAGGGGCCATGGGGGCGCCGTTCCTTCCCACCCGCTCCCTGGTCGGGTCAAGCATGGCGACCGACAACCGCGAGCTGCTCATCGAGGCGGAGGAGGACGGGCACAAATACACGCTGGTAAAGCCGTTGTGCCCGGACCTGTCCTTTATCCACGCCCCCTGCGCGGACAGGAGCGGCAACGTGATCCTCACCCCCCCGCACGGAGAGGACGCCTACGGGGCCTGGGCATCGAAAGGAGGCGTTGTCGTCAGCGTTGACAAGGTGGTGAGCACCGAGTTCATACGCAGGCACTCCCACATAGCCAAGATCCCCTCGTACATGGTGCGGGCGGTGTGTCCCATTGAGCTGGGGGCCCATCCGGGAGGGGTGTCCAGCCAGGGCTGCCCCGAGTTCGAGTCCTATGCCGACGACTACGAGTTCATAATGGACATAAGGGAGGCTGCCAAGGAACCGGAGACCATGGACAGGTGGGTGGAGGAGTGGATTCTCGAGCCTGACGGCTGGGAGGGATACCTGGAAAAGCTGGGAAGGGACAGGATATGGGCGCTCAAGGGAAAGGCAAAGCCCGACTCCTGGAAAAGCGAGCTCATAAGCCTCTCATCACAGATACCCGCGGACGCTGACTACTCGCCGGTGGAGATGATGGTGGTGGCCGCGGGCAGGGTGATCGCTGAGCGCATGAAGGAGGGGGACCTCACCACCATTCTCGCCGGGGTGGGCGCGTCCAACCTGGCGGCATGGCTCGGCTACTACCAGCTTTTGCAGGAGGGGGTCCAGGCCGAGCTCATGGCGGAGATCGGGTTCTTCGGCTACGCTCCCAGGCCCGCGGACCCTTTTATCTTCAACTATCGCAACATGCCCACCGCAAAGATGCTCACCGGCATCCACTCCATCATGGGCGTGTTCATGGGAGGAGCGGGCAACTGCTGCATCGGCTCGGTGGGAGCGGGCCAGCTCGACAGGCACGGGAACCTGAACACCACCATGATACCGGGAAAGGCGTACCTCACAGGATCGGGCGGGGGCAACGACATCTGCTCCGCGGCATCAGAGGTGGTGGTCACCGCGCTCTCCGGCAGGCAGAGGTTCGTGGACAAGGTGGCCTACGTCACCAGCCCGGGCAGCAGGGTAAAGACCGTGGTCTCGGACCTTGCCGTGCTCCGGAAGCCCGAGGGTGAAAAAGAGCTGGTGCTATGCTCGTACTTCCCTGGAGCAGGCAAAGGCGAGAAGCAGGCGATCGAGGAAATCAAGGATAAATGCGGATGGGAGCTAAAAGAAGCGCCTGACATGAAAGCCGAGGAAAGGCCTTCCATGGAAGAGATCAAGCTCCTTAGGATACTGGACCCCCAGCGGAGGTTTCTGGGCAAGAGGTAAAGTGAAATGCTAAAGTAAGTATATAGACCGGCGCCTGCTACTAATTATTTTGATTGTCAGAGCGGGCTGAGATCCGATTCCAATGTCCCTTCCCTTATGTCCTCGGGCTCCACGTCAATCGCTATAGCCTCCAGCTTTTCAATCTCGGGCTGGTGAACGCACAGCACAGACAGTATCTCTTCACGATATATGCTGCCCTGCTCCGCGTAGAGCCATTCCTCCTCCATGAGGGCCTGCATCTGTTCGGTCTCGTCGGTCAAGTCCCCGTGCTTTCTGGCGAACTCCTCGTCAGTGGCCACGGCCACCTGGAACATGAGGGAGGCGAAGTAGCGGCGGGTGACCAGCCGGTCCGGCTCGACCTCGGCAAAGGCCGGGGGGTACCCCGCGTCCAGGAGCATCTGCGTCTCTTTCTGGTAATACTCCTCCGGGGGCATGCCCTCGGGTGGAGGGGTCTGCATCTCCGGGTTGATGGCTATAAGGTAGTGGACCATCTCCGCCTGGTTGATCTGCTGCAGGCTCAGGACGGGCTTCTGGTCAACCGTGTTGCAGAGGTCGGCCTGGTTGGTCTGGGTCATGCTGTGCAGCGGCTGACCGGTCTGTCCGTGCGCGCCCTGGCCCAAAAGCACGGCCAAAGCAAGCAAGCACACAAGTAAACTCCCGGATTTCTTGTTCATTATAATCCTCCTCAAGCGAGCCGGTCTCTCTAATCCATAACCACTATAAGGTTTACCACATCCAGAAACGTTGTCAAGTCTCTGGTTCACTTTTTGTGGTCCCCCATTTGTGGTGAAGCTTGCCCTCCCTGTGAATCCTTTCAAAGGTGTGGGCCCCGAAGTAGTCCCTCTGGGCCTGGATGAGGTTGGCAGGGACCCTGCCCGAGCGATAAAAGTCGTAATAAGCAAGGCAGGCAAAGTGCGCCGGGACCGGCACTCCGTGAGCCGCGGCCAGGCCCGCGAGTTCGCGCAAGTCATCTTGGGCGTCCGCCATCCTTTTTGCCGCCCCTGGTGCAACCAGCAGGTTGGGCAAAGAGGGGCCCCTCTCCACGGCCTCCTGAACCAGGTCCAGGAGCTTGGAGCGGATGATGCACCCTCCCTTCCAGATGCGGCATATCTCCCCGAGGTCAAGGTCAAAGTCGTACTCTAGGGAAGCCTTTTTGAGCAGGGAAAAGCCCTGGGCGTACAGGCTGATCCTGGCAGCGTACAAGGCACTCCGCGCAATGTCTATGAGCGAGCCTTCATCCGGCTGGTCCCATCTTCCTGAAGGCCCTGCCAGCACCTTCTCCGCCTCTGCCCGCTCGTCCTTCATGGCCGACATGTTCCTGGCGTCCACCGCCGCGGTTATGGCGGGAACCGGCGCCTTGAGCTCGAGCGCGTTCATGGCCGTCCAGGAACCGGTGCCTTTCTGTCCGGCCCTGTCAAGTATCTGGTCAATCAAGGGCAGCCCGCTCTCCGGGTCTTCCTCCTTGAAGATTGCCGCGGTGATCTCCACCAGGTAGGAGGACAGCTCGCCCTTTTGGTATTCATCGAACACCTTGGAGAGCGCGGCCGGGTCCATGCCCCCTGTCCTCTTCAACACGTCATAGGTTTCAGCTATGAGCTGCATGTCCCCGTACTCGATGCCGTTGTGCACCATCTTGACGTAGTGGCCCGCGCCCCCGGGCCCGAGATAAGTGACGCAAGGGCCTTCCGGGGTCTTGGCGGCGATGGACTCGAAAACCGGCCGCATCCGCTCGTATGCTTCCCTGCTCCCGCCGGGCATGATCGAGGGGCCATGGAGGGCCCCCCACTCGCCCCCGCTCACTCCCACCCCCATGTACATGACCCCTTTTCCCGAGAGCTCCCTGCCGCGGCGCTCCGTGTTTTTGAAATGCGAGTTGCCGCAGTCCATCAAAAGGTCGCCGGCTTCCAGCAGAGGCTCGAGCTCGCGGATGACATCATCCACCGCTTGACCCGCCTTGACCATCACCACCATGTTGCGGGGCTTCTTTAAAAGAGCTGTAAAGTCCTTCAGGGAAGGGCCGTGCTCGAGGGGGAGCCCCTCGGCCCGCTCCGCCATGAAGCTCCTGGCTTTCTCTTCGGTGCGGTTGTGCACCGCCACCTTGAAGCCCCTGCCCGCCATGTTCAGCGCCAGGTTCTGGCCCATGACCGCAAGACCAGTAAGACCTATGTCGCACTCACCCACTTGACCCCTCCCCTCCTGCGCCGCTCCCGGCAGGCCTCTGCGACTCCAGCCGATAGAGCTCCTCGCCCGCCCGACGCACCACCAGGACACCCTCGTCTTCCCTGCCCTCGCACTCGGCCGGGTTTATCTTTGCAGGGTCTTTGTATCCAAGGGACAATCTATGGCAGCGCTCCTCGGGAATGCCGGTGGCCAGGGTCACCTTTATGCGCGGCCTCTCAACCCCGTTCTTGTACTCTCCGATACCTTTCAAATGGGTGGAGTGTGCCAGCACGCCCCCGGGGAATTCTTTGAACTGATCCCACTGAGCGGTGAAGTAGTCCCGCACGTGGTACCCGATCCTGTGGAGCAACTCCCCGTGGGTGTAGCTCACCTCCTTGATGTGGGGAGCGTATATTATCACTTCTCCCCCGTCCTCGATAACCGGCTCCACCTTGTACATGCCCTTGGCGCCCACCCACAGGTCGTTGTACATCTTTGGCATCTCCGAGACCACCAGCTTGTACGGCCTCTGCACCCATTGGATATGGGCCCTTGCCGAGAGCTCGCACGCCCTCTCCCACGACTCGCGCACCGGCCCGGCGAACAGCCCGGCCAGGCCGTGCCCGCCTTCGGTCACCCCCATCAGCCCGGTGACCGGCGCCTCGATCATGCCCGCGGCCCGCTCGATCAGCTCTCGCACCGGGTTCCCGGCCCGGCCGATTATCTCGAAGCTGGTGATGAGCGCGCCCAGCCAGTGGGTGAGGTTTATAATGTCGGCCCCGGCTATGCCCGGGAAAAAGTACTTGTGACCGCCGGAGAAGCCCGCGACCTCGTGGGGGAAGACCGGCCCGTAGATTATTACGTGGTCGAAATCGAAGATTAGTTTGTTCAAGGCCACTGGCGCCTCTTCATGCATCCTGCCTTCGGAGAGCTCCTCGATCTCGGCCGCGGGGATGGTTCCGATGCGCTTGAAGGTGTCCGGCCTCTCCCACCTGTGGTTTTTTATCTCGATCCCGGAGTACTTGCCGGCCCTGTCCTCTGGACTCAACCCGTAGAGCTGGTTTATGGCCTCATCGCTGAGAGGCTGGTGCGTCCCCAGTGCGATTAAGAACCCGAGCTGCTTCACCCTGGGGAGCAAAAGGTCCGCGAGCGTCTTCACGATCATTGCGGTGGGGCCTGACCTGGTGCCGTCGGGAGTGAGCACCAGCACCCGCTTTCCGTCCAGGTCCTCCCCGACAAGAGCGTCCGCGATGATCCGTCTTATCTTTTCATGGTCCATGAGACTTATCTTCATGAGTTGCCATTCTTTCTCCATGCGTTGCGAATTTTATTACGATTGTATATTCAAGGAGACATTTTATTGTTTTTATCTTTTCTTGAACAGGTCCTCCACCCTTTGGTAAAGCTCCTTGAATAGATCGAACCTCTGGCTATAGACTCTTGTGTTCTCGATGTCCGGCTCGAACACCTTTTTCACCGGGGTCATGTGCCCGGCCTCGCTTATGGAATCTATTTCCCCCGCGGCCTTCATGGCCAGTATTGCAGCGCCCCTTGCCGAGCTCTCGGTTGCCTCGGGAATGGACACCGGCCGGCCCAGCACGTCGGCCAAAAGCTGCACCCATGCCTCCGACCGGGTGAACCCGCCGGTTGCCCTTATCTCGCGCACCTCGCCCGCGGAGCCCGCAAGTCCTTCGAACACGTGGGCCATGCACATGCAGATGCCTTCCAGTGCGGCCCGTGCTATATGTGCCTTTCCGTGGCCCGGCGCGAGCCCGAACATCAGGCCCCTGGCGTCCGGGTTCCAGTAGGGGGTGCGCTCGCCGAAGAGGTAGGGGAGAAAGGTAAGGCCCTCCGACCCCGCGGGCGCCTGCATTGCCGTCTCTATGATCTCTTGGTAGGTCTCGCGCTCATTGCTCATTGCCCGGTCACGCAGGTCGCTCAAAAGCCCGTCCCGCAGCCATCTCATGACAATGCCGCCCGAGTTTATGGCCCCGCCTGCGTACCAGCGCTTCTCGGCCAGGTAATAGCACCAGGTCTTCTGCTCCGGGTGTATCCACGGCCTGGGTATGATCTTTCTCATGGCCCCAGAGGTCCCGATGGTGGCTGCCACCTGGCCGGGGTCCACCGCACCCGAGCCCAGGTTGGCCAGCCCTCCGTCTCCAGCGCCCGGGACCACGGGTATGCCGGGATCAAGACCCAGCTCCCCGGCCGGCCCGGGCAGGACCCCTACGGGCCTGTCCGGCTCGATCAGCCTCGGCAGCATGTCCTGAGCACCGGTGACATCCAGCACTCCCTGGTCAAAGCCAAGCTCGTGTATGGAAAGGAGCCCGTTCGAGCTGGCGTTAGAGAGGTCCATGGTCCAGACGCCGGTGAGCCTGTGCATGAAAAGGTCCTTGATCGAGCAGAACAGGGCCACCCTTGAAAAGACATCCGGGAGCGACCTTTTCACCCACATGACCCTGGCCGGGTAGTAGAGCGCGGTGGCCGGGCACCCGGTGCGCCGGTATATTTCATCGCCCCCTTGCTCCCCGGCCATGATCTCCGCCTCGCAACCCGCCCTGCTGTCAGCCCATGTGAGCATCCTGAACAGGGGGTTTGAATCATGGTCCACGCCCAGTAGCCCGTGCATTGCCGAGGAGAAGCAAAGCGCTTTTACGGCCTTTAGTTCCACTTGTCGGCCGAGGGAGCGGACCGCGGAGACCATGCTCTCCCACACCTCTGCCGGGTCCTGCTCCTGCCAGGAGGGCTCCGGCTGATGCACCTGGCAAGGGCAGGCGGCCAGGGCCACGTTTCGGCCTGATCGGTCAACTACAAGCGCCTTGACCGCCGAGGTGCCAAGGTCTATGCCCAGAAAAAGCGGCTCCATGACTCTCCCACAGCCTCATTTTAGCTGAAAACTCAAAGTTTACAACTGTGTTAAAGAATCCACAACAGCGCCCGGTATGTGGATTTCATGCAACATTTCAATAGAGAAGTAAGGGAGTGATGTTGACAATAGACCTTATCCTGACCTTAGCTGAAATTCCCGAGCCTCCAGAAGAGCCTGCTTTGGTTAAAAGATGCCCCAGAAAGAAAAAGCAGTAAAATATCGGGCACATATGCTCAAGCAGCCGGAGTTTTCAGCCATGAAAGAGGTTGGATCGTTTGTAGCGGAAGTTAAATGAGAGGTGCAATTATTGGATCCGCTTAGTGTTTGGCATGGAAATAGCTTATAAAACTCACGTAGTTGTATAATGTATCAGAGGACACTGAAACAACCGGTTTTTTTCGAGGGGGTGGGAATCCACAGCGGCGAGCACGTGACGGTGAAGATTACGCCCGCGCCCCGCAACCACGGAGTTGTTTTCCAGAGGATGGACCTGGACCCTCCAGTGAGCATCCCCGGGATATGCGAGAACATAAAGTGCGCGCTCAATGCATCCACCGTGGGTGTGAACGGCACCCGCATCGGCACGGTCGAGCACCTGATGGCTGCCTTGGCCGGCCTGGGCGTGGACAACGCCCTGGTGCAGGTGTACGGCACGGAGATACCCATCCTGGACGGGAGTGCCGGGCCCTTCGTGGACATGATAAAGCGGGCCGGGCTCCGCGAGCTGGACGCTCCCAGCTCATGTCTGGTGGTGAAAAAGCCGGTGCAGGTGAAAAACAACGGGAGCTTGAGCGAGATAAAACCATCGGACGAGCCCAGGATAAGCTGCACCATATCCTACCCGCACCCCTTGATAAAGCATCAGGAGATGAACATCAGCGTGTCCCCTGAAAACTTCGTCTCGGACATAGCCCCGGCCAGGACCTTCGGGTTCCTCCAGGACGTGGACCGGTTGCGCTCCATGGGGCTTGCCAAGGGAGGCTCCCTGGAAAACGCCGTTATCCTGGACAATGACAGGGTGATAAACCAGGACGGCCTGCGCTTCGAGGACGAGTTCGTTCGCCACAAGATACTGGACATCATGGGAGACTTATCTCTTGCCGGCATGCCGGTGATCGGCGAGGTGTGCGCCTATAAAACCGGCCACGGCCTGAACCACATGCTGGTGCAGAGGCTCTTGTCGAACCCCGAGAACTTCGAGGTGGTGGACAGAACCTTTTAGCCGGCCGTCCTTTTTCCATCTTTCCATTCGGCCCTTGAAATTCTTGTGCGATTGTGCTAATAAACATTTCACTCGCAATTTCCACCTGTCGTTGCGAGGAGCCGGTCGGTCGTGTTCCCTGTGCGCGATGGCCGGCGCTTTTTTACGAGCGGTGCAAACCGGATGGCCGAGAAACTGGGTATCATAGGCGACACTCACTCCGCCCTTCATCCCCGGGCGGTATCTTTATTCCAGGGGGTTGCCCGCATCATCCATACCGGGGACGCGGGCGGGCCCGGCGTGCTCAACGAGCTCGAAAAGATCGCGCCGGTCACCGCGGTGCGGGGCAACTACGACACCGATCCGGAGACGGTGTCTAAGACCCTGTCCGACCCCTCGACAATAACGATACACGGCTACAGGATTTTACTTACTCACCGCCTGATAATGGTGGAGTGGAGCACCGGGAAAGAGGCCCTGGCGGAGATGTTCTTGAAAGGCGGGGGGCCTCCGTTCGCCGTGTTCTTCGGCCACACACACGTGCCCGTGCTGGAGCGGGTGAAAGGAATCTGGTTCGTAAACCCCGGCTATTCCGGCCCGGACCCGCTGGAGCCCCCCCCCACCGCGGCATTGGTAGAGATCGGTAACGAGGGTTTACAGGGGGAGATCGTGGAGCTTTAAGCCTGCCTGCCGCGCCAAGGAATACGGCGCAGGCAGGCTTGACACCGGAACTATTGTGCCCATAATAATATAAAGGTTTCACGAGTGGCAAGGCTAGAGAGAAAAATATGTAAGCTCTTGCTTAACACTGATTGGGAAAGGAGGAGAGCGATATGTTAATGCGAGTGATATTGAGGTCTTCGAGGAGTGGAGGTCTGCGCAAGCTGCTGTTTATACTGGCGGGAGCGGTGACCGTCCTGGGGATGATACCGGACACGGGCGGGGCCGTGATTATACCAGCGGAGGAAGCGAGCCAGGGCAAGGACTTGAGGGCGGAGAACCTGGAGAAGATAAAGTCCGTGCTCGAGCGCAAAGAGGTGGCGAAAAGGCTTGCCCACTACGGGCTCACTCCCGAGGAGGTCGAGGCCCGGCTGGATCAGCTATCGGACGAGCAAGTGTCGGAGATAGCCGCAAGGATTGATCAGGTGAACCCCGGCGGGAACGGCCTGGAAGCTATTATCGGTCTCGTGATTCTCGCCGCCCTGGTTGTCCTGATACTATACCTGTTGGGATATATTGAAATCCCCGCCAAGAAGAAGAATAAACCGGCAGCGGAATAGGGCTTAATTACAGGTTGTAGCAGGGGGCCTTAAAAGCCCCCCCAAGTAGTACTTGGAACCATATCGCCCCGGCTCCCTGCACGGCGCTTCTTTGTG
>CAZYTX010000049.1:0-27849 GCA_964650485.1 uncultured bacterium | reverse complement strand
ATGCTTATATTTTATTGTTTTTGTTGACTTTTTTAGGTTTCGCAACAGGCACTAACTATTCATCGTCCGCCCTGCCCTCTTCCTTCTTCTTCCTCTCGCGGTACAGCATCATGCACTGGATACCCTCGCCGTAGCGCACGGTGCCGAAGCAGCGGCTGCAGGAGATGCAGTCCGCGGGCCTGAGGTCGCCTTCTTTCCACCGCTTTACAAGATAAGGCTCGCGGATGAAAGGCCTGGACATGGATACGAAGTCAGCGTCGCCCCTCGAAAGGGCCGCGTTTATCACCTCGGGGCTCCGGAAGCCGCCCACGCTTATGACCGGGCAATGAACCGCCTCCTTCACCTTCCTTGCAAGGTCCAGGAAATAGCCCTCCTTGTCCTTCGATTCTATCTTTGTCCTGGAGGGGTTCCTGGCGCCTGACCCGGGCGTGCCCGAGCTCACCTCGAACGCGTCTATGCCCGCCTCCGAGAGCTCGCGCGCAACCGGCAGGGACGTCTCCGGGGTGACCGACCCTTCGAGGAAGTCGTCAATGTTCAGCTTTGCGTGCACGGGCCTGCCGTCGCTCTTCTCCCTTACTGCATGGTATACCTCCATGAGGAACCGGCCGGGTTCTGCGTACCTGTCCTTCCTCCGGTTGAACCTGGGGCTCATGAACTGGTTTATCAGGTAACCGTGGGCCGCGTGTATCTGGATTGCGTCGTAACCCGCCTGTGCGGCGCGCCTTGCAGCGTCGGCAAAGGCCTGCACCACGCCTTCCGCCTCCGCGGTGGAGAGCTCGCGGGGCGTGGTATTGAAGGCAGGGTTTACAACCGCGGAGGGGCCCACGGGTTCCATGCCTCCGGAAAGCTTACTGCTGACCTGTGCCCCCACGTGCGCGAGCTGTATGCTCACCTTACCCCCTGCGTCGTGCACCGCCCTGGTGAGCCTTGCGTGGCTTTCGACCTGGTCGTCCCTGTACAGTCCCGACATCCCAGGCATGCCCTTTCCTTCCGGGCTCACCGCGGTGAAGCCCATGATTATAAGACCCACCTCTCCCATGGCCAGCCTCCTTGTATTCTCGACCAGCGCCCGTGTCACGTTCCCGTCATGGTCTGCCATTGCCTCCCACGTGGCTGACCGCGCTATCCTGTTTTTAATCTCAAGCTCTCCTATCCTTCCGGGCGTAAACATGTCCACCAACTTGCAACTCCTTTCATCACGCTATCGAATGTTCAAGACGGGGTGGCCCACACGGATTCTGATCCGTGTGGGGCGCAGCAGGTGCCTTTCTCAAGGTATGAGGTGTGAGGTTTGAGTAAGACTATGTGTGTTACCCGTCTTTGCTTCGCTACTCGCTTCTCGCTCCCCGGTCCTTGGGTTGCAATTGCAGACCCTCAGTAGTCCACCCTTATCCTTACCCATGCCAGGTCTGCGTAGCCCCCGTACTCTCCGTTCCTGGAGCCGCCGAAGACCTGGCCCCCGCCGCTTATGGTAACATTGTTGGCCGCCCACCACTCGAAACCCGGCCCCGCAACCCAGCTTCCCTCGTCAATGTCCCATATGCCCGTCACCGAGGGCGAGATAAGAGGCGTGAACTGGTAGTTTATCATGCATCCCAGGAAGTTGCGGTTAAAGGTGTCCACTCCCGAGGACTCGAACAGTGCATCGAACGGGTTTGCAGGGTCTATCTCGATCGGCCCTCCGTTGTAATAGTACTCCGCGGCAAGGTAGAGCGAGTTCTCAAAGGCGTAGTCCATGCCCAAAACCGCGCGGGGATAGTCGTCACTTTTGTCCGCCACCGTCCAGGTGAACTCCCCCCGCACCCCGGCGTCCTTTATATAACCCACAAAGTCGGCGCCGTATACATGGTCTTTGCCGCGCTTTCCGGCTATCACGTCGAAGGTGTAGCTCTTTATCTGCAGGGCCCCGCTGGCAGCAACGCTGGCCTCCTCCCAGGTGTGGGCCAGTCCCCCCAGCGCGGTGACCTTGGCCTCCCGGCTGATCCACCAGATACCCGACACCCCGTCCACCCCGTGCCTCTCCTCGGGCTCGAGCGCCAGCGGGCTCACCGGGTTCCAGATGTCCACCGGGCTCCAGAAGAGCGCGGTGCCGTAGGCCAGCCGCTGCCTGCCCAGCACCGCCCTGGCCTTCTCTCCCTCGAAGGTCAGGTGCGCCCGGTAGACCGAGAGGGTCCCGTGGCGGGCCTCGGTGTCCACGTAGGTGTGTTCCCAGTTAAAGTATGTGGGCGGCGGCTGGTCCTTTACAAGCTGGTATACCCTGGATTCGAGCACGCTCCCGAATGTGTATGTGGCGTCCAGGCTTGCTTCCGCCGTCAGCATGGTACCGGTTAGCATGCGCAGTGTGGCCCTGGCCCTTCCGGTGTTGGTGGTGACGTGCTCCTTGAAGACCGGGTCCTCGGTGGACTGGGACAGCTCCTGCAGGTGCCCGGAGAGCTTTATCTTGAACTCGTCTTTTTCATACACGTCTATTGCCGAGGACGCCCCGGGTGCGCCGATAAACAGGATCGTCAGGCACAGGGCGATTGTCATACGGGCAGCACATAGGTCCATTTGCTCTTTCCTGCACAACCCGCTCCCTTCGGTCGCACACATAGCAAGCTATGTGTGTTACCCGTTCGCATGAGAGCTCTTCCCTTTAGTAATCATTCGTGGTCCCGGGTGTATTTATTCCCTTTTCTCATCTGAGAATATTTTTCCGTCCCTTATCTGCACCAGCCTGCTTGCGTGGTCCATGACCCTCTGGTCGTGGGTGGAGAAGAGGAAGGTGATGCCCTTGTCCCGGTTCAGCCCCCTCATGAGCCGGAGCAGGCTCTCCGCGGTGGTCGAGTCCAGGTTTGCGGTGGGCTCGTCAGCCAGCACCACCTCGGGGTCATGTGCGATGGACCTTGCCACCGCCACCCTCTGCTGCTGTCCCCCGCTCATCTCCAGCGGCTTCTTGTCCATGATCTCGGCAAGGCCCATCTCCGAGAGCAAAGACTGTGCCCGCTCCCTCCGCTCCTTCAAAGGCACGCCCTGCAAGAGGAGCACGAACTCCACGTTCTCGACCGCGGAGAGCACGGGTATGAGGTTGTATGCCTGGAACACGAAGCCGAGCTTCTTAAGACGCAGGTCCGAAAGTTTGCTCCTGGACATGGCGGTGATCTCCGTGCCGTCCATGTGCACCGTGCCCTGGGTGGGCGAGTCAATACCGCCGAGAACGTTGAGCAGGGTGGTCTTGCCCGAGCCCGAGGGCCCGGCCAGTGCGGTGAACTCTCCCTTTGTAAGCTCCAGGTCCACACCGCGCAGGGCGTGGGTCTCGACCTCCTTGATCCTGTAAATCTTGGTAACTCCCTTGCATATTATCCCCGGCATAGCTTAAAGCCTCCCTGCTCTTCTTTGCTACATCCTCATGGCCTCGGCCGGGCTCTGCCGCGCGGCCTTTATCGCCGGGTAAAAGCTCGCCCCCACCGCCATGGCCAGGACCACCACCCAGGTGGACACCCAGTTGTATGCGTAAACCTCGGGATAGATTATCGAGGGCATGCCCACGCTCTTCAGGCTCCTGGAGAAGGTGCTGAGGTCGAGCCCGTAGACGTCCCAGACCTCTATGGAGACCCATCCGGCCAGGGTGCCGAGCATAAGCCCCGTTATTGCCAGAAGAATTGACTCGATGACGATCATGATGAAGACCCTGGCCGGGCTGGCGCCGATGGCCTTCATTATGCCCAGCTCCCTGAACCTCTCGTACACTGACATGACCATGGTGTTGGCTATCCCCAGGGACATGGCGATGCTGACCACCACCAGCATGACGTAGTTGCCTATGGCTGCCAGGTCCAGGAGCTGCACCAGGAAGGCGAACATCTCTTTCCAGGTGAGGACCTCGAGTCCCTCATGTGCCGCGAGGGAAGCCGTGATCCCCTGCTTGGCCGCCTCCAGGCTCTTTCTCTCATCCACCCGCACTGCCACCTCGTGCACCCTCGTCCCGAGTCCGAGCTCACTCTGCAGAAATCCCATGGGCACGAAGGCCATGAACTTGTCCACCGAGGCAGTGCCCGTGTCAAAGGTTCCCGCGACCCTTACGCCCATGGGATGGAGGTCCATGTTAACGTCGCGCACGTAGACCACTATCTTCTTGCCCTCGCGGGTCTTGAGCTTCTCGGCCAGGCCGGCGCCCACGAGTATGCCCTCCTGGTGGCCCGCGGAGAAGTAGTGTCCCTTTACCATGCTCTCGTCAATATTCGTCACTTTTCTTTCTTTTTCAGGGTCAATACCCACGAGCTGGACCCCTGAAGACCCCCGGGAGGTGCTGAGCATGGCCCTGACCTTCACCCGGGGCGCCGCTGCGGCAACGTGCGCTGCTTGTTCCACCCTGGCCAGCACCTGCTCCGGGTCATCAATGGTGAGCTTTATTTCCGGGTCCTGGTGGTACCCCTTTGCGTGCACCTGCACGTGGGAGGTGTGGGCCAGTATGGCCATTTCAACCATGCCCACCATCATGCCGTTATTTGCCCCGTAGATCATGATGATCCCCCACAGGCCGGCCACGATGGCGCCCAGGGTTATGAGGCTCCTGCGCCGGTTCCTCCACAGGTTGCGCCAACTGATCTTCACTATCATACTCCGCCACAGGTAGCGCAAAATGATCCTTGCTAACATAGCTCTTGCCCTCTACACGTGCCGCATGGCCTCGGCCGGACGGGTCCTGGCCGCGCGCAATGCCGGGAACACCGATGCCGTGACGGTTATCACCATCATGATGAGCGCGGCGCCCCAGTACATGGCGGGAATGAGTATGGTCTTTATCTCCGGCTCCATGCCGAAGGCCGCCATGGCCTCCTCCATGCTCGAGAACCTGATGGGATGGATGCTCCAGTACCAGCAGGGGCCGGTGGCTATCAAAAGCCCCAGCACCGTGCCCACCATCCCTATGATCATGCACTCGATCATTATGGTCATGAACACCCGGCAAGGCTTTGCCCCCATGGCCATTAGCACCCCGAACTCCTTGACCCGCTCCATCACCGACATTGTGATGGTGAGGAGCACTATGAACGCGACCACCACCACCAGGATGAGCAGATAAAGCACGGCCCCGGCGTTGTCCAGGAAGAGGAGCTCGACCATCTCCGGGAGGATGTCCTCCCAAGGCACCACCACCAGGTCACCCGCCTGGTGCCCGTCCAGCATCTCCCTGGTCTTTTGCACTAGGTCGTCTTTTGCCCTGGCCGACTCAAGCACCACCGCGACGTTTGTGACCAGCCCCTGCATCTGCAGGAGGTCCCGCATCTCCTCGATCGGTACCACCACCAGTGTGCGGTCGAAGTCCGGGGTGCCGGTGTCCACTATCCCCGCGACCTTGTAGAAGCGGAGCTCCAGGCTGCCGTAAAAGGACTGGGCCATCACCTGGACCTCGTCGTCTATGGCCACCTCCAGGTTGTTTGCCAGGGTCTTGCCCAGCACCACCCGGTCCCGGTCACCCTGCTGGAGGGGCCTCCCCTTTGATGTCTTGTCGAACAGCCTGGTGGCCTTCCTCTCCTTTGCAGGGTCAATGCCCACTATCAGGGCGCCGGTGGTGTGTTCCTCGGTGGTGATGAGCCCGCCGTGCTCGATCCTGGGCGCCACTCCCCCTACCCTTTCATCCCTTTGCAGCTCATCCAATATCTCATGGGGGGCCTTGAAAGCCTTGTACAGAGACGGGTCGTCCAGGTAGCCTTCTTCTTGTATCTGTAGATGCCCGGTGAACACGCTCACCGAGGCCTGGATGAGCTGCTGGTGCCCTCCCCTGGCAAAGGCCATGGTAAAGAGTATGGACACCGCGCAGAAGGCTATGGCGGATATGGTGAGCCAGGTGCGGGTCTTCTGCCGCATCACGTTGCGCCAGGCCAGCTTTAAGGTGATCATCTCATGTCTTTTTTCAGGTTTGAGGTTCGAGGTTTGAGAGGTCAGAGGCCTCAGGGCCTCACAACTCACACCTGTTACAATGGTGTCACGAGCCTGCGGGGTCGGTCAAACGGATGTTTACTGATCCGCTTATCTCGTGCTCCGCTTCAGGCTCGCTCGGCCTGATCCTGTGAGTGACGGTCAGGTCCATGGCCCAGCACTTCTGCCTGGCAAGGTATGAGTAAGAAGCGCCCTGCCTTATCACGGTGTTGTGCACTATGGAGTAGTGGGCATGGTAGCCCAGCCTATGCCTCGGGAATATGCGCAAGTCGAACTCCCCGGTCACTGCCTCGTCCTCACGTGCCTCGAAATCGAAGTAGGGCGAGAGCACCTCCCCTGTGTCGTAGCGGTAGCCGGCGCGCACCATTCCCTGCTCCTTGAACCTGTAACCCAGCCCGAGGTTTATCCTGCTGAGCTCCGAGTTCTCCCAGCCGTAGTACGCGTCCAGGTCCACCCTCCAGGGGGAGGGCCGGCCTATGCCGGCCTCGGCCCTGAGGTCTCGAAAGACCCCGTTCTGGAAGTCGTATAGCTGTATGAGCTCCAGCCTGGCCGCCTCTTGTATGGCGCCCCCTTGCGCCGGCCTGGACCAGAGCCTGGTGTCCAGGTGCAGGCCGGAAAGACCTGTGGCCTCGCCGGGCACCACGGTCCGGAAGACGTCGTCATCCACCTTTCCTGGCTCGCCGCCATAGAATGCCACCACCGATGGCCGGACGGAGTGTCTCAGCACGTGCTCATCGGTGTTGAAAATCCTCTCCACCTGGAAGCCCGAGAGCAGCTCGGCCTCGGGCCTGCCCACGGCCCGGCTGGCGTAGCCGTCCTCCACCTCCGGCGCCAGCAGCCACTCCTTGTACCCGGCCGCGGCCCAGAAGTCCACGGCGTCAAAGAACCGCCAGGGCAGGGCCGCCCTGGGCATCACCCACAGCACCTGGCCACGCCCGGCCCCCGGGTCCTGCCTGTAATAGTTTGCAGCGTAGGCCGAGACATCGAAGACCGCGGGTCCGATCAGCGGCCTGGTAAGCAGGGTGTAGCTGAGAGCCGGCAGCCTCTGCACCATGATCTCGTCCCGGTCGTCCCCGAAGGGACTATCGCGCAGGTCCCCTCCCATGAGGTCGTCGAAAACGGACAGCTCCGCTGTGAGGCTCATGTAAGGCGGGTGATAGGACATCATCATCCGTGACTCCAGGGCCCTCTGGTTCTCGTCTCCCATGTGCCTGTGATCGAAATCAAAGAGCGCCTCGTTGTCGGTTATTATGGCCACGTCCGAGGCCGCGGTGAACACGTCTCCGGTCTCTGTGCGGTGCTTTATCCTCACTCCTCCCCTGAAGCTTTGCTCGTCGTAGTCGTCAATCCCGAATGCTCTCACCTCTCCCCTGGCCGGGCTCCCCAGGTTGTACCTGAACTCTCCTCCCAGGTCCATGCCGCGAAGGAGGATATAGCGGGGATAGAAGGTGAAGTCCGCGCTCCTTCCCAGGACCAGGTAAAAGGGCTGCTCGACGTGGGCGCCGTCCGAGCTCGAGGTCTCGATCACGGGAAAGAGGAGACCTGACCTGCGCTCTCTGACCAGGGGGTATCTGAAAAAGGGGACCTTCATCACCTCGCGGCCCCGTATGTAAATCCGGGCCCCCCTGGCCTCTGCATCCCCCTCTGTGTCCGCCTCCATGCTTTTTGCGGCCACGGCCCAGTCCGGCTTTTCATCCGGCGCGCATTGGCACCAGGTAAAATACGCCCCCTCGATCACGTAAATATGGTCATCCTTTTTGGTGACCCGCTTCCCCTGGAATGTGAACAGGTGCTCACCCAGGGGAACTCTCATCCTCGCGCTCTCCATCCAGCCGGCGCCCTGCCTGGTGTTTATCAAAACCTTTTCCGCTGAAAGCACCTCGCTCGCAGTGTCACCCTCCATGATTTTAACCGTGACCCTGCCACGGGCCTCGATGGTGTTTTTTGCAAGGTCCGCGCGGATGCGGTCCGCCTCGACCTTGTAGCTTCCGCTCCGTGCCCGGACGTTGCCGTGAAACTCCAGCACCCCCTGCCCTCTCAGCCAGGTGACCGTATCCGCGCTTATTATTACGGTCTCCTCGGGTGAAGGAGCGGAGATGGTAAAGCTCTTCATGGGCTGCTGTGCCAGGGCGTAGGATGCGGTCAACAGCGGCAGGAACAGCGGGAACAATAAGCTCAGAATAGTTATTCGCGCCTTTGGGTGGCTTTCCAGGTGGTTAATTGTCATGGACTACTTAGATCTCTATATGCTCTCCTTGCTGGAGCAACAGCATTTGGTGGTCTGCTGAAAGCACTTCCTTGTTTATTTCTCCAAGGTACTGCGGCTTCATGTGGTAGAGGCGCACGTTCACGTCCGGCCGGCCGAGCTTTTCGAGTTCTGCCTGGGCCGTCCCGGGAGTGAGGTGTCCGGTGTCCTCGGCCCTGTGCACCAGCCTGTCCGGGAAGCTGGTCTCCAGCAGCAGCTCCTTTAGCGCCTCTTCTTTGGACACCACTTCCCAGATCCTTTGAGTAGGCGCGGTGTCCCCGGACACGGCAAAGGCCCGGTCCCGGTTCTTTACTATCAAACCGCACGCCGGCACGGTATGGCTCACCTCCACGGCCTGCACCTCGTAGCCTGCCACCTCCACCGGCTCCTCCGCGGGAATCTCATTGAACTCGATCACCGGGTTCTCGGGATCGGGCAAGCGGCTGAAGTCGGGCCAGAGCTCGTTATTGAAGATATGCTCCTTCAGGCTCCTTATGGTGTGGGGCAGCGCGTAGACACAGACCGGGCTCTCCCTTTTCCCGAACACGTTGTCAGTCAAAAATCCCAGGTCCCTTACGTGGTCCAGGTGCGAGTGGGTGAGCAGTACGGCGTCTACCTTTGACTGGTCTTTTATTGAAAGGGCGGAGGTAAGCGCGCCGGCGTCAACCGCCAGGCGGCTGTCAACCAGGAAGCACGTGGTTCTGTATCCCGGCAACTCCCCGCCGTAACATCCCAGAACCCGTATTTCCATGCACTCTCCTTTGCAGCATCTTCATTAAAGGTCCGCGAACTGCTCCTTCATTGACAGGTACTCCAGGTACTTCCGAAGCTTGTCCGCGTTTGAGATGAGGAATGAGTCCGGGCCCACCTTGACGAGGTTTGCGCCGGCGATTTTATCAATAATCTCTTTTACCTGTGCCCCTTCCAGTCCGCATTTCCCGGCCAGTTCCTCGATGGTGAGCTTGACCTCGATGCCGTCGGGGGTCTGCTTGCCCTGGCCCTCCGCGATCCTGGTGAGGGTGTGCACCACGCGGCTGTTTGAGTCCTTGAGCATCAGGTTCTCGATCTGGTGGTCGGCGTCTTCGAGTCTTTGAGCCAGCTTCTTTATCATGCGCACCGCTATCTCCGCGTTCCCCTTTATCATGGACTCGAAGGTCTTGGGATCAATGACCAGCATCTTGGACTCTTCCGTGACCGTGGCTGAAGCCGACCTTGGCTTGTTGTTGAGTATGGCCATCTCCCCGAAGAACTCCCCCGGACCCAGCGTAGCCAGTGTCTGCTCCTCACCCCGCACTTCCTTGGAAATCTTTACCTTGCCGGACTGGATCACGTACATCTCGTTGCCGCGCTCCCCTTCCTTGAACAGCACCGTGCCCGGCGGGAAGGTCTTGCCAAGCTTCTGAAATAATATGTCCTCCACCCCCATGATACGCCTCCTTTCAGGTATATCCTCTCATGCTGACGTTCATTCAGATTCTATCATTTTCCGGGTATCTGTCAAAGCGCGTGCAATCGGGCGGGCCCTACATGCCCTCGATCATCTTGTGTATGGTGTCCTCCACCCGCTGCTCTATGGTCTGCTCCAGCGCCTTGCCTATCTCCGGGTGCCTTTCCGCGAGCTCCTGGAAGTCCTCGTATCTCAGTTGCATGAGCTCCGTGTCCTCCTCCGCGGTTATGGTGGCGGTGCGCGGCTTCCTTTTTACCAGGCTCACCTCACCGAAGAAATCACCCGCCCTGAGCTTTGCAAGCTCCATGGTCTTCTTGCTCTCCGGGTGCACCGTTGTGACCGAGACCTGGCCGGACTTGATCATAAACATTGAATCGCCAGGGTCTCCCTCCCTTACTATCACCTGCCCTGGCTTATACTCCTTCAGCTCGAACTTCTCGGCAAGGCCCGCCCTTTCCTCTTTGGTCAGGTTCCCGAACAACGGCGAGTCGGCCAGCATGTTCATGAGCACCCGCTCGCGGTAGAACCCGACCAGCACGTCCGCCACCTTGGGAAACTCCTCGATCACAAGGTCCATGTCATGCTTTCTTATCTCCAGGAGGTGGCTCTTTTTCTGCGCCACCACCGTTGCCGAGCGCCGGCCGTGGAAGTAGCCCATCTCGCCGAAAAAGACACCGGGACCCAGCACAGCCCTGGTCTTCTCGCCGTCGTCCGAGGCCAGCACCTTCACCTCTCCCCTGGCCACTATGAATATGGAGTCGCCCGGATCACCCTCCTTGACAATAACCTCACCGGGCTCTATCACCCTGCTCTCCAGCATCTCGAACACCCTGTCGAACTCGCCCTCGGAAAACTCCGAGAACAGGGGGGTTCTTTCAGGACCGGTCTCGGGCAACTCTTCCTCTTCATCAAGGGGGACTACTCCTCCCACTTCCCTGTCTTCCACGTCCGCGGCCAGCTCTTCTTCAGAAGGCTCATCCTTGTACTCCTCGCCAATGGACAGAGCCTCTTCTGTCATTCCCTCTTCCTCCACCTGGGTGACCTCTTCCTCCTCCGCTGACCCGAGGGGCTCCGCCTGCTCCTGTTCCAGCTCCTCCCCTTCAAAGGACTCCTGCGCGGCCTCTTCCATGGCCTTCTCGAGCTCCCGGTCCACGGAGGACCCGGCATCCTCTTCCAGGGGTATGCCCAGCTCAGCTTCCTCCTCCTCACCGCCCGGTTCCGTAGCGGGAGGCTCGGGCTCTTCCTCTAAATGCTCGGCCTTTTCCTCGGCGGGCTCTTGCGGCTTTTCTGGTGCGGGCGGCTTTTCTGGTGCGGGCGGCTTTTCTGGTGCGGGCGGCTTTTCAGGCCCTGGCGCCGGCTTTTTGCGCTTTTTGATGGTATCTATGGGGGACGCGCTCCTCTCCTTTGCGAGTCCTGAGAGCCTCTCCTTTGCTTCCTCGTCATCAGGAGAGACGTCCAGTATCACCTTGTAAATGGCTATTGCCTGCACCAGGAAACCCTTCTGGTGGTAGTTCTCCGCGGCCTGGTGGTACTTTTCCAGTGCCTGCTCTTTCTGGCCCATCTTGAGCAGTATCTCCGCTATTTTCTGCGGCACCCTGTGGTCGTTCTTGGCCACCTTTTCGAGCTCTTTGTAAGACTCCAGGGCCTTGTCGAGCTTCCCCCTTTTGAGGTGCTTTGCAGCCTGCTCTTTTATTTTTCCGGGGTCCCTTTTGGGCATTCTAACCTTCCTCACTTCTCCGTTATCGAGAATACGCCGTCCCAGTCCTCGGGCGGCGGGCTTTGCATGTAATTATGGCACCTATTAATAAAAACCTGTGAGGGACCGTCTTCCGGGTCTATCTCCAGGGCCTGTTGAAAAAGTATGATCGCGCTTTCAAAGTCTTTTTCCTGGTATGTCACTCTTGCCCTTGAAAAGGCCTCTGCCACCCGGCGCTTCTTGTCCTGCACCTCTCCTTTCTTTCCCAGAAGCTCGTAAATCTTTACCGGCAGGTCCTTTCCCACCACCCTCACGGAGTCCAGGTACCTGACCTCTACGAGGTCCCCGGCCGCCTCCCTGGTGGCCTGGCTGATCAAGGAGTAGACCTTGTACTGCTTGCCGGCGCCCTCCAGCCTGGCCGCCAGGTTGACCTCGTCCCCTATCATGGTGTAGTCGAACCTGTGCCTTGAGCCCATGTTGCCCACGGTCATCTCCCCGGAGTTGACCCCGATACGCATATGTATGGGGGGAAGACCGTCGTCGGCCCATTTCTTCCTAAGCTCCACCATCTTCTCCTGGATGTCCACGGTGCAAAGGCATGCCCGGACCGCGTGGTCCGGCATGTCCAGGGGGGCGCCGAAGAAGGCGATGATGGCGTCCCCCTCGAACTTGTCAATGGTCCCGTCGTAGCCCAGTATTATGTCGCACATCTCGGTCAGGTACTCGTTCAAGAAGGGCACCACCGCGTGCTTTAAGTTCTCGCTTATGGTGGTGAACCCCTGGATGTCGGAGAAGAACGCGGTCATGATCCTCTCTTCCCCGCCCAGCTTCAGCTTGGAGGGGTCCTCCATCAGGTGCTCGATAACCGCGGGGGAGAGGTAGTGCTCGAAGGTGCCCTTGATGAAGCGCTTCTCCCTCTCCTCGGTGGCGTAGCGGTAGATGGTTATGCCTATGTAGACGAAAGCCAGCTCGGAGAGGGGGAACACCAGGCTGAAGGAGTACTGCTTTCCCAGAAAGAAGTAGAAGTTAAGCCCCAGGTAGGCCAAGAAAAGGATCACGGTGACCACCCCGCCCCAGATGGCTGACAGCCTCGGGAGCACCAGCCCGAACACGATGCCAACGCTTATAATGAAGAGCACGTCGAACACGAAGAACCAGTCGGGCTTGATCAGTGTGTTCCCTTTAAGGATGTTGCTTACCACGTTGGCGTGCATCTCCACACCGGGGGCGTTCCCGAACGGCGTGTTTCGAAGGTCGTGCGCGCCTATGGTTGTGCTTCCTATGAACACGATCTTGTTCTTGAATATTTTTTCAGGGTCTTTGTCCGGGCTGTTCTCGTAGCCGGTGATTATGTCGTGCACGCTCTCATAGGGGAAGGTGCCCTTCCTTCCCATCCAGTTGATGAGCACCCTGCCGTACTGGTCCGTGGGAATGATCCTGTCCCCGAGAGCGATCCTTGCGCCCAGGTTGCCTATCTGGATCACGGGGTCCTTGTCCAGGAAAACGCTCACCGCGGACAGCCCCAAGGCGGGGTATATGAAGGTGTTCTCCCTGTCAGGGGAGGACTCGTCCAGGGTGAAAACACTGATCAAGGGGGTCCGGCGCAGGGTGCCGTCAACCACGTCCGGAATGGCGGTGAAGAAGCCGAAGTGGCTTGCGTTCTCGGACAGGGAGCGGATGTTGGTCTGAAGACCCATGAACCTCACCTTCCAGAACCCCTTGACCAGCTTGTTCATGTCCCAGCCATGGGTGAAGATAACGGGCATGTTCGACGGCATCAGGAACTCGGCCTCCTCGGTGAAGTCCTGGTCCGGCTGGGCCAGAAGCTCCTGCCTGGAACGGTACCCGTACCAGCCCAGCACAACGTTGTCCATGCCATCGAGCGCCTGGGCAAACACCCTGTCCTGGTCAGCCTCGATCTGCTTCTTTTCCATGTAATCGCCAAAGTCCTTGACCCGGTTGAAGTACGAATACAACCTCCTGGAATACCTGACCCTGGGAGGAGAGGAGAGGTCCATGGATTCGTACTTTTCCACGGCGTCCCTTATGAACTTGAGCCCCAGGTACTCGCCAGGGTCTGCGAAGACCACGTCAAAGGCCACCACCGCGGCCCCGTACTCCTCCATCCTGGCAAGGAAGTCCCCCCATTTCGACCGGGGAAAGGGCCAGCCCCAGTGCGCCACCGAGGCGTCGTCTATCTCAGCGATGACTATGTCCCCCGAGATCTCCGGCCTCAAAGACTCGATGGCGTTTACTATCTGGAAGCGGGTGTCATATGCCTTGGACTCTATAAGCTGCAGGAACTTGAAGGGGGGGTTGTACACGTCCTGCTCCAGCAGGCGGCGCGCCCCCTCCTTCTGGGTATAAAGGAATACAAAAGCCGCCATGATGAGGAGGCTGATCCGCAGGGGGTTGAGCTTGAAAACCCAGCCCAGGATCGCTCTTATTATTCTCATCTTCTTCCTCGACTTGCTCTCTTATAAAAAAAACCGGTTTAAAAGCTTTTCATAATCTTAACCCATTCGGATTAATGGTTCAATTTTTAGCCCGCAATTCGGGGCTTCGGTTGAAATGGAAATCATTTCATGCGAGGATCACAAGCGGCCCGGTGAAAAAAATCTTTATGAGGGGACTGTAATGAAGATATTTATTGACACCGCCGACACTGATGAGATCAGGCGGGCAAGCCAGATGGGGCTGGTTGACGGCGTCACCACCAACCCCTCCCTTTGCGCCAAGACCGGGAGGCCATTCCGCGAGGTGATCGAGGAGATCGTGCAGATAGTGGACGGTCCCATCAGCGCCGAGACCGTGGCCAGCGAGCACCAGGGCATGATCGAGGAAGCTAAAGTGCTCTCGGACATCCACAAAAACATCGTGTGCAAGATACCCATGACCACTGAAGGGCTCATGGCGGTCAAGGTCCTGGAGGGGGAAGGCATCCGCTGCAACGTGACCCTGGTCTTCTCCGGGCTGCAGGGGCTGCTCGCGGCCAAGGCCGGCGCCAGCTTTGTAAGCCCCTTTGTGGGGCGGCTGGACGACATAAGCCACCAGGGCATGGAGGTGGTCGAGCAGCTCGTGACCATTTACAACAACTACGGGTTCAAGACAGAGATAATAGTGGCCTCTGTCAGGAACCCCCTGCACGTGCTCGATGCGGCACTTATGGGAGCGCATATCGCCACCATCCCCTTCAAGGTGATAAAGCAGATGTCCCTGCACCCGCTCACGGACAAGGGCCTGGCCGCGTTCCTGGCCGACTGGGAGAAGTACGGCGGCTGCATCAGCTGATGCACGCGGCATGGACACCCGTAAAGATTCTTCCGGGCTGAAGTCCGGCGCCGCAGACCTGCAAAGTCCTTTATCCGGCGCATTGCAGGTCCGCGACATCTCTGTATCCCCGCCTGTGATGCTCGCACCCATGTCCGGGATCACCGACCGGCCCATGCGCCTTGTCTGCCGCGGGCAGGGATCGCCCCTTGCATCCACCGAGATGATCGCGGCCGCGGCCCTGGCAAGAGGAAAGCTAAACCCGGACGCCCTGGAGGCCATAAAGACCCATCCCCGTGACAGGCCCCTGGTGATGCAGATTATCGGCTCCGATCCCGATGAGATGGCCGAGGCAGCGAGGATACTCTCCCTGCTCGCGGACGCCATTGACATCAACATGGGCTGCCCGGCCAAGAAGGTGATAAAAAGCGGCTCGGGCGCCGCCCTGATGCGGGACCCTGAAAAGGCGGCCCTGCTGGTGAGGGCCGTGCGCAGGTCCACCCACCTGCCCCTCACGGTCAAGACAAGGACCGGGTGGGACGAGGCCTCGAGGAACGTGGCCGAGCTCGCCCGCATGTGCGAGCGGGAAGGCGCCGACGCAATTGTCGTACACGCGCGCACCAAAGCAAGGGCGTTTGCCGGCCCCCCTGACCTGGAGGGCCTGCGGGAGGCGGTGGACGCGGTGAACATACCGGTGATCGGGAACGGGGGCATCACCGGCCCGGCCGATGCCCGGGCCATGATCGAGCGCACGGGCTGCGCAGGGGTGATGGTGGCCAGGAGCGCCAGGGGAAACCCCTGGATATTCAGGGAGCTGGCACAAGGGCCGGGGGACCCTCCAACCGCACGGGAAAAGGCCCAAACGGTCATGGCGCACCTTGACATGATGCTCGAGCACATGCCCGAGCACAGGGCGGTTGTTCAAATGAGGAAGCACCTGTCATGGTACTCTAAAGGGCTGCCTGCGGCAGTGGAGCTCAGAAAAGAGCTCCCGGTCATTGAAACGGCACAGCAGGCAAGGGAGCTTGTCCGCGCCTACTTTGTGGACCCGGAGGACCGGGCCCGGGAATAATTAACCTTGACACTACTCCCGCCTTTACCTAGCATTGTGAAAAGCCCGTTATGTCTTACGGATCGAGGATTATATGAAGGTAAGGACCAGGTTCGCTCCCTCGCCCACCGGGCATCTGCACGTGGGCGGGGCCCGCACCGCGCTCATAAACTGGCTCTTTTCGAGACACGAGGGGGGCGGGTTCATATTGCGCATCGAGGACACCGACGTTGCCCGCAGCAAGGACGAGTACACCCGTGCCATCCTGGACGGGCTCTCCTGGCTGGGCCTTTCATGGGACATGGACCCGGTGCACCAGTCCTCTCGCCTGGACCTGTACCGCGGGGAGGCCGAGCGGCTGCTCTCCCTTGGCAAGGCATACTACTGCTCGTGCACCGCGGAGGAGCTGGACCGGATGCGGGAGAAGGCGCTCAAAGAGGGACGCAAGCCCAAGTACGACGGCAGGTGCCGCTCTCGCATCGAGCACCCGCCTGACAGGCCCAAAGTGATCCGGTTCAAGTCCGTGCAGGAAGGGGCCACCGTTGTGGACGACGTGATCCTCGGCAGGGTGGAGTTCGAAAACAATGAGCTCGACGACCTGGTGATCCTTCGGAGCGACGGCACTCCCACCTACAACTTCTCCGCGGTGGTGGACGACCACGACCTCGGGATCACACACGTGATACGCGGGAACGACCACCTGAACAACACGCCAAGGCAGATACAGATATACCAGGCGCTCGGTTACGAGGCGCCAAGCTTCGCGCACCACCCCCTGATCCTGGGACAGGACAAGGCCAAGATGTCAAAGCGGCACGGGGCAACCGCGCTGGTGGCATACCGCGACATGGGCTACCTTGCCGAGGCCATGATGAACTTCCTCGCCCGCATCGGCTGGTCATACGGGGACCAGGAGATATTCAGCCGGGACGAGCTCATAAAGCTCTTCAGGCTCGAAGACGTGGGCCGCTCCCCGGGGGTGTGGGACCCGGAGAAGCTGAGGTGGATGAACGGGCACTACATCCGGGAGAGGAGCGCAGAGGAGCTTTCCGGGCTTGCCGTGCCCTTCTTCAGGGACAAGGGCTTCGAGGTGGAGATGGACCAGTGGTACAAGCGGGTGATCGAGCTCTACAAAGAGCGGGTGGAGACCCTGGCCGAGTTCCCCGAGAAGTCGTATTACCTGTTCACCGACGAGATCGAGTTCGATGAAAAGGCAAGGTCCAAGTTCCTGAGATCAAAGAGCGCAGGCGTGCTCGAGAAGGTGAAAGAGAAGCTCGAGGGACTGGAGGGCTTTGACGAGGATGAGATCGAGGCCGCGTTCCGCGAGGCCATGGAAGAGCTCGGCATCAAGCTCGGCAAGATCGCGCAGCCGGTGAGGGTGGCCGTGACAGGCGGCACTGCCAGCCCGGGAATATTCGAGCTCCTCTCCGTGCTGGGCAAACAAAAGACCGTGGCGCGGCTGGAGAGGGCCATAAAGGAGTGCAGAGCAAAGGAGTGAATTCAGGCCAGGGCGCTATGACATCGCCATTCGCATAAATTATTTCAATGAAAGCGAGTGCAAGGGGGGGGGAGAATGTCGAAGAGAATAAGGAAGAAGAAAAGCAAAAAAGGCCCTCGGGAGGAAAAGTCACCCGGGCGCGATGCAGTGGAAAAAGGAACGGACGATGAAATACCGAAGCCTCCATCGCATTTTACCAGCGAGCGCATGAACAGGACAATGCGAAAGATGGTGGACAAGCACGAGTTCGGGTCCACGGAGGAGATAAACGATTTTCTCCAGGAAAATTTTATGGGCCGCACTTACGACGAACTTAAAGCCGAGATGGAGTATGACCCGGTGGAGGAGGCGCAGGAACTCGCCTTCCAGGCCATGGAAGCCGATGATCCAGAGGAACTTATCAAGCTGACCATGAAGGCCCTGGAACTGGACCCGGAGTGCGTGGACGCACTGATGATCCTGGCTTACCTGGCCTCGGGGTCAAAAAAAGAAGAGATAAAAATGGTAAAAGAGGTGATAAGGAGAGCGGAAAAAAGGATGGGGAAAAGCTTTTTCGAGGAGCACAAGGGGCACTTCTGGTCAATGATCGAGACCAGGCCTTACATGCGCGCGCGACAGACCATGGTGGACCTTTTAATAGATGTGGGCAGGATTCCCGAGGCTGTGCGTCATTGCGAGGAGATGCTGGAGTTAAACCCCAATGACAACCAGGGCATCCGTGACACGCTCATCGGGCTCTACCTTGAAAAAGAAGACCTTTCCGGGGCCAGGTCTATTTTCGAGAGCTATCCTGAGTCCATACTTGCGACTTTCTCGTACAGCCGGGTGCTGGAGCGCTTCCTTTCAGGCGACATGGAGGGAGCGCAAAAGGCATTTGAACAGGCATATGAAAATAACCCCCACGTTTACGATTATCTTGCGGGGAACAGAGAGCCTCCGCAGAAAAGACCCGATTACTTCAGACCGGGCCATGACAGCGAAGCGATAGTATGCATGAAGTTCATTGGAAAGGCGTGGCAGAAGCACCCCCGGGCCGTGCAATGGCTGAAGTCCATTCGAGGCGAAAAGCCCCGGGGAGTGAAATGACGGAGCAAAGAAGGACTTTTCCCGCAGCTTCTGGCACTGCTGTTTCAATAACAATAAAATTGCAAGCATTACTTGACCTTGCGCCAAACTCATAATACCTTCGGTCTAGATCAATCCTCGGGCAAACCGGGTTTTCAAGGAGAGAAATTCAAATGAGCGAAGCTTACGAGGCGTCCGGCAAGGACTTCATACGCACCAGGATCACCGAGGACGTGCGCACCAACAAGTGGGGCGGCAAGGTGGTGACCCGCTTCCCGCCCGAGCCCAACGGGTACCTGCACATCGGGCACGCAAAGTCCATAAACCTGAACTTCAGCATATCGCAGGAGTTCGGGGGGCGCTGCCACCTGCGCTTTGACGACACCAACCCGCTCAAGGAGGAGGAGGAGTACTTCGAGTCCATAAAAGAGGACGTGCGCTGGCTGGGCTTCGACTGGGGCGAGCACGAGTACTATGCCTCCGACTACTTCCAGAAGCTCTACGAGTGGGCCGTGAAGCTGATAAGGG
This sequence comes from uncultured bacterium, assembly GCA_964650485.1. Taxonomy (GTDB): domain Bacteria; phylum RBG-13-61-14; class RBG-13-61-14; order RBG-13-61-14; family DATKZS01; genus CAZYTX01. Next base: position 9,127 of record CAZYTX010000049.1, on the reverse strand, counting down.
ACGGCAAGGCCTTTGTGTGCGAGCTGTCCATGGACCAGATCAGGGAGTACCGCGGCACCCTGACCGAGCCGGGCAGGGAAAGCCCCTTCCGCGACCGGCCGAAGGATGAGAACCTCGAGCTGTTCGAGCGCATGAAACAGGGCGAGTTCGAGGAAGGCTCGCGCGTGCTCCGTGCAAAGATAGACATGGCCCACCCCAACATCAACATGCGCGACCCGGTGATGTACCGCATCCTCAAGGCACGCCACCACCGGACCGGTGACGAGTGGTGCATATACCCCACCTACGACTGGGCCCACGGCCAGTCCGACTCCATCGAGGGGATCACCCACTCCATATGCACGCTCGAGTTCGAGGACCACAGGCCGCTCTACGACTGGTTCCTGGAACAGATCAAGGTGCACCACCCGCAGCAGATCGAGTTCGCAAGGCTCAACCTCACCTACACCGTGCTAAGCAAGAGGAGGCTAATAAACCTGGTCAAGGAGGGACACGTGCACGGGTGGGACGACCCCCGCATGCCCACCATATCCGGCCTGCGCAGGCGCGGCTACACCCCCGAGTCCATAAAGAGCTTCTGCCGACGCATCGGGGTGTCAAAGGCCGACTCCATGGTGGACATAGCCCTGCTCGAGCACTGCCTGCGCGAGGACCTGAACAAGAGTGCCCAGAGATACATGGCTGTGCTCGACCCCCTGAAGGTGGTGATCGAGAACTACCCCGAGGGACGGGGAGAGGACCTCGATGCTGTAAACAACCCCGAGGACCCGGCCATGGGAACGCGAAAGGCGCCCTTCTCGCGCGAGCTTTATATCGAGCGCGAGGACTTCATGGAGGACCCGCCAAAGAAGTTCTTCCGCCTGGCGCCCGGCAGGGAGGTCAGGCTACGCTACGCTTACTACGTAACCTGCACGGACGTGAAAAAGGATGCAAGCGGGGAGATAAAGGAGCTCATCTGCCGCTACGACCCCGAGACCCGGGGCGGGGACTCGAAAGACGGGCGCAAGGTAAAGGCCACTTTGCACTGGGTGTCGGCAAAACACGCCGTGCCAATCGAGGTCAGGCTCTATGACCACCTGTTCACAAGGGACCGGCCCGGAGAGCTGAAAGAGGGCGAGGACTGGCGCGACTTTATAAACCCGGACTCCGTGAAGGTGCTCCAGGGATGCATGGCAGAGCCCGCACTCCGGGGTGCAAAGACCGGGGACAGGTTCCAACTGGAGAGGAGGGGATACTTCTGCGTAGACCCCGACTCCACAGACCAAAAGCCTGTGCTGAACCGCATAGTGTCCCTGCGAGACACCTGGGCCAGGATGCAGAAGAAAGGAAGCGACAGTCCGCGCCCTGAAAGGGCGAAGGTCTAAAGCCCGGGGCAAGTCCCGTCAGGGACTGAAGCCCTGGGTAACAAATGAGAAAATACATATCAAAGCCCTGAAAGGGCGGCGCAAAGGGAGGTCTGATCTGCGTCGCCCTTAGTAGCACCGTATGAAATTAACGCCTCACTCGTCAATGTAGCCTAAGGCCCTTAGCTGCTCCCTGAAAAAGGGGTTGATCTCGACATCGGGCTGTTCCACCGAATGGGGAATGCTGTTCCTTATATGCACTATGTTTTCGCTCTCTACGTAGAACTTCTCCAGAAGGGGATTGCACAAGGGGTTCTTGAGATGCAGGCTGCCGGTCTCACCCGGGTCATTTTCCAGGTCATAACATTCAAAAAAGCCGGCCTTCATGTCGTGGACCAGCTTGCCCCGCCCGGTGCGCAGCCCCAGCAGGGACATGCCCTTCCACATGAGAGACATGAAAGCGCTCCGCTCCTTGCCCCTTCCCTTCCTCATAAGGCCGAGCAGGCTTTTTCCCATGGCCTCCGGGTTCTTCGCGAGACCCAGGGCGTCGAGTATGGTGGGGGCCACGTCTATGGTCCGCACCTGCCTGGAGATGACGCCTTCTGACGGAATGATCCCCGGGTGCCGGAATATCAAGGGCACCATTACCGACTCTTCATAAAGGGTCTTGCCATGCCCCTTGTTGCCGTGCTCGTAGAACTCCTCCCCGTGGTCCGAGGTGACGATCACCATGGTCCGGTCGTAGACCCCCATCTCTTCCAGCTTAGCGAGGACCAGGCCTATGTTCTTGTCGGTCCACCTTATCTCTCCGTCATACAAGGCCACCACGTGCTCCAGGTCCCTGGGGTCCATATCCGGATGCATGAGCTCGTTCTGCCCGGTCATCTCTCCGCTGTAGCCGGGATCGAACATGGTGTCAAAAGGGGGCGGCGGGAAATAGTGGAAATGGGGGTCCCAGAAATGGATGAAAAGGAAGAAGCGCTCGCCCTTGTGCTTGTCGAGCCAGTCCCTGACCTTCTTGACTATCCTCGGCCCGGTGACGTCGAAGCGGCACAGGTTCCACAGGTCTTCCCTCTCCCGGAACTTCTCCAGGAGGTCCTCCGTCTGGTCCGGATCAAAGTCCTCGATCCCGCCGGGCGCGTTCTCATTCAGGAACATGTTAACCTTTTCGGCCACCGAGGAGCAGTTGATATAGTAGTCGAACCCCTGGTCAAAGCCGAGGGAAGGGTTCAACACCGTGGCGCTGTAAAAACCCGCGGTGACAAAGCCCTCTTCTTTCAGGCTCTCGGCGATGGTCTTCCTTTTTTCATCCAGCCGGTCATTGTAGTCAACCACCGCGTGGACCCCGTTGTATTGCGAGGTGAACAGGGCCATGTGTGCGGGTATGGTCCATGAAGTGGAGCTCACCGCCTGCCGGAACATGGCCCCCTCTCGGGCCAGCCGGTCCAGCACCGGCGAGGTCTCCCGGTGGTATCCATAGCAGTGCAGGTGGTCCGCCCGCAAGGTGTCCACCGAGATCAGGACCACGTTCTCGGGCGCGCTCCTCCACAGGGTGTAGCGCTCAAGCCCGTAAGGGAACAGCGCGGCCAGCAGCGCCACCATGCAGATTAGCAAAAGTATAATCTTGCGCCTTCTTCTCATGGCGTGAACCTTAAAGAACTCTCCCCTTCAAAGTGATTATAGAGCAAGGCTTCGGCTTATCAAACAAAAAAAGACCATCAAAGGGCCACGCTCTCCAAAACACGGGCCGTTGACTTAATGCGCACGTCTTATAGAATAAACGCCCATCAGCCGCCGAGCGCCTGGTATACGGGAGATGAACAACGGATTGCTCAAAGAACTGGCCCGCCCCTTTTACCGGCAAAATTCGCTCGATTTTCCGCTCCTTGCCCTCTTCCTGATAGTGAACGGGCTCCTGCTCGCAAACCTGGTGCTTCACGACCCCCGCTTCTGCTACGACGTAACCCACCACTTCAACTACATCAAGACCCTGTCCACCCTGGAGTTCCCCTCATACCGGCAGTCGCACGAGTTCTTTTCACCTCCCCTGCCCTACGTTATACCCGCCCTGGCGTATGCACTTGGCCTGGACATCTTCTGGGCTGGCAAGGCCGCCCAGCTCTCGAACCTTTTCGCCTCTCTGCTGGCCCTGTATTTCCTGCTGAAGATTTCCCGGCTGGTGGACGCGAGCAACCTTGTCGCCAGGGGCGCGCTCCTCATGTTGGGAATTCTGCCGGTCTATTACAAGACCTTTGCTTTTATCCGGGGCGAGCCCTGGGTGGCGGCCTTCGGCGTGACCGCGGCCTATTTCTATCTCAGGATGGTTGCCCGCGGGGAGTTCAGTATGCGCAACGCCGCCCTTGCCGGAGTCTCGCTGGGGCTGGCCGGACTCTCGCGGCAATGGGCAATCTCGTACTTTATTGCTTTTGCCTGCTGCACTGCCGTATATATTTTCATCAAACCCGAAAAGGCGAGGCTTGCCGGCATTTACATCCTTTCGGCCCTGGTCCTGGGAGCACTCATATGCTCGCCCTTTTACCTGTCCTTGAAGCTGCGCACGGGAAGGTTCAGCGCATTCAACCGCGAGCCCGCCGAGAGCTTCTCCCTTTCCAACCAGCCGAGGAGCTTCTACCTGGGGCTCAGCCCGGATAAGCTTTTCAAAAACCCCGTGCGGCCGGCATTCCCCAACCAACTGGTCCCCGTATTCTACTCCGAGCTCTGGGGGGACTACTGGGGATTCTTCACGGTATATTGCAAGGACAATCGGACCGGCGCCTACAAGCCGGCCTCCCGTTGCGCCTCCATCATATCGGACAGGGGCAAGCCGGAGTGGATGGAGACCAACTACGACACCGTGGGCGGCTATCTCGGCAGGGTGAACCTGGTATCACTTTTCCCCACATTTCTCGCCCTGCTCGCAATAGCGCTGGCCTTGAAGTACGCCGTGTCCGGGCGGGGGGTTGATGAAGAGTCCTTCACCCGCAGGACGGGCTCTATACTGTTTCTTTTATCGCTCGCCGCCTCCCTTTCCATCTACCTCTGGTTCCTGGTCATGTTTCCCCAGCCCGGGGAGGGGGACACCATAAAGGCGTCCTACCTGCTGCACGAGTTTCTGCACATGGCGCTTTTATCGGGGATGCTCTTAAAGGCCGCGGGGGAGCGGAGCCGCCTGCTGCTGCGCATACTGGCGGCCCTTTTGGTGCTGGTGTGGGCCCACAACCTGCCCGCCATGGCAACCAACTACACACTGCTCAAATACTTATTCTGATCAGGGTTGTGGCTAAAGGTCCAGGCGCCGGGCCTTACTCGCCTATGTACCCCAGGCTCTTCAGTTGCTCGGCCACCACCGGGCTGATCTTGATCTTCTCCCTGGGTATGGTCCGGGGCAGTTCGTTTCTGAGGGTGGTGATCCTCTTGGTCTCCTGGAGGAACATCTTCATGGCCCTCTTGCACATGGGCTTTTCAGCGGGTAGCGGGCTTTTCTCCATGGGGTCCTTTTCCAGGTCATAACATTCATACCTTTCCTCGCCCCGGTCGCGTATGAACTTCCATTGGTTGGTCCTGAGGGCCATTATGAATATGTCGTTCCTGACCAGGAGCGAGTAAGAAGTGAGGGGGTCTGCATCATCCCCTTTCATCAAAGGCGCCAGGCTCTTTCCCATGGCCTCGTCACTCTTTCTGAGGCCGAAGAGCTCGCACATTGTGGGCAGGATGTCTATGTTCCTGACCTGGCTCTGGACCACCTTTCCCTCGGGCACGGTACCCGGCAACCGCACGATCAGAGGGACCCTCACCACTTCCTCGTACAGGGTCTTGCCGTGGCTCTCACTGCCGTGCTCGAAGAACTCCTCCCCGTGGTCCGAGGTTATCACCACCAGGGTCTCGTCCAGCTTTCCCAGGTCCTGGAGCGCGTCCATGATCTTTCCGATGTGCATGTCCGTCCACCTGATCTCCCCGTCGTAGAGGGCCACCAGGTGCTCCAGGTCCCGCTTTGGCATGTCCGGCCTTAAAAGCGGGTTCCTGTGAACATCCCCCTTGATCGGCCCCTCGTAGTCGGGATCGAACATGGTGTCGTATGGCGGGGGAGGGATGTAATCGTAATGCGGGTCCCAGAAGTGTAGGAAAAGGAAAAAGCGCTCCTCATGGTGACCCGAGAGCCACTCGATCACCTTCTCGGTTATGGTGGGGCTGGTCACGTCACGCTTGGCGTCCTTCCACAAAGACCACTCGTGCCTCACCTTCTTCACCAGCTCCTTGCGCTCGGGCACGGAAAGGGACACAAGTCCCTCGGGTGCGTTGCGCTCCAGGAAGGAATCCAAAAGCGGCGCCACCGAAGAGCAGTTTATGTACTGGTCAAAACCCTGGTCAAAACCTAAAGTCGGGTGCATAAAGGTTGCGGTGTAAAATCCAGCGGTGAGAAACCCGGCCTCCTTGAAAATCTCCGCCATGGTCACCCTTTTGTGGTCCAGGCAGTGCTCGTGGCTCAAGACCCCGTGCACCGCGTCGTACTGTGAGGTGAATATTGCCATGTGTGCGGGGATGGTCCACGAGGTCGAGCTTATTGCGTTCTTGAAGACCACCCCTTGCCGGGCCAGCGCGTCAATCCTTGGAGAGGTGTCCCTCTCGTACCCGTAGCACCCCAGGTGATCCGCCCGCAGGGTGTCAATGGATATGAGCACCGCGTTCACGGGTGTGTCCCGCCAGAACTTGAGCCTGTATTGCAATGCGCCCGAGCTCAGCCAGGCGAAAACAAGGCACCCGCCCAGCGCGGCCAAAATCACAGCGACCAGAATAATGCGCCCCTTTCCGCTTTTTTTCCCGGCGCCGTCTCTCTTTTTAGAAAACAAGCCTCCTTATGCCCTCCTTGCAAAGACTATAGTATCTCTGATGCACTTGAACAAGTCCTGCGTACGTGATAGGGAACCCGGATATGAGCCTTATCGAAAGCAGCTCGTCCGGAGCCGGGTCAAGGAGAGCGCTGGTCTACGTCGTGGCTCTCCTCCTGCTGCTGAACGCGGGCGCCCGCCTCATGCGGCTGCATTCGGACTCTCCCTCCATATACCAGGTGGATTTCCGCAACGTGGCCCCTTACAAGGACGAGGGGGAGAAGGCTTACGAGGCCAGGAACAAGGCATTATTCGGCCGCTGGAAGGTGCACCACCTGGACGAATTCGAATACTGGATGCAGCGCGCGCCTCTGTGGACCTGGTTTTTATATTTTTGGTTCAAGGCCTTCGGGGTGAGTTACGCGAGCTTGAGAGTCATGAGCATTTTGTGCGCCATTGTCACCCTGGCAACCGGCAGCGTGATGCTGGCGAGACACGGGTCCCGCACGGGAGCAATGCTCTTCCCGTTGGTCCTTGGCATGAACTTCTTTTATCTCATCTTCACCCGTCTTGGCATGATGGAGTCCATGCTCATCGCATGGTGCGCACTTGCATCTGCTTTCATGGCGGAGTCCAGGAGACGGCCTTCATTCCTCCTGCCGGCCTCCGCACTCTTGATTGTGGCCTTCTTCGTAAAAAAGAGCGCGCTACTGCTGGCGCCGTTGTGGGCGGGTTTCCTTGTCTTGGTCCTGTGGCAGAGCATGCCTTGGAAAGGGGACCGCAAAGCCTGGAGCGGGGCCTTGACGGTGCTGGCCGCCGCGGGCCTGGTGGTCCTCGCCGCGGTGATCGCCCGCTACCAGGGGGTGGCGCTCCTCAGCCACGTAAAGCATGCTTTCAAACTGACCGGGGAGGCTGACCACTCCCGGCTGCTGGACCGGCTGGGGCTGCTGCTTGTGGCCATGTCACCGGAGAGGATATGGAGCAACTACCTGGTGCTCTTGCCCTCGGCATCCATCCTGGGGAGCGGCTGGATTTTGCACATGGCCTTTCGAGCGGTGAAAAGAAAAAGGATCGGCGACCTCGAGTGGATGGCGCTGGCCTGGTTCCTGATCGCCAGGCTGGCGGCCTCCGCAAGCCCCCACGAGGTGATAAGGTTCCACCTCTATTACTTCTTCCCACTCTGCATGATGGCGGCAATGGCAGCGGACAGGCTGTGGAAAAACACCGGTCAGGCAGGAGTGTCAGACGGACAAGTGCCCCGCTCGCCGCTGCACAAATTCATTGCACCCTTCAGGACCAGGTTCGTCACCAGGGCCCTGCTCATGGCCCTGCTGGCGCACGAACTCGTAATGACAGGGGCCCCTTATTGGGACTGGATGCAAAGCCCGGTCTACTCCATCGTGCCGGCGTCCAGGGAGCTGGGCAAGACGCTGGAGGCGGAGGAGCAAAGAACCGGCCGCCGGCCGGTGGTGATAGGCGAGTGGGCAGGACCGCTCTCCCTGGAGAACGACATGGTGTGCCACTACGTGAAGGCCAACTACAACCAGGACGCGACCAAACTGGCCGCGTTCGGCATTACACACCTTATCGAGAACACCTCCAAGTACGACCCCGCGGCAGGCAGGTTCAAGAAGCTATTTCCCGCGGCTTACGAGAGGCGCAAGAAGGTGGCCGGCTTCATGGTGAGACGACGCTACCTGGTGCTGTGGAGGGTGCCCAGGTACTACGGCAGGTTCTATTACAGGTGAACTCCGGGAAGAGGCCCTTTGGGGGCAAGAAGCTTCACCAATACGTACAAGTATGGTGCTCCCAAGGGGACTCGAACCCCTGCTACCGGATTGAGAGCCCGGCGTCCTAGACCGCTAGACGATGGGAGCATGAAAGATTAAACGGGCGATATAAACCCGCGCATTACATTTTGGCTGAGGGACCAGGATTCGAACCTGGACTGCCGGGGCCAGAACCCGGTGTCCTGCCATTAGACGATCCCTCAGCGCCAGTCCATTATTATAAAGACTGTTCCAGCTTTGTCAACCCGGAAAATTTGACACCTGGTGGCGGTTTTGTTAGGTTTTAAAGGTCATCCGCAAGGATTTGAACAGGTCCTTGGAGCACCCGAGGCGCACTTTAGGCCACGAGCATTCAAGTTGAGCATGGACGATCCCCAGATACTTTTCTACCTCGTTTTCATACCCCACATGCTGTTCGCCCTCTCGATCCACGAGGCCTCGCACGCGGGGAGCGCATACCTTCTGGGAGACGACACCGCGGCCCTGGAGGGCCGGGTGACGCTGAACCCCATAAGGCACATAGACCCCGTCGGCCTGATAGCCTTCTTCATCATCCACTTCGGATGGGCCAGGCCCACCCCGGTGAACCCGGCTCGCTTCTCAAAGCCGGGTCGCGACGACATCCTGGTTAGCTTTGCCGGGCCGGGCTCGAACCTGCTCGCGGGCGTGATCCTCCTGGTGGCGCTCCGGGCGGCGTGGGTGATGACCTCCGGCCAGGGCGAGGCCGCGCACACTGCGCTGGCCTTCCTGTTCGTGGGAGCGCAGCTCAACGTGGGGCTTTGCTTTTTCAACCTCATACCGGTGCCGCCCCTGGACGGGAGCCACATACTGCTCCATCTTCTGCCGCGGGGGCTCTCGCAAAGGCTCGAGCCGCTCATGAACTACGGCTGGATCATCCTCCTGATGCTCATTTTTGGGGGTTCATTCTTCGGCATACCCCTTTTCTTCTACCTGATCGGCCTGCCCATGGTGCTTGTCATGAGGGGCCTTTTGGGAGGGGAGGCCATGGCCGGGCTTTTCGCCCAGCTTTCGGATTTCAGGTTCTTTGTATAAAATTAGAAACGCCAGACGCCAAGAGCGCCAAGTTATTTCATTTTTCACTTGGCGGCCTTGCATGAATCATGAGCCGGCGTTTTAACTGTATTTTTCGGGATGATATGCTAGTAGT